>CAYJKY010000015.1:0-68577 GCA_964370825.1 uncultured Oscillospiraceae bacterium
CATTTTGGGTGTCTATTTCCTTTTTTATTTGTCACCTATCTATTGTAACTTAACACTTGACAAGGAATATGCAATAATATATTATTATGATATATTAATTCATTTTGATTGATTATATGTTAATTCGGATAGTGTATGAGTAGCTACGTTTTTTCAAAAAGTAATACCTTCAATGACTGCCCGCCCCTGCTGGTGGCTTATCTTTCTACCCTCGTTTCCATAAAAAATCGCTCCAAAAGAACGGTAAATGCGTATTATATTGACCTTCGCCTTTTTCTACGATATATAGTGCAAAAAAGAGCCGGCAATTTTAGCGGAGCAATAGATAACGGATGTGATATTACCAAACTGGATGAGAAATTTTTCGCCGGAATTACCAAGCTTGAAATACTTCAATTTATGAATTTTCTCGCCTTTGACCGTGAAACAATTGAGGGCAAGAACTCCGGAATCGGTGCTACAGCAAGAGCAAGGAAGCTATCAGCAATAAAGGGTTTTTATAAATATCTGGTTATCGACTCCGGGGTGCTATCTGTCAACCCGGTCAAGGATATCGAAACCCCAAAGATACAAAGGTCACTACCTAAACATCTTTCGCTGGATGAGAGTAAGCAACTGCTTGCCGGAGATGAGGTATTAGACGCACGAATTTATTGCATACTCATTCTGTTTCTTAACTGCGGTATGCGTCTTTCGGAGCTCTGCGGAATTAATATAAGCGACATACGATCCGACCAGCTCAAGGTTTTAGGTAAAGGAAATAAGGAAAGAACAGTCTATCTAAATAGATCCTGCATTGAAGCTATCGACGCATACAAGGAAGAACGTATTAAGATAGAAAACATTATCGATGAAGATGCTCTTTTTATCAGCCCACGTACACGCAAAAGGCTTACCGGACGGCGTATACAGCAGATTATAGCACAAAGTTTAAAAAAAGCCGGGCTGGATAACCAGGGATATTCGGCTCATAAGCTAAGGCATACCGCTGCAACCTTGCTATATAGATATGGCGGTGCTGATATGCTTGCACTAAAAGAAATACTCGGTCACGAACATGTGTCCACAACCGAGATTTATACTCATATTTCGGATGAACAGCTAAGAAAAGTAATTGCTTCCTCTCCACTTGCCGACTTTTCTCCAAAAAAAAGTTAGTCATCCTCGTCTATCAGCTCGTCCCATTCGAGATATGCATCATCGTGCCTTTTGTGTGCATCCTCAATCTGTCTTGCAAGCTCCGCCAGCCTTCCGTGATTTGTACTTATATCGGGGTTTTGCATCTCGGCAGTCAGCTCAGCAATCAATTTTTCAGAAGATTCAAGCTCCATCTCAACCTCACGCAGTCGCTGTCTTGCGGCTGCTCTTTTTTTCCTATCCTCTGCCTTGTTTTTTACCGTCTCCTTAACAGGGGTTGTTGGTGCATCTTGCTTTGCACCAAACCACCGAGACATATCGTCATATCTTTCAAAGCGGGTAAGTTTTTTATCCTTTATATAATATATAGGACAATCTAACCTTGTCATTAAATAGCGATCATGCGAAACTATGAGAAGAGTTCCTTCGTATCCGCACAGCGCCTCGGTCAGGCTTTCATGGGTAAATAGGTCAAGATGGTTGGTAGGCTCGTCCATCATTAAAAAATTGGACCGTTCCAGTGTCATTTCAGCAAGTCTCAACCTAGCCGACTCACCTCCGGAAAGGGTTGTGCAATCGGCAAACACCTCGTCACCCCTAAACATAAATTTAGCGAGTAGGTCTCTCGCCTCCTGCTCAGTAAATTTAGGTCTCAACGCCCTAATTGCATCAATAACCCTTCCGGATCTCAGCTGTTGATGTTGTCGAAAGATGGATAGCTCTGTTCCTATTCCGAACCTTATACTACCTGTGGACTTATGTTCCTGTGCAAGTGCCCTTAATAAAGTAGATTTTCCGGAGCCGTTCTCGCCGGCAAGGATAATCTTTTCCTGCTTTAGCATACTAAAGTCAACGTCATCTATCAGCTGTTTTTCTCCAGCTGAGATATAGAGGTTTTTACATGTCAAAACCTCCTTGTATGGCTCACTGCATATATCAAACCCAAATTTCAATCTGTTGGTTTTTATCTTCGGTCTATCGGCTATTGTAAGTTTTGCAAGCTGTTTTTCACGACTTTTTGCCATCTTTGCGGTGGAAGCTCTAACCTTGTTTCTCGCAATGTAATCCTCTAATTTTTTTGCCGTCTTAACATCGGCGTCATGTTGCTTTTGTTGTAAATCAAAGCCGGCGTTTTTCTCTTCAACATAGTTTTCAAACCGTCCTTTGAAAATCTCAACCTTACCGTCCTCAATTTCCCAGATGATATTACACACATTGTCGATATATGCACGATCATGTGTCACCGAAATAATAGACCCTTTAAAGCGCATTAGCTCCTGCTCTAAAAAGGATATTGTCGCAAAATCCAGATGGTTCGTCGGCTCATCCAGCAGCAGAACATCCGGGGCATTTAATAGTAGTTTAGCAAGACGAAGCCTTGTTGCCTCACCGCCCGAAAGGATTGCGGTTTTTCTTTCGTTATAACTTTTGTCAAAACCAAATCCGTTAAGCAGGACATTTATCCTTGTATCAGCATTATAGTAGTCACTTGCGAGAACAATCCGTTCTGCCCTATCGTGTTCGGCTATAAGTTCGGCATTGTTGTGGTCATTCGCCATGAGCTGTTCAATCTCACGCATTCTTTCAACTGCCTGCCTTGCAAAGCTGTAGGCAGATTTCATCTCGCTTAATACTGTACTGCCCTCGACGAAATCGTTGTGTTGTGAGAGATAGCCTATTCTAAGTCCTTTAGCAATATGGAGCTCGCCATCGTCCCGATAGTATTCGCCGGTTAATATTTTCAGTAATGTAGTTTTTCCGGCTCCGTTCTGACCAATAATCGCAATGCGGTCACCCGCCGAAACTATTGCATTTACCCCGCTTAGGATTTCATTGGAACCGAATCCTTTTTTAATTTCATTGAGTTGTATTATCATGGTTGTTGTGTGCATTAATCCAGCCTATCAGCTGGTCAAATACCTCTTCCTTATTAATCTCGTTGTGTAGTTCGTGTCTCGCATCAGGATAAAGCTTTAAGCTTAAATCCTTTATCCCGGTTTTTTGGTAAAGTGTATATGCTTCTATCACACCGGAACCGAAAAGGCCGACCGGATCCTCCTCGCCGCTTATAAAGATAATCGGCAAAGATTTTGGCGTCTTTCGTACATTGCTAAGCTTATTCGCCTTGTTGTTTATGGTGAAAAGTTCCATTAATGCCGAGGCAGTAAATTTAAAGGTGCATTTTTTATCCGCCATATATCTATCGACAACTTCGGGATCCCTCGTAAGCCAATCCATAGTGGTACGTGGATTTTTAATTTTAACACAAAAGTTTCTGAATGCAAGATCATTAAGCATATCGGAATATGCGTGGTCTCCCTTTGTTGAGGTAATAAAATCGGCAAGCCTTACAGCAAAGCCGCTGAGTGGATTAGGTCCACCGGTTCCGCTTATTATTAAACCATCCGGCAATGTATCATATGTGTAACAAAAAACACGTGCAAAAAAACTGCCCATACTGTGACCGAACATAAAAAAAGGGAGATTTCCATATCTTTTTTTGCTATCGTCAAACAGGTTTTTTATATCACTTAGCAAGTATTGATGGCTACCCTTTTTCCCAAAATATCCATCCTTCCCTCCCATGTCGGAGGTTTTTCCATGCCCCAGATGATCGTGTCCCACAACAATGTATCCGACGTTGCACAATAAATTTGCAAAGTCTCGGTATCGCTCAACGTGCTCGGTCATCCCATGTACAATCTGAACAATACCTACGGCGTGTCCTTTCTCAGGTTCCATTCGATAAACAGCTATGGTATTTGTACTATCGGATGACGGCATGATGTCTATAACAAACTCGCGCATATAGTTTAAAGCTTTACAGCCGCTTTTACTATCTTGTCCTTGTGATTTGCACATTGTTCCATTGCATTTTGCAGATCATCAAAATCAAATATATCGGAAACCAAACCTTTAAGAGGCACCTTCCCTGCTGCAACGGCTGCAATGGTCATAGGGTAGGCGTGACGATAACGGAACACCGTGTTAATGGTAAGTTCCTTGTTGGTAATCTGGCTGGTAAGCAAATTTGAAGATCCGCTGCCACTATACCCGACAAGAACAATGTTAGCGCCTTTTTTTACAACCTGTACCGCAGTGTTTACAGCTACTTCAGAGCCAGATGTGTCGATAGCAAGATCGATACCTTCATTGGCTAATACCTCTATCACATTCTCCTTTGCACCATTTATAACCTCGTCGGCGCCAAGTTGCAGAGCCTTTTCAAGGCGGTTATCAAGCACATCACTTACTATCACCTTGGATACGCCCATCGCCTTTAGAGCGAGCATAGATACAAGACCTATGCATCCCGCACCGAAAACAATGGCTGTTTGGCCAACCTCGGCACCTCCCTGCTTTGCTGCATGAAAACCTATTGCGAGAGGTTCTATCATGGCACCTTCAAGGGTGCTGACATTATCGGGGAGTTTAAAACACTTTACTGCCTCATGTGTCGCATATTCCTGAAAAACACCATCCACCGGTGGTGTCGCAAAAAACACTACGTCTGGGCATAAATTATACTTCCCTTTACGGCAGAATTCACAGTTCCCGCAGGTTGTACCGGGCTCTAATGCAACTCGATCTCCTATCTTAAGATTGGTAACGTTTGCCCCTGTTTCCATAACCGTTCCGGATGCCTCATGACCCAAAACAAAAGGAGGCTTTACAATTTTATCTCCGATACGCCCATTTTCAAAATAATGTATATCGCTTCCGCAAATTCCTACATATTCAAGTTTTACCAAAACTTCATTATCCTTTGGCTGTGGAATAGGTCTTTCGGTGAACTCAAGCTTTCCTATATCGGTCATTATCGAGACCTTCATGTTTCCTGTCATTTTAACTCCTTAAGTCGAAATACAATAAATTCATTTTACTACTATTAAATAAAAAAATCAATATCAATTAATGTTATTTTATAGACAAATTATATTTTTAGATATATAATAAGAAAAAACAAGAAAGGAAACTATATTTATGAATGACATTATTAAGGGAGCAGGATTTCATCACATCGCATTAAGGGTAAACGACTTTGAAAAATCGATGGAATTTTACAAAGCACTCGGCTTTAGCTGTAAATTCATGTGGGGAGAAGGCGATGGAAGAATCGCAATGCTTGATATGGGTGACGGAACAATTGTTGAAATTTTTGCAGGCGGTGCGAACGAGCCTGCAGAGGGAAGATTTTTCCACCTTGCAATTAAGGCGGAGGACATCGAAGCTGCATATAACGTCGCAATTAATGCAGGAGCAAAACCAAACATAGAACCCAAAATTGTACCGATAGATGATGCAAAACCACACCCGATAAAACTACACATAGCATTCGTGTACGGACTTAACGGCGAGGTGCTCGAATTTTTCAAGATGGTTGACTGATAAGTTTATTATATAGTTGTATTTTACACATACATAAAAACAAGCTGACGCTTATTAAAAGGTGTCAGCTTGTTTTCTACAGGTGATTTTGTAATGAATATCTATTATATGCCCCAACTCATACTACAAGCAACCCAAACATAAAATTACGAGAACAAAATTTGTATGTAAGAAAAAGTTAACTTGTCAGAAGGTAGGGCAAACCGTAGCTACTCTTCACCCAATAACTTGTCAAATTCTGCCATAACATGATTGTAGGTATCCATTGTTATCTCCGGCATTCCGTCGCCTGTGTTTAGGTCAAGACCTGCCGCCACAAAACCCTCCTGGACTGCCGATTTCAGCTCGGCAAGTAGTTCCGGATTGTCCCCAGCAATAGAGGTTGCCATCTTTAAGATACGCTCGGAAACCGCCTCAACCGAATATGCTCCACCTTCGGAAATATCGGCAAGTGCTCCCTCAGGAGTTGTCGCAGGTGTAGGATATGCCGCCTCTACACTGCCGAATATTTCTGTCAGTAGATCGGCAGAGTCGGTGTTAAACTCAAAAACTCCGTCTACTTGTGCCGCCTGGGTTTTTAGGTTGTTTTGTATCGCATCTGTCATGATGCGAATTGTGGATTCTACTCTTTGCCTGTTAATTTCGTCAACCTGTTCCTTGGTCAGCTTTTTGGGCGGCTGATATGTTACGCTCTCGGTCGTCTCGCCCTGCTTAACAAAGGTGTCATATCGTTCGGCCTGCAAAGCTTTCACTGAATTCTGGTTCTTCAAATCATCATCAGACTTAATGCTGTTTAACGCCGATGTGTTCTGTGTATTTGAAATAATCATAGTATATCTTTTCCTTTCCGGTGTGTAAAATATTATACTCAATAATATATTACGTCCGAGAATATAAAAACTTTAGTATTAAAAGAAATATTATATTCAAAATGAGTTATTCAAATTGAGCGTTATAAAGTGAAAAGTATAATCCTTTTTTGTCATAGAGTTGTTCATGCGTGCCCATTTCCTCAACGCCTTCGTCGGTCAACACCGCAATTGTATCAGCATTTTTAATGGTTGACATTCGGTGTGCAATCACAACCGTTGTGCGTCCCTTAGAGAGTTCATTTAACGATTGCTGAATTAGCTGTTCCGTCTGGTTATCCAGTGCCGAAGTAGCCTCATCTAAAATAAGTATCGGAGGATTTTTCAGGAATGCTCTCGCAATGCTTATCCTCTGCTTTTGACCGCCTGAAAGTCTTATGCCACGTTCGCCGACATTGGTTTTATATCCATCGGGACAGCTCATGATAAAATCATGTACCTTTGCATGTTTTGCGGCCTCTATTACCTGTGCTTCGGTGGCCGTAGTGTCTCCGTATCTTATGTTCTCGGCTATGGTACCGGCAAACAAAAAAACATCCTGCTGAACGATTCCTATTGCACTTCTTAGGCTTTTCAACTTAATATCACGTACATCAATGCCGTCCAGAGTGATATTTCCTGAAATACAGTCGTAAAACCTTGGGATAAGCTGGCATATTGTTGTTTTACCTCCCCCGGAAGGGCCAACGAGTGCAACGGTTTTACCGGCGGGAATTTTTAGATCAACATCGTTTAGCACATCCTCTCCTTCATTATAGCTGAAGGAGACCGAATCAAAGGCGATGTCGCCCTTTACATTGCCGAGTGTGACAGCTTTGGGTGAGTCTGCAATTTCCACCTCGGTATCCATCACCTCTAAAAAGCGCCTAAATCCGCTCATTCCTTGCTCAAACTGCTGTGTAAAGTTTGTAAGTCGCCTAACAGGTTGTAATATTATATTTATGTAGAGCAGGAAAACAACCAGATCTTCAAGCTGCATAGTATCATAGAAGATGCATAGACCGCCTATGATTAACACCATTCCGTTAGCAAGGTTTGTAAGGAGCTCCATTCCGCTCATAAAAGTTGCCATGGCATTGTAGGAAAGTTTTTTCGCCCCCTTAAACAAGCTGTTTCCGGCAAAAAATTTACCTGCCTCATATTCCTCGTTGGTAAAGGATTGTACAACCCTTATACCGCTGATGCTACTCTCAACCTGTGCATTAACATCTCCTATCTTCTCCCTAACCTCTCCGAAAGCTACTTTCATCTTTTTTCGTCTCATTATGGCAAACCATGTTATTATAGGCAAAAAGAACAATATGCATAGGGTGAGCCTCCACTCTATATTAAACATTATTATACTCGAACCGAAAAGCATAACCATTGATATAAAAATGTCCTCCGGTCCATGATGCGCAAGTTCGGTTATGTCAAAAAGATCGTTTAACGTCTTAGACATAATCTGTCCGGTACGATTTTTGTCATAATATTTAAATGACAGCTTTTGAAGATGGCAAAACAAATCTTGCCTGATGTCCGCCTCAATATGAACTCCCATCATATGCCCGTAATAGTTAATAAAGTACGTGAAAAGGGCAATGGCGAGATAAATAACAACTAACAATAACCCAAGCAGAAAAAGCTCACTCATATCGCCGTTCGGAATGCTTTCTTCGATAATCCTTCTTGTAACAAGCGGAAATGCCAAGCCTAACAACGCAACAGACAGTGCACAAAACATATCAAAAACGAACATTCTAAGATGTGGTCTATAGTAGGCCATAAACCTTCTGACTACACCCTTTGAAACAGCTTCACTATCATTCATTTTTTACAGTTCCTTTCATTTATAGCCTAATAATTTTAATATATCCACCATCCTATCAATGCATAATATCCATCTTGTGTATTAAAAATACTTGTTAAATTATGCCCTATTGTATAATTATAGTTGTATGCATTTCATTTGTCAATCGGTATATCTTACGTTCAATTGCTGCGTTCAGGACTCTTAAGACATTGACAAAAACGTATAATAGTTATATAATCATCGTCAGTACTATTTTATAAATAAGGACTTCTTAATGAAAATAAATAAATTTGATCTGGTTATCTCGACAGTTATCATAATACTGTCCACCGTTTTTTTTCTGATATTTGCTGAAAGTATAACCTATAGAACAGAGTATATAGGTGCTGATTATTATCCGTCAAAGGTAATCACAATTTCAAAGGTGGAATCACAGGGAAATGTTTTGTCTGACGATGTAAGCTTAGGTGAAACTCTTGTAATAGAGTTTGTTGCTCGTATTTCCTCTGGCGAATTTGAAGGGGACACCGTAACGGCGTTACAGTACCATGACAGCTATCTGTACGACTCAATACGACAGGTAGAGGTCGGTGACAATGTTTTACTGACCAAAACAGCCACCGGGGATGTCATGGCCGACACCTGGGTTATGGCAAACTATAATAGAATAAACCTTATAATCGGTCTGATTGCAATCTTTTTGCTACTCGTCATCTTTATCGGCAGAGGCAAGGGGGTTTCGGCAATAATTTCCCTCGCACTAACACTTGCGGCAATCTTTGTAGTTTATATACCTACAATTCTTGCAGGATACAACATTTATTTGATAACCGGCGGTGTAACAATATATATCGTTATTATGAGCCTAATGTTGCTAAATGGATCGAACAGCAAAACCTACTGTGCAATTGCCGGAAACATCTTAGGTGTTGTTATAGCTGCAGGGCTATCCTTTGCCGCTAACAAAATTTTTATGATTACCGGTGTCGTAAGCCAGGAGCACATCTACCTCGCATACTTTGGTAAGGACATAGGGTTTAGTCTGCATGAAATAATCTGGAGTGGAATTGTGATAGGCGCTCTCGGTGCGATCATGGACGTTTCCATGTCGCTCTCCTCCTCCATGAAGGAGCTATCGGACACCATGGAAAATCCCACACGCCTTAAGCTGATTAAGAGTGGTTTAAACATAGGTCACGACATTATCGGAACTATGATGAACACCCTTGTATTAGCCTATGTGGGATCCTCCCTCGTGATGATACTTTTGATAACCGTTTATAATGACGATCTTCTGACAATAATCAATTCCGAGCTGGTACTCGTTGAAATATTGCAGGCAGTTATCGGCAGTATCGGAATATTGCTTACAGTTCCATTTACTGTATTAGTATGCAGCTCGATATTTTATGGTAAAAAGAACAGGAAAGAACCGATAAAGGATGACTACCTTTTCGACATTATCCCACTAAATAAGCCGAATGAGTCTGATGAAGAAACGATATAATTTATTTTTATAACGACTATATTTAAAAATTAAGGCTATAATAATCTCAAAAGTATTACAAATGGAGTCGATATATGAAATTAATTAAATATTCGCTAATATTATCCCTCATTATTTTTTTGGTTAGTTGTACAAACGAGCAGTATATTGAAAGTATTACCAGCTCCTCACAGTCGGAGGAGGATGAATTTCCGACACCGGAGGAGAGCCTATCCGAGGCATTCACCGCACTGAAAAACGGTGAGTTTGATACCTTGGCATTATATATAGATGCTGAGCCATCATCCTTCGGTAGTTTTGATTTAACATCATTTGAAGACTTTCAGCTTAACGGAAAAACTGCTGAGAGCATTGCAACCGATATAACCGTTAAACTCTATAAAATGCTTGATTTCACTGTTGTAGATAGCATAACAACTAACGACACTGCAATCATTTCAGTAATCTTAACAACACCGGACGGCGAAAATCTTGTACAGGGTATGGTAGAGGATTTTGCTGTCAACTACACAAAAAGTATGCTTTTCGGCGAGGTTGAGATGCAGGAAATAACTGCACAGTCCGTAGACTCTTTAATTGAAAAGTTGAGTTCCTCCGACATAGAAACAATGGAAACTGAAACAGACATTAAGATGATTAAAGGCGAAGATCACTGGATTATAGTACCGGATGAAAAATTCTTTGATGATATCACCGGAGGCACGGTGACCGCATCAAAAGAATTAATGGATTTAGCTGAAAATTTTGTTCATTAAAAATATTTAGTGATTATAAACAACATATTGCCATATTATTTGGTTGTTATTTCTGAAAAAATAAATGATTTACTATTAAGTTTTTTCAATATGCTGCCGATATTATTTTTAAGATACAAAACACATAGGTGTTGATATGGTACATCTTAATTTTGTTGGCGGTTCACTGCATAATCACATAAAACAACTGGAGCTTACACAGAAGTTCGAGCTAAAAAAACAGGAAGGGACCCTAATAAGCGGCCTTGAAGAGCTGAGCGAAAGGCAAAAGGAAATAAAAGAACTGGAGCGTCAGGCTGCGGATATCAGAAAAAGCAACAAGATTGCTGCTATCGATTCAAAGCTGAAGGCTGGTGGTGTCCCCACCGAGGATGAGCTAAAATATCTTCGGGCAAACAACCATGAACTCTATAGCAAAGCTGTAGAGGTTATTGAGGAGCGGCGTGCCTATAAAAAATCGTTACAGCGTGCAAACACAAAGGATGAAGTTTCTCGCATAAACAGTCTAAAGTTACAGCAGTTTTCCACGGAGTTAAAAGCTGTGGACGGCGATATGGAAAAAACCGAACAGATAGGTCGACGATTTATGGGGGTAATGGCTGAGCATACCTCGTTTATTTCTTCAAAAAGGTTTGACGAACTTCCTACCGACGATGAATATTACGAAGGCAAAAGAAAACCGACCTCTGCAATTGCAGACAAGGATAATCTTCCAAATATTATATTTACCGAGATTAGCCGTATTTTAAATGAAGGTGCAGAGATTCACGCTGTAGAGATAACGGTTTAACCATTTCTATTAAATGTTATCAAAATGAGGGACATAGACGATTTATCGTCATAGTCCCTCATTACTCATATAATTACGTATTTCCTCAAGGAATGCCCCGGAATATCGTTTTAATTTTTCCTCGCCAACGCCGGATACCTGCAAAAAATCCAACTCGTTTTGAGGCAATTTTGCACTCATATCTATGAGCGTTTTGTCGGTAAATATTACAAATGCAGGCACATTGTGTGCGGTGGCAAGCTTAAATCTTACTGACTTTAATCTCTCGAATAGCGCCTGTTTGTCCTTTGGCAGAACATCCACAACCTCGGATTTCGTCTTTTTCCCGGTCAATAGTACACGCTCTTTTACAATTTTCATGGCTACAACGTCGCCATGTGATAAAACCTCATCGGCAGATTGTGAAAGCCTTAAAACGGGATATTCGTCATCGGTCTTTACTATGTAACCTTCTGCCAAAAGATGCCTTATTATGCTATGCAGAACCGTCGCAGAACGCTTGCTAACACCATAGGTCGGTAGCATGTCTAACCCTAACCTTAAAAGTCTTTCATTTTTTGAACCACGCAACACATCTATAATAAAGGTGGCGCCATATCGCTCCCCCACCCTTTTTATGCAGGACAAAATCTGCTTAGCATCTATGGTGACATCCTCGGTTTCAAAGTTAGTGTCACAGCTACCGCATGTTCCACAGTATGACGGAGGTTTTTCACCAAAATATCGAAGTATATAACCTCTCAGGCATTCGGTAGTAGTTGAGTAAAAGGTCATTTCTTTTAGACGGCTTAAAGCTGTTTCCTTAACAATACGCTCCGTCTCCTCATCCGGAAAGGTCTTATCCTTATCATTTTTTATCATCCATTCGTTTGTTCTAACGTCCTGACCACTGTAAAGCAACAGACATTTTGCGTTACTGCCGTCTCGCCCGGCTCTGCCTGCCTCCTGATAGTAGCTCTCTAAATCCTTAGGCATATTGTAATGGATAACAAAGCTAACATTAGATTTATCTATCCCCATTCCGAATGCATTTGTGGCTACCATATATACAACCCTGTCGTACAAAAAGTCGTTTTGATTATTGTGACGTTCATCATCGGACAGCCCTGCATGATATCTGGTTGCTGAAAAGCCCCTGTCGTTTAGTCTTATACAGAGTTCCTCAACATTTTTTCTCGTGGAACAGTAGATAATCCCACATTTGTTTGAATTTTCTTTAATAAATCTTTCTACTGCCGAATATTTATCTCTCGGTGTTTCCACCTGAAAATACAGATTTTCTCGATTAAATCCGGTGACAAAACTTTTTGGTTCGTTAAGTCTTAAAAGCTCCACTATATCCTGTTGAACCTTTTTCGTTGCGGTTGCCGTAAAGGCAGATACCGGTGGACGCTTTTGCAGACGATTAACAAATTCAGGTATGTCTCTGTAGCTCGGGCGAAAGTCCTGTCCCCACTGAGAAATACAGTGTGCCTCATCCACCGTGAGCATAGAAATTTCGGTCTGCTCTGCAAAGGATAGAAAGTATCCGGTCAACAGCCTCTCCGGCGCCACATAGATAATTTTATATTTCCCGTTTTTTGCAAAATACATCGCCTTTTCAATTTGAGTCGGGGTTAAGGAGGAGTTTATATACGCTGCCGGAATCCCCGCCTCAATAAGGCTTTGCACCTGATCTTTCATTAAGGATATCAGTGGCGAAATAACTAAGGCAATACCGGGCTTTACCATTGCCGGTATCTGGTAGCATATCGATTTGCCGGCACCTGTTGGCATCACACCAAGCAGGTCACGGTTATTAAGTATCTCGGTAATGATATCCTCCTGCCCTTCTCTAAAGCTATCATAACCAAAATATTTATTAAGTATTCCAATCGGTGTTAGCATACATCAACCGACGAGATATAAAGCGGTAAAGGGAACCAACCTTTTGCAAAGTCAGGCAGTGCATTCAATTCTCCATTAAGGTTAGACTGAGCCGAAAAAAGCTGTCGCATTGCCTCAAATTCGCACAGTTCAACAGTGGGCTGTTTTTGACTCTTGGTAACAGTTGTAACACCTTTTTCAAGGGTTATATCCAAAATATTTTCTCCGATTTTCACCACTACAGTACCGTCTGCAAGAGGCGTATATCCTGCCTTTAACTCCAAAAACGCCGCAATTATTTTTTCATATTTTATCGGCATAAAGCAGTGGTTATTTACCGCTTTAAAATCCTCACAAATTTTTGATAGCTCGCCAACGAGTTGTTGCTGTGTTGGGTTAAGGCTAATATCAACCTGCTTTTGCCTGGTAACCAATAAGTATTCCTTAATAAAGGACGCGGTTAACGTGGTATCTGTCAGCGCCATCTCGGAGATGCCGTTACCCTTTCTGCAAATATATCCTTTGAACGCGCCTGAAAGATAGAGAGCATATATCTCACCCTTCCAAGATGACATAATATCATAAAAATATTGATTGTTCCCTGCCCGTTCACCGACAATTCGTAATTCTGCCGACAACTCTCGTATTTTGTTGAGCATCTCTACATCATTACTTTTCACCTTTTTAACCTCGACACCATTAACGGTGATAAGATCGACGCGATGGCGAAGGTTTGTTTCTGTTAGGCTGTATATATATTCTATTCCACCCGGAGTAAACCCATAATACTCATACCGCTGACGCTGCCCGTCGAGCTCTGCGATGTCGCAGCTGTTTTTAATTTCATCGACTGCCATCGCCATCAATTTTTTCATATATCCGTTACCACGATCATACGGATGTACCGACACGGTACCGATACCACCTACCGTCAGCCGATGATTTCCCACCTTGATGTTGAATTTATCCAAAAGTACCATAGCCTTGATTTTCCCGTCCTCTTTGCACAAAAAATGCCTTTCGGAAAAAT
Source organism: uncultured Oscillospiraceae bacterium (assembly GCA_964370825.1). GTDB lineage: Bacteria > Bacillota > Clostridia > Oscillospirales > Ruminococcaceae > CAYJBH01. Next base: position 14,136 of record CAYJKY010000015.1, read on the forward strand.
CATATCTATCAGAATATAGTTTTGGCAACAATGCTTTAAAATCTGTAGGTGCATGAGCAACACTAAATACAAGATTGCCGAAGTCGACAATATCATTTTTGTCTGATTTTGTTCCTATACAATAAGTTACAGACATATTAACAGTTCCTTTCATTTTTATTATATAACTCGGCATACTCACATCAATAATTAAAGGATAAGTATGGTTGTCTAAAAACCCTTTCCGAAATTAATTCGAAAAGGGTTTTATATTAATTAATCTAAAATTCCGGTCATTGGATTGTTCTTCATTGCCTCGTGCGGTGTATAGCTTGTTGTCATGGGAAGATAAGCTTGTTTTTCGGAGCTCTTATCAAAGGAAGTTATTACCTCAAGAACATGAAGCGTCTGCTTGTAGTCGGCACGTGCAGTGCGACCATCTTTAAGCGCTTTCGCCATGTCGGCAAGTCCGAGACCACGTGAATTTTCCTTGTAATCAAACATTAACGGCATGGATTTATACTCGCCATCCTCAGGCCTAAACAGCATCACATCACCGCCGAAATTATTTGGGTCTGGCACAATAAGTGTCCCCTTGCTACCATATATTTCAAAACGTGCCTGTGAATTGTAATGTACATCAAATGTCGTGAATATAGTACCCAATGCGCCGTTGTCAAAGTGAATCATTCCGGTTACATAGGTAGAAACATCAACATCAACAACCTCTCCATATTTGGGATCACTTGTGATTATTCGCTGGTCAAAGGACTTTTTTGTAACTCCGGTAATACCCTTTACTCCGCCGATAAGGTTGACGAGTGCGGTTACGTAGTAGGGACCCATATCCATCATAGGTCCACCACCGAACTTGTAGTAAAACTCGGGATCCGGATGCCATGTCTCATGTCCGTGACAAATCATAAAACAGGCACTTCCTACTATATCGCCAATCATACCATCATCAATGATTTTTTTACAGGTCTGAATTCCGGCACCCAAAAAAGTATCCGGTGCTCCACCGAGCATCAGTCCCTTTTTTTCTGCAAGAGCAACAAGTTTTTCACCCTCTTCAAAGGTCGCACCGAGTGGCTTTTCGGAATATACATGCTTTCCTGCCTCAAGTGCAGCTGAGGTCACATCAAAATGCTCATACGGGCGGGTAAGGTTTAATACGATATCCACCTCCGGGTCACTAAAAGCATCATGCATGGTGTCATAAATTTTGGGGATATTATATTCCTCTTTCGCCTTTTCGGCGCGCTCTCTGACAAGGTCACAAACGCCAATAAGCTCTATTTCTCTAAACATTTCTGTGATGTTTTTTAGGTATATTCCGCTGATGGAGCCAACTCCTATCATTGCAATTTTTACGGTATTCAATTTTATATCTCCAATTAATACATTTTAGCTGAGTTCTCAAACCTATCGGTGGTAAGGTTGTTTACCACTGCATACTCTTTTCCCTGTGCCGACCATAACATTCCGCGTTCCATGATAGTCTGTGCATTTGGCGATTTGTCGAACACGTCATCATGATGACCGAGTGAGGTGTAAAAAATTCTGCCGTTGCCCCAATATTTTGTCCATGCTACCGGCATGTCGACCGGCTTATTAGAAATATGGAAATAACTCACTGCCGGAAACCGTGTTGTCGCAAGCACCTCGATTGCCGGATCGATATGAAGGTAGTAATGCTCACTACAGACCGGAAAATCATCAAGCCCTTCGATTATTGGGCTGGAGCCTTTGCAGATATTAACGGTATAGTCAATATTATCACCGCCGGGATGACTGACCCATTGCCCTCCTGTCATAAACTGCCATTCTACATCGTTACGGAAGGAATCGCACATACCACCATGACAACCGGCAAGCCCCACGCCTGTTCCGACTGCCTTTGCAATATTTTCCCTAACCTCCTGGGGTATTTCTCCCATGGTCCAGCAGGCGACAATCAGATCAAGGCCTGCGAGCATCTCATAGTCAAGACAGATTTCAAGGTTGTCACTAATTGTACAGCTGTACCCATGCTTTTCCATCAATCTCGCAAAACGAGCCGAGGTCAGGGTGGGTTCGTGACCGTCCCACCCTCCCTGTAAAAGTAAAACCTTTTTTTCGGTAGACATATATGATATCCCTTTTATAGTTTACAGCTTATTGCGCACTTGCGCTCTTCAGCCTCAAAGGCTAAATCGATTATCTTCATAACCCTTAATGCCTGCTCTGGAGTTACAAGAAGCTCTGCCTTATTGTCGATAACGTCAACAATGTTTTTGTAGTAATCGCCCCAATCGGTAGCAACATCCGGAAGCTCGGTCTCTATTACAGTCTCCTGTGGACGAGGAGCCATTGTTCTGGTTGGACCTGCCTCGGTATATACAATTACATCGTCCCACTCAAGCTCGGAATCAAGCTTCTTTTGGAACATGGCACCTTTGCAGGACCAATCCTCGATAACTGCGGTTCCGTTATCACAGGAAACATGCCAACGCGGATGGTTAACGAAACAGTTTGTTGCCATCTCTAACATGCCGGAAACACCGTTTTCGAAACGTATATAAATCTTAATGTTATCGTCGACTCCCGGAGTGCAGATAGACATTAGGTGTGCACCGATTTCCACTACAGGGCTATCGATTAAATGCACCATCTGATCAATAAGATGTACACCCCAGTCAAGTAGCATTCCGCCGCCATTCTCTTTAAATCCACGCCATCCGTGCATAGCACCTCTCGAACCCTGAACGCGACTCTCGATGAAGTAGGGTTCGCCTATCATTTTATCAGCCAGCACCTTTTTGATTATACAGTAATCTTTATCCCACCTTCTGTTCTGATGGATAGAGAATAACATTCCGGTCTCCTTAGCAACAGCAATTATCTCCTCAAGCTCAGGAGCATTCATTGTTACCGGCTTTTCGCAAACAACATTTTTGCCTGCCTTTAAGCATTTTATTGCAAGATCCTTATGGAAATTGTTTGGGGTTGCAATGGTTATAAGGTCAACCTCTTTATCATTTAAAATCTCTTCGACCGAATTATATATATGTAGCCCAAGCTCATTTTTTGCAGTTTCGATGGCTTCATCTCTTACATCATATGCGCCCTTTACGGTTATCTCATCAATGTTTTCGGTTACCTTTTTACAGTGCCATGTGCCCATTCCGCCTATGCCAATAATTGCCATTGTGTGTTTCATATTTAAGCTCCTTAAAAAAAATTATATTACTTTAATCGTAACACTTGAATAATAGCATATTTTGTTGTATAATTTCATATCATAATAGGATAATTTTATATCATATATTGTGGTTTTTTATTAGGAGCAGCTATGTACGGCTATGAGACAAGAAATATAAATTTTTACTTCTCTCCCACTATTGAAAATATTGAATATGAGTCCCACCTCCACAAGGAGGTAGAGCTATTGTATGTGTTGGACGGAAACGTCACAATACAGTCAAACTATATCCAATATAGCATGTATCCCGGGGATTTTTACATTTCATTTCCAAACACCGTACATGAGTGTAAAAGTGTGGGAGAAACACACTGTATGCTTTGGATTTTCAATGTAGATATTATCAAGGATTACAGTGTAGAATTGAAAAGAAGATATCCTATCGTTCCCATACTGAGGAAGGAGCAGTTCCATGCCGACCTACACTATGCCATAAAGGCGTTCAATACACGCCCCGATCTCACCGAAGATACACTTTTATCACGTGCTTTTTTGTCACTGATGATGTCTCACATCATTGATAATCTCCAGTATTCGCACATCGGCAGTGGTAATAATGAGGATTGGATGATGGAGTTATTGTTATATCTCAACGACAGGTATAGCGATGTTTTGACGTTGGACAAAATCGCCTCACATGTTGGTGTCAGCAGATATCATCTTTCACGAACATTTTCAGCAAAGATAGGTTGCAGTATTCCGGACTATATTAATAAGCTGAGAATTGCAAAGGCAATTGAGTTTATAAACCACTCCGACGACACTATCACCGAAATTGCCTATAAGTGCGGTTTTGAAAGTATGACAACATTTTTTCGCACATTTAAAAAGAACGGTATGCCAACCCCTACTACTATCAGAAAAAACAACAAAAAAAAGTAGGCGAAAATATTATCCGCCCACATTTTATTAACAACCATTAAATTGTTTTTTAATTTATGTTCACCCAGACAGCACCCTTTTTGTTACTGTCAACAACAGCATGGATAAACTTAACGCTTTCAATCCCCTCCTCAATTGTCGGAAAATCAAGATCTTCTGCGGTAAGTTCCTCTTCGTTTATCTTTTTAAGCAATGCGGTGGTGTAGGTTTTGTATAGGTTAGCAAACGCAACAAACAACCCCTCCGGATGTCCACTGGGAACCCTGTTAAGCTCTGCGGCTCTACCGGTAAGGTAGCCCATACCTCGATTGTACACCTGTACCGGGCATCCCTTTTTCGTTACATACAGAAAATTCGGGTTTTCCTGTACCCACTCAATTGCTCCCTCGGTTCCGAATATTCTTACCACCAAACCGTTGGAGTGACCGACACAAACCTGTGAAAAACTGAAAACTCCATGTGCACCGTTTTCATATTCTAACAACATGTTAGCATTCAGCTCAAGCGGTTGATCAAAGTGATCAAGCACGGCACACACCTTGCGAAGTTTTAAGCCTGTAAGATAGGATACCATGTGCTCTACGTGCGTCCCGAGATCCCCGACACAATTAGATATTCCTGCAATTTCCGGATCCTTTCGCCACATCGAGAGTTTTTTGGTAGACAAGTCACCCTTGCCCACATCGTCAATTAGCCATTCCTGCAAAAACTCTGCATTCACATTAATTATCTTACCTATCTCGCCATCCTCGATAAGCTTTTTAGCCTGCTTGACAAGGCAATTTCCGGTATAAGAATAGGTAACCGCAAAAAACACGCCCCTTTCCTTTACCAGCCTTGAAAGTTCCTCTCCCTGCTCTACCGTATGACAAAGAGGCTTTTCACATACAACATTAAAGCCGTATTCAAGGAAAAGTTTCGCAACCTCATAGTGCACCTTGTTAGGGGTGGTAATAACAACAAAATCAATTTTGTCATCCCTCTCCGACTCTAAGCGTGCCATCTCACTATAGCTTGAGTAAATACGTTCCTTAACAAGGCCTAACTTCTCACCGCTTCGGTTGTTGCGCTCCTCATTAGTGCTGAAACAGCCTGCCTTTAAGGTAGCTTTTCCGTCAAAATCTATAGCGGTGCGGTGAACTCCACCGATAAATGCGTCTACACTTCCACCAACCATACCGTAGTTTAAAACTTCCCTTTTAATCATACGTAGCTCCTAAATCCTATAGTCTTAATTTTATATTAGTACATTTAAGAAAAAAAAGCAACCCTATAAAAACAATAAAATTATTAAAACATGAGGAAATATATGATAAAACTTAATATAGCAAACCTTAACTTATTTCAAATTGCTGAGAGTGGGCAATGTTTTAGATTTAATCAAACCGAGCATGGCTACCGAACTATTGCTGAGGGAAAAATTCTTGATATGTGCCAAGAATCACCTGATAGCATAACGCTGAACTGTTCAAAAGAGGATTACAAAGGCTACTGGCATGACTACCTTGATCTCTCGACAGACTATGCATCATACATATCTGCAATACCGTCGAACGACAGTTTTATGACAGAAGCCGCAATATATGGTAGCGGAATTCGAATCTTAAGGCAACCTCTTTTTGAAACACTCATATCTTTTATTATATCCCAAAGAAAATCTATTCCGGCTATAAAAACCTCAATTGAGGCAATCTGTAGAATGTGCGGTAACGAAATTGACGAAGGAATCTATGCATTCCCTACTCCGGAACAACTTGCGTCATGTAGCATGGAGGAAATTCTTTCGTGTTCAGTAGGATATAGGGCGAGATATATTCTCTCTGCGGCTCGTAGCGTTGCACAGGGAAAAACCCCACTCGAAGAGCTACATAAACTTGATGACGATGATGTTTTTAAAGCACTTCTTGAGTTCGACGGTGTTGGGGTTAAGGTTGCCAACTGTGTTCGACTTTTCGGGTATCATCGCCTTGCGGCATTTCCCGAGGATGTGTGGATAATAAACACGATAAACAACTATTACGGCGGTAAATTTCCGCTTGATTTATACGAGGGTTTTGCGGGTGTAATGCAGCAATACATGTTCTTTTATGCAAGGTCAAATAAACTCGGCAAATAGAATCGTCAACAGTGGAGAATAAATGTCAAATATAAAGAAAAACATTATTATTTTAATTATTGTTACGGTATGTATATCGATAATTGCATACACGGATCTAATAATTCGCCCCGGTTATCTGGCAAAGACCCTTGTTAAGGCTCCGATTTTTTTGTTCGTTCCGATACTGTATTCGCTGTGTTTCAAAAAATTTAAACCTTTTAACCTTGTCAGATCAAACCTTAACGGTATGAAGACAAGCATTCTTTTGGGAATAGGTCTGTATGCTGTTGTGTTAACTTCATATTTTATTGCAGACAGTCTTTTTAATCTTGACGGAATTAAAACATCTCTTGAAAACAATCTCGGAATAAACGGTGATAACTTCGTTGCTATTGCACTGTATGTTTCGATAGTAAACTCCTTTTTGGAGGAATGGTTTTTTAGAGGTTTTATTTTTACCGAGTTTAGAAAAACAAGCCGATTAGCAGCATACTCGGTTAATTCATTAGCCTTTAGCATCTATCACATTGCAATTATGGATGGAATGTTTGATGTAGGACTTTTAATATTGATTTTGGTTGCGCTTTTTATAGGTGGAATTATCTTCAGCTACCTTAATGAAAAAAACCGCAACATCTATTCATCATGGTTTTGTCATGCATTTGCTAACTTTGCGATGAACACAATAGGCTTTGTTATTCTTTATTTATAATGTTTGGCTGTCGTCTAATATTTCCAAAATTGTTTTAGATGAACTAGCATCAGACTCAAAGGTGATAAGTGCCTTCCATAACGCCCACCCTTTTGCGCGATTAACTGTATCTATATCCAGCCCATCTAAAAGTAAATTTCTGCTCTTTGAGTCAAAGAATGTCCACGCCATGGCATAATCACAGGCAGGATCCCCTATCCCCATAATTCCAAAATCAATAACACCGCACAAATGCCCGACCGATACAAGCAGATTTCCCGGTGCCACATCTCCATGCAACCATACAGGAGATTTCTTCCAATTTGATGAAATAGCACATTCCCATATCCTGTTCAACCTTTCCACCGGCAGAACATCTTTCAAATTTTTTAGGGACAAGATGGTTTCGTTGTTGTACACCGAAAGGTCTCCGCCACGAAAAAAATTGTGTTTTCCGGCAGGCGGTGCTTCTGTCGTATCTATAGCTTGCAACTCCCTTAAAAAAGCTGATAAATCAGCTGCGAAGTTATCCGGTGATGCAATATTACTGTGGTTTACGGTCTCACCCTTTATATAATGATTAACCGTCCAAGGGAAGGGATAGTCATCGTTAGGAGAACCCATCGCTATAGGTGCTGAAATGGGTAGTTTTATATTCTTTTGCAATAGCGGTAACCATTTAAATTCTTTTTCTACCTGTGGTACATATGCCTCTGCACTCGGTAGCCTTACCGTCATTTTATCACCCAAATGAAAAGTTCTGTTGTCGTGACCACTTTTTTCGACAGGCTTTATCTGCAAATTTCCCCATTGTGGGAACTGACTTTTAATTAGATTTTCTACAATTGATACCGATATCTCCATCTATTTATTAGCTCCATTGTGCTGCCTGTTAATCAAACTGTCTTACTCTTTCTTCCCCTCTCGGTGGAAGCGAAGGCAAATCCGTAAACCTTTACCGCTCCGGCTCTTTTCAGCACTGCAGCCATCTCGTTCATGGTGTTTCCTGTGGTAATAACATCATCCACAATTAATACCGACCTGCCATTTACTGCATCTGTATTTATACATTTAAATGCACCTGAAAGATTCTTCCTTCGGTTGTTTAGCTCCAGCTCATGTTGTTTCTTCGTGTCCTTTATCTTGATAATTGCATCTGTGCGAGGAATTCCGGTTTTCCTTGCTATTTCGGCAAGAAAGCTTTCGGCAAGACTGTACCGTTTTGCTTTAAAATCCGGCACTCTCAACATACAGTCGATTTTACCAAAAAGATAATCCGGGAAATCATCCGAATATACCTTTGCCAGTTCCCTACCGTCCTGTTCGTCATTTCTGAACTTAATTCTTGTTATGGAATTCCTGATACAACCGTCATAACGATAGAGTGCTGCAACGCCGTCAAGCTTATCGCTGTCTGCATGTTGCTTCACCAATAAGCAGGAGGGCAGACGAAAGTCCTCCGGTTCGCAATCCGGACATTTGGACAAAAAGCCTACTACGCTACTGCAAAATATACATCGTTTTGGAAAAAACAGATTTGAAACAAAATCAACTATCTTCACACAAAAACCTCTCTATCAGGCTGTATCTAAGCGATGACTTTTTATCGGCAAGCATGTCTGCAATGACCGACCTATCACCGACAGTTACAAGCAGTTCCCTTGCTCTTGTGACCGCAGTGTATAAAAGATTTAGGTAGCACAGCCGCTTTGGTATGTCACAAAGAGGAAGAATTACGCATGTAAACTCGCTACCCTGACTTTTATGCACCGTTATTGCATAGGCATGTTCAAGCTCTAAAAGTTGTTCGGTTGCATATTTATACGTCCTATCATCATAGATGATTTTAATTATGCCTTTTCTTTTGTCAATATCTTTTATATATCCAATATCTCCGTTAAACACGCCGGAGCTCACAAATCCGTCCTCACGTTCAAACTGTAGATCATAGTTGTTTTTGGTCTGCATCACCTTGTCACCGACCCTAAAAATTCTCTCTGCAACCGTTATCTGCGGTTTACTCTCCTCCTCGGGGTTGAGGAGATGTTGCAACAGCGGATTTAACGCCTGTGTTCCAAGCGGACCTACCTTTGTTGCGCAGAGTATCTGAATATCGGTAAGGCTGTCATATCCGTATTTATTGCCGAGTCTATATGTCGCAAGGTCTAAAACGGTGCGCTGTGCCTTTTCTCCAACCTGCTCGATGAAGAAATAATCACCGGTTTTATTGTCACAAATCGGAAACTCACCTCTTTGTATCCTATGTGCATTACTTACAATCAAGCTACTTTGAGACTGGCGAAACACCTCGCTTAATGAAACCGATGCTATCTGCCCCGACTCCATAATGCTTTTAAGGATGTTTCCCGGCCCCACAGAGGGCAGCTGATCCGAGTCCCCTATTATTATCAGCCTTGCATGGCTTGGAAGTGCACGAAGTAACGAGCAGAACAAAAATATATCTACCATCGACATTTCATCTACTATGACTGTATCATATTTAAGAGGCTTCAACTCGTTATGTACAAATGTCAGTTCTTCGTTGTTGCTGAAGTTAACCTCTAACAGTCGGTGAATGGTTGTTGCGTCTCTATCGCATAGCTCGGTCATACGTTTTGCCGCTCTGCCGGTAGGAGCCACAAGTGCTGTTCGCTGTGCTGATTGTTCTAATAGTGATATGATTGCCTTTACAGTAGTGGTTTTACCGGTACCTGGACCACCGGTAAGCACAAACACGCCACAACTCATTGCGCCTTTTATAGCACTTTTTTGTAGCGACTGGTATTGTATCCCCTCAATAATCTCGAGCCTCTCTATCCGTTCACTAAGATCAGAAAGATGGGGGGGCTTACGTTCACGTAAGCGTAGAAGGCGCTCTGCAATCTCGGTTTCGGTATGATAAAAATCTGACAGATATATATATACGCTGTTGTTTGCAACATGTGTAATCAGTTTTTTAGACTCAATTTCATTGCTAAGGGTATGCTCAATTCTAGCCTCCTCTACCCGTAAAAACTGTGCAACGGTAGGTATAAGCTGATGCTTTGGTATACAGCAGTGTCCGTTGTTGGCGTTGTGGCGAAGCACATGGTAAAGGCCGGCTATCACACGCTCGCCGACATCATGGTCATAGTTTAGCTGGTCAGCAATTTTATCTGCAAGAATAAAATCTAAAAGCACCGGAGGGCCACACATAATATATGGGTTTTGAACAACTAAATCTCCAACATTCACACCGTATGCATTGTATGCCTGTATTGCGGTTGCAGCGGTAAAACCTAAAGAGGTGAGCCGTACAATAGCCTCACGTAGCCCAAACTGGCGATTGAATTCCTTGGAAATCATCCTTGCCTTTTCGGGGTTTATGCCTTTCACCTTTGCAAGGCGCTCCGGTTCGGTGCAGATAACCTCAAAGGTGTCATCACCGAACGCCTCGGTTATTCTGCCCGCAAGTACAGGCCCTATTCCCCTAATCAGTCCACCTGATAGATATAATCTTATGCCGTCCGAGTTTGAAGGCAGCTCGGTGGAATAGCTCTCGACAGAAAATTGCTTGCCATAGTTTGGGTGATGTGTAAATCTGCCGTCGGCAGATAATATTTCACCCATGCACAATAGTGGCATACTCCCTACTACCGTAAGTACGCCACCATTGTAGATTATCTCGGCTATTGTGTAACCGTTTTCGGAGTTCTGGAAAACGATGTTTTGAATCGTTCCTTCAATCCTTGTCGTCGCACTGCCCTTCATCAACATCCCTAAAATATAAATCTAATGATTTTACAATTGTCACTGCAATGTGCCATAAACCGAAAAGGAAAACCGCACAAAACAAAATGTGCCAAGCCGCCATATTTCACCTATTCTAAAAGTATCGTCACCTTAGAATATGCATTGAGCGGCTAAAATGCGAAAAATTTAGTATATGCGCCGTATAAAGCATAAAGATCGGCCTTAGAAATAACCTCAAACGGTGAGTGCATAGATGCAACAGCAATTCCGATATCCACCGTTTCAAATCCCATGTCTCCAAGAAAAGATGCTACCGTACCACCGCCACCAGCGTCCACGGCGCCAAGCTCGGCAACCTGGTATGCACAGCCACTTTCCTCAATAACATTTAAAGCAAAGTACATCGCCTCGGCGCTCGCATCGTTAGAACCGCCTTTTCCGCGAACTCCGGTATATTTTGTCAATACAAGTCCCCTACCCAAATATGCAGAATTTTGTTTGTCAAAAACAGAGGCAAATCTACCATCAAAGGCAGCGGCAACGTCACCGGAAAAAACAAAACTGTTCTGCACCATGGTGAGGTAATCTTCACCCGTAGCGGCTATTAAGGACATCAGGACATTTTTAAGAAAGTCTCCACCGAGACCGGCAGGACCTACCGACCCAATCTCCTCCTTATCGGCAAGAACAAGCATTGCAGTTTTTTTCGGTGCTCCCTGCTCTAACAGTGCGGCAAGTCCGGCAAAACTGCAGGAACGGTCATCATGTCCGTATGCTCCGACCATTGATCGGTCAAACCCCACATCCTTTGGCAAAAATGCCGGGACAATCTCCAGCTCAGCGCGTATAAAATCATGCTCGGTTATGTTGTATTTTTCATTTAACAGCTTTAATACGGCTAGCTTGACTGCATCCTTTTCTCCATCCTCAAAGTCCGGAAGCCCAGCTATTACAACGGTAAGCTCCTCACCCTTAAGTCCGTCGCCAAGTGTTCGTTTGCTCTGCTCACTAGCAAGGTGCGGAAGTAGGTCAAGGATGGTAAACACAGGATCTTTTGCGTCAAGCCCTACAGTCAGCTCAAGGCGACTACCGTCCTTACGGTAGATGGCTCCGCAAAGTGCAAGCGGCATTGCACCCCACTGATATTTACGAATTCCCCCATAATAATGCGTCTTAAGATATGCGGTTCCATCTTGTTCAAAGAGCGGGTTAGGTTTTATGTCAAGGCGTGGAACATCAATGTGGGTTGCTATAATATGAACTCCATTCTGTAGTGGCTCACTACCCATAATAAAGGCTATTACCCCTTTTTCACCACACTTTACAAATTTTTTGTCTCCCGCCTTCGGTGATTCGCCAGCCTTAAGCGCAGAAAAGCCTTCCTTAATTAGCATCCTCTCGGATGTTGCAACACACATTCTCTCGGTATATCCGGAAAGAAGAAAGTTTTTATATTTTTCCGCAAACTTATCTATCTTCTTTAGATTTTTTTCGGTGAATTTTTTGTATCTCTCACCATCAATAAACAGTTCCTTGTTCTTTTTTGCGGTGTCGTTTTCCTTTTTCATTTTTACTCCTTACTGATTATATATATTTAAATAGTTTTCGTAGTTTGTGTTGATTTTATCCACATAGTGGTTCATCTGTTCAAAGGGGAAAACGTCAAGTGTCTTTCCATTGCTACTGTAGGCAGTATCCTCAAGTAGTCCGTCCACCGTACCCCAACCGCTATGATATGCGGCGGCGGCGGTAGAGATGTCATCGGAATAACGATCAAGGCATCTGCTGATATAGTAGCTGCCAAAGCGGATATTCACCTCCGGATCAAACATGTCGTCATAGTCATGTTCTCCGCCCGGATCAATCTGTAGCTGAATCCAGTCAAAGGTGTCCTCGGTTATCTGCATTAGCCCCCTCGCACCCACATTTGAAACAGCTTCAGGGTCAAACCCACTCTCTGTATGGATAAAAGCAAATATCAGATATCTGTCAAGGTCGTAATCTTTGGCGGCATCGTCGACATAGCTTGTAAAGTCAAGGCGATATACCTCCTGCTCGATAGAGGATAACATTCTCGATGTAAGACCGATAATCGGAACTAGCAATATCAATAGCAGTATCGGAAACCAACGTCGAAGTCCGTGCGGTATTCGCCTTCTCCTTATCGGCTTTCCTTTGTTTTTTTTCACGGTTGTAGCAATTTTCTTCAACAGTTGTTCCGCCTTTAAATGCAGTTCCTCCGTGGTGGTATTGTTAGAAATAATATAGTCTGCGGCAGAAGAAAGTCGTGATGAAGAATGCTGGGTAGCAAGCCGCTTTTTAGCCTGTTCGTATGTCATTCCTCGATTTACCAACCTTGAAAGCTGTTTTTTCTCATCTGCTTTTACCACCACAATCTTATCACAGTAGTGCTCAAGAGGGTAATCTACTAAGAGAGGAACATCGATAAAAACTAAATCCTCTCCGGCCTCGGCATATAAATTAATTTGCTTAATTACCAGCTTGTTAATATAGGGGTGTGTAATAGAATTTAGTAGTCTTTGATGCTTTTTATCTTCAAATGCCCTTGCAGAAAGTTTTGCCCTGTCTAAGCTACCATCCGAGTTAAGAACATCCGAGCCGAAAGCCTTAGCAAGTTCGACTAAACAGGGCGAACCCTTTTCAATCACTCTGCCGGCTATCCTATCACAATCAATTGTAGGGTAACCTTTTGAGGCGAGATAGGCGGTAAGAGCCGTTTTACCGCTTCCGGAACGTCCGGTTATGCCTATTATTGTCATTCGTAATCCACCTTACCCTCGGCGGCCTTGAACAGCCTGTTAAAAACCGCCTCATGTTTTTTTTCAGCATGTATATACCAACGCTCTAATCCGTATTCATCCAGAGAATTTAGTATAGCAAACAGCCGATGTTGTTGCTGTTTTTCGTCATTTGATATACCAAAGCTTATGCATTTCTCTGCACTAATATCCTTAATCTCCTCCTCATGGCATACAACACCAAATGGTGCCTTTTTATCTTTTAGGTATTTAACAAAGGAGTTTCCACAGTACAGAATAACTTCGCAGAACGGTGCATAATGACGATACTTCATTCCCGGTGCACTCGGAGAACTTTTTTTAGTTTGCCCCACACCAAGTCCAAGAACACTTTCAAGTTCAAAACGTGTTATGTCTCCGGGGCGCAGAAGGGTTGCATCACCGTCTCCAAGGTAGATAATACTACTCTCAACTCCTACCGAACAGCTACCGCCGTCTACGATCAATGGAATTGACCCGGACAGCTGTGTAAAAACCGAATTAGCATCGGTCGGACTCGGCTTACCGGATATGTTCGCCGATGGTGCAGCTATCGCAACACCACACCCGGCTATAACCTCTCTAAAAAAACTACTGTTTGGAATCCTTACGGCAACTGTATCCTGCCCTGCCGTTATATAGTCCGAGACCAAGGAAGAGCGTTTTGTAACAATCGTTAACGGTCCCGGCCAAAACGACTCTGCAAGCTTATAAAATCTATCGTCAACATCATCAACATATCTTCGTGCCATGTCAATGCCGTCACAATGAAGGATTAAGGGATTATCGGCAGGCCTGTTTTTAACGGAAAAGATTTTCCTAACACCCTGTTTGCTGTCGCACCTTGCCGCAAGTCCGTATACGGTCTCGGAAGGAATTGCCACAACCTCACCTGCGGTTAAAAAATCAACGGCTTGCCTGACAGCTTTTTCCCCCTCTGTCAGCATCAAGGTTTTATACTTCATCGCTCTCACTTGATTTTAGCTTTTCGGCACGATCGGCGGTTATCAAAGCATCGAAAATCTCATCTAAATCACCGTTTAATATGGCCTCAAGCCTGTAAAGGGTAAGACCTATACGGTGGTCGGTCATTCTACCTTGCGGATAGTTATAGGTTCTAATTCGTTCACTTCTGTCGCCGGTACCGACCTGGCTTTTACGCTCCTTAGCAATCGCCTCTGCCTGCTCACGTTGTTTTTCCTCATATAGTTTACTGCGAAGAACTTTAAAAGCTCTGTCACGGTTTTTATGCTGACTTCGCTCGTCCTGACATTCCACCACCAATCCTGTTGGTAGGTAGGTAAGCCGGATAGCACTTTCGGTTTTATTAACATGCTGGCCGCCGGCGCCGGAAGCTCTGAAGGTGTCAACCTGCACATCTGCGGTGTTTATTTCAAAGTCAATTTCCTCAACCTCGGGTAAAACAGCCACCGTTACGGTCGAGGTGTGAATTCTTCCCTGTGTCTCGGTTTCCGGAACACGTTGTACACGGTGCACACCGCTTTCAAACTTTAAACGACCGTAAGCACCTTCTCCGGATATTAAAAAGCTTATCTCTTTATATCCTTGCAGATTAGTCTCATTGGCGTTTAATATTTCAACCTTTAGCCTGTTACGCTCCGCGTACATGGAATACATTCTGAAAAGGCTGCCGGCAAAAAGTGCCGCCTCGTCTCCGCCTGCACCTCCTCGTATCTCCACTATGGTATTGTTGTCGTCATTTTCATCTTTAGGTATGAGTAAAATTTTAATGTCCTCACTAAGTTCCTCACAGCGCTGCTTGGCTTCAAGGAATTCGGACTGAACCATCTCTTTAAAATCGGGTTCAAGCCCACCCTCGTCAAGCATGGATTTTGCATCATTCATCTCGTTATCAGCCTTGCAAAATTCATCATATTTCTCCATGAGGGGGGTTAAATTTTTGTGTTCCTTCATGTACTTTCTGTACTGTTCATTATCCGATATTACCGCCGGAATTACAATCTGCTCCGACACAAAGTCATATCTTGCCTTTATTTCTTTTAGTTTGTCTATCATATTTCCTCTGTTTATGGCTATTTAAATAATTATATACGAAACCAAACGCAAATGCAAATATTTCTTTAACGGCTTGCATATAGTTTGATATGTAAAAATTCATCTGTGGAGTGTTAAATTATGGAATATAAGCTGGAAGGCGATTACCAAGAAGCCGGCAAGCTGTCGGTAGAACAACTAATCATTGCAAAGAGTCGTGGAACAATTCTTCAAGCAACCGCATTGCTTTTTGATGTAAAGCGAAGAATTTGTTTCGAATTCGGAGAATATAAAGCGATAATGCCGTTTGAAGAAACCGCATACTATCCCGATAACAGCGAGATTAAGGACATTGCAATCCTATCTAAGGTCGGGCAAAAGGTCTGCTTTATTATTACAGATATAGACTTCACCTCTGCCGATCCGATATTTATATTGTCTCGCAGGGAGGCACAGCTTCGTTGCTATGAGGATTATTTGTCCGACAAAAAACCGGGTGATGTGATAAACTGTAGGGTTACCCATATCGAGCGATATGGTGCATTCTGCGATATCGGCTGCGGTATCGCCGGTCTTTTGCACATTGATTGTCTTTCGGTCTCGAGAATAGCAACACCTCACGACAGGGTTTACAAGGGACAAACTATAAGGTCGGTCATTAAGTCCTTTGATGAGCGCGGTAGAGTTCTGCTAACTTTAAAAGAGCTTCTCGGAGATTGGGACGAAAATGCCGCCTGTTTCTCTGCCGGTGAAACGGTGGTCGGAGTGGTCAGAAGCATTGAGGAGTACGGCATATTTATCGAGTTATTACCAAATCTTTCCGGGCTTGCCGAACCTGTAGTAGGTCTTGAAATTGGGCAATCGGTAAGCGTATACATAAAAAGCATAATACCGGAAAAAATGAAGGTAAAGCTTGCAATTGTCGGGGTGTTAGAGGACGCCGTGATAAACCATAAGCTACACTATTTTTATAATGAGAATCATATCGATAAGTTTTGCTATGCAAGTGAGAGCTCAGGACGAGATGTCACCAGCTATTTTGATTGATAAGATTAATTCACCGATTAAGTGCTAATTTTGCAGAACTGTTTTTTACCCTTTTTTACCAAAACTCCTTCGGTAAGTTTTTCCGAGGATACTGTGTAGGTGAACTCCTTTACATTTTCACCGTCCACCGATATTCCTCCCTGCTGTATAAGGCGACGGGCCTCGCTGGCAGATGGCGCAAGTTTTGATGAAACAAGCAGTGTAATAATGGTTGCATTTCCGCCTTCATCGAGTTTATCGGAAGGTAATCGATGTGTTGGGACATCTCCGCCCACAGCACCGGAAAAAAGTGTGGCAGCGGCAATCTTCGCCTTTTCCGCTTCTTCCTTGCCATGCACAAGATCGGTTAATTCATAAGCAAGGCGCTCTTTGGCTCGGTTTAACTCTGAACCCTCAAGCGTTTCATATTCCGCTATCTCGTCAAGCGACATAAAGGTCAGCATCTTCATAACCTTTATAACGTCGGCATCGTCAACATTGCGCCAGTACTGGAAGAATTCAAAGGGTGTGGTTTTGTTGGGATCCAGCCAAACAGCACCCTTTTGTGTTTTACCCATCTTAGTACCTTCGGAGGTGGTTAGAAGGGTTATGGTCATTGCATATGCATCCTCTCCGAGTTTTCGACGGATAAGGTCGGTTCCTCCCAACATGTTGCTCCACTGATCGTCACCACCAAACTGCATATTACAACCATATTTACGGTACAGCTCCAAAAAGTCATATGACTGCATTATCATGTAGTTAAACTCAAAGAAGGACAAACCCTTTTCAAGGCGCTGTTTATAACACTCTGCTGTAAGCATTCTGTTAACCGAGAAACATGCACCTACCTCCCTTAAAAGCTCAATATAGTTTAAGCTTAATAACCAGTCGGCATTGTTCACCATCATCGCCTTGCCTTCGCCAAATTCAATAAAACGTTCCATCTGCTTTTTAAAGCAGGCTATGTTGTGGTTTATAGTATCGGTCGTCATCATGTCTCTCATGTCGGTTCTGCCGGAGGGGTCTCCGATCATTCCTGTTCCGCCGCCGAGAAGTGCTATTGGACGATTTCCCGCCATCTGTAATCTCTTCATAAGGCAAAGAGCCATAAAATGTCCTACATGCAGACTATCTGCTGTGGGATCAAAACCTATATAAAAGACTGCCTTACCGTCGTTAACAAGCTCTCTAATCTCCTCCTCGTCGGTGACCTGAGCTATAAGTCCTCGTGCCTTTAGTTCCTCAAAAATTTTCATCTGTAAACCCTTTCATTTTCTTGTTCGGTAAACCCATGCTACGGATTTGCCGTTTTTAGTAGTTCTTTTGCGTTTGCAAGCGCAGTTTGTGTTATATCCTCTCCCGACATAATTCTTGCAAGTTCCGATATCTTTCCGTCGTAAGACAGCGGTGTGATATCGGTTTTTGCAGAATTGCCGTCGCTGGACTTCTGTATTAGTAGATGATTGTCGGCAAAGCATGCAAGTTGAGCCGAGTGAGTTACCGCAAGAACCTGTCTGTTTTTTGCGGTTTTATTCATCATGTTACCTATCTTGTAAGATGCAGACCCGGAAACGCCTGTATCAATTTCGTCATAAATTACTGTAGGCATATCGTCGGCATCGGCGAGGCTGTTTTTAATTGCGAGCATTATACGTGCAAGCTCACCACCCGATGCTACCTTAGCAAGTGACCTTGGCGACTCGCCCGGATTGGTTGCAATCAAAAACTCAATCTCATCTGCGCCATCCCTTGATAGTGGTTTGCTGCTTATCGACAGTTCAAAAGCCATTCCCGGCATCTTAAGTTCTGCAAGCGAGGATACCACCTCACTCTGTAAACTTTTAAATGCCTTTTTTCTCGCAGCGGTAAGCTTTGATGCCAATTTTTTTGCCTGCTCGCCTAAGCTTTCTACTTCCTCCTCCAGTGCGATAATCGTCTCATCACTGTTGTCTATGGATTGTAATTCAGCCACAGCATTATCTCTGTAGCCGGAAATCTCCTCAAAGGTGTCGCCGTATTTAGTTTTAAGTCGATAAAGCTCGTCAAGTCTCTGTTCAATAACCTCTAACTCACCCGGCTCTGCCTCGATGTTTGAAAGTTCGGAAGCTATGTCGGCAGACAGCTCTTGTGTTTCGTAGTAAAGTGTTTGTGCTCTTTCCTTATACTGCTGTAAATTTTTTTCATTGACTTCCGAGAGTGATTCGACAGCCGCGGCAAGACCGATTAGGCATCCTGCCTCGTCATCATTAATTGCCTGCTCAGCTTTTGACAACCCCGAAAGTATTTTTTCAAGATTTATCAGCACCGAACGACGTTCCTGTAGCTGCTCTGTTTCGCCGTTTTTAATTTCAACCTTGTCAATTTCCTCAATCTGAAACCTCAGATGCTCTGAACGCTCGGCATTTTTTTCTTCGCTACCGGTGAGATTGTCAAGTCTTTTTATGCAATCACAAAGTTTTTTGTAGACAGAACGATACTCCTCTCTCATAGCTTGTAGTGATCCATATCTATCCAACAGTGCACGTTGTGTTTCCGGAGTCAGCAAATTATGATTTTCCTGTTGTCCATGAATAGCCAGCAGGTACGGCATGAACTCCTTTAACATTGATACGAGCGCAGGTCTTCCGTTTATCCTCACAGAGCCTCTGCCGTCAACCGTGAGTTCCCTCGTGACTATAAGTTGTTCCTCCGGCTCGAATCCAAGTTCGGACAACCGGTGCATAACATGCTCCGGCAGGTTTGAAAAAACAGCACATATTGCAGCCTTTCCCGCGCCGTTTCGGATTATATCCTTTGCAAGACGATGCCCCAACAGAGCTCCAACCGAGTCAATCACTATCGATTTTCCGGCACCGGTTTCACCCGTAAGCACATTAAACCCCTTTTCAAAGTTTACCGTTGCTTTTTCTATTACCGCAATATTTTCTATCGTTAGTTCGCAAAGCATCTTTTAATGATTCCTTCTTAACTTCTCCTCGATTGCCGAAAATTGTCCCGATTTCCCCAAAAAGATAAGTGGTGTGTATTTATCATTGCAACGCACCGTAACGAAATCGAAAACCTGACATTGCTCCTTGCCATCCGAACACATTATTGCTGCCCCGGACGAAGAGGAAGCTTTAACCCTTATTACCCTCTCCTGCGAAAAAACCATGGGAGGAGTGCCTAGGCTGTGAGCACAAAGCGGAGTTACCGAAATAGCACCAAGACTGCTATCTATTATCGGGCCGCCCGCCGAAAGTGCGTATGCAGTTGAGCCTGTAGGAGTGGAGATTATCACCCCATCACCCCTATAACCGAGAACCTTACTGTCATCGCAGAAGACCTCTATGTCGGCAGTTTTGGCAATGGATCCGCCGGTAACCAGTATTTCGTTTAAGGCTATATATCTTGTATCTTGATATTCCGCCAATAGCATTATTCGGTTTTCGATGTGAAAATTTCCGGTTATTAATGCTGATAAATCCTCATATTTCTCCGCTGTTACAGCTGTCAAAAAACCAAGTCTTCCTACATTTACACCGATAATGGGGATTTCTTTGTTTTTTAGAAGATGTGCCACATGAAGAAGTGTTCCGTCTCCTCCTACTGTCACTACATAGTCGTAATCCACCGATGGAGCATCCTTTCCGGCGGATATTTCGCATGAAATATTCTTGTCGTTAAAAAAACGTGCTATTTTCTCACTCAACAAAACCGATGCCGAGTTTTCCGGATTGTTGACGATAAGAATGTTCATTTCCTACATTCCCTCCTCTTTAGCTATGTATCAATCAATGCTTGATGTGCCTGTGCAACAGTTGTTGTTACATCCGGAACAAAATCGGTTTTTGTATTTGTCAAACCGATTAGAAACTCTATATTTCCTTTCGGCCCTTTAATAGGTGAGTATGTAAGACCAAATGGATACAAGTTGTTATCATTTGCGTATTTTAGCACCGAATCTATTACCGATATATGAATCTTATCACTCTTTACTACACCATTTTTTCCGACCTCTGCCCTGCCGGCCTCAAATTGAGGCTTTATCAATGCTATAACATTATAACTCTCCGCCGAGTATTTTTCAAGTAGCGGAAGGATAAGTTTTAGCGATATAAAGGAAACATCAATCGTAAACAGGTTTATTTTGTGTTTTACCAGCTCCTCGGAAAGATATCGTATGTTAGTTCGTTCAATACATTTGACCCTCTCGTCGTTGCGCAGACGATAGTCAAGCTGTCCGTAACCCACATCTATGGCATAAACATATTCGGCACCGTTTTGTAGTGCGCAGTCGGTAAATCCACCGGTAGATGCACCGATATCCATCATATGAAGACCATCGAGAATTAATGTAAATTCTTCAATGGCTTTTTTGAGCTTGTGTCCTCCCCTGCTTACAAAGCCTTCTTCCGGAAGTTTCAGCTCAACAATGTCACCTTCCTTTACCGGGTGACCCGCCTTATCTACTCGCTGACCGTTGATAAAGCACCGGCCCTGCATGATAAACGACCTTGCTCTTTCACGCGATGGAAGATTGTACTGTTCACAAACATACAGATCAAGCCTTGTCGACATTAGCACCTCGTAGAACGGAAGCTATCGCTTTTGCATCAAGTCCAAGCTCGGCACGAAGTTCAAAAACTGTACCGCTGGGAACCTTTTTGTTTTCAATTCCCTTATCTATAAAAGCACCTCGATAGGACATCGATTGGAGTTGTGTGGCTATCCTCTCGCCGAATCCACCATACTTGATATCATCATGAAGAAGCAAAATAGTGCTGTATTTCAAAATTGATTCTATAAATCCCTCAGGGATTGGGCTTAGCTGTATCAGCTTTATAACATCGGCATAATATCCCTGTGAATCTAAAAGCTGTTGTGCTTTAACAGCCTCCTCCAAAATGGTTCCGTAACTTATAATAACAGTGTCGGATTTATCATCTGTTATTATCACATCATAAGGATTACCGGTGCACAAATATCCGTCCAATATTTCCGAACTGTGTCCACGCGGAAATCTTACCGACCGTATTCCTCTTTGAAGCAACATCCTACCCAACCAGTGCTTGAGTTCCTTGTTATTAGATGGGGCGACAATGATTGAGTTGTTGGGAGTAGACAGGAAGTTAACATCATATATTCCCTGGTGCGTTTCGCCGTCAGCCGGAACGAGCCCCGCCCTATCCACAACAAATAAAACATCAACATCATTAAGCTGAACATCGTTTATCAGCTGATCATAACATCTTTGCATAAATGTTGAATATATTGCTACTACCGGCTTTAATCCCTCCTTAGCAAGCCCTGCCGCAAAGGTTACGGCATGCTGCTCTGCCATACCGACATCGAAAAATCGGTTGGGATAACGTTTTGCAAATTTTGAAAGACCTGTCCCGTCTTTCATTGCTGCGGTAACTGCCACAATGCTTTTATCGCTCTCGGAAAACTCGCAGATAGCATCGCCAAACACCGACGAAAAATCTTTTTTAGCCTCACCTTTCAAAATACTTGGTGAAACACTGTGAAAAGCCTTTGGGTTTTTTTCGGCTTCTGCAAAACCTCTTCCCTTTTGTGTTACGGCATGTACAAAAACCGGACTTGAAAGCTTTTTAATATTTTCAAACATTCTGTGAAGCTCACACACATTATGTCCATCATATGGTCCGAAATACTGAAATCCCATCATCTCAAAAAAGGTATCATGATAAAAAGCCTGTCGCATAGTGGTTTTTATTCCGCGTAGACCATTAACAAAAAAATCACCTACTAATGGGATTTTTTCAAGTGTGTGAGATGCCCCATATTTTGCCTCTGCATAACCCTTTGAAAGTCGAAGTCTGTTAAGATATGTCGAAAATGCACCTACATTTTTTGAAATAGACATCTTATTGTCATTAAGGACCACAACAAGGTTATCAAGTTTACCAACGTTGTTCATCCCCTCATAAACCATACCGCCGCCAAAGCTACCATCACCTATAACGGCAACCACGTTTCCAGCCTCACCTTTTATCTTTTTAGCGGTTGCCATGCCTATAGCCGCAGATAATGAAGTATTACCATGACCTGTTACAAAAGCATCGAAGCTGCTCTCGGATGGTGATGGAAATCCTGATATTCCACCCTTTTTTCTCAAACCGTCAAAATCCTTTTTTCTTCCGGTTAAAAGCTTATGTGTATAGCACTGGTGTCCGACATCATAAATAATTCTGTCATTAGCGCCTGAAAAAGAAAGGAGAAGTGCTACTGAAAGTTCTACGGCGCCAAGGTTTGACGCAAGATGTCCGCCGTTGTCAACGACGCATTCAATCAGGTAGTTTCTAATTTCATCGCACAGTAAGTTAAGCTGAGTATCGGTTAGCTTTTTAATATCGTTCGGTGAGTTAATCTTATCAAGTAACGTGGACATATGTTATCGCAACCCGAATTTGGGCAGCATTCCTTTCAAAAAATTAGGTCGGCTTAATTTGTTCTTATAAGCAGTTCATTTTGTAAGGTAAGCAGAAAGTCTATTCGCTTATCGAACAATGTCGTAAGGGTGGTTTCACTGTCTACAGCAAGAGACTGTGCAAATTCCTTGGCCTTATCAAGTCCCATCAAGGAATAATAGGTGCTTTTTGTATTCTGACTATCGTTTCCGGTTGGCTTTCCGAGTCGCTCCGAATCGCCTGTTCCGTCCAGAATATCGTCTACAACCTGAAAGGCAAGTCCTAGGTTAAAGGCGAATTCACGCAGTGCCAAATATTCATGGCTACTTGCACCGCCTGCAAGTGCACCAAGCTGCACCGATGTAGATATTAAAGCACCGGTTTTATTGCGATGGGTTTCATTTAGCATGGCTTCGGTAACCGATCTGTTTTCGTTTTTCAGATCAAGTTCCTGCCCGTAAATCATTCCACCTAAGCCTGCCGAATATGATAACAATTGAACCACCGTCAATAATGTTTCAGAGGCAATTTCAGCAGTAGCTACAACTCCAAATGCGTGGGTAAGCAGACTGTCGCCGGCAAGCAAAGCTGTTGCCTCGCCATACTTAACATGACATGACGGCATCCCTCGGCGTAAATCCGAGTTATCCATACATGGAAGATCGTCATGTATCAAGGAATAGCAGTGTATCATCTCGATAGCGGCAGATAAATTAAGTGCCTTTTCGTAACTTCCGCAAAGCATGTCGCATACCGCCAGCACCAACACACCTCGAACCCTTTTGCCTCCATTAAAAAGGCTGTATTCTGCAGCCTTTGAAACATCACTGTCACGATTTGGAAGCAGGTTCATAACCTCGATAAGTTGTTGTTCGACAGCAGTTTTATATTCGCTATACATCTCTTTATAACCGCAAGGTTTCATTCCGTCTCCTCCGATTCATACATTGTTAGCTTAACTTCAATTTTTTTCAATCTGTCTTCACACTCCTTAACAAGAACTTTCCCCTTATCGTAGAGTGGGAGAAGTTCCTCTATGCCGGTCTCATCGTCGGCAATCTTCTCCACAAGCCCTTCCAGCTCGGCAACAGCATTTTCAAATGTTCTTTCACTCATGTTTTATCTCCACGGAACTCACTTTGCATCCGATTATGGATTTTGATGTCTCGAGAATAATATTATCTCCTGTTTTTGGGATGTCAGTCGAAATGTTTTTTTCTTCATCCCTCACAACTGCGTAACCCTTCTCGAGTATTTTTTTAGGATCATATGCGGTTAATCTGTGTATTAAAAGGTTGAGGTGTTGCCTTTCGTTTTTCACCCTTTGCTTCATGGTATCGGTTAAATCATCTTTTACTTCTGCAAGATTTTTTTCGATTTTATTATACTCACTTCTTATACGGTTAAGACTTACCTCCGACCTCGCCCTATCATAACGATACATCATCTGTGAAGGGTCGGGAAGAATTATTTCCGAGGCTGCGGTAGGCGTTGCCGCACGGACATCAGCAACAAGGTCGCTTATCACGGTGTCTACCTCATGACCTATAGCGGATACAATCGGTTTTTTTGCATTGTAAACAGCCTCTGCAATCTCCTCACTGTTAAACACAAAAAGATCCTGTGCACTGCCACCGCCTCTTGATATAAGGATTACATCGATACATCCTACTGCATCAAGCTTTTTTATGCCGTTTGCTATCGGCTTTGCTGCGGCTGCGCCCTGCACCGGAACATCGTATAGCACAAAGGTAATATTTTTTAAGGCTCTCCTTTTTGCAACAGCAAGGATATCCTGTAAAGCCGCTCCATCCTTAGAGGTGACAAGACCTATGCAGGTTGGACTTTTGGGAAGTGGCTTTTTATGCTCGATTGCAAACAGCCCTCTTTTTTCAAGCCGTTGTTTCATCTGCATAAATGCAGCGTTTAATGCTCCTTCCCCGTCCAAAAACATATGGCTGACATATAGCTGAAAGGTTCCGTCCTTTTGATAGATGGTAGCTTTTGCCCTGACAAGGAGCTGCATTCCATCCTCCGGCACGAAGGAAAGTCGCGCAGCATCTCTGCTAAACATTACCGCTTTTATCGACGAATCCGCATCCTTTAATGTAAAATAGCAATGTCCTGTTTTTCGGTGAGGATGAAAGGAGTCAAGCTCGGCAGATATGGTAAGATCGGATAGCAGCTCGTTACCGTCCAACAGCGTCTTAACATATCGATTGAGTGCTGTAACACTAATCGGTACCATCTTCTGCTTCCTTATTTTTTTGAATTACCGATAACACTCCGTTCACAAACTGAAAATCATTTTCGTCACCATACTGCTTTGCAAGCTCTACCGCTTCGTTAATGACTACTCCCGGTGGATTGTCTCCTGCGAAAAAAAGTTCTGCAATAGCCAATCTCAGTATGGCAACCGACACCTTTGACAGCCTGTCAAAGGACCAGGAACGCAGGTTCTTTTTTATTTTTTCGTCGATAAACTCCATATTGTTATCATAGGCTTCAACAATCGAGCGACAAAAATCGTCCATCTCGATATCCGAAACCTCCGCTAAACCCAAAGCCGCCTCTTTAGCCCTTATCGGACCAAAAGAGGCAGAAAACATAGCGATAAATGCATTTTCTCTTGCTTTTCTTCTGTTCATACCTTTTAGGACGGGTATCAAATACCCGCCCTGTTATTCTCCTTCTACTCAGCGATACCACTCACTATAACATTTACCTTTGAAACGGTTAATCCTGTCATGCTCTGTACCGCAACTTTTACGTTTTCCTGAACCTCATTTGAAACCTTTCTAACCTTAGTTCCAAAGTCGAGGATTATGCAGACATCTATCTCCACAACTCCTCCGGACATGTTAACGGTTATCGGATTTGCCGAGGAAACCTTATAAAATAAACCTTTTATTCCAAGATTTCCGCGAGATAGACCTTTTACATCGGCAGTTTCCATCGTCGCTATTCTGGCTATATTAGAAATAACCTCATTCGACACCTGTACCTTACCGCCGCTATTTTCATCCTTTAAAACTTCCATATAACGAGCCCCTGTGTTCTCTTGCTGAATATTATAACATAGTTTCATTAAAAGAGCAACTATTTAACCTCTACAATTTTAATATTTTTTGCCTCTATGTCGGTTTTGCTCATTATAATATCTCGTAGCTGCATAACCTCCGCCTGGGTCAAGCTATTGTTTTTTGTCATGACTGCCATGTCGGCCTGTCCATCATTCAGATAGATTATACACTCCATAAAACCCTTTGCCTTTGCAAGGCTTTCTATCTCATCTTCAACGGTAATACTGTTTATGGTGTCGGACAGGGTCTGGGTGAGTTCGGCTTTTTCGGTGTCGGAGATTTGTGCATCTTTTAGCGAATCTTGCATCTTTTCAAGTGCCTCGTCCCGTGATTTTTCACGCGATAGTCTTGCATCTTCAAAGTATTCTAACCCCTCCTCCTTGCTGAGGTTAACAAGCTGTGCATCGCCGTAATTTCTTTCTAACCCCACCTCGGTTTCAACCTCAGCATTAGCATTTTCTATCGGATATACCGTAAGTTCAGTTGCGATAGCTTCCTCCTCTGCAAGTCTAAAGTCGGAATCGCTTCTTGCATACTGCCAGTTAAGAAAAACCGCTACCGCCAAGGCCAAAAGCAGGGATAGGAAGGTCACCTGTTTCTTTATTTTGAAATGTTTGAATTTCTTGAGCATAGCTACCACCTTTTCTGCCTTTCGGCTATCTGTTGATTATCTTTGTTTCATTATATGTATGATTTATTAACTATATAACCTCTCATATGTATATTTCATAGCATACATTTTTTTCGCAGTTTATTTATGTTTGCAATCGGCACTTAGTCACCGGTAAGCTTACCGACATAGACACGATTACTTGTCACACCCATGACAACCTTGACGAGTTCGGTTATTTCCGAGACGATTTCCACCGAATCACCTCCTTCACACAACACTGCTACACCTAAAATAACCGGCTCGTATTCATTTTCCACCAGTGCTGTCTTGTTACCGTTTTCATCCTCAACAATTATATATTCGGTGGAATACCCTGTTTTAGTATCTGTGTTGTCTCCGTCACTGCTTACCTGCTCGTCGCCTGCCTGTGTTTTTGCATATATAGTCTCGCCACTGGACTCCATCGTTATCATTATCTCTGCTTTTCCTGCACCGTCTACCCTTGCAATAAGCTCGGTTAATTTTTTTTCGTGCTCAAGTGCTATCTTTTCGACACTGTCTATCTCCTCCTCAAACGATTTTGTCTCTTCAACTGTAAATAAATCGCTGAACAACAAAAGAATTATTCCGAAAACAAGCAGTAATATTAGCGAATAATTCTTTTTGTAGTCTATTGTCTTTAGCTTACTTAGTATACCTTCATCCTTTTTAAAGTTAATAATTTTATTCATAAATCACCTCCACTTCACTCCCCAATACCACGTAGGTTATCTCTTCAACCCTCAACCTATCCCCCTCTGCTACCCCGACAAATTTTACCGACGATACATAAAGACCCGTATCATCCTGCGTCAGTTCCGCCTCGACACCGTCGAACTGTATCTCGGCAACCGAGAGCGAGCGCAGTATTTCTTCTTCAATCACGGTTATTGACTGTGCCAACACCTCATCACCACCCATCTCAAAAAGCTCATCTTCTGCCTCAAAGCCCAATAAAAGCATATCGACATCGACGGCTTCCACCGATTTAACTAAGGTGATAAGCACAAAAATCAATACCACCCACCTTATAACAGAGGTCATTTTGCCTTCCGGAAGCACGGCCTCCACTAGTGTAATTACAATAAACAGGCTGCAAAGAATGACAACAAACTCTCTAAACGCATCCATCATACAACACCACCTGACAAGACAAAGGTTAACATCGAAATTATTATCATGAGGTAAAATAAAACTACACAGGAAAAATATATTTCTATGGTATGTACAGCGGCCTTCATCAACTTATTTATTTTTACACTGCCGGATATTTCTGCCATCACAGAGGTGAGTTCAAACATGAAAATGTAGATAATACAGTCGATAAACACCGGAATAAAAATGACCGATATCGCTATAACTGCAGCAACACCGGCAGTGGTTTTTACCGCAGAGATACCTCCGATTACCATGGTTATTGCATCCTGTACAACCGGACCTATTATCGGAACTCCGTTACCCACGATGAATTTGCCTGTCCTCACAGCAACTCCGTCCGCCGCTGCGGATATTAAGCTCTGCATTCCCATAACCGCACTGAAAAAAGTTGCAATTCCAAGCAACAGATACCTTGCTATCCTCCTGATTATCTCGGCAATTCCACCAAACTCTATTGTGTTCACACACAATGAACAGACCCTTATCGAAAGATAAATTGAGGCTATCGGTAACAGCACACCGATAATAAGCTCGCTTACTATAAGAACTGATGCCGAAAAAAAACCTGATGCGACAGCCGCTGTTCCGGGCTGTCCCGATGTTGCAAGCAGAGATATAAACACCAATAAAAAGCTGTTCAGAAAGTTTTTACAGACCTCTATCGCTGAGGATAGACTCCCTTGCACCGACAGCACCGGAGCTAACAGCAGTAAAAAAAACACAATGTTGATAACCGTATCCATTACCGATGAAACACTATTGTTATCAAGGCTTAATCCTCGCACAACTGTGGATACCAATAACACAAGTATAAGGGTAAAGAAAATTTTTAGTGGGTCATCTATCCTTTCTGAAAAACTTTCTGACAGAAGATTTACATAATCGACGGCATCAAACGACAGAAAATCGTCCAGCTCAAAGTTAAACTCCTGTTCTATACCTTCTATTGCATCGTTACCATACTGTTCAACCCCCGATGACTCCGCATATGTCAGAGCGGAAAGAAAAACAAGAAGTATTATGAATATAACTATTTTTTTCATCATCTAACCCATAATCTCCAAAACCTGAGAAAGCAGCTCTCCAAAAATCGGGAATGCAGATATCACAATCGAAACCTTTCCGGCAAGCAGCACAAGACTACTCATAGCACGTTGTCCGGAATCAATGCAAAGGTCCGATGTGAGCTGTGTTAATATAGAAATACCCACCGCCTTTATCACAACCTCGAACGGTCCCTGTGATATCAGTTCGGTTATTCCTTGTAGTGAATCTATCAACCCAATTGTGGTAGGAAGTATGGTAAGTAGTAGAACTACAGCTGCCGCAATCGTCAGCATATAGGCTATCGTGCTATCATAGCTACGTAGCATTATCACCATCACCGAGGATATCACCACGAATATTATTATAGAAAAAACACCGTCCATATTACAGGTCGAACAAGGTTCTGATTGTATCGAAAAGCTCGGATATTTCGCCCAGTATCATCATGAGAACAACTATTAATCCGGCAAGGGTTGTCATGGTTGCCTGCTCCTCCCTTCCGCTTCGTATCAACAGCTGATTTAACACCGAAACCACAATGCCTATTGCGGCTATCTGAAAGATAAGATTAATGTCCATTTTTCACTCCGCTATATTAATATTAAGGAAAGTACAATAGAAGCATATACCGACATCGCAAAATAAAGCTTTCGATTTTTCTTTTCATAGTCGGTTGCGTTTCGCAGCTCGCCGTTAAAATATTCTATATAATACATAAGTCTTCCACACTCCTCCTCCAGACTGCCGGTTCCTATCAATAGCAAAGCGTCGTAAAGCTTTTCATGCTGAGAGTCGTTTAAAAAGATTTTCAGGTTGTCGCAGCTCTGCAATCTTTTCTCTAACGCCCTTTTAAAATCGGTGTTATTAAGCTTTAAGAGATTTACTGTAAAAAATTTCCTTTGTATTTCTCCCGCCTCATTTAAAGCAGTTATTACATCGCTTTGCCTGTACAAAAAATTGTTATGTATTGAACCGAGAACATCAATGATTTCAGACAGCATTCCCCCCCTACCGCTTAATCGATTTACGGAATATTTACCGATCATAATTCCAACCGATATAATTATTACAGCTCCAATCAGCTTTATACTCCATTCCATCGAACAACCTCCTTTATCACTCCGGGCGAACTTGCACCGCACATCACTGCAACATCCGAAAACGCATTCAGCTCAAGCAGTTCGGAAAGGACAGGCCGATTGTATAATCCTCGGATATTCTCCGCATGTGCCGTTACAACAAGATTCACCCCACTGTTTAATGCAAACTTGATTGCCGATGCATCCGCCTCATCTCCAATTTCATCACATATTATAATCTGCGGTGCTAAACTTTTTATCGCATTAACTATCCCTTCCTCCCTTGGAAATGCAGAGAGTATATCGCAAAAATCAAAAAAAGTGCTAACCTCAGGCGCAATTTCACATCGAGTGTCAACTACGGTAAATTGTCTGCAAGACCTAGAAATCATGTAAGCAACACTTTTTAGTATTGTAGTTTTCCCGCTTCTCGGCGCCCCAATTATCAGCAACGAAAACATCTCGCGCGAGACAACCTCCCTAAGCTCTTCGGCAGAAGGTAGGTTGTTGTTTCTTGAAACCCTAATATTTAAAGAAGTGACATTTTTGACACCTATTACCTTCCCATTCTCCATTACTGCTGTACCAGCAACCCCCACCCTATTGCCTCCGGGCATGGTTATGTAGCCATTTGCAAGTTCATGTTGTTTAGAATGAATTGCGCGACCGGATATACATAGCAGTGTTTCCTCTATCAGCTTACCGTCAATTATAAATGCCTTATCTATGTGGTCTACTATGCGCCCTGATCTATCCACGTAAAAGTTATCGTCAACTGTCAGAACGCTAAGTGGCTTGTTTACACGTAGACGCAGTTCAACCACCCTCGACCTAAGCTGTACTGGCAGTCCTGCTATACAACCTGTCAGGATGGGCGGTAAATTTAACAAAATATTATTTAACTCCTGCATTTTTTCGTTCCATAAATTTATCGTTTGAGAAAGTATATTAACATACAGATACATAATAGAACTATATCGTCAAATGAAATATTATATGACAGTATAATAACAGTTTTTTTACAAAAAAATTAAATCCTTGATATTTATAAAAGCTTATGATATAATGTTAGCGTTATTATTTTTTGGAGAATAAAAGGTGAAGAAAAGAAAACAAAATAATATTTTAGATAGTATCAAGGACTTTTTCATTAACCTTAAAGAAGAGTTTTTAATGCTTAGTACCGGTCAAAAGGTTGCTGTGTCAACCGTTGCCGGACTTTTGTTTGTTGTAATTGTAGGTTCGATAATACTTATTGCCGTGTTTTCTGACAGTGGTGAGCTTGTAGATGACCCTTCCTCGGGAAGCACGTCCGATTCGACATCTACTTCCGGAATCGATGATTCGTACGACCCTACCGAGTTTGACATCGATGAGCAGGGAAGCGCAAGCATACTTGCTGAAACAGAAGATGCCGGTGAAGATTATCTTCTAAACAGTATGTTTTTAGGAGACTCTAACACGGTGGGCTTTGCGGAATTCGGTCTCCTTCCGCTTGAAAATGTGGTAGGCGTGGAGAGCATGGGAATTCAGTCGGTTGCCTCCCAGAATGTAGTTTACTATGAAGGAAGCGACACAGCATATGACATTCCTTATGCCGTAGCCGCACAGCAGCCACAAAGAATTTATATGACCTACGGTACAAACAATCTGATAGGCGTATCGCCGGATCAGTTTGTTGCAAACTATGTTAATGCCGTAAATGCAATCTTGGCAGAATGGGAGTACTGCGATGTAATTATAGTAACTGTTCCGCCTATCGGTGAAACCACCTCTAACCCTAATCTGAGCCAAAAGACTGTTGACCAGTTTAACCTTGCCTTGGTAGATATGGTAGAGGAAAACGGCTGGAAGCTTTTGAACACAACTACCTTGTTAAAGGGTGACAACGGGTACATAAAATCGCAATATGTAAATGCTGATGGTATTCATCTTACATCCGATGCTCATAAAGCAATACTTGACTTTGCATCTACACATGCACTTGAAACCGATGATCGTCGTCCGCAACCGCTTGCCGCTCAGCCGGAACGTAAAGATCCACCCGCTGATGCTAGTTCCACTTCAACATCAAGCTCATCTGAAAGTAGCAGTACTAATCCCGGTGCCGCATCACAAGGCGAGATAGAAAAGCTAAAGCTTGCTGTTGCCAACGGAAAGAAAAAACTTCTTGAGGCCGTCGCAAGTAGCACCGGAGATGGAAGCGATCTTACCGGTGCTGATGTAGGAAAAGACTGGGTTCCGGAAGCAATTTACACCACATTGTCCACAGCGGTCGCAACCGGTGAAGAACTTTTAGCACAGACCGAGCCTACCGCAACATCGGTAATATCTTCTGAGGCTGCAATTAATTCGGCAATTACAAATTTTGATGCCAATATTAAGACCGGAGTGGATAAAACACCTGTTCAGATAGCTCGTGAGGAGCTTGTTGCCGAGATAACAGCGGCAAAGACAACACTTGTTTCTGCCGTTTCGAGTGACGACCCTGCCACTGTACCAAAAGATAAGCAGTCGGTTCCGGTAGCAATTTATAATGCCCTCGACAATGCAATCAAAAATGCAGAATCTGTCAATAATACTGCCTCCTCCACCGAAACTAATCTGCAGGATGCAAAGGGGATCCTTAATGCAGCAAAGATAACATTTACCGGAGCAATGGTTCCCGGCACCGGTCTAACTCAGGATGAACAAAACCTGATTAACGCCAAAGCTGAGTTAACCGCCACAATTAACGAGGCTACAGCGGCTAAAAACGGTATTACCATAGCCGAGTCGGCACCTACCACCCCCGGAACAAGGTGGGTAACCAGCGCAGTTTCCTCCGCACTTGACACTGCTATAACTAACGCCAACACAGCACATACAACGGCGACAACCGCCGACGATGTCAACAAGGCACAACTTTCCCTTAAGACGGCTATTGCCACCTATAATTCAGCTATTGCAACTGTAGCGGAACCAAGTGAAGGCGGCTAAGGATATCTGCAAAAATAAATCTCGTTTAGGTGTAAATACTCGTAAATAAATATTCTGTAGCACTAAAACAATAAAAAAAGCAATCAAACCAAAATTTAACTGCACTCAACTTGTTAGGCATATAGTATATCAACTATGTGAAAAACGAAACGGGTGCAGTTTTGCTATACCTATCCAAGGCCTTAAAATCCGAATACACCTTACACGTACAATTTATGCACTGAACTACGTTATCCTCACAAGGTGCACTAACGAAGGCACAGGGCAATTTTGCTAAATAAAAAGCAGACGGATTACAAGTCTTTGGCTAAAGGAAAATCTATAAATGCAAATGAGATTTTAGCAATAGGCAGTTGAATAAAAAGTGTTAAAATTGACTAAATTAAGACATCTGATGCACCCATGCAAGCTGCTTTACAAATTCAATAAACGGTAGTATAATGCAAATATAGTTATTATTAATATAGAGGTATACTATGAAAATTGCGTTTTATGATACAAAAACATATGACATGAAATACTTCGAAAAATATGCAAAAGAGTACGGACACGAGATTACTTTTTTAGAATCAAAATTAACCTCACAAACTGCAAGACTTGCAGATGGATATGACGCCGCCTGTGCATTCGTAAATGCAAATATCGATAATGATGTGCTGAACGCCTTAAAGCAAAACAGTGTAAAAATACTTTTATTACGCTGTGCGGGATATAATAATGTGGACTTAAAAGTGGCAGCAGACTTAGGGATTAGAGTGTTTCGTGTTCCCGAATATTCTCCACAAGCTGTTGCGGAGCATGCTATAGCACTCGCAATGGCGGCAAATAGGCGTGTGCATAAAGCTTATAACCGTGTGCGAGAAAATGATTTCAGCCTACAAGGACTG
The DNA here is from genome assembly GCA_964370825.1 of uncultured Oscillospiraceae bacterium. Classification (GTDB taxonomy): domain Bacteria; phylum Bacillota; class Clostridia; order Oscillospirales; family Ruminococcaceae; genus CAYJBH01. The sequence continues at coordinate 47,903 of CAYJKY010000015.1, forward strand.
GTAGGGCTTGATTTTTTCGGCAAGACCGCCGGCATCATTGGCACCGGAAAAATAGGTACTGCCATGATAAATATTTGTAATGGGTTTGGAATGAATGTTATTGCATACGATATGTATCCTAACAAGAATCTAAATGTAGAGTATGTTGAGCTTGACGCTTTGCTCAGCACTGCCGACCTCATATCGTTACACTGCCCGTTATTTGATAACACACGCTACATTGTAAATGCTGAATCTATATCAAAAATGAAAGACGGTGTTATTCTTGTCAACACCTCAAGAGGGGGTCTAATCAACACAAACGACTTAATAGATGGCATAAAGGCTCAAAAGTTTCATGCAGTAGCGTTAGATGTATATGAAGAGGAGTCATCATATGTTTTTGAGGACTATTCAAACGACATTTTAAATATTACTACAGTAGCAAGACTTTTGTCGTTTCCAAATGTTATTTTAACATCGCATCAAGGTTTTTTGAACGATACCGCACTTATGACAATTGCAGAAGTCACGATGCAAAACGCAAGTGATTTTGAAAAGGGCGTCAAGTCTATTAATGAAGTGAAAGAAGAAAATTAGTTAACCTATGCCTTTGCTGCTCTAATTCACAAATTTATATCTAAACTTATCAAAGTGCAAGAATTTTATGATATTTTTCTTGCACTTTGACTTTTGACTTGGTCAACAATTTCCAGATAGGGTTATACTACACGACAAATCAGCTATTTATTGACCACATAAAAATATTTTCTTTATATCTCTAATATAGTGTATCTTTTATTTTTATTTAAGCAGATAGCGACAATTTTTTTCGCTCCATGTTGATATACTTGTAAACATGAAAACTGTAATTTATATCGATATGCTTATTATCCAAGGGGTCTTAATCAACTATACCCTTCTTTTGTGTAGTGCAAGATTTGCAGGCATTAATGTAAATCGATGGCGAATTCTTGCATCGGCAATTTTAGGTGGGCTTGCTTCTTGTTTTATTCTGCTCCCTACCCCTTCAATACTTATTCAGCTAATGATAAAGTTCTCGGTAACAATGTTGCTATTGTTTGTAGCCTTTAAAACATCTTTAAAAGGTTATATAAAAGGCTTTGCATGGTATCTGCTGTTTAACTGTTTTTTAGCAGGTTTGATTTTAATCTTCTATTTTACCGGAGGCAGTGGCATTGTCATTAAAAATATGCAGCTATATTTTGACATCTCGGCTGTATTTCTTGTTGTGGCGACACTCGTATTATACATCTGTGCATCGGCAATCAGACTGGCTTACGTTACGCCGGAACAAAAGCCGGAACTAATAGAAATGTCATACGGTGAAGACACTTTCAAGATAAAGGCATGTTATGACAGTGGATTTATTGCAAAGGATATACTTAACAATGCTCCATTGATAATACTCGATTACAAAAACTGCAGACAACACCTTCCCGATGTTATCGTGAGGGCAGTAGAGGATTATTCAGATAAAGGATTACTTAAACCCGGTGCTTCGATACTTCCTATTAACAGCATAGGTGGAGCTGAACTGACTGTTACATTTTATCCGTTAACAATAAAGATGTCAGAAAAGACGATCTCAGGCGTAAAACTTTGCATTTCTAAGAAAAATATAGATATAAACGGTGTGAACTGCTTAATGTCAAAAGAATTTACGGAGGTTTTAAACAATGCTAAAAAAGATAAAATCCACAGTCTATAAACTTATAATGAATGTCATTTCTCAATTTCATACAGAACAGTATATTTATTATATTAACGGACCTGAACGACTCCTCCCACCACTTACTGCAGAGGAGGAAAGAGTAGTTTTTGCAGGTCTTAAAAACGGCGAAAAGATAAGTCGTGAGATGCTTATAGTTCATAACCTTAGGTTGGTGGTTTATATCGCTAAGAAATTTGATCAATCCATTCCAAATATGGAAGATCTAATTTCGATAGGAACCATAGGGCTTATTAAGGCGGTCGGAAGCTTTAACCCGGATAAAAACATTAAGTTTGCAACCTATGCTACCCGTTGTATAGAAAATGAAATATTGATGCATCTTAGAAAAACAGGACAGCATCGTCAGGAAACATCAATTGATGAGGCACTCAATGTTGATGCAGACGGAAATGAGCTATTGCTTTCCGACGTGCTTGTGACTGAACAGGATATTGTTGGTAAGCAGTTAGAAAACGCAGACGAAAAAAACACTCTGCTTCTTGCAGTAAAAAGACTGCCGGATAAGGAACGTGTAATAATTGAGATGAGATTTGGACTTTTTGGCAACGAGGAGCGCACTCAAAAAGAGGTTGCCGACACACTCGGAATTAGCCAAAGTTATATATCACGTCTTGAGAAAAAAATAATACGTCATCTGCGTGATGAACTTGAACAACTTGCTTGACTTTTTTCCTCACAAAGTGTACAATATGAATATAGATTAACAGCAAGGTTTAGGAAAGGAAGGCATAGTTCGAAAAGCATATTAAATGATAAGAATTTGCTTTTTGTACTTATTTACTAATATGAGTGATGAATATACAGCGGATATAGTTACCCTACAGGACGAAGATGGTAACGAGTTTGATTTTGAGATTATAGACCAACTTGAGTATGACTCAAATGAATATGTTGCCCTTGTGCCATGTGAAGATGAGGAAGATATTTCGGATGATGAAGTTCCCTTTATTATTATGAGAACCGCATACGATGAGGGTGAAGAATTTCTCGATATTGTAGACAACGAGGATGAGCTTTCGACCGTAATAGCCATGTTTGAGGAAAGACTCTCCGAAGATTATGAAATTGATTCCGAGGAGTAACCATTAATTTTAAACTGCTGTGTTCGATTGGATGCATCGTTTATAATCCTACAAGTTCACAAAAGGGGGCTTTGGTCAGTACGTAGGTTTGCAGACCTCCCGCTACGGCGGAAGAAGGGAGCGCGAAGCGTATCGCCGGGCATACCCACCCTGCTTAACGCGGGTTGTAACTATCGGTGTAGACGGCATGGCGGTTTATTGTTTAAAAACTTTTTCTCGTGTAATAATATAGTAAAGTATATTATTACACGAGGATTTTTTTATGAAACTTCATGTAGGTGAAAAAATACCTAACTTCAGCTACGACACACCTGTGAGCAGTGATAATGAGCTGTATAAAACAATGGGAAATAAACCAACAACAATGATTTTTTTTAGGGACTCAAGTTGCCTGTTTACTGCTTATTACATTGAAAAACTTTACAGGAATTATAGGTTGTTCAGCGAAGGAAACCGCACATTAATTTGTGTTGTACAGGGTTCTCCCGATGATTTCAAAAGCTATAAAAAGCTAAATTTTCCACTAATTTGCGATGCTAAGTCGGTTCTTTACACTGCTTTTGATCTTCCAAAGGTCACCTTCCCTCTATCCTTACTATCTGTTGAGGCATTGAGAATTATTGAGCAGGCAAAAAAACACAATATCCCGTATGAGGTATCTCTTAAAAGAAATCTTCAACTGCCGGTCACCTTTTTAACCGAATCAGATAAAACTATAGAGTATATCCATCGTTCCCAAAGTATAACCGATATACCCGAGATGCTAACCCTTTTGGGTGGTAATGTTAAGAAAACGACATGGACAAGATATTAGTTTGTTTTAACCCTTGACATACGACAAAAAATAAGTTATATTAGTAATAATAATTTTTATTATTATTATATTATAGAAAGGATTTATATGAGTAGAATAGTTGTAATAGGAGCAAATCATGCCGGTGTTGCGGCAATCAATACAATACTCGATAACTATAAGGGAAACGAGGTAATTGTATTTGACCGTAACAGCAATATAAGTTTTTTAGGGTGCGGAATGGCACTCTGGATAGGAAATCAAATTGACGGAGCAGAAGGTTTATTTTACTCCGACAAGGATCGGTTAGAAAAAAAGGGTGCTAAGGTTTATATGCAAACCGAGGTTACCGAAATCGACTATGATAATAAGGTTGTTCACGCCGTTGATAAGAGTGGTAATAATTATGAACAGCCATATGACAAGTTAATACTTGCAACGGGTTCACTTCCGATTATACCGAATATTGAAGGCTCAGACCTTGAAAATGTTCAGCAGGTGAAGCTATATCAAAACGCAGCCGAGGTTATCGAAAAGCTAAACACACAACAAGATATTAAGAATATTGTTGTTGTTGGGGCAGGATATATCGGAGTAGAACTTGCCGAAGCGTTTAAACGACACAATAAAAATGTAGTGCTTATCGACGTTGCCGACTCATGCCTTGCAAACTATTATGATACTGATTTTACCGACATGATGCGTGACCGACTTGTAAAAAATGGAGTTACAGTAGCCTTTAATCAATCGGTCAAAAAACTCAAGGGTGATGTCAAGGTGGAGTCTGTAGTAACCGATTCCGGCGAATATAAGGCCGAAATGGTGATTATGGCCATAGGCTTTAAACCAAACAATGCACTTGGAAAAGATAGTCTCGACCTGTTCCGCAACGGTGCATATATGGTTTCAAAAAATCAGGAGACAAGCATTAAAGATGTATTTGCTGTAGGCGATTGTGCCGTTGTATATGATAACTCTATTAATGATATTAACTATATTGCACTTGCAACCAATGCCGTTCGATCCGGCGTTATTGCAGGACATAACGTTTGTGGTACACCACTTGAGACAATCGGAGTTCAGGGCTCAAACGGTATATGTATATGGGATTTAAAAATGGTGTCTACCGGTCTCACCCTCTGTAAAGCGTTAAAGAGCGGTTATGATGCCGTCGCCACCGACTTTGAAGATCTTCAAAAGCCTGCATTTATTAAGGATGAAAATGCAAAGGTAAGAATTCGTATTGTGTACGACAAAACAACAAGAATTGTTCTCGGTGCACAGATAGCATCAGACTATGATATTTCAATGGCAATTCACATGTTTTCACTTGCAGTACAAGAAAAGGTTACAATAGATAGGATGAAGCTTCTTGATGTCTTCTTCCTCCCCCACTTTAACCAGCCATATAACTATATTACCATGGCAGCTTTAACCGCAGAATAATGTATATCAGGTGGATGTTATTTCCAACCGAAATATCTCCTGACCCTATAATCAATATAAACAAATACACCACAAATCATGCTCCATTCATTTTTAATGTAATGGGGCAGATTTTTTATCCTGAATGGATATTTCCTAACCTTTTTAAACATGCCAAATGACTCAAAGGTGCCTTTTATAAAAGGCTTTCCATATCCTCGTATGCAAAAAAACAACACCTTGATAAGGTAACCTATCAGCAAAAACGGTAGATTTACAATTAATAACAATAACGGGAGATTTTTATATGGTAATAAAATATTGTTTCGTCCGCTTTGTATGGATTTGAAATCGTTATACTTGCTTCCTGTGGTTGCACTGCAGATATGTTTGCATTTTGCAGTTGGACAAAAAACATTTTTATAGCCGGCATTTCTTGCACGCCAACCAATATCTACATCTTCAAGATATGCAAAAAAGTTTTCATCAAATAAACCGATTTCATTTAAAATAGATCGTCTGTAAAGAACTGCACCACCACAAGCTGTAAACACCTCACAGGGCTTGCTGTATCGCTGTGCATAAAGTCCGTCACCGCGCTTGCATGCCCAGCCGAATATGTTGACATAATCGCCTGCGTCATCACAAAGGGAACTATCCTTAAACTGCAACATTAAGGTGGCTACCGAAAATATATTTTCGTCTACATCCATAGCTTTTACAAGCTCAGATAGCCAGTCTTTGTCGGCAAAGGCATCGTTGTTAAAAAGTGCGACATACTCCCCTTCAGTACTACATATTCCGAGGTTGACAGCGGCAGAAAATCCGGTGTTTCGGTCAAGGTATATTCCCCTGACCGGCTCACCGGTAAAGCTCTCGATAATCTCTCTGCTACCATCGGTACTTCCGTTATCGACAACAACAACCTCGATATCTTTATAACTACCGTCCAGTACCGACCGTATACAGTCGTAAAGCCATTTTTCTCCGTTAATATTTGGAATTACTACTGCTATCATCAGTAGGTAAAAAACATTGAAGGGGTGGCAAAGTAATTTCCGTAGGTGAGTAAAGATACTATGGCAATAACCAGGCTGACAATTGCAATTGCAATAATAATTCCCGCCCATATTAAAGCGGCTCTCGAAAAGTTACGACGACTTAAATTGATTTTTTCTGAAAAGCTCCATATTAACAACATTATTAGATTAACAAAGGGAATCGCCATTACCAACATCATCCAAAAATATGTAGAAGTTTTTACCGGGGCATCATGACGACTGTCATTAAGTTTTGATGCCTCATTATGTGAATAGTGTGCCGACTCAACAGCGGGCATTTCTACCCTATCCTTTACAAAATCATCAGCAGACACAGATACAGAAGGAGGTTTAGGTTCAAGGGTAATCACAATATTCTCATCGCTAACTGTCGGAGCATCATCTTCAACCTGCTTTTCAGCCTCATAGATAATCGTTTCGGTCTTAGGTGCATCGGCAGTTTGTGCTTCAACCTCTAAGGTTGTATCTACAACTGTAAATTCCTCAACTTTTTCCTCGACAGGTTTTTGCTCCGGAATATTAGCCGCCCCACAGTATCCACAAAAAGCAGCGTTTTCCGGTATTTCTTTACTGCATTTATTGCATGTCATTTTTTAATTCCTTTCACATAATTAAATATGTTGCTATTTTAACATATAAAAGGAACAAATGCAAATCATGCGACGGTATTTCACCTAATTTTCATTAAAGTTACAGCATCTATTCCTTTTCTACATTTTGAACTCTATCATTGTATTGACGCCCTTAACATCACCTATCATTACCTTGTGTTTTTCTTCAATATTGAAAATATCAAGATTATGACCTACCGAAAGATTGATTATCTCGGATATTCTATTTGCAATACTTTCACGAATCTCCATCAACTCCTGTTCGGATAATTTTTGATCGACCACACATTCCATATCTATGGTAATATTTCCTCTATCATAGCCTACCTCGGCAGCAATCTCATTAAGGCCTGCTACTGCCTCCTTTCCCTCGTAGTCGTACACAACAGCAACTCGTTCTCTATCCCCCTGTAATGCAGATATTAACTCCAGCTGTTCTCTGTCAACAATAAGATTTTGTTCTCCATCCTTATAGAACACTGCTGATGTTGCAACAGCACCTTTGTATTCGAACACATCAATGACCGGAATATGTCCATCCATTTTCCCCTCATCATTAATTTTCAGTTTAAATAACTGCATGGACGGAAATCGATTACTCTCGCTCTGTCTTAGTACCGAGTCGGTAGCATCAAGCAGCTTCCCCTCCTTTTCCTTCATAATACCTTCGTCGTATTCAGTCAGATATATAAAGGCATTTCCATCGGTCATCTTTGTTTCGTAGAGTTGTGGTATTAGCTCGTCTACTCCTCCATCAACAAAGCCTTTTCCAAGGATGATAAGTTCGCTCTGTCCCATATACAGCTCGCCATTAACCTCCTTTGACACGTCATATAATGCAGATGAAAATGTTTCACCCTCTCCGGATATCAATGAAACCGATGGGCCGTTTTCTTCGTATTCGGTACAGATTAATAGCGAAACCTTATACTCATCAACCTTATCCACAAAGGTCATTGTTACTGCGGCACGCTCCTGTAGTTCGGTACCTCCACAGCCAACCATAAAAAATAATGGCAGTATCACAGCAAGTTTAACAAGCCGCTTATAAGGAACGAGAAACAACACCGTTACCGCTATCGAGAGAATTCCTACAGTAGTTGCAAGCAGGGTTGTTGAGATGAGGTTAAACACTATTGCAACCACAGCAGACACGACAATTGCAATGTAATATCTTTTCTGGTTTAAAAGATATGCCATCGAATTACTTAATGCCGAAATCTTCATACAGCTACCCAAAAACAGAAATGCACTTAAAATAATGTCAAGTCTTCTGAAGATCGACAGCTCTCCCACAATTGCAAGTGCATTTATCGAGACAGCAAAATTGTCAAGATTATTCCCAAACACTGCCTCTGCGAGTAGGCTGAAGACTGCAACAATAACAAAGACAGCTATCAATACAACACCGGTTTTAGTAGGTTTTAGTTCGCCATCGTTTATGATTGAAAATGCCGGCACTATAATTGCAACCGAGAGGATTTCCTCTAAGCGTATGATTGATGTTGGATTAAACTCTTTATCTATATTAGAAATATCAAGTTCGGGAATGTTAAAAAGTGCTATTAACAATAAAATCGAACATAATAAAAATGATATAAATAAACCGGATGTCTTAACGGCGTTACTGTTAAGAAGTCCCGAATAAAATGCGACACCAAACATAATAATTGTAAGCGGTACAAACTCCGTCCGCTCCTGACTTGTCAGATTATAATAGCTGAAGGCATCGAAAACTGTTAATATCAGCCCCATACATATCGTGACTGCAACCGCCGTGCTCTTAAATGTATTTAACCGTTCTTTACCGCGATAACTCAAAGGTAGCAACAACAGAAAGCCTATTAAAAGAGATATCGCTGATGTAGCTATAATCTCTGTAGCGGTGCGAGAAAATGTTTCACGAGAAAGCTGGGTAGACAAAATCACAACAAAAAGTAAACCGTAATACCCACTGTTAACCTTAGTCATTTTTCCTCCCCGATATAGTTTTTTATATTAAAACTCTCACCGTTTTTCACTCCGGAACGTAACAACCCATCGGAAATTCCATCATCGCCCATTGGTAAAATCGGCCTTGTATACGGTATGCCAAAGGAATGAACACCGCATATATTTAATAATACAACGGCAAAAAGCCCCGCAACAAGAAGTGGACCACCTACTCCGCCGGCGAGAATAAACATTAAGCGTAGGATAATTATCGGCTCATATAGCGAGGGAATTACAAATGCCGCAAGTGCCGAGAAAGCTATTACTATTAAAATCGGTGCCGACAGTATTCCCATCTGGATTGCCGCATCACCTACAATAAGCGCAGAAACAAGGCTGACGGAGCTACCTATCTGCTTTGGAAGCCTAAGCCCCGCCTCCCGCACAATCTCCAACAACAGCGAAACGGTAATCGCTTCGATAAATAAAGGTAGTGGTGTCCCCTGTTCGGAAAATGCAATCTTATACATAAGCTGAACCGGAAGTAACTCCGGTGTAAAATTAACAATGGAAATAAATACTCCGGGTAGCAGTATTGCCAGGAAAAATGCAATATACTTTAAAAGGCGAATTCCACTTGCAAAGTAAGGTCTCGATGAATAGTCGTCGAGACTTTGAAAATTTTCAGGAAAAAGATATGGGTATATAAGCGCAAATGGACTTCCCGCAACCATTACAATTATCTTTCCCTCGCACAGCTTTGCCGCTGCAGTTGCCGGACGTTCGGTACTTCCGGTTGCAGAAAATAAAGAGGGTTGCCTTTTTTGTATAAACGCTCCGAGATATCCGGAGTCGAACACCATAGCAAGGTCAACTTTTTTTATCCGCGCCTTAACCTTTTGCAAAAGATCATCCGGAACCTGCCCTTTATGATAGCAAAGCATATACTCGGTGTCGTTAACTCCACCCAAAAAACCTGTCTCAAAGGAGAGTTCAGGCGATCGTATGAACTGCCTAAGTAGTGCCATATTCACCCTAAGATTTTGCGAAAACCCGAGCTTTGACCCCTTAATATTCCCCTCTCCCGAAACCTCTGTTACGGCATTTCCCGGGTATGCCTGAATACCAACGCCGAGCATGACGTCGCATCCTTCTATATAAATAACAGCAAAACCTGCAAGCATCAAAAGGTTTAAATCTTCTCTCGATTTTACGTCAATTTGGCTTATAGGAATAGAGTTATCTTTTTTGAGATATTCAAGCATCTCCTGTGGCGTTAGAGACTGTTTTTCAACCTCGGAAAGGCGTGTCAACAGCACGAGCGAAAGATTTACGTCACTGGTTATGTTATCCACCTTCATTATCAATAGATTACATTCGGCAATCCGCTTGATTAAAAAATATACGTCGATACTTTGTGAAAAGTATTCGCGCATTTCATCCCTAAACTCCTCTACAGATTTTTGCATACATCTTCCCTATTTCTGAATTTATGATGAATATAGTATCGCCAAATATCCTATATTCCATGCATGGAAGGTGAATTTTGTACCTTTCGAGCAAAAACCGCTCGAATTCCACCACATTACTGTGGCAGAAACGGACAAATTCAGGAAAGGAACACTCATAAAATGTTTATTATCATCATCAGAACAACAATAATATATATTTTTGTGTTAGTTATTTTGAGGTTTACAGGCAAACGTCAGCTGGGTGAACTGCAGGCATCCGAGCTGGTAACAACCATGATAATATCCAACCTTGCATCTATATCCATAGAACAACAGAGCATTCCTCTTTTGGTGAGTATGTTGCCTGTAATAATTATTGCCTGCTATGAAATTTTTATATCGGCAATAACCATCAGAAGCGCAAAGTTCGAGAGGTTTGTTGAAGGTGAGCCAAGAATAATAATGAAAAACGGTAGGTTTGTTCAGAAAACATTAAGACTTTTGCGCTTTACCGCAACCGAAATTCTCTCAGCACTTCGGGATAAAAATATATTCGATCCCAACTCAGTTTCAGTTGCACTTATAGAGCCTAATGGAAAATTGTCGGTTTATGCGACCGAAACAAAACCATTCCACAACGATGAAAAACCTCCTGCATCTGTTGTTGTGGACGGAATGGTTGTAAATGATGCACTTGAACTTTGCGGTAAATCCAAGGATTGGCTCATCGGCTATCTACATGCCAAGGGGATAACTACAAGAGATGTTTTAATTATGCTTGTCTATGATGATGAGAGCATCTACCTTGCCGAATATGAGATATATTGATAGGCAATTTAAAATCGCAATATGCACCGTTTTACAAGTTAATTGATTATATAAAGGGGATTTAAGTAAATGAGACGAATTCCACTAGCCATGACGGTTATCGTAATAATTCTATGTATAATGACAGCGGCACAGCTGTTTATGTATAACACCTTTAATACACTCTCAGAACAGATTATCTTGATTGAGGAGGGAAACGGTGATGCAAGTGAGCTTGCTGAACAGCTAAAAACCACCTATGCCGAGCGACATAGATGGTTATTGATGGTTGCGGATAACAACTTAATATTACAGCTTAGAATGGTAATCGACACCTTAGACCCTAATGCACAGCCCGAAGAAATAGCTGCGCATGTAAAGCACATTAAGGCGGAGCTGATGAGGGTGGAAAGTCTACTTCTTTCCCTTCTTTGATCTCTCACCCAGTAGATCGGTGAGTTCCTGCATAAAGCTGTCGAGATCGCCAAATTGACGATACACCGAGGCAAAACGAACGTACGCAACCTCGTCAATCGCACGAAGCTCCTCCATGCAAAGCTCACCTATCTCGATGGATAAGACTTCACGTTTTAAGGTGTTGGATATACTCTGCTCAATTCTATCCACCGCCTGTTCAAGCTGTTCTACCGTGACCGAGCGTTTATCACAGGCACGCATTAGGCTGTTGAGAACCTTCTGGCGATCAAACGTCTCGCGAGAACCGTCCTTTTTCTCTACCATAACCGGAACGGTTTCTATAATCTCATATGTGGTAAACCTTTTTTCACATTCGATACACTCACGTCTCCGACGAATTCGAACACCTCCGTCGGCGGGACGGCTGTCTAAAACCTTGGTATCCTCGGCACTGCAAAAAGGACATCTCATAATAACTCCCTTTACTTCTTTCTGTATTTATTATATAATAAAAAAGATAAATTGACAAGCGTATCAATAAAAAGAAAATGGGAAAATGAAAAAATTTGTAGTTAAAGAGACAGAAAACGGTATGCGACTGTTGCGATTGGTACAGCTTTTGACATACAACCTTCCAAAATCTATGCTATATAAAAGTTTCAGAAACGGAAGGATAAAAGTTTTCGATAAAAAACAGAAGGAAAGCTACCGAGTTAAAACCGGTGATGAACTCTCCCTCTATATTAATGATGAGTTTTTTCATTCGGAGGAAATCGAGAGAAATCCTTGCCTTAGTTTCGACGATATTTATATGGACGACCACATTGCAATTCTGCAAAAGCCCGCCGGTGTACTGTGCCACAGCGATGAGACCGGCGATGCCAACCTGTTGGACGGATTTATTGCTCGTCACGGCACCGGAACATTTAAACCATGCCTTGTAAACAGGCTTGACCGAGGCACCGAAGGGCTTGTCATAGTGGCAAGAACCCACAACGCCGCAGAGCTTGTAGCAGAGCTTATCCGTGATAAAAGGGTTGTAAAAAGATATCTTGCGGTAACCGATTTACCTGTCGAAGGCTTGATAAAAACCGGCTATAGCCGAGCCGACAGGATAACCGTCGCCACCGAGGGCGAGGAGATGATAACCGAGTTTAAAACGCTGAAATCGTCGGGAGGGTATCACCTTATAGAGGCGATACTACACACCGGAAAAACCCACCAGATAAGAGCACAGCTGTCCTCACTCGGCGTGCATATTATAGGAGACAGAAAATACAATGCCAATAAAAATCCATTAAATGTTAAAAATCAGCTACTCTGCGCTTATGAATTGGTTTTTGAACAGGGTTTAAATAACGAACTCACCGGAATATCCGGAAAAATATTTACGGTAAAACAATGTGAAACACTCAATTTTTTTAATAATCTAACCTGACGTTAACCACCATAAACAACAACACAATCCGCTTCGGTTTTTGCAAAATTTCTACTGTTGCGGATTATTGCCGTGTCGTTGAAATCTATCCTGTCGTCACCATTTACGTCGGCATCAGCGTCCACAAACAGCCCTATTATTACCGTTTTGTTATAATCGTCATTATCGAATATCGCCTGTATATCCTGTTCGTTGACGGTTCCGTTGTTGTCCACGTCGCCGGTCACGAGGTGCATAATCTCGCCGCCGGCCGATAGATCCACCATTCCATCTACCGGCACCTCTACCCCCTTGATTATGTAGGGTAGGCAGTTATCCTTTGTTACCACAACATCGTAGCTTCCCGGTGATGTGTTTACGCTGAATTCCTCGGTGGTCAACGTTTCGCTCGCCTCCCCTGCCGGAATTGTTTCGGTGAAAAGAGCGTTGCTGTGCTCGGTGTCGGTGCTGTCGTATAGCCTTATCGTCGTCTGCGTCGTGGCATCGTCAAAGCTTACATTTCCGGTTATCCTCACTGCGGTGGAGGTTACATCCACGAAAACCGTCTGCATTATCGCACTGTCCTTGGTTATCACCGTTATGGTGGTCTCGCCCTTTTTAAGTCCTGTCACAACTCCATTTTCGTCCACCTCGGCAATGCTCTCGTCCGCCATTACATAGAACAAATCCTTGTTAAAGGCATCATCCGGAAGAACGGTAGCCGTAATTTGTTCGGTCTCACCACCGGCGAGGGTGATGTTTGCGTTTGTTATGGAAAGGCTTACCGGGCGTTTAGGCGCTACCGGTGCCGACATATGGTTGTTTGAGTATACCGTCTCCGGTTCGACTATGCTTGCCGACACGTAGAAGTATTCCACATCATAGACATCCTCCACCACAAGCCCCTCACCCGGTAGGGTAAAGGTTACTGTTGAGCTTCTACCGGCGGACAGCGTTGCAATACTCTGTGTGTCCAAAACAGTGCCGTCCATCCTCTCGTCGATAAGCTCCACCGAAATGTTGTTTACCGTCTGCTTGGAGTTGTTTATAACGGTGACGGTAGCCTCACGCCCCTCCACCTCGTAGCCGACAATCTCAATATCACGGTAGAACAGCTCCACCGTTACGGTGTTATCGGATGTATATGCATCGCTACCGCTCGCAGGGCTTACGGTTATCGGGAAACTGTCGGACACAAAACTGCTCGAAAGGGATTTGCTAACCTCGACAGTCCCAACCTCTCCCGGCTGTAAAGCAAGGCTGTGTGTGGTTGCACTGCCACCGTCGACCGAGGCTTTAACCGAGCTAATCGGCACGGAGCTGTTATTTTTAACGTCCACATTTATTGTTACACTTTGACCGGGTGCAACCGTCGAAACATCATAGTAAGGCTCGCCCACTATCTGTAGGTCTATGGCATCGGTTATGGTTATGGACATTAAATCGGTCTGGGTATATATCGAGCTGTCGGTAATAGTTTGGTCTATCGCCGTCGAACCGTAGGCAATTTCAAGCTCACCGGCTGCGTTAAAGATAGCATCAAATTCCGATATGTTTCTGTCCGCCTCGGTCAGCTGTGTCGCCTCACCGAATTCGGTGCCTTCATGGTATCTCACATAGAGTTCGTTGTGATATCCGTCGGCAACGGTGTATATCATAGCCTTTCTGCCGTTCCCATCCTCAATTATTACAACCTTCTCAGCCGCAACAGCATCGGCAAGCTGTGTGGTGGTCGATGACTGCGCTGTAAGGTCGACAGCATTTAAAATTCCGTTTTCCATCCAGAATATGTTTCCGGCTGTAAGGTTGATATTCTGCTTTGGTATTGCGGACTGTGCAACCGTCACGGTATCCGCATTGCTGTACAGCTTAATCGCCGAGTTTTGAATTTCAAGTCCGCTAAAGCTGTTTTCGACATAGCCGAGCGAATAAACGCCCTCGCTATAGCTGCTGTCCACGCCCATTATCGGGTTTGTGGTATTTGCAAGCTGTTGCGGTGCGGTAAAGGTTGTGCCGTTGAAGCTTGAAATGTTTAGGCTGTAGTCACCCTTGAATTCAAATATGCTGTTAAGGCTGTTTTCCACCCATGCAATTGTTGCGGTGTTGCCTGAGGTTGCAACGTTAACATCCATCGGATACAGACCGTTAGCCTCCATAACATTTTTTGCATCGACAAATCCGTTACCGTCATACCTCGCAACCCTCAGCGTCATGGACTCCAACGTCTGCTCTAAGGTGGACGATTCGCCTAAGGTGGTGACGGCATTACTCCAAACAACATATATCTCGTTGTTTAGCTCAAATAGTGTCGGTGCAAAGTCCGCCGTTCCATCGTCCTCAACAGGTTTAATCGCCGACCAGCCGGACGGTGTCTTAAGCGCATAGTAAAGCATGGTTCTGTCGCCGGAGGGGCGGGAAGCCTCGTCCATCTCAAAAACAGCCATGGTGGTATCCCCCACCGTGATTACACTCGGCACGGCATTCTGGAAAACATTGCTGTGTATAACCTCCTGAGATTTAGAAAGGTTACGAGGTGCAGACTCGATACTGTAATCCACCAAAGCCGAAGCATACTCCGAGGTTCTGGGCATTGGGGTGAAGGTTAACTCACCGGGAGAAATATCGTAGCTTGTTCCGGGTTCTATACTGCTTGAAGCCGACGCACCGAAATTAGGGTACAACTCAACCGCATCCCATGCAAAGTTATATCGATCCGAAAAGAATAAAAACGCTTTCCATTCAAAATATACTGTGGAAGATATGTATGCTCTTAAGGATTTTTTTAGTGTTTCCTGCAACAATTTGTATTCCGCGGCTATGGTTCCTTCGACACCAACCTCTGCCCTTCCCACTACGACATCTAACCCTGCACCGATTTTGGGTGTTATTGACAAACCTATTACACCGTTTATATCGTATGGTGTACCATTTTGATAAAAAGCTTCCTTGTAAACAAGCTCAAATCCGGCACTTGCCTTACCTTCAATACCAAATGTTATATATATAACCGGTGCCGGGGGGAAGTAATAGTTTACATCGACACCGAGTGTCAGCTCAACAACCAGTCCACATTTTGTCGGTATTGCATATCCGGTTTTATGGTCAATTTCAATATGTCCGACACCGGTAACATTAGCCTTAAACCCTAAATCCCAATATGCGCTCCCTCTATCAGCCATAATATTGTTAAAAGATCTTGAGAAATTACTCGGAGACTTTTTAAATGAGCTCACCAGCTCGACTATCTCATCATATGTGTCATTGTCCCCCTTTTTAAGTTTAACGTCCTTTGTGGTGAGAGATATCTTGGTTACCTGTGCTTCACTGTCATATTTCGCATCAAGTGCGAACATTGAACCGAGACCCCTTCCGTCTGCCTTAATTTCATATTCAAAAAGATTGAAATTGTTACCTAAAAGACTAATCTCCGGTCCCTTTAAGATATCTGCACCATCGGCACTGCCAAAGTTCAGGGTGTCGGTGGTCATGCCTAAATCAGGTGGGATTACCTCAATTTTGTATGTGTAGGATAGGTCAGAGCCTTTTGGTTTTAACGAAAGTACAACCTCGCCAACATTAACGCCGGTAACAACAAGCCCTTCTATCGAGGCAACCGACGGATTACTGCTTTCAAGAACAACAGTGCTGCCCTGTAGCGTTTCCGGAAGATTGAAAAGTGAGATATCGAGACTGTCTCCAACCTCAATAAAAGACCTATTCGAACCCCCTGTGTCTATACTACCGAGGGAGTTGTAAATTATATTGGCAGAAGTGAGGTCGGTGTTTGAGCTACCAATATCAATTAAATTCCACTCATTAAACGCACCAGAATAATATACGGAGTGTAGGGTGCTACATCCATAAAACGCATGTCCTTCAATAGAGGTTACACTATTCGGGATGTTTACAGTGCTTAGGCTGTCACAGTTAGCAAATGCAGCATTTCCAATCGAAGTAACACTATCTGGTATGGTCGCCATGGTTACGCTATCACAGCCATTAAATGCACTACTCCCAATTGTAGTGACATTATTCAGAATAGTAACATTCCCGGATCTACCAGCGGGATATTGTATTATTTCTGTTTTGATTTTATTATATAATACACCTTCTAAAGAACCGTACATTGGATTAAATGTGGATACGTTAATATTAACTAAGCTGTCACAGTCGGAAAATGCAGCATTCCCAATTGAGGTGACACTGTCTGGAATGGTTATAGTATTTAGGCTACCGCAAGATCGAAATGCCAAACTTCTAATCATGGTGATGCTGTCCGGTATAGTTACAGTATTTAGGCTACTGCAATTTTCAAATGCAGAATATCCAATCGAGGTGACACCATCCGGAATGGTTATTGAGGTTAGGCTACTGCAATTTTCAAATGCAGAATGTCCAATCGAGGTGACACCATCTCCTATGATTACCGTACTTAGGTTAGTGCAATTTTCAAACACATTATCCTCAATTGATGTGACGCTATTCGGGATAGTTACAGTACTTAGGCTGCTACAATCAGAAAAAGCATTACTCTCAACTGTGACGACACCTTCTGGTATGGTTACCGTGCTTAGGCTGGTACACTCATTAAATGCTAACCATTCAATCGAGGCGACACTACTTCCTATGGTTACCGTGCTTAGGTTGGTGCATTCTTGAAATGCACCAACACCAATTGAGGTGACGTTATTCGGGATGATTGCCGAGGTTAGGCTGGTGCAATTTTTAAATGAATAATCTCCAATTGTTATTGCGCTGTCCGGAATGGTTACCGAGGTTAGGCTAGTGCTATTTTGAAATGCATAATCACCAATTTTGTTAACACTGTTCGGAATATTGAAGTGGCCGGATTTGCCTATGGGAAAACTAATTATTTCCGTTTGTTCTTTATTGTATAAAACCCCATCTAAAGAACTATATAAGGGGTTAAGATCTGATATATTAATTGAATTTAGCCTTGTGCAACTTGAAAATGCAGAGCTCCCAGAACCACTCGCAATCAATGTGACGCTACTACCTATGGTTACTGTGCTAAGGCGGCTACATCCCCAAAATGCAAAATATCCAATCGTGGTCACACTATCGGGAATGGTTATCGTGGTTAGAAGAACGCATCCAGAAAATGCAGACCCCCCAATCAACTTCACTTCCACATCATCAATGGTTGTAGGAATATTTGCGATAGTAATATCCCAATCCGCATCGGTAATAATCCCCGTATTCTTATCAAACTCTATCTGTCCACCAACAACCCCTGGCACATCATACCACTCCGCCGCCGCACTAACCTCCACTGCCGAAACCCCGGCGAACACAAACAAACCTACCATGCATACAAGAATTAAAGCAAGCTTTTTAAACATCATATTCCTCACAAATATTACAACTCACACTATTTTGTTAATTATAACACAAAAAATTCACCCCAGCAACAACAGAGGTGTTTTTTGTATGTTTGAACAATATTTTTGTTGATTTTTATGCCAAAATACGAAATAGGCTAAGGGTGAAAAACTATCGATACGATTTCAGTCCTTCACCCTTCACTATTAGTCCTTAGTTACTCAAACTCAATCCTTGCTACCCTTACAACCCAGCTGTTTCCGTATTTAAACTTTGATGGGTGTAGGGTTAGGGTTCCTTTTTCCTTGTCTTGACTAAAGATTCCTTCCTCGTCGTTGTCCACGAAGGTTATCTTTTTGACCGATTTGGTCACATTATCGAACACCTTAAATCCGCTTGATTTGGAGCTTAATACGTGCTCGTCTCCCCAGGTGCATACGTCGAATAGGTAGGCGTAGGAATTCTTGTCCGGGGTGTCCAACACAAAATCCTGTCCACCGCCTTTTATAGTGCTTGGTCTACCCTCATAGAAGGAGTCTCCGCACATTGCTACCCATTTGCCCAGTTCACCGAGTAATGCCTGTTGCATTAGCGGAACTGTGCTGTCGATGTTGGGACCTATGTTTATTAGTAGGTTGTTGCCGTATTTTCTGCAGGTTGCGGCGGATTCCACTATCCATTTCATGGATTTATAGTTGATATCCTTAGCCACTCCCCAGTGCTCATTTAATGTAAAGCTCATCTCGCCGGAGACATATTTGCCGTATTTATCAAAGTTGACCGGTGTCGGGCGACCCTGTTCGAAGGAAACACTGTCTATCTCGGGGTGGGAGACTGCCCCCTGCTCCGATAAACCTGTGTTGTTGTCGATTATCGCCTCGGGTTGTAGGCGACGGATCATGCCGTAAAACTCGTCAAGCTTCCAGTCCATTTCCGGTCTTGACCAGTTGCCGTCAAACCAAAAACCACCTATCTTTCCGTAGTGGGTGCAGAGTATCTCCACCGACTTATAGAGATAGTCAAGGTAGCTGTCAAAGTTATCCTTAAAATCCTCATGACGCCAATCTAGCGTTGTGTGGTAGAAGAAGGGCACTAAACCCTCCTCACGGCAGGCATCGACATACTCGGCGATTAAATCTCTGCCGTTCGGGGTGTGCATAACGTCGTAGTCCGACAAGCCCCTTGTGTCGTAGAGTGAAAAACCGTCGTGATGTCTGGTGGTTAGGGTAACATACTTTGCACCGACTGACTTTGCCGCCTTTACAAAATTTTTGGCATCAAAGGAGGAAAAATCGGTGCTTCGTGCAACCTTTTCGTATTCCTTCGGATCCATGTTATGTAGGTTTAAAACCCATTCACCTTGCTCATACTGCGAATAAACGCCGTAATGGATAAAAAGTCCCATGCCGTATTTTTCAAAGTTAAGAATATATGGTTTCGGTGTATACATTTTAGTATCCTTTCATGTGTAAAATTCAGGTCAACATCATTCTACTACTTTGAATGTCGGCAGTCAATAGCATTTTCCATATTATTTTATTTAAATATAAATTAAGTATAATCAATCAACTTGAAAAACGTTACAACGTTTTTCAACCCAATAGTAAAGCGATATGTCGTTATAGCTTTACTATTGGTTGCACACAAAGTGTGCAATTTCACACAAAGTGTGCAATTGAAGATTTTGAAGTAGTTTATGTGCATTTCATGCACGAAAATCAAGCAACGCTTGATTTTGAAAAACGTATTGTTGTTCAAGTTGAACTACTATATATTAAAGTCCGCTGTGATTTTCGATTATCATTTCGTTGTCCATTGAATTGGCTCTCCCTCCACAATTACACCCGGAGCAAATGGAGTTATTGCTCCGGTTTCAGGGTTAGCTGCCTGTTCCATATAAAACAGGTATCCACTACTTCCAAATCTACCGATTTTACTTTGGTCAAGGTGCTCACTATCCATGCAAATATTTACAGCTTTTAGCGCAACTGCCACCTCGTTACCACCCTCAACCAAGTCGTGTTCCCACAAATATTCACACTCTATATTTAAAAAACATTCTTTTATTCGTGGTGCATTTACCTTGTGCGCCTTCTCTGCTGTAAGTCCTGATATTGTGATTTCGTCAGTTTCAAATTCGTTGTTGCCTATAGTTTTGATACATTTGTCATATATATCATTTGACGGGAAATTTAGCACGCAAACTTTTGTTTCTTTTAGAGACTGATACATATGACCGCTTTTATTCACTTTACTCATTATACAGATAAAATTTTCTGCACCACTACCGACAAAGGAAGACCAGGACTGCAAACAGGCATTCTCTTTTCCGTTAGATTTAAAGCCGGTGACAAGGAACACCAAATGCGGCATAGCAGCTACAAAATCGTACCACGACATATTTCCACAGGCAGCTAAGTACCCCTCGTTAAAGTTTTCGGTTCTATCTGTTATTGATATTTCTTTTTTCATAATTCACACCTCAATCTAAAAATAAAAGTTTGTTGTCTGCAGGGTCGGTGAGCATCATTTCTTCCCCCATAAACCTTACAGGAACTTTTCCATAATTCACACTTGAAATAGCTTTAATTATCTCATCTT
>CAYJKY010000016.1:0-67709 GCA_964370825.1 uncultured Oscillospiraceae bacterium
AACATTTTATCACAAAATGGTTTGTGTCTCAATTTTCATTTAACTTAACAATACGTTAACTTTGGTAGGGAGGTTGTTCTTAACGGTACAAATGTAACGCTGTATGCGGTATGGCCGACCCCGGTGGGAGATATTAACAACGACAAGATTATCGACCGTGGCGACCTTATTGCAATAATAACCTCCGAAAGATATAATAAGCCTGCCAGCGACGAAAATGATCCGCTCGATGTCAACAAGGACGGAAAGATCAATTTTGAAGATTTATCCATAGTGAGAAACAGTGTCAACTTCGGAAAAGAAGTGGAATAGAATAAGGCAAAAAACAGTGTGAAGTCGTCGACCCACACTGTTTTTAATTTTTAGTAATTTAGAGTTTTATTCCTCGCCGTATTTTAGGTCGTCAAATCGACGCCTGCAACGTTCCTTATACATACGGTTGCTACTATCACTTCTGAAGGCCTCACTTAGGAAGTTCATCGCCTGTTGTTTGTCCCCAACCCTTATATTAAGTTCTGCTAAAATCATAAAGATTTGCTGTTCTTCCTCCGGAGTTTCAAACAGTCGGGTCTGATTATAGATATGGTTATAACATTCTAATGCCTTGCGACTTGCAACATCAATCATGACAGTGTCGCCCACATCCTCATACAACCAGACAAGATTCAGCCACAAGGTTGCCTTAACAACACTGTTATCCCCAATGCTTTCACTGCAAAACAGTGCATCATAATAGGCCATGAAAATGTCGTCAATATTTCGAGTCGGAGTATATATATCTTTAATATCCCCAACTCCTGCATCGGATAAACGTTTGAGTATGTTTTTGGCTTCAAAACCTCCAATGTCGGCAAACTTCTTTTCGGTGTTAGCATATTTACATTTCGGGCAAACTATAACAGAATACCACAACGGGTCAAAATCTTGATATTCGACCCTCAGGTCTAAGTGTGTTTTCATAACACGCAGTAGCGAAAACAGAATTGACTTTTCGTTAAACCGTTGATTACAAACCGGGCAGGAATATTCAGTTGTATGTAGAAATTTCGCCTCGGTGGTAATCGCAATACTGTCGCTGTAAAGGCGATGCTGCTGCGGAATGTTAAATGATTTTATTGCAAGACCCAATCGCTGTTGTGGTGATTGCCCATCTTTATCACTAACAACCGCAGAAGCCGGTGGTGTAGTAGGCACAACCTGCGTTTTTTCCGGTTTGGGGATCACGTTGGCAATCTCCGGCAAATCCTCTCCAACCCCCAGGATACGTTTCATTACGTCGGTAATCTGTTCCGGGCAGAGCTTAATAAAGTTTTTAATATTTTCCTTTTCTATTTTTATGACACTCACCTCATTTACCGCTATTACTGAGCTACTGTATGTGCCACCCAATAGTACATCCTCAATGCCAACCGTTGCAGGTGCTGAAACTACCATGTTGCTTCCTGTCATTAACACACTGCCGCTAACAATGGCGTAAAATGCATCGGCATTCACACCTTCGCTATATAAAAGTTTTTTTGCCGAAAAAATCACCGGTTTATTGCTAATTGCAAGTATTTTAAATTCATTGTTTGACATAAAGTTATCTCCTTGAACGTTTTTTATCTATTTACTATTGAATTTATCACAAAAATTTGGTATGCTATAGTTACAGTGTAAAACTTGGAGTATTCATCATGGCTGAAATGGAACTGAGACACAATATCTTGCTTGAAAGTGGCACAAATGAAATTGAGCTTATCGAGTTTAGAATCGGAAACAATGTTTTTGGTATTAACGTTGCTAAGGTTACTAAGATAATGAGAGCCGCATCTGTTAAACCAATGCCGCATTCCCATCCTGCAATTGAAGGAGTTTACAAACCACGTGAGATTGTTCTTACGGTTCTTAATCTTCCGAGCTATCTCGGGCTTGGTGATAGCGATACATCCAACGAGCGTGACCTTTTTATCGTTACCAGCTTTAATAAATTGCACATTGCATTCCGAGTGCACGAAGTAGTCGGGATAGACAGGGTTTCTTGGAGTGCTATTCAAAAGCCGGACAAGACTATATATGGTCATCAGGACGGTGTAGCAACCGGCTTGGTAGATTATGAAGGACGATTAATTACGATTCTTGACTTTGAAAAAATAGTCGCCGATATTGCACCAAATACATCCATTATGTCGTCCGATATCGATGCGCTTGGAATCAGAGAGTTGTCCGACATACCATTAGTAATTGCCGAGGATTCAATCCTACTGTCCAAAATTATTAATGAGTCTCTGTCGAAGGCCGGATTTACAAATATAACTAAATTTGACAACGGTAAAAGTTGCTGGGAATACCTTGAAACACTTGCCGACAGCGAAAACCTACTCGATGAGGTTGCCTGTGTGATTACCGATATCGAAATGCCGGCAATGGATGGGCATAGACTTACTAAAAATATAAAGGATCACCCTGCCCTAAGAAAAATACCTGTTATTATCTTCTCCTCACTTATCACCGATGAGATGTATAGAAAAGGACTTGAAATCGGTGCGGACGAACAGCTCTCAAAGCCTGAAATAGCCGGTCTTGTTAACGCAATAGACAAGGTTATTAATAAAGAAAAATAATCTATTATAATAAAATCTAAAATCCGAGATATTGCTTTGGTCAACAAAATGCTGTATCTCGGAGTTTTTTATCTTTTATGTGGTGTTACAACGTATTTCCCTTTACGTTGTCGACGTAGCTGAGAGTAATTTACACCGGACGGTTTTAACAACCTGACCGTACGCTCTATTACCGGCTCACTGCGACGATGATGATAAACAGAATTAGGTTGCGGATCATTGACCGATGCGGTCATATTTTCGTTTGGTAAAGTTCCAGTTGCATTTTCATGATTTGACTGCCGATAGTCATTAAACTGTTCCACCTGTTGCCAACCTACCGGAGTTGTCGGTCTTTCAACCGGTTGCCAGTAGGAAACATTGTGATTAGCCGGTGGTTGTGGAATATTTGCTGATATCCAACCACCGTTAAGACCTACTTCCGGTTCCGGCTCATATGTTTTAGGGGTGTTGTAATATCCTCCGCCGGCATATTCACCCGTCCCTTTTTGATTGGTGTTCCAAGCAGTTTCAACAGTATCCGAAACTGCCTTAAGCTGCTTTTCAAGTGAGTGTATAGTATCCTTTAGTGAGAAAAGTTCGTTAGAATTAATTGCCGGTTCGGGTCTCGGGGACTGTTTGACCGCTTCGGTCATTATTCGGGTTGCAGCACGTTGTGCAGCGACAATGGTATCATCAGCCTGTTTTGAAGTTTCATTTGCTACCGCAATTCGTTCCTCTAATGCAGCAATTTGTTTTTTCAGTGCAGCAATCTCAGACAACGAGAGGTTGTTTTCCTGCTCCTGAGAATAAAGCTTATTGTTTAGCTGTTCTACGATCTCTTTTTGTAGTGCAAGCTCCTTTTCCAGCTCCTCTACCTCTTTGGAGTGTTTTATCTGCTCGTCACGTTTTTCCTCCAGTCGGTCAACAAGCACCCTTGTTTTTTCAAGCAGTGCATCATTTTCCTCCCGAACTTCGGATAGCTTGACCTCCATATCTACCAAGGAGCTGTTTAGTTGGCTGTTTCGTGTTGCGCTGTCATTCATCATCTGATCAATAAACGCCAAAACTTCATTGCGAGCAAACCCGAATAAGGTTGTTCTAAAACCCTTTTCGGTGTTAAGCATTTCTAATGAATTTCCGGTTTGCGCAAATACTTCCACTTCTACTCCCATAACAATTTATATAGTATAGTATATCACATTTATTAGTAAAAAACAATACAAAAATCACGTTGTAATCAACATTTTTATCGCATTTATCGCTACTTTAATGGCCGTTTCGGTATCGTGTACGTCATCATCAATTAACCCTGCATTACGCCTTTCTTGATTCCACACACAGGTAAACACCGATGATGCATGAAGCCCTAACGTTTGCGCAACGGTATACAGCGTTGCCGATTCCATTTCGGAGGCTAACGCACCACCTTTTATCCATGCCTGCCATTTGTTATTAAGCTCGTATGATACCGGCATTCTGTCGGGTGAGTGCTGTCCGTAAAAGCTATCCTTGCACTGAACCACACCTACGTGATATTTCACGCCTAGTTCCTTTGCCGAGTCGCGCAACGCCAAGGTAAGATCGAAATCAGACACAGCAGGAAATTCTATTGGCAGATATTCCTTCGAGGTTCCATCCATCCTTATCGAAGCATTTCCGATTATAACATCTCCCGGCAGAACCGATTGTTGCATTCCTCCGCAGGTCCCTACCCTTATAAAGTTTTTTACACCAAGCATTGCAAGCTCCTCAACCGCAATTGCAGCGGATGGGCCGCCGATTCCGGTTGAGGTTACAAGAATATTTCGTCCACAAAGTGAGCCAATATAGCTGTTGTATTCCCTTTTTTGACGTAGCTGACGCGGATTATCCAATAAGGCCGCAATTTTCTCTACCCTGTCCGGATCTCCCGGCACAATGGCAAATTTTGCTCCTTCAATCTCCGCTTCATTAAGGTCGATATGATACATTCTCTCTGTATTCATAATAACATTTCCTTTAGATAATGCAATAACTTCCAAAAAAGCGACAGACAATGCCCGTCGCTTATGATCTATTTTCTGCCAATCAATGATTGCTTAACGATTGTTTAACAGGTTGATAATCTCATCAAAGTAATCGCTGTTTTCCTTTTCCTCATTTTTCCGTCGAAGCTCTTCATCAACCTGAGCCTGTGCGGCCGATTGTGTCTGAACCTCTACATCCTCTTCCGGAATAATCGCCTCGGCAACCGGTGCAGCATTTGTATTAGTAAACTCCAACGGTATATCTATTCTCGGAGTCTGCTGTGTGGCATTCTGTTGGAGATTTTCAAATGCAACCGCATTTTCAAAACCTGTAGCAACAACGGTTATGCGCATCTCGTCTGTAACCGACTCATCAAAGGATGCACCCCATATGATGTTTGCATCAGGATGGGTAGAATTAGTAATCTGAGAAGCTGCAAGTTCAACATCCTCAAGTCCGATATCCGGCGAGGAGGTAATATTGATTATAACGCCTCTTGCACCTGAAATAGAGGTCTCAAGCAACGGGCTTGAAATTGCAAGATGCGCTGCTTCTTCGGATTTGTTTTTTCCGTTAGAGCGACCGACACCCATATGGGCATAGCCCGCATCCTTCATAATGGAGCGAACGTCTGCAAAGTCAAGGTTAATAAATGCAGGTAGATTAATAAGCTCAGCAATACTCTCAACACCCTGGCGAAGAACATTATCCGCCGATTCAAAAGCGTTTAGTAGGGTAATTTTTTCATTTGAGATTAGCTTTAGTCTTTCGTTAGGAATAACAATCAACGAGTCCACCCTCTCAAGGAGACCCTTGATTCCCTGCTCGGCAATCACCATTTTCCTTTTACCCTCAAATGCAAAAGGTTTTGTAACAATACCTACAGTAAGTACTCCAAGCTCTTTTGCAACCTCGGCTACTACCGGAGCAGCACCGGTGCCTGTACCACCGCCCATTCCAGCAGTAATAAATGCCATCTGTGTACCCTTAAGCGAAGCCGCAATTTCATCGCGACTCTCCTCAGCACTGCGTTGGCCTATCTCAGGGTCGGCTCCTGCGCCTCTTCCCTTAGTTAGCTTTGAACCAATTTGCACCTTGTGTGTTGCCTTTGAATTGTACAAAGCCTGTTGGTCGGTGTTCATCGCAACAAACTCGACGCCACGCAGGCCTGACAAAATCATTCTGTTGACAGCATTACCGCCGCCGCCGCCGACTCCTATAACCTTTATATTGGTGATATTCATCAGCTCTTCATCGAGGTGGAAAGCCACTACAATTCCTCCTTAGAATTCCTACATAGTTATATCTTTATAAATGATATCAGATATTACACTCTTTTTCAATACCTTTTTATAAAAAATTTAAAAAAATCTACGAATGAACCTTATTAAATTGCGTTAAAAACCACAGTGCCGGGTACACTTGCATCAATTACACCTACCTCACTCTCCTGAATGTTTTCGGATAATATCTTTGCAACCATCTCCATCTTGTATTCCATTGACAGGTCACTGCCGAGCTTTACGGTAATTCTGCCATCATATGCAAACTCCATATTTAGTGTGTCGGTAATATTGATTTCGATAGTTTTTTCAATCATATCAACCTTTTGCAGTTCATCTATAATGAGCATTAGCATTCTGTCACGATTTTCATCAAGCGAGGATATTTTTTCTCCTATCTGAGGTGTGTCCGGTTCGTAACCTACTATTCTACAAAACAGGTCATCCTCATCTGCAACTCGAAGTGTTTTCATTGTTTCGGAGATTATGAACCTTTCCTCACCCACTTCCATCATATATCTTTCTCGTGAAGGGGTCACCTCGATAATCACCGTTGAAGGTAGTTGCCTACTTACCTTTACTGTTTCAACATACAAGAACTTATCAAGTATCGCCTGCTCAGCTTCGACAGCATTAAAGAAGAAAATGTTTTCCTCCTGCTGAATGGGTATCATATCGATAAGCTCATTGTCACTGTAGATTGTATCCCCGACTACTTCATATCCTTCGACCCTAAAAACCAGAACAAATGTTGCTATGACTCCTGCAAGTGTTAGTACAATAATCAAGGCAATCATTAATATTTTTTTTCTTTCACGACGGCGTCTTGAAGCAGTTTTCGACAGCCTCCCTCTTTTGAGCTTTGCAATGTTAACCTCACCTGCAGAGCTGTTGATATTGCCACGATTTTCAGCACGATTATTTGGATTTTTTGCTGTGCTATTAAGTCTTTGCTTTTGTTTCCTGTTCATTAGGTTTCCTTCAACAATATTTAATGTCAGCACCGAGCAGCTTATACGAACTTACGATGTTCTGATACCCTCTTCTGATAAAGTCGACACCATCTACAATACTCTCTCCCTGTGCCCCGAGTGCGGCAATCAGAAGCGCTGCACCCCCTCTTAGATCGGCAGCTTTTACCGAGGCTGCATAGGTTTCATTTGTTCCTTCTATGTAGACGCTGCTACTTTTTCGATCAGCCGAAGCGCCAAACTTTGAAAATTCGTCGGCACAACGGAAGCGGTCGCAAAAAATAGTATCGTTTATAACCGTTTTTCCTTTTGACTTAAGCATAGCTGCAGCAAGAAGCGGTGCCGCATCCGTTGCAAGCCCGGGGAAAACTTTTGTTTCTACATAACCTACACCGTTTAATCTTTTTTTGCACCCTATAAAAATTTTATCTCGCTCTACCGATATTAATGCACCCGCCTCCGAAAGAATTGATGTAAGTGGCTCGACATCCTCGGGATTTGTCCTGCCTATCTCAACCTCTCCACCGGTTGCGGCAATCGCACATAGATAGGTGGCTGTTTCAATCCTATCCGGTATTATATCATATTCGGTACCGGTCAGTGACTCTACACCATTAATAACAACCGTGTCGGTACCTTCACCTACAATGTCTGCTCCCGCAGACCGCAGAAAACCAGCGAGATCTCTGACCTCCGGCTCCTTTGCCGCGTTTCGAATTGTTGTAGTCCCCTTTGCAGTAGCGGCGGCCATAAGAAGTGTTTCGGTAGCTCCAACGCTCGGGAACCTTAACATTATGTCTGCACCGTATAATCCGTTTTCGGAATAACACAGCAATTTTTCGCCGACATTTCTGAAGGTAACGCCCATCTGTGACAGCCCAGCAAGGTGCATATCAATGGGTCTTCCGCCTAACTCACATCCGCCGGGCTGGTATATTGCGGCAATTCCGGTGGTGGCTATAAGAGGAGCTAAAAAAAAGATTGAGGATCGCATAGATGACATTAATTCCTTGCTTATGCTACTTTCTATTCGCTGATTTTTTGTAACAACAAGAGTGCTATCGTGAGAGGTTATTGTAGCGTTTAATCTTTTCATTATCTCTACACAGCTGGATACATCTAAAAGCTGTGGCGCATTTGAGATACTGCATGCCCCATCCACCATAAGTGTTGCGGCAAGTATTGGAAGTATACTGTTTTTCGCTCCCTGTACTGCAACTTTTCCGTACAGCGATTTATCCCCATTTACTGATATTTTAACCAAAACCACACCTCTTTTTTGCTTTTAGTTTATGTTATGCAAAAAAAGTAAAGTGTGTTACCGACATTTAAAACATCTTCTCGATATGACGATATATTATCGGCAGTGCATCCTGAACATGGCAACTCCTGGCCGCTACTCCCATTTCTCTTATACGCTGTTTGTTGGCAATTAATTCTTCGACCGTTTCGCTTAGCTGCCGAGCATCAAGATCCTTATCCGGTATCAGCAATGCGGCGCCCTTTTCGACAAGTGACATAGCGTTGTGATACTGGTGATTTTCCGATACATTTGGGGATGGTATAAGTATAGATGCACGTCCTGCCGCAGCAATCTCGCTTACCGTGATAGCTCCGGAGCGGGATATCACAATATCGGAAGCCGCAAGCATTGCCGGCATATCATCAATATACTCTCGAATATGAATACGACTGTTTTTTGCAAACCCCATCTCCTTCGACAGCCTTTTGAACTCCTCTTTCCCATATCGTCCGGTAGCGTGATAATGAATGTAATTTTTGCCGTTATCATTATTGTTCTTCATAAAACCGGCAACAGCATTGTTGATTTTTGCTGCACCAAGTGAACCACCAAAGGACAGAATAACTATATCGTCCGCATCGGCAGATATACTTGCACGACATTTCGCCCTGTCCTGCAACATAATTTCCGATCTTACCGGATTTCCGCTTATTATTGTTTTATAAGGAACCTTTAGTGCTTCGGTTGCTTTCTCGTTTATGCTGAACACCACATCCGCTTTTTTTGCAAGCAGGCGATTTGTCACCCCGGGAAAGCTGTTTGATTCGTGTAATGCAGTCTTTATACCTTGTTGCTGAGCAACCTTCATTATCGGGCCGCTTATATACCCACCTGTTCCGATAATGAGATCAGGCTTAAAGTCCTTAAGAATTTTTTTAGACGCGTTCATCGACATGGTAAGGCAGTAAAGCGCATGTGCATTGCGCTTTATATTCTGTAAATTTATTTTTCGTTGAAATCCGTATACCTCTATCGAAATAAAATCGTACCCGGCCTTTTTAACGAGGTTAAACTCCATGCCGTCACTACGTCCGACAAACAGTATTTTTGCACTCGGGCATTTCTCGACAATGTGTCCGGCAATTGCTATTGCCGGATTGATGTGTCCGGCTGTTCCACCGGCTGCTATAAGAATTCTAATATTGTCCTTCATATCTAACTCTTTGTTAATCTTGACTGACGTGAAACAGAAAGCACAACGCCCATCTCAGCCAAAAGCATTAACAGGGAAGTACCACCCGAGGAGAAAAACGGAAGACTTATTCCGGTGTTAGGTATTGTGTTGGTAGTAACCGCAATATTTAACAGAGCCTGACCGATTACCTGTGTCATAATCCCCACCACCAGCAACGCACCGAAACGGTCACGAGCATTTACTGCAATCATTATACCACGAATAAGCAAAAAAAGGAACAGTATCATTACAAGCAAGCCGCCGACAAAGCCGAGTTCCTCGCATATCACCGAAAATATAAAATCGTTTTGCGGTTCCGGTAGGTATAGATGCTTCTGCCTTGAATTTCCAAGACCGAGGCCGAACAATCCTCCCGAACCTATCGCAAGCATACTTTGAATCGTCTGATAGGAGTCACCCTGTGGATCGATGAAGGGATCCTGCCACACCTCAATCCTGTCCATTGCATATGGCACCAGATCGTCTACAAACAAAACCGCACCGAGAACGGCAACGGCGGCAGCTCCACCCGCTACGCCAAACCAGATCAGCCTTGTTCCACCCACAAACATCAAAACGCCACCAATCATGAAGATAATTAGTGTCCCGGACAGATGTGGTTGCTGTAACATCAACGCCGCAATTAATGCCAAAACCGTTGCATACGGAACAACGCCATATTTAAATGTTTTCATCTCGGTTTGATTGTTAGACATCCAGTGTGCGAACAACAAAATAACCGCAAATTTAGTAATTTCACTTGGCTGAAAGGTCAGCACATTCGGAATTATTATCCATCTCCGTGCTGCATTCAACTCCGGCATGAATAGCACCACCACGAGTAAAATCAGGCAGACTATCATGATTGGTGATGAGAATTTTTTCAGAATTCTATAGTCAAATCGTGATGCAACCATCATAATCACCACACCGAGTGCAGCAAAAATCAGCTGATCCGAGATGTAATAATTGCTGTCTCCCATACGATAATAACCTACAGCGTAGCTTGCTGAATAAAGCATTATCAACCCGAATGTCAACAACAACAGAACCAGCACCAAAAATGGCAAGTCGATTTCGTTAAGCTTTATCTTTTCCCTTTGTTCTTTATTTTTATTCAAAACAATACCTCAATGTCAGTACAGTATTATATACAGTATTGCCGCAAGCGTGCCTGTTAACGCAACAAAGCAAAAAAGTGCAACAATTTTAATCTCGGTTAACCCAAGCATTTCAAAATGATGATGAATTGGTGACATTCTGAATATTCGCTTTCCTTCGCCGTATATTCTTTTAGTAAGTTTAAAGTATCCAACCTGAATTATCACCGATGCTGCTTCTAACATATACAGCAAACCGATTAAAAAAAGTATTTCCGGCCTACCTATGCAAAACGCAACGGTTGCAACAGCTCCGCCTAAGAACATACTGCCGGTATCCCCCATAAAAACCTTTGCCGGATAGAAATTCCACAGCAAAAAACCAACCATTGCTCCTGCTACCGATGCAGCAAAAAGACCGGTTGCAAATTGATATACGAGTATTGAAATTGCAACATATCCCATCATTACAATAAATGTTACCGAGGGTGCTAGCCCATCAATACCGTCGGTGAGATTAACGGCATTTACAATGCCGATGATTAACAAAAAGGCAATTAAATAAAAAAAGTATGACAGATCGACTACGCCGAAATACGGCAACATTATGGTGGTATGAAGGCTGTTATTTAGGTAAAGCCCATACAAAAACAAGGATGTTACAGCAAACTGCAGAATAATCTTAATCCCGGCAACAAGTCCCAGATTTCGTTTTAGCGCTACCTTAATATAGTCATCGATAAATCCGATAAGACCAAAACCGACCGAGGCACCCAACGCCACTGCAACATCAAGGATATTTTGCATCGAAAGCTCTAAAAAAATACTCTCGGCACCATAGTAGATCGTAAATCCGGCTACAGCAAGGGAAACAATTATACCGAGAACAAACATAAGTCCACCCATTGTCGGTGTCCCCTGCTTGTCACTGTGCCATGTCGGTCCTATCTCCTTTATTGTTTGACCGTATTTCACCTTTTTAAGAAAAGGAATAAAGAAGTAGCCGGATATCCCGGTCACTGCCAGTGAAATAATGGCGGTTAGTAGTAGTAGGTATCGCATTAACATTAATATCCCCTTTGTCTGTAAAACAATTCCATCAGCTCCTCAAGCTTTATTCCTCGACTTGCTTTAAACAATACTGCACAATCATCTCTATAAAAATCGTTAATATAATCCATCGCCACAAGTCGGTCGTCTGAAAAAGCAACATTTGCAATTGATTTGCCGGCAGTTTCGGCAATGATTCTTGCATGCTCACCATATGTGACAACAGCATCAACACCATGTTTGACTAACAGTTCACCGACCTCTTTATGGGCATCCTCACATAAATCTCCAAGTTCCAACATGTCACCTAAAACTGCTATTCTATACGAAACATTCGGGAGTTCGGCAAGGGTTTCTATCGCTGCCCTCATGGAATCGGGATTTGCGTTATAGCAGTCCTCAATCACCACAAATTTATCCTGCGGAACTATGCGCTGCCTCATTCCCGAGCTACGGTATCCTTTTAACGCATCAACAGCTTTTCGCCCTTCTAACCCCATGCCGTAGGCAACTGCATACGCCGATAACGCATTATAAACATTATGCTTTCCGAGTGCCGGTATCTCTGCTTGAAACTGTTCCTTGCTTATACTATTTAAGATTGTAAAATAGGTGTCATATTTGTCGGTCTTTATGTCAACCGCGATGATGTCTGATGATGAGTCCTCAATTCCGAATGTCAGCAGACGAACATCCTCTCTTACAGTTATATTTTTAAGCATATCGTTGTCGTGATTTACTACAAGTACCCCGCCCTTTATTATACCCTCGACAACCTCCAACTTTGCATCTCTTATGTTTTCACGACTACCAAGCTGTTCGATATGCGCAACACCTATATTACTTATTACCGCTGCAACCGGATTTACCGCATCGGTCAGTTTTGCAATGTCACCGGGTGCCGTCATTCCCATTTCAAGTACGCCGTATTCATAGCTTTCATCAAGGTTAAAAAGTGTCTCGGGCAGTCCGATTTCATTGTTTTTATTGCCTTCGTTTTTCAACGTCTTTCCGAATGCGGAGATTACACTGTGCAGAAATTCTTTGGTTGTCGTTTTCCCAACACTACCGGTTACCGCAACCATCTTGGTGTCATACCGACAACGGTAATTTTTACCCATCGTTATCATTGCATTTAGGCTGTTATCAACCACCAGCTGTTTTTCCGCCGGAATATCCGAGATAAATCTTTCGACTATTGCAATAAGTGCACCGTCCTGTATAGCCTGTGCAACAAAGTCGTGCCCGTCTACCCGCTCCCCATTTATAGCAACAAAAATATCGCCTTGCATAATTTTACGAGAATCAATGGTAACACCCGATACATTCATGCTACAAATAGTTTCGTCAAGACTTCCCAAGCCGGACAAAATTTCGCTAAGCTTTATTTTTTCCAACGGATACCTCCTTTGTAAATTCCTCAACAATCCTATGTTCATCAAAATAAAGCGTTATTCCGTCAATAACCTGATAATCCTCGTGACCTTTTCCGCAAAGTGCAAGCACATCTCCTTTTTTCAACATGGACAGTGCAATAAAAATTGCGTGCCTTCGGTCAACCTCTGCAATATATTTTGAGTTGAGACTATCAAAAACCGGTGTTATCTGTTCGATAATATCGTTTGCATCCTCCCCTCTCGGGTTATCCGAGGTGATCACAGCTATATCTGAATATGCAATTACAGCCTCTGCCATGCCGGGTCTTTTTTTTGCATCCCGCTCACCTGCACAACCGAAAAGTACAATCAATCTACCCTCTACAAAAGGCTTTATACTGCCTAAAAAGCTATATAATCCATCGGCTGTATGTGCATAGTCACATATTATACTATATTCCTTTGCATAAAGCAACTCGCTACGTCCTTTTACACCTTTACTGTGTGACAAGGTGTCGATAACAGTCTCGACCGAGATTCCCAATGCGTCGGCCGCAGCTGCCGCTGCAAGTGCATTATAAACAGAAAATTCTCCCATCATAGGAACAAAACAATCATTATCCCTTTCGGATACCGTATATGTAAATGCGGCACCTGATGCAGATAGTTTTAAATTTTTTGCCCTGTATTCGGCATCGGCGTTTTTTATCGAGAATCCAAGAGTTTTCCCCTTAAAATTTTCGGCAATTCTCAATCCATATTCGTCGTCAAAATTAATAACGGCAGTTTCTACGGAATTAAACAGTGAAGCCTTTGCAATAAAATAATTCTCTATAGTCCCATGATAATCGAGGTGATCCTGTGTAAGATTGGTAAACACACCTACAGTAAAATTTAAACCGTATAGCCTAAGCTGATCGAGCGCCTGGCTGCTCGCCTCCATAATCACATATCCGCATCCTGCTTTTACCGCCCTATATAGCAGCGCAAACAGTTCAAACGGGTCAGGAGTAGTAAATTTTGAAGGGATTTCTACTCCGGCAACCTCATTTTTTATTGTCCCTATCAATCCGGTGTCGTGACCCGACTTTTCAATTATCTGCTTTATTAAGCTACTAACGGTAGTTTTTCCGTTTGTTCCCGTCACTGCTATCAACTTTATGCTATCATTCGGATTACCCCAAAATTTTCTACATAACAGCGAATATGCCTTACGAGTATCCTCCACGATTATTTCATTTTCATGCCCTACCGATCTTTGACATACAACTGCTACGGCACCGTTGTCAATAGCAGCCTGTGCAAACTTGTGCCCATCGTTTCTCCCTCCCACTATACATACAAATAATGAGCCGGGTGTTATCATACGGGTATCCTGTGCAATCGACATTATATCAACATCGCTACATCCCACAGATATTTTTCTGTCAGATATGCACTCTAATAGCTCAAACAGCTTCATTTCACACCTCAATCAACAAGTGAATGATCCTCCAATGTAACAGTTACAGGGGTTCCCAGTGGCACCCTTTCGCCGGGCTCGATACTTTGTGCGGTCACCTCAACCGTCCCACCTGCGGTGGCACCTGTGCGCTTCATATTTAACCCTGCTGCCTCTATAATTCTTGCAGCTGCAGACTCATTATACCCGATTACGGTCGGAACAGTCACAAGCTGTGGATCCTCAGTATCAATGGTATTTAATATTATTGTAGATCCCCTTGCCAATATTGTACCGGCAGCCGGGAATTGACTTATTATTAAATCACCGTCTCCCTGAACGTCCGACTCGAATCCATTTCGTTGCAGGGCAACCTGTGCATCAGTGGTCGACATACCCTCGACATTCTGTAACATTATCTCTACAATCGCCTGCTCCTCTTCGGAATATTTAGGTTCGATTCCGAGATAGGGCAAGGTTTCGCCCATTACAAGCCCCACTACCGGTGCGGCAAGAATTCCGCCGTATCCGTATATTGACTTTGAGCTGTGCGGCTCATCCAAAACTATCAACACTGCTATCTGGGGATCATCAACCGGAGCCACAGCACCAAAGGAGGCTATACGTAGGGATTCACCACCGTCTTCATCCAACTTTTGTGAAGTCCCGCTCTTTCCACCTACCTGATAACCCATAACATAGGCATTTTTTCCCGGTGAATTATATCCTTCGGCTCCCGCTACGGCTATCTCCATCATATTTAGTAATTCTTCAGAGACCTCTTCAGAAATAATCTGTCGTTTCGGCTCCGGCGATAATGTTTCAACTATGTTTCCGTTAACATCTAAAATTCTATCTACGATGTGCGGTTGTACAAGCTGTCCTCCATTTGCAATGGTGGAAATCATTGTTATCATCTGCAAAGGGGTAACCTTGACAGATTGCCCGAAGCTTGTACTTGCAAGCTCAACC
Source organism: uncultured Oscillospiraceae bacterium (assembly GCA_964370825.1). Taxonomy (GTDB): domain Bacteria; phylum Bacillota; class Clostridia; order Oscillospirales; family Ruminococcaceae; genus CAYJBH01. The sequence goes on from CAYJKY010000016.1 coordinate 15,263, forward strand.
TCACCCATACTCTCCTCTTCATGAAATATGGGGAAAGCTTCTCCCGAGATATCTATTCCGGTTTTTTCGGTCATGCCAAACGCCTCGGCATAGTCATAATATGTTTCCACTCCAAGCTGCTGTCCCATCAAAATAAATGCCGGGTTACATGAATTGACAAGCGCATGTGAAAAGGTCTGGGTTGAGCCGATATGTCCTCCGGTATCGGCACATCTCATGGTATGCCCTCCAACCGTCAACGAGCCGGAACAATAGTATGTATCCTCAAGCACAGCCTTACCGGAATCCAGAGCGGCGGATGCTGTTAATAGTTTTAACACCGACCCCGGCTCGTATAGATCCGAAACCGCCTTGTTTCTCCACTGTTCATTCTGTGCGGCTGTGACTGCTGTGGACTGCTCTGCGAGTGGAAGTTCCTCTATTGCGGCTATTACCTCTTCATCATGTATAGCAAATGGGGCGTTAGGGTCGTAATCGTTTTTAGTTGCCATTGCAAGAATTGCGCCGGTGTTCACATCCATAACAATTCCAACACCTCGTGCCTCAACATTATGTTCTATCACGGCATATTCAAGATGCTTTTCAAGAAAGTGTTGAATTGTCTCATCTATGGTCAGTACAAGACTGTTCCCATCCTGTGCTTCATACACCTCCTCATAGTCATAAGGCAGGGCTCCACCTACCGAGTTTCTGGCAGCAACAACCCTACCGGGAATTCCGGTAAGTTCATCATCATAGTATGCTTCAATACCCGCAAGCCCTTGGTTATCTGTTCCGGTAAAACCTATTACTGTGGACAAAAAATCACCGTACGGGTAATATCTTTTGCTGTCCTCATGTAGGTAAATTCCGTAATATTGGTTTTCGGTTGCAAAAGTTCTAACCTCGTCGGCTATAGGCTTATCCACCTTACCCTTTACAAGCTCATATGCGCTTCCTGTATTTTCGAGCTTTTTTAACAGCTCATCCTCGTCAATTTCAAGAATTTCAGAAAGACCTTCCGCCACATCTTCACGGTCGTCCTCCTTAATATTATTAGGCGCTACACTTATCGTCCATACCGTTGCACTGGTTGCAAGCACCTTCATATTTGAATCGTATATTGTGCCTCTGTTGGGCGTTATGGTGACATCCCTGAGTTGTTGTTCTTCTGCCGCCTGCCTCAGCTCCTCATGCCTAAACAGCTGAAGATCCAGTAAATTATATGCAATAAGACCCATCACTGCAAGTACAAAAGCGCCTAAAATCAATAGGCGCAGATGCAATGAATTATTTGTTCCGGGGAGCTGTTCTTTCATAAAGGTAATCCTCTCTTTATTACCATAGTATTTATTTAAGGTCTCAAGTATTCCAATATCGACATGAAATTTTGTGATATTGCCTGCTGCCATTCTGCCATCGGTTCCTCACTGACCCGCAACTCATTTTCACTGTTGAGATGAATATATTCTATCCTTGAGTTATCGTTCTTTATAAGTCCGAGCTCTCTTATTGCATACTCCTCAACCTCATTTAACGAGGTTCTTCTCTCCATATCAAAGCTTTGATATGCGTATTCACTTTCCAGCAATAGTAGTTCTTCACCAAGCTTTTCAATCTCACCTACCTGTTCGGTAAGCTGTGCATTACTGTATAGCAGAGCCATAATTAGCAGCGCAAAAAACAGCACTAAAAGACTGAGCTTAAATCTTCTCATGCCCTTTGTTTCAGCCTTTGTCACCGCAACTTTTTTATATCTTCCGGAAGGTCTTGAGGCTGATACTGTTTTACTGTAATAGTCCCTTGACGGAATTCTTGTCGTGGTTATTGCTCCCTGCATTATCAATATCTTCCCTTCTTATATTTTTTCAATCACTCTCAATTTTGCTGATGCCGAACGCCTATTATTATGTAGTTCCTCCTGCGAGGCGGATATGTATTTTACCATAAGCTTTGCCTTCGGAGTGTTGTTACATACACATTTCGGCAGATCCTTCGGACAAATGCACCCTTCACACAGTGATTTAAAATAGTTTTTCACCATTCTATCCTCAATGGAGTGAAATGTAATCACACAAAATCTACCACCGACTGCCAGAATATTAAAGATGCTCTCAAGTCCCTCCTGTAACGCCCCGAGCTCATCGTTTGCAGCTATTCTTAAAGCTTGAAAGGTTTTTTTCGCGGGATTTTTATCCTTGCGTCTTACCTTCGGTGGAAGTGCTGAAACAACTATTTCGGCAAGCTGTGTCGTAGTTGTAATCGGACATAGCTCCCTTGCCCTGACAATTTTTGATGCAATAAACCCTGCATTCTTTTCGTCGGAATAGCTGTACAGTATTCGTTGAAGTTCCTCCTTTGAAAGACTGTTGACAAGCTCTGCTGCGGTAGTTGAATCATCTCCCATGCGCATATCAAGCTCACCATCCATTCTGTAGGAGAAACCTCTATTTGCACTGTCGAGTTGGTGAGAGGAAACGCCGAGATCAAGCAGAGCGCCATCTATCGTATTCACACCTTCATTGGATAGAATCTTAGCCGCCTCTCTGAAATTTGCATTAATCACCCTTGCATTTGTACCCGAAAGCTTTTCTCCTGCCGCCTTGACAGCCTCTTTATCCCTATCAAAGGAGTATAACACTCCGCTCGTTAGCCTTTTAGCTATTTCATAAGAATGACCGCCACCACCGGCAGTACCATCGATATAAATGCCGTCGTGTCGGATGTTAAGATGTTCTACCACCTCGTTAAGCAGTACCGGAATGTGACTAAATTGCATATCTTAAAATTCCGTAATAAATCTCTCTTCAGAAAAATTGTCGCTTCTTGCCTCGAACAAAAAGGTCTCTCCCTGGCTGAGCATACTCTCCAAAACATCACCGAGCAGTGTCGGTTCAAAATACTTATCCATTACCTTTTCCTTTCATTAGTTATAACATCGGTTGTATTTTATAGACTTATATCAGAAGTCTAATTCCTCCATGATTTCCTCCAGCTTAGCTGTGTCAATCTCATCGCACATTTTATTGTAGCCGGTTTTACTCCATATCTCCGCGTGTGTTCCCACACCTAAAACTACCGCCTCTTTTTCTATCCCTGCATGCTCCCGAAGTGTTGATGATATCAGTATCCTCCCCTGCTTATCGGTCGACACTTCCTCGGCCTTTGCCATTAAAAATCTCCTTATTTCACGCGATTTCACCATCGGCAGCTCGGCAAGCATTTCGCTTATCTTTTCCCATTTTGCTTGTGGAAATGCAACTATACATCCATCTAACCAACGTGTAACAACAAAGGTATCACCCATTTCGGCACGCATCTTTGCCGGAAAATTGAGCCTACCCTTATCGTCAATTTGATTGTTATAAGTTCCTGTAAGCATTCCCCACTTTAACCCACTTTTTACCACTTTATGGTTATTATATCTTATTTTCATAAAAAAAGCAAGGGGTATTTCATATTTTTTCAATGGGCATAAAATTCTTTTTCAACGCTATTTAAGCAGGCATAAGTAATTGATAACAAATTGTAACTATTGCTGTAGCATTATCTAAAAATAAGCTTTTTTTAAATAAAAAATTCAAAAATATTTAAATAATAGTAATTCTTTTGAAATAGGACTTTTATTTTTATTTTTTTATGCTATAATATATCTATCTGACTAAATGAGGAGTGAACTTCGGTTTTGGAAAAATATATTATTAACGGTGGGAAACCATTATTTGGAGAGGTTTCGATTAGCGGTGCAAAAAACGCTGCGGTTGCTATACTTCCCGCTACCATACTCTGCAACGGAGTATGTGTTATTGAAAATCTTCCTAATATAAGTGATGTTGCAATTGCAGTGCATATTTTACATGATATCGGAGCTAAGGTGCGTCCGCTTGATGAATCCACCTTAGAAATCGATACCAGCTGCATACATTCTACAAGAGTAGCCGACGAGATGGGGCGTCAGATGAGGGCATCGTATTACTTTATCGGTGCACTTCTCGGACGATTCGGAAAAGCAAATGTCTCCATGCCCGGCGGATGTGATCTTGGAGCAAGGCCTATAGACCAGCACCTTAAGGCGTTCACTGCATTTGGTGCAAATATCGGTGTAGAGCGCGGAATGGTCAACGCTGACTGCGATGCATTAATAGGGTCTCAGGTGTTTTTTGATACCGTGTCGGTTGGCGCAACCATCAACTCTATGCTTGCAGCCGTTCTTTCCGAGGGAACTACGGTGCTCGAAAACGTAGCCAAGGAACCTCATATTGTGGATGTGGCAAACTTTTTGAACACTATGGGCGCTGATGTAAGAGGTGCCGGAACTGACGTCATAAAAATCCATGGTGTAAAGCAACTTCACGGTTGCAACTACACCTTGATACCCGATCAGATAGAAGCAGGAACCTTTATGGTTGCCGCTGCTGCTACCGGCGGTAACGTGCTTATAAAAGATGTTACACCGAAGCACCTTGAGCCGATCATTGCAAAATTAGAGATGGCCGGTGCAGAAGTCGAAGAGTATGACGAATCGGTTCGTGTTAGCAGAAACGGGGAGCTTACTCCGGTGAATGTAAAAACACAGCCACACCCGGGATTCCCTACCGATATGCAACCGCTTATGGCTGTACTTCTTTCAAGAGCAAAGGGAATATCCATTATAACCGAGTCCATCTGGGATAATCGATTCAGGTATATCGACGAGCTTCTCAGAATGGGTGCAAACATTCAGGTAGACGGAAGAGTGGCTGTTATCGAGGGTGTACCGAATTTGAGCTGTGCTCCGGTAAGGGCGACCGATCTTCGTGCCGGTGCAGCACTTGTTGTTGCAGCACTTTGCACAGAGGGATGTAGCGAGGTTGATGACATTGAGCACATCGAGCGAGGTTATGAACACCTTGTCGAAAAGTTACGGGCTCTCGGTGCGGACATCAGTAGAAAAGACATCGAAACTAAATCAATGCCTCAAGCTTTATAATGCAAAAAGTCGTCGATAGCTTTAGTTAATCGACGACTTTTTTAATCGGATGATAGGATACACAACATTATGGCAAATTTCGCAACCCTTTACAGCAGTTCTTCCGGAAACAGCGCATACATAGAGGAAAACGGACGAGTAATATTAATTGACTGCGGTAAAAACTGCAAGACAACTATTAATGCACTTTACTCAAAAAATATAGCTGTTAACGATCTTGACGGAATATTGATTACTCACGAACACAACGATCACATCTCCGGACTTAGGGTACTGTTAAAAAACTATTCTATTCCGCTTTTCGGCTCTCCTGCAACACTAAGACACCTTTCTGCAGAAAATGCAATTCCTAACAATGCGATTTTAAACCCTGTTCCACAGGGGCTACCCTTTGCGGTAGGTAATTTCAGCGTTACCGCATTTGAGGTTAACCACGACAGTCTATGTGCTTATGGATACAAGATGACAACGCCTAAAGGCAAAAAGATCGGTTATCTCACTGATTGCGGTTTCGTCGACGATGCTATTTTAAACCTTCTTACTGACTGCGATTTAATAGCGATAGAATCTAACTATGATGAAAATCTTTTACGCAACGGACCGTATCCCCAATATCTAAAAGCACGGATCGCCGGTAGGTTCGGACATCTGTGTAATAGCGAATGTGCCGATGCGGTCGCCGGGCTTGTCAAAAACGGAGTGAAGAACATTGTACTTTGCCATCTGAGCAAGGAAAATAATCGACCGGAAAAGGTTCTTACCGCAATGGCGTACAGACTTGCGGCACACGGATTTTCTCCGAACGTAGGATTTAATATCATGGTTGCACCGAGTGATACCCCGCTTAATACGGTTGAGATATAAATTTCAGAAGGGAGTGGATATAATATGCAGGGAGTTTCTATTGTTGCGGTCGGAAAGCTTTCTCAAAAGCATTTTAAAGATGCAGTCGATGAATATAAAAAAAGATTATCTGCATATTGCAACTTCAAAATAATCGAGCTGAAAGAGCGTGGCGAAACCGCAAAAGATCTTCGACGTGAGGCGGAGGACTTCAGATCGTCAATCCCAAAAAAATCGCTCTCGGTCGCACTATGTATAGAAGGACGACAGATTAGTTCGGAGGAATTGGCAAAATTAATCGATAAAGCTGCAATGCAAGGAAAGGAACTTTGTTTTATCATAGGTTCCTCACAGGGGTTGGACGAGGATATTAAAAAGGAATGTGATGAAAGAATATCGCTTTCACGTATGACATTTCCACACCAGCTCGCAAGGGTTCTTTTATCCGAACAAATATATCGTGGGTTCAACATTATTTCCGGCGGAAAATACCATAAATAGCTTATCACCTACTTCTATAATGTTTATTATCAAGATTTCGATACTGCAGAGCCTCGGCAAGGTGCCGGGGTTCTATTATATTGCTATCATCCAGGTCCGCAATGGTCCTCGACACCTTTAATATCCTTTCATGCGCTCTTGCGGATAGCGCAAGATTATCAAAGGCACGTCGCAGAATTTTTTCTGCAGCCGATGAAAGTTCGCACACCTCTCGCAGGTAGGACGCTTTTATCTGAGCATTACAATGTGCACCCTGCATGTTCCTTTGCTGTTGTCGATTTCTCGCCTTAACCACTCTCCCGAGTATTTCCGCTGAACTTTCGGAGGGGGACGATGCAGTGAGATCACCGTAGTCCACACTTGGCACATCTATATGTATATCAATCCTGTCCAGCAACGGTCCAGATATCTTTCCAAGATATCTGTCAATATTACTTTGGGAGCAGCTACAGCTTTTTTTCGGATGTCCGCTGTAACCACAGGGACATGGATTCATCGCCGCAACAATCATAGTATCGCAAGGGTAGGTAGAACTTCCAGAAACACGTGATACCGTTACGATACCATCCTCCATAGGCTGTCGCAGTATTTCTATAGCCTCCCTTTTAAATTCGGGAAGCTCATCAAGAAACAGGACACCGTTATGTGCAAGAGAAACCTCTCCCGGTCTCGGAATGCTTCCTCCGCCTGACAACCCTGCCGAAGAAACGGAATGATGCGGTGACCTGAAAGGCGGAACGGAAATAAAGGAACTCTCCTTAGGCAACATCCCCGCAATGGAGTAAATCTTCGTTACCTCTATCGACTGCTGCAAATTAAGAGGTGGAATTATCGTCGGTATCCGCTTTGCAAGCATACTTTTACCCGTGCCCGGCGGCCCTATCATCATTATATTGTGTCCGCCTGCGGCGGCAACCTCTATAGCACGCCTTGCATCACTCTGACCCTTAACATCGGCAAAATCCACCAAATGACTTTGAACTTCATTACGTTTTGCTTTTGGTAAATATTGTTGTAACGGGTTATTGGCAAAATGTTCTACAATTTGCCTTACATTGGTAGCAGCAAATATCTTTACGCCCTCTATTACCACCGCCTCCTCAGCATTATCCATAGGAACAAACAAACTACCTATCCCGGCCTCCACCGCTGCTATCGCCATAGAGATGACACCACGCACCGGTCGGATGTCACCATTTAAACTCAACTCTCCAACAAAAGCACAGTCGGAGATGTCGCCGATAAGTTGACCGGAGGCAACAAGCACGGATATAAATATTGGGAGGTCATAGATGGTGCCAATTTTTTTAATGTCACCCGGTGCAAGATTAACGGTAATTCTGCTTGCGGGATAATTAAAACCAAGATTTTTGAGCGAAGATCGAACTCTATCTTTCGACTCCTTCACCGAATTATCCGGTAAACCGACAATATCAAACTGAGGTAACCCACCCGATATGTCTGTTTCAACAGACACCATGTACCCGTCTAATGTATTTACACCAAGGCTCTTAATTTTTGAGTACACTTTCCCCCCTCCTAATCTCTACCAATATAATACAATATATTTTAAAAATATACAACACCTGTAGTTGATTTCATCTTGATTTTCGTATTTTTTTCGATAGTTATGTAAAATGTTTGTACAATTTGCTAAAAAACTTGACTTATTTTGAATTTTGGTTTATTATATTTATACAACAAAGATCATTCCTATTTTTTCATAGCAGGTGAATATACATGAATATATCCGTTAATATAAAACAGCAATACGACAGATGGATTGATAAAAAGCTTGAGGATATTGATTTAAGCGCCGAGTTACTATCCATCCAGGGCGAGGCTGATGAAATAACCGACCGGTTTGCAAGAGATTTAGATTTCGGTACTGCAGGTTTACGAGGAATCATAGGTTCCGGTGTTAACAGAATGAACATCTACACCGTGGCAAAAGCCACACAGGGTTTAGCGTCATTTATACTTAAAAACAACCTTGAAAGGTCTGTTGCTATAGGATTCGACAGTAGAATAAAAAGCGAACTGTTTGCAAAAACTTCCGCCTCTGTTATGGCGGCAAACGGCATAGTTTCATATCTTTTTCCTAAATTATGCCCTACTCCCATGGTTTCGTTTGCTGTAAGAGAGCTCGGTTGCGGAGCGGGTATTATGATTACCGCCAGCCACAATCCTGCAAAATACAACGGCTATAAAGCATACGGCAACGACGGTTGCCAGATGACCGATAATAACGCCGCCGAGGTTACCGAGGAAATCAAGCGGATAGACATTTTCGACGATGTAAATAAGATGGATTTTAACGAGGCGTTAACCAATAATCTGATTAAATACATTGGCGATGATTTTTATCAAGATTACTATGAAAAGGTAATGGAACAACGCCTTTGTGTCGAACCCTCAAAGACACCGCTCAAGGTGGTATACACACCTTTAAACGGATCCGGCAACGAGCCGGTGCGTGAGATTTTAAAAAGAACCTCTAACGCCGAGGTGATTATGGTCGAGGAGCAGGAGATGCCGGATGGGTATTTCACGACCTGCCCCTACCCTAATCCGGAATCAAAAGAGGCTTTAAGTCTTGGAATTGAGAAGTGTAAAAACACCAATGCCGACCTATTGCTTGCCACCGACCCGGACAGTGACCGTGTTGGAATTGCTATCAAGGATGGCGATGAATATTTTCAGCCGACCGGAAACGAAATTGCACTGCTTCTGCTAAACTACATTATCGTTACACGCAACAAGCTAGGGTCAATGCCACCAAACCCCATTCTCGTAAAGTCACTTGTTACAACAAATTTAGCCTCCGAGATTGCATCTGCACATGGCATAGATACAATTGATGTTTTAACAGGGTTTAAATATATCGGCGAGCAGATTTTACTCTTAGAGCAAAAGGGTGAGGAGGATCGTTTTATCCTCGGATGTGAGGAAAGTTTCGGATATCTTGTTGGTAGCTATGCAAGGGATAAGGATGCCGTCGTCGCCTCTATGTTGTTGGTTGAAATGGCATCATATTACAAAAATAATAACAGGTCTTTAAAAGATGTACTGTTAAGAATATATGAAAAATACGGATACGAGGTCAACCAGGTCGATAACTTCGAATTCTCCGGACTTGCCGGTCTTGACAAAATGTCGAATATCATGAGTACTATCAGGAAAAATCCACCCATGCAACTCAATGAAAAGCCGGTTATTAAATTTTACGATTATCTTGCAGGCATAATGACCGACAATGACGGCAACTCATTTGAAATCACGCTCCCAAAATCTAATGTACTTAGATTTGTTATGGAGGGATACGGAGTAATCCTAAGGCCTTCCGGGACTGAACCAAAGATAAAAATATACTACAGCGCAACCGGAAAAACCATGCATAAAGCTCAAAAGGCCATTGAAAAGCTGCGGAATGAGATGATAAATTTGATAAAATTATAGAATGTTGTAAAAAAAAGTAAAAAACCACTTGCAATCCTACATTCTGTATGATATAATGTTTGAGCGACTTTGATTTGCAATAAACACAATCCCAAAAAAGAGGTGATAAATATGAGAGAAGGCATTCATCCCAACTATAACGAGGCGCATGTTGTATGTGCCTGTGGCGAGAAGTTTACTACTCGCTCCACAAAAAAGGAAATACACGTTGAAATTTGTTCAAAGTGTCATCCTTTTTACACCGGAAAGCAAAAGCTTGTTGATACAGGCGGACGTGTAGATCGTTTCAAAAAGCGTTTCGGACTATAAGTTATACTTTATTAACTTAACAGAATTTGAGGGGTTGTATTTCGCAACCTCTCTTATTTACCGTCTAACGACAATATTAAAATAAAAATTTTTAAAGGTTTTTTACACTTTATGTCGTATAATGTATATAACCGAAAAATTTTTATCCTTTGCTATAATAAATGGGGGGTTGCAATGACATCTCGTGAATATTATGAAGAACTTGAAAAAAAAGTCCTCTCTCCCAAGGCTTGTCTTGTGGTTAATAGCAAGGGACGTAAAACAGAAGAGGAGCCATGTACCCTACGAACCGATTTTTGTCGAGATAGAGACAGAATCATTCACTCCAAGGCTTTTCGTAGGCTCAAGACAAAAACACAAGTTTTTCTTGCGCCGGAGGGTGATCATTTTCGCACAAGATTAACCCACACCTTAGAAGTCTCCCAAATAGCAAGGACAATCGCACGTGCCTTACGATTGAACGAGGACCTTACCGAGGCAATCGCAATGGGGCATGATCTCGGCCATACACCGTTCGGACATGCCGGTGAACGAGCGTTAAACGATCTTAATCCAAACGGATTTGCACATTACAAGCAGAGTGTAAGGGTTATGTCATTGCTTGAAAAATTTCCAGGAGGTTTGAACGTCACCGCAGAGGTTGAGGACGGCATCTTAAATCATACCAAAGGAGAGTTCCCATATACTCATGAGGGACGTATAGTTCGATATTCTGACAGGATAGCATATATTAATCACGACATAGAGGATTGCATAACTGCCGGGTTGTTAAGTGAGGAGCGATTACCAAAGGAAATAAGGGCGGTTCTCGGCAACAGCAAGTCAGAACGTATAACTACATTGCTTACCGATATGCTTAATAATAGTTCGGATGTTCCCGGCTTCAGCCCTGAAGTTGAACAGGCATTTAATGAACTTCACTCCTTCATGTTTCAAAATATTTACATAGGAAGTATCGCCAAGGTTGAAGAGAAAAAGGTATCTCATTTTATCTACGAATTATATAGATATTACCACGACAATCCCGACGTCATGCCGGAAATGTATCAAAAAATATATGAACTTGAGGGTATTGATGTTGCGGTAACCGACTATATTTCGGGAATGAGTGACAGTTTTGCCGCATCGGAATTTGAAAATATTTACATTCCACGGCGTTGGTCGATATTAAATGATAGGTAACGGGAGTTGATTGATAGAAGTTATATTGAACAGATCATGTTCGGAAACGATATTGTGGATCTTATCTCGGAACATGTACCCCTCAAAAGATCCGGCAGAGGGTATGTAGGGGTTTGCCCCTTCCACAACGAAAAAACCCCGTCATTTTCTGTAAATGCCGAGCATCAATATTTCCACTGTTTCGGTTGCGGTGCCGGAGGAAATGTTATTAATTTTATCATGCGATATAATAATATTGGTTATGTCGAGGCAGTGAAAATGCTTGCATCAAGGGTGGGCATGAAACTTCCGGACGAGGATGACGAATTTGCTAACCGAAGAAATTTGCTATCCAAAATCAACCGAGATGCGGCAAGATTTTTTCACGAAAACCTTATGGGTAACGACGGATCGATTGCAAGAGAATATCTTAACTCGCGAGGACTCTCTCATAGCATGATCGTAAGGTTTGGAGTCGGATATGCCCAAAATAGCTACAGCAGTCTGCTTTACCACATGACAAGATCAGGATATAAGGAACAGGATTTAGACTCTGCAGGACTGCTACGTAAAGGAAGCAGAGGATATTTTGACTTTTTCAGGCACCGCATCATCTTCCCCATCATAGATTTACGCGGCAATGTTATAGCCTTTGGTGGCAGGCTGATTGACGGTGATGGACCAAAATATTTAAACACCGGAGATACTCCGATTTTCAACAAGGGAAACAATTTATTTGCTTTAAACCTTGCCAAAAAAGAGTCCGATCGGCAGTATCTACTCTGTGAGGGGTATATGGACGTCGCCGCACTGCATGGCGCAGGTTTCAAAACAGCCGTAGCAACACTCGGAACAGCACTTACTTCGGAACAGGCAAAACTTATATCTAACTATGCTGATAAGGTGGTGCTGTGTTATGATAGTGATGAAGCCGGTCAACGAGCAACCGCAAAGGCGACGACCATTTTTTCAAAACTTCCTACCGAGGTTTCCGTTCTTTCGATGGAGGGTGCGAAGGACCCCGATGAGTATATAAAAAAATTTGGCAGAGATAGCTTCGCATCTCTCATTAAGGGTAGTAATAACACCATTGAATATTCTCTGACAAATGCAAAAAAAGGGATACCTCTTAACACCGACGAGGGAAGGGTTCGATATATTAATAATGCGGTAAACATTCTTGCCGATATGACCTCAACCTCAACCGAACGTGAGATATATTCCGGACGCGTTGAGCAGGAAACCGGGGTTTCTAAAGCGTCAATAATGGCTCAGCTTGACGGGGTTATAAGGGCACGAAGAAGAACCCAACAGCGTACAGAGTTTAAAGACAATCATAACCCCTACGCCGCACTTTCAAAAAGGCGCTCCGTCTCTGCTAAAACTTTGAAGATTGTCAACAGAGAGCAGCAGTTTCTTGCCGCGATACTGATTAACCCCAACCTTATAGAACAGGTAGCAAACAGGCTTGACGAATATGATTTTTGTGAGCCGACACTCGGTGAAGCATACAGGATTGCCAAAAGGTATTTTGATGCCGGCATGCCTGCAGGATACGCGATTGTTGCAGGCGAGATGGATGAAGTTTCATCGAGGGAAATAACTGCCACCATGGCAAGATTTGGAGAGATAATCCCAAACGAACTGGACATAAACATGTATATTGACAGCATGACCGAGCTTGCGAAGGAGCAACTTTTACAGGGTGATTTAGCAATAGACAAGCTAACCGATTATATAAATAGCAAAAAAGACAGGATACACAACAGGGAGGAATTGTAATGGCACCAGGCGACAAGAAGTTAACAATTAATGATCTGGTAGAAAGCGGCAAACGCACCGGAAAACTTTCCACAAAGGATATCAGTGATCTGCTTGAGGAGAACAACTATGACTGCGAACAGGTGGATAAGCTGTATGAACAGCTGGAAAGCAATCGAATTGAAATAGTTGACGAAACTGACGAAGAGGACGTAGCGATACCTCTTACCGAGGAATCATTGGACTTTTATGAGACAATTCTTTCTGCTGAGGGTGTCGCAATAGATGACCCCGTTAAGGTGTACCTAAAAGAAATCGGTAGGGTTCCGCTTCTTTCCACCGAGGAGGAGGTCGCACTTGCTAAGTCGATATTAGAGGATGACGACGCTGCACGAAAAAGACTTTCTGAGGCTAATCTACGTCTTGTTGTCAGCATTGCAAAAAGATATGTCGGTCGTGGAATGCAGTTCCTTGACCTCATCCAGGAAGGTAATCTCGGCTTAATTAAGGCGGTCGAAAAGTTCGACCATACCAAGGGCTTTAAATTTTCAACCTATGCTACATGGTGGATAAGACAGGCTATTACCCGTGCAATAGCCGACCAGGCTAGAACAATTCGTATTCCGGTACATATGGTGGAAACAATCAATAAGGTCAAAAAAGCCGGTAGCTTATTGTTACATCAAAACGGCCATGAGCCAACAGCATACGAAATTTCCCAAGAGCTCGCGATGCCTGTTGAAAAGGTGCGTGAAATTATGCGTGTCGCACAGGAACCGGTCTCGCTTGAAACACCTATCGGCGAGGAGGAGGACAGTCATCTCGGTGACTTTATACCGGATGAGGATGCACCAATACCTGCCGATGCTGCTTCACACACGCTTCTACAGGAGCAGCTTGCTTCGGTGTTAAAATCATTAACATTAAGAGAGGAAAAGGTGCTTCGCCTCAGATTCGGTCTCGGAGACGGTAGACCAAGAACTCTTGAGGAGGTTGGCAAGGAGTTTAATGTTACTCGTGAGCGTATCCGTCAGATAGAGGCAAAAGCACTTCGCAAACTTCGTCACCCCAGCAGAAGCAAAAAACTTAAGGACTTTCTTGAATAAGGTGTTTTATTTTGACAAAGTTTTTCAGTAATAAAAAAGTAAGAATTGTGCTGTCTATAGTGGCGGCACTAATTCTGTTTGCGGCTGTTTTGGTTGTTTTGTGGCTAAGGGGTATCCTTCAGCTTAACAACCCGGGCCGTGATGAGTACCCCGTAGTTGGAATCGATGTCTCGCACTATCAGGGCGATATTGACTGGCCTACCATAGCAAATGAGGATATAGCGTTTGCATTTATAAAGGCAACCGAGGGTAGCACTTTTGTGGATAAAAGATTTGAATATAACCACACCGAAGCGCTCAAAACAGACCTACGTGTAGGTGCATATCATTTTTTCAGCTATGACAGCCCAGGCAGTAGCCAGGCAGATAATTTTATTGCAAATGTTCCAATCACCGAAAACATGCTTCCGCCTGTAATCGACATAGAATTCTACGGTGACAAAAAGCAAAACCTCCCGGATAAGGAGGCTACACAAAAAGAGATGGACGTGCTGGTTGAGATGCTCACCGAGCATTATGGTCTTGACCCGATAATCTACGCCACCGAGCTTTCGTATGAGCTTTATATTGCAGATTCCTACCCTAATAGCGACATCTGGATAAGAAGCGTATTCTACAAGCCCACACTTCCGGACGGTCGTGACTGGACTATATGGCAATACTCGGACAAGGGAATATTAAACGGCTATAAAGGAGATGAAGAATTTATCGACCTTAACGTGTTTAATGGTTCCGTAGAGGATTTTGAAGAACATTATTCGTAGTCTGCAAAATATCGCTCAATATTCCTTTGCAGGTATTTAACCTTGATTGCCCGCATTATAGCATTGTAGTGCATCATATGCCTTGTGCAGGTTTTCAAGGTAGTATTTTTTATGCTTGTCTGTAAGGTTTAGACGATAGGTAATGATGGCATCCTTCAACTCAATTATCAACGCCTTTTCCTCTCTGTCTACATACATTTTTTCTTCTAAACAGGACTTTAGTATGGCTACATTTTTATCTAAAGATTCTGAGTCGGTTAATATATCTTTCAGTTCCTCCAAAATTAACGATTTTGTTTGTTTATAATCCCAAAGGTCAGCAGGCTTTGCTGTCATCACAACTTCACCTTCAGAAAATGAATAGACTTCGCAATTATCAAACATCAATTTAAATACCGACTCAAGTAACGGCTGGTTATGCACAACTGCAATAATCAAGCCATTATCTTTTACCGTTTCCACAGCATTTTCGATAATTATTTTCGGGTTGCTGAATTTTGTTGTGCCGTTAATTACAACCGTGTTAAAATACTTTTTCTGCAACATATTATGTTCATAGTCCTGCAGAATGTAGTAAAAATTGTTCGCCGTCTTTAGTGACGATATTTTTTTCAATACGGTTCTGCCTTCGTTGTCGTATTTTCCATCCGACATACCACATAAACGATTATCGCTATTTATTGAGTCCAGTATTTGTGATAGATGGCAGCTGAGCACACCACTGTTGCACCCTACCTCAAGGCAGTTATAGGGTCGGTAATTTTTTGTTGCATCATTAATGATCAGCAGATTTACAAGCATACAGTGTGCCATATATCCGTACTGTTCTTCATCACTGCAATATGCAGAATGTTCCGTGCCTACAACATTAATCGTATTGATGGTCGAGGTGTACCCTTCGTTAATTGCTATGAAGGCTTTAGGGTTTTTACGCATAACATTGATGGATAAATCAACTACCACTCTTTCATCTGTCTCATCAACAAAATAAATCACATTGTTTTTATCAACTAATCTTCCGATCATCCAACACCCCCTCATTTAGTAGATAATGAAGTTTGTCCACAATTTTCTCGAAACTAAAATTCCTTTCATAATGTAGCCTTGCCTGCACCCCGAAGTCCATTTGCATTTTTTCATTAAGGCAGATTTTTTTGAGATTATCCGCATATGCTTCTACATCATCTATCGGCGATACAAGTCCACAGCTACCATTCGCAATTACATCATTATATGAGTCTATCTTGGTAGTTAACATTGCACATCCAAAGCTTAATGCCTCAGCAATAACGTTTGGAGTTCCTCCTTCTACATTTGACGATAATGCAAAAACCTTTGCCTTTGCATACTCATTAAACAACAATTTTTTATCAAAAATCGGACCTGTAAAAACTATTCTGTCACTGAATTTCGTATTGTTTGATAGGAAAGTCTCTATTTCATCGGAGCATTCCCCATCGGTCGTGCCGGTGAGTTTGAGTGTCCAGCCCGGAATATCATTAGCAATCAGTGTAAATGCTCTAAGCAAAAGCATGATATTTTTTTGTGACATTCCTAACCGTGAGACGGTATATATTGTTTTTTCCTTTTGGGTATAATCCACCTCATCAATTTCTTTCACAAAATTCAAATATCCATTAGGAATTACCTCGATGTTCCATGGCCACTTTTCATTTAAATGTTTCGCCATATCCCTGCATGAGGCCCCTATGACATCACAACTGTCCATAAACTGCACAAATCGCGAATCGGTAGAATCGATAGCTTCTGTCCATCGATTATTTGCATCGGTTGCAACATAAACTATTCCGTTTGGATTAAGTTGCTTGTATCTCACGGTGTGGGCATAGTTCGTTTCATACAAGCCGTATACTACTAATAAATCTATCTCGAGAGCATTTCTTTCAATATATTTCACCATTTCAGAGTAATACTCCTCGGATGGGATAAACTCCATCTTCATACCTTTTACATAACTATCCAAATATGGATATTCCCCGTTTCTTCCTCCTACCATTATTGCCTCGTAACCATAATTTTTATGAAGAAGGTATGGGATTATCCCACAATCTTTAGTCAGCATAGCATTTTCCCAGTTTTGCGAAACAGGCGCAAGTGTCACCACTCGTTTAGTGCATTTAATAAATTCGCTGTTTGATTTTAGTGCTTTTTTGTCTTTATGCGTCGCATAAACAACTGTTTTTTCGAGATTGGTATCATCATAATGGCGTATATGAAAGGTGTACTCGTCTTTAATAGCATCAATCAATCTCGGAATTAATCGGAGATTACCTATTTTATTATCAACACATACAGCAAGGCATGGACTTTCGTTAATAATGTGATTTTTAGCACCAATCAGTACATCGCACTCCTGTCCGTAAAAATCCATCTTGATATAGCTAATTTTCGCCTCAACCTCGTCATCCATCCTATAAACAATATTTCCGGTGTCACTCGGCACGCATTTATTAATATGAGCGTTCGGAAAATCTGTTAATCGCTCAGCTATTTCACTGCAGTTGTGTGCGCATGAATCGTATACGTGTATGCTATCATATTCAGGATTATATCGTATAAACCCCTCCGCAACCGCTTCGCCGATATTGCCGTAATCAACAAAAACGGCCATTGGCTCGGGCGGAATTATTTCCGATTCAAAATACTGAACCCCGGAAAGGTTTTTTGCATTTTCGAGAAAAATCTTGTTAGGGTATATCCTGTAAAGCAAAAGATTTGCTAAAATTGCTTTAGAGGTTGTGTCGTTGAGTCTCTCGTACAACCACATGTACTCATCTACATTTTGCTTAACTTCCTCGATATAATTTTGCAGTAGTTCGACTTTATTCTCTGAAGTGTTTGGGCCAATCGGGAAACACATTAAAATTTCCTTCTCGACATGTAGCATATTCGCACTGTAAGTTAATATATCATCAGCAGTATTTGCACTGATTTCGCAACATAAGTCAGAAAAGAAATCCGATGAGTCAAAATTAATTTTAAACATTTTTCACCTCGACACTACAAACAATGTGCATTCTATGCTATTTTCTACAACGATTTCAAGTTATTTGTGTTTTATCGCATTAATACGGTCCCTAACTCTGCAACATCGGCTACAATTGTATCTGCACCGGCCATTGTCAACTCCTCTAAATCACCGTAACCGTACAGAACTCCTATGCATTTAATGCCGTGCTTTTTAGCTCCAATCACATCATATTTTCGGTCACCTATCATTACAACATTGGAAATGTCGGTAATTCTGTTCTGCTCTAACGCATATTTAATAACCTCTGCTTTATCATCACGTGTGCCGTTTAGCTCACTGCCCGAAACAAAGGTAAAGTACTGTGCTATCTCGAAATACTCAAGAATTTTTTTAGCATATACGGTCGGTTTTGAAGTTGCAAGGATAATGATCTTGTCTTGATCATAAAGCGATTTTAGCAGTTCCTTTATTCCGTCATATATCCTATTTTCGAAAAGACCTTTTTCTGAGAAACGTTCCCTATATTTGGATACTAAAAATTTTGCATCCTCCTGTGAAAATCCGTAATCATCTTGAAAAGAGTCTATGAGCGGCGGACCGATAAACTTACACAGATCATCAAGGTTCTCGGTTTTCACTCCTAAGTGCTCCAACGCATATGCCACACAGGTTGTTATTCCTATTTTGGGGTCGGTTAATGTACCATCCAGGTCAAAAAGCATGTATTGCATCTGTTTTATCTCCTTCTCTTTTATGAACATAATATCACATTATTCGATAAATCTCAATAATAAATATTGAGATAATTGTTTATTGAAAAATCACAAATAATATGCTATACTAAAATTGTAAAACAAACTCGGATGGTATTAGTTTATGTTGAGAGTAAAAAAAAGGATATTCGAGATAATCAGCCCCGCTGCAAAGGATGATTTTTACAGCAGAATATTTGACCTTCTCGTTATGATTTTAATTGTTTTAAATGTTACTACCATCGTAATATCAACTTTTGATACATCGTCTGATGTATTAATAATCGCTTCCTATACAATTGAATCGGTATGTATTTTAGTGTTTGGTGTTGAATATGCATTGCGCCTCTGGACAAGTGACATGTTGTATCCCGAAGCGGGTAAGCTAAAAGCAAGAATTAAGTATGTTTTTTCATTTATGGCAATTATCGATCTGCTTTCAATCATGCCCTTTTCCCTACCGTTTGTCACAGGCGTTGACCAAAGAATTGTTGACGTTTTCAGAATTATCAGGTTGCTTAGGGTGTTCAAGCTTCACCGTTATACCTCTGCACTTGGCTCTATGGCCAAGGTGTTAAAACGTAAGGCAGCTCAGCTTACCTCCTCGGTTTCGGTAATTGTTATCTTAACAATTATCACCTCAATAATAATCTATAACATTGAGTCTGAGGCTCAGCCGGACGTTTTTATTAACGCATTTTCAGGTTTTTGGTGGTCGGTTGCAACCTTTACCACCGTCGGATACGGTGATATCGTCCCCATTACATATCTCGGAAAACTATTTAGCAGCATTATTGCGTTTTTAGGACTTGGACTAGTTGCCATTCCTACCGGAATTATTTCGGCCGGTTTTGTTGAACTTGACAACGAGAGGCATGAAAGGGAAATTAAAAAGATAGTCAACGAGCTTGAGCATGGTCTTGAGGCAGATGCCGAGCGTGACGATGAGATAAAGAAGATGGTCATCGAGTTAGAGCAAGGGCTTGAGGAAGATGCAAAGCGTGATAAAAAAATTACAAAATTAGTGTCCGAATTAGGGCAAAATACGGCTACTGTTGTCGTAGCACCAACCGAAATAGAGTCAAAGACTTTTGAGGTCAGTGAAAAAAAATGTTATTGTCCCTACTGTGGAAACAAAATTGACTAACATAGCATTATGTATTGCTATGTTAATGGTCGTATGTTATAATGGTTGTAATGATGGAGGGCTACATGAAAATATATCAATCAAGCGAGGATTATCTCGAGGCAATTTTAGTTTTGAAGAACAGAATAGGTGTTGTGCGCTCGATAGACATTGTGAACGAGCTTGGATTTACTAAACCCAGTGTTAGCGTTGCCATGAAAAAACTTCGTGAGAGTGGTTATATAGCAATGGATGAAAGTGGTTATATTACACTTAGCGAAAGTGGCATGGGTATTGCCAGCAAGGTAAGCCAGCGTCATGAACTGCTCACTGCTTTTTTAATGAAAATAGGAGTAGATGAGGAAAATGCAACGGCTGATGCGTGCAGGATTGAACACGACCTATGTGATGAAACATTCAGTTGCATAAAAAAGCATTACGAAGGGTTGAAATAGTCTTTAAAATTATGAAAAGATATAGCATATTAAGCTTTTTTCCTATGACAAAGGGCTACCGCCTTGGGTTGGTAGCCTCCTTTGTGTTCGTTATTTTGGCGGTAATTTTGAGCTACTTAACACCTCAGGTTGTGAGGATTACCGTCGATTCAATAATAGGTACAGAACCATTTGCACTCCCCTCTTTTCTTGTAGAAATTATCGATAGTTTAGGAGGGAGAGAGTTCCTTGCAGATAATTTAATCTGGTGTGCTATCATTTCCTTTGTGTTATCCTTAGCCTCGGCTCTTTGCGACTTTGGGTCAAGACGATATCTTGCAACCTCCTCAGAGGGTATACTTGAGGTTGTTCGCAACCGTCTGTTCGAACACATTCAGTTGCTCCCCTACCGTTGGCATAACGATCATCAAACCGGAGATATCATACAACGTTGCACCTCTGATGTCGAAATGATAAAAAACTTTATCAACGAACATTTGCAAGCTTTGGTTCGAACCGTATTTCTAATTGTTATCGCACTCGGACTTATGTTTTCAATGAACACACTTATGGCATTTATCGCCTTCATTTTCATTCCTATAACCTTACTGTATTCCCTGGTTTTTTATTATCTAATCGGTAACAAATTTAAGGAAGCGGACGAGACTGAAGGGGAGCTTAATGCAGTTGCGCAGGAGAGTCTTACGGCTGTTTATGTTGTTCGCGCTTTCGGAAGAGAGCGTCACGAGCTTGCTAAATTTGAGGAAAAGAACGAAAAGTTTGCCGAGCACTGGGTGAGTCTTGGCTCGCTTATGGGTGCCAACTGGGGAGTTGGCGATCTAATTGGATTTGTTCAGATAATCACAATCATTGTTGTTGGAACAGTTCTTGCTGTCGACGGACAGATAACGCTCGGTGACTTCATAACCTTTGTCTACTACAACGCCATGTTAGTGTGGCCCATCCGTCAGCTTGGACGTGTCCTTTCCGAGCTTAGCAAATCTTCTGTAAGTTCTAGACGAATATTTGAAATTCTTTCGGCCGAGCGTGAACCGGTGTGTGAAAACCCGAAAACTGCCGACATGACCGGAGACATTGAATTTAAAAATGTATCTTTTGGCTACAACGAACACACACCTGCCGTAAGTGATGTCAGCTTCAGGCTAAAGGGAGGACAGACTCTTGGAATACTCGGTTCTACCGGTAGCGGAAAATCCACCCTGATGTATTTACTTGACAGACTGTATGAAATCCCACCGAATAGCGGAAAAATAACCATAGGTGGTGTTGACATAGTCGAAATGGATATTCAATATCTACGCAAACATATCGGTATCGTGTTACAGGAACCTTTTTTATTTTCTAAAACATTTAAAGAAAACATTTCGGACGGTGCACACAGTGAGGATCTTGATTTAATTCGTCATTATTCCGAGATTGCGGTAATAGACAGCTCGATTATTGGTTTTGCGCATGGATACGATACCATGATTGGTGAGCGAGGCGTTACAATTTCAGGTGGACAACGCCAGCGTGTCGCCATCGCCCGAATGTTAATGCAGGATACTCCTATCAAGGTGTTTGACGACTCACTTTCAGCTGTTGATATGGAGACGGATGCCAAGATACGCAGGGCGATTAATGAAAGGGTTAAGGGAACCACCATTATTATCACCCACCGAATTGCAACGGTAATGAACGCCGACCTTATACTTGTCATGGATAAGGGACATATTGTACAGACCGGAAATCATAAAACCCTCACCGAAGCCGAAGGCATATACCGCCGCATATTTGAAAGCCAAAGTGTTAGAGAGGAGGATTAATTATCAAAGATAATGAAGAAAAGATAGATATAAGTCTATCCTCAATAAAAGTTTGGAACACGGTGCTTCCTTATGTAAAGCCCTACCACAAATATATCGCAGTTCTGGTGTTTTTAATGCTTATTGCAGCAGGGGTAGATATTGCCATGCCGCTTATTAGTGGATTTGCTGTATCTCAGTTTATAGTCCCTGGCACTACTGAAGGGCTTGGGATGTTTATTTTGCTGTGTGTTATCCTAATTGTATGTCAAGCAACCACCACATTTATGATGGCTAAAACCGCATTAAAGGTGGAAATGTATATCTCACGAGACATAAAATCGGCGCTTTACACCCACCTTCAAAAACTCGGTTTTGATTATTATAACACTACACCCGTAGGAACAATACTTGCGAGGGTCATGAGTGACACCATGAGAATAGGCACCATATTTGCATGGAGCCTTGTTGATGTTGCCTGGGGTATAACCTGTATTATTGGCTATGTTGTAATGATGTTCAATATCGACTCGGGATTAGCATTGCTTGTCGTTTCGGTGGTGCCGCCCATAGCAATTTTCACCTACATTTTTCAACACAAAATCCTTTTGGCAAACCGCCGTGTAAGAAACGTTAATGCAGAAATAACAAGGGAGTACAACGAAGGAATAACCGGTGCAAAGACTTCTAAATCACTCGTTATAGAACATAAGAATTTAAACAAGTTTATGAAAACCACCGCCGAGATGCGAGACAGCTCGGTACATGCCGTTATGCTTACCGCAACATACATACCGGTAGTTGCCGCATTAACCTCGATTGCTGTAGCTTTTGTTATAACACATGGTGGTGAACTTGTCATACTTGGAGATCTCGGTGTAGATGGACTTGCGGTATTCATTAATTATGCACTGGTAATAGCAAGTCCGGTGCAACAGCTTGCCCGCACACTTTCAAATTTTATAGCGGCACAGGTAAATGTTGAGCGTTGTGAACAGCTTCTTTCAAAGAAACCTATGATAACCGACAGGGATGACGTAATCGAGCGATACGGCGATTCATTTAATCCAAAAATGGAAAACTGGGAACCCCTCAAAGGTGAGATAAAATATAAAGATGTCACCTTCATGTATCATGACGGCATAGAAAATGTTCTGGAGGATTTCAATCTTGATGTACCGGCGGGAACAACCGTTGCGATTGTAGGAGAAACCGGTGCGGGAAAATCCACACTTGTCAATCTAACCTGTCGATTTTATGAACCCACATCCGGCCAGATATTAATCGATGGCGTCGACTATCGCGAGCGCAGTCAGCTATGGTTACATAGTAACATAGGTTATGTATTGCAAAGCCCTCACCTATTTTCCGGCTCGATTAAAGAAAACATAAGGTATGGTCGACTAGATGCCACCGACGAAGATGTCATTGCGGCTGCAAAAATTGTTAAAATCCATGATACCATTGTTGCGATGGAGAAAGGATACGACAGCGAGGTCGGCGAAGGAGGTGGCTACCTTTCCACCGGACAAAAGCAGTTAATATCATTTGCAAGGGCAATCATCGCAAACCCTGCAATTTTTGTACTTGACGAGGCTACTTCTTCTATAGACACTCACACCGAGGAACTTATTCAGGAGGCAATTGCAACGCTAATAGGTTCCAGGACTTCATTTCTTATTGCGCACCGCCTTTCCACAATCCGTAAGGCAGACATCATACTGGTTGTCAAAAACGGAAAAATAATTGAAAAGGGAAGCAACAAGGAGCTACTAAAAAAAGGTGGTTACTATGCCGACCTTTATAACAAGCAGTTTGCCGAAGAGGCCACAGATAAAATATTTTCAGAGAAGGATCTTCCCTGATGATTCTATTTTTCCTACACCATGAGGGAAGGTTGCGAGAAGCAAAGGACTTAGTGTTCACACTATCCGGAAGCACATGGTTATAGGATGTAACGTCGATAAGCTAAAAGAAACAAGCAAAAAATGTTACAGCTAAATAGCATATTACCAAAATCCTCAAGCTTTTTTTGGGGATTTTGCTGTTATATATGTAAAATATGGCTGTGTAGTATTGTCATTTTATGATAAATATGGTATAATAATCGCTAAGGCATTATAAAGAGGTAGCTATGAAGAAGTATAAAAAGGTTGTTCTTGCGTATTCCGGTGGTCTTGATACATCGGTTATTATTCCTTGGCTTAAAGAAAATTATGATAACTGTGAGGTTATCGCTGTTTCCGGTGATGTCGGTCAGGGAACCGAACTTGACGGTTTAGAGGAAAAAGCAATCCAAACCGGTGCCTCAAAATTATACATAGAGGATCTTAAAAAGGAGTTTGTGGAAGATTTTATCTACCCGACTCTTAAAGCAGGCGCTGTATATGAGGGACGTTACCTGCTCGGAACTTCCTTTGCACGCCCCATAATCGCAAAACGTATAGTCGAGATTGCACTAAAAGAAGGTGCCGATGCCATTGCACACGGTTGTACCGGTAAGGGTAACGACCAGGTGCGTTTTGAACTTACAATAAAAGCATTTGCTCCCGAAATGGGAATTATTGCCCCATGGAGAACATGGGAGTTTAAAAGTCGCGACGATGAGATAGATTATGCAGAAAAGCATAATATTCCGCTAAAAATCAACCGTGAAACCAACTATTCAAAAGACAAAAACCTTTGGCATCTCTCCCATGAGGGAATGGATCTTGAGGATCCGGCAAATGAACCAATGTTTGATAAAATTCTTGAGATGGGCGTATCGCCGGAAAAAGCACCCGATAAACCTACATATGTGACGGTAGGGTTTGAGCAGGGTATACCGGTGTCGATAGACGGCATTGAATATGACTCGGTAACACTCGTCGAAAAGCTAAACGAGCTTGGCGGTGCTAACGGTATAGGTATCGAAGATATTGTCGAAAACCGCCTTGTTGGAATGAAATCCCGTGGCGTGTATGAAACTCCGGGCGGAACGATTTTATACCGTGCTCATGAGGCGCTTGAGACCCTCTGTCTCGACAAAGCTACACAGCACTATAAAATGTTACTTTCCCATAAGTTTGCCGAAATTGTTTATGATGGTCAGTGGTTTACACCTCTGCGTGAAGCTTTGAGTGCATTTGTTGACAAGACGCAGGAGACGGTAACAGGTGAGGTTAAGATAAAGCTTTACAAGGGCAACATGATTTTATCCTCAGTAACCAGCCCCTACACCCTCTACGATGAGGAGGTTGCAACCTTCGGAGAAGAGGAGGTTTACAACCAGCAGGACAGCGAAGGATTTATTAATCTTTTCGGACTTCCGCTACAGGTTAAAGCAAGACTGGACGCAAAACGCAATTTAAAGAAATAGATAGGGAAATTTATATGAAATTATGGGCAGGTCGTACCGATGGCGATGTAGACAAAAGACTTAATGACTTTAACTCCTCACTACCCTTTGATTGCCGGCTTTATAAGCAGGACATTGAAGGTTCGCTTGCCCATGCGAAAATGCTTTGTGACTGCGGTATAATCAGCTCGGATGATTATACCGCAATCTTTAAAGGTTTAAATGATATTCTCTGCGATATTAATAACGACGTTCTCAGATTTGGTGACGACGTTACCGTTGCCGAAGATATTCATATGTTTATCGAGGCAGAGCTAACCGAGCGTATCGGTGATGCCGGAAAGCGACTACACACTGCGAGAAGTCGAAATGACCAGGTTGCAGTCGATTTAAGATTGTATCTGAGAGACAGGATTTCTGTCACCAACAATATGTTGATCGAGCTGGTTGAGGTTCTTGTAGCAGTTGCTAATAACCACACCGAAACGGTTATGTCCGGCTATACACATCTACAACGAGCACAGCCGATAACATTTGCACATCACCTATCTGCATACTGCTATATGTTTTTACGTGATTTGTCACGACTGAGGGACTGTAGCACAAGAATGAATGAATGTCCGCTTGGAAGCGGTGCACTTGCCTCGACAGGTTATGACATAGACCGTTTTAAAACAGCTAAAATGCTCGGATTTGACCGTCCTTGCGGCAACAGCCTTGACGGTGTTTCCGACCGTGACTACTGCATTGAGCTATGCTCTACACTCTCGACGGTTATGATTCATCTTTCCAGATTTTGTGAAGAAATTATTCTTTGGTGTTCACACGAGTTTAAATATATCGAACTGGACGACAGATTTTCTACCGGCTCCTCAATTATGCCACAAAAGAAAAACCCCGATATTGCCGAGCTGGTTCGTGGCAAAAGTGGACGTGTGGTAGGAGATTTGGTATCGATACTTACCATGCTAAAGGGTACACCACTTGCATACAATAAGGACATGCAGGAGGATAAGGAGGCTGTTTTCGATGCTGTTGATACGGTAACCTCCTGCCTTGAGGCTTTTACTCCTATGGTGGAGACCATGCGAATTTTACCGAATAATATGCGTGCGGCAGCGGCGAAGGGTTTTATTAACGCTACCGATTGTGCCGACTACCTTGTCGGTAAGGGTATGCCGTTTCGTGATGCATATAAGGTGGTTGGCTCCCTTGTTGCACGATGTATTAGTGATGATAAAACCTTGGAAACCCTCACGCTTGATGAGTATTCCGAGGCAAGCACATTATTTGACAATGATATTTATGATGCTATTAACTTAGAACGATGCGTGATGGTGAGAAATGTTCTCGGCGGACCGGCACCGGAGGCGGTTAAGGTCTCTTTGAATGATATTTATGATAGATTATCGGAGTATAAAAATGGTTAAGGTAGGAATTATTGGTGCTTCCGGCTATGCAGGTGCAGAGCTTGTCAGGCTATTACTATGTCATAAAAAAACAAAAATTGTAGCGATGTCGTCGGTAAGCTTTGAAGGCAAACCTCTGTCATCGATTTACCCATCCTACCTCGGTCATGCTGATGAACTGCTCTGTGATGAGGATACGGTTATCGAAAAAAGCGATGTTGTTTTCGCCTCACTTCCGCACGGACTGTGTGAAGAAATAGCAAAAAAATGTGTCGACAAGGGTTGCAGATTTATCGATCTCGGAGCCGACTTCCGCCTAAAAAACGAAGAGAATTTTAAAGAGTGGTACAACCTGCCTTTTAAATATTCTGACCTTCACAGCGAGGCTGTATATGGACTTTCCGAGCTTTATTCATCGGATATTGCGTCGGCAAGGATAATCGCCAACCCGGGATGTTATCCCACAAGTGTTGCACTCGGTTTAGCTCCTCTTTTAAAAAACAAGCTGATAAGAAATGACATAATTATTGATTCTAAAAGCGGAACCACCGGTGCAGGACGTGGGCTGAGTGAGACGACTCATTTTCCGGAGTGCAACGAAAATTTTGCACCCTACAAGGTGGCACAGCATCGCCACACACCTGAAATTGAGCAGACACTTTCTGAACTCGGTGGTGAGGAAATTAAGGTCACCTTTGTTCCTCATCTTCTTCCGGTTAATCGTGGTATCTTGTCTACAATATATGCAAACCTTCTCACCGATATGAACGAGGAAAAGGTTTATGAACTGTACCGTGATTTTTATAAAAACGCACCATTTGTCAGGGTGCTTGAAAAGGGTAATACCGCCTGCATAAAGGCTGTTAAATACTCTAACTATTGTGATATTTCAATCCATTACGACCGACGATGCGGCCGGGTTATTATAGCCTCGGCCATTGATAATATGGTCAAGGGTGCCGCCGGCCAGGCAATTCAAAACATGAATCTAATGCTTAATATGGACGAAACGGAAGGCCTTTGCATTGTACCGCCGGCCTTCTAAAAGGAAAGGAATGGATTATAAATGGATATTAAAAAGATAGCAGGGGGAGTTTGTGCAGCTTCCGGGTTTGCCGCCTCCGGCATTCATTGTGGTATAAGAAAAAACAAGAGTAAGCTTGATTTGGCACTGATTTACAGTAAAACACGCTGTAGTGCTGCCTCGGTGTACACCCAAAATAAGGTTGTAGGTGCACCAATAACCGTAACAAAGAATAATATTGCAGACGGGTATGCCCATGCAATCATCTGTAACAGTGGCAATGCAAACACCTGCAACTCCGACGGAATTGAAAAAGCAGAGCTAACCTGTGACAAGCTAGCGAAGGAGCTCAAGGTTGACAGCACCGACATAATTGTCGCCTCTACCGGGGTGATAGGTCAACCACTTGATGTGGATGCCATTATCAACACTCTTCCAAATCTTGTTAACGAGCTAAGTGAAACAGACGAAAAGGCCGCCGAGGCAATATTGACCACCGACCTTGTAAAAAAGGAGATTGCGGTGGAGTTTTCCATATCCGGTAAACGTTGCAGAATAGGTGGAATTGCGAAGGGTAGTGGTATGATTCACCCAAATATGGCGACCATGCTGTGCTTTGTCACAACCGACGTTTCTATATCCCCCACCCTACTACAAAAAGCGCTTACTGCGAGTGTTAATGACAGCTTTAACATGGTAAGTGTAGATGGCGACACCTCAACAAACGACATGGTATCGGTGCTTGCAAACGGTGCCTCCGGTATCACGACAATAGAGATTGAAGACGATAATTACAGTGTTTTTTATCGTGCACTGCTAATGGTTTGTACGCATCTATGCCGTATGGTAGCCGGTGACGGTGAGGGAGCAACCAAGCTACTTGAGTGCAGTGTAACAGGTGCACCAACGAAACAGGTTGCACGACTCGTTTCAAAATCGGTAATAACCTCCAGCCTTTTTAAGGCGGCTATGTTTGGCGAAGATGCAAACTGGGGACGTATTCTTTGTGCTATTGGCTACGCCGAAGCAGAGTTTGATATAAGCCATGTCGCAGTAGAGTTAAAGAGTGAGCGTGGCTCAATAAAGGTTTGTGAAAACGGTTCCGGTATTGATTTTTCAGAGGAAAAGGCCTCGGAAGTTCTATCAAGTGACGAAATACGAATTGAGATTTCTCTTGGAGACGGCGATGGCTTTGCGACAGCATGGGGATGTGACCTTAGCTACGACTATGTAAAAATCAACGGCGATTATCGCTCATAATGGGGGACATAAATATGATAATAAGTGATAAGGACAGGGCTCAGATACTTATAGAGGCACTGCCCTATATACAACGTTACAGAGGAAAAACCGTTGTAATAAAATATGGTGGCAACGCAATGACCTCCCCCGAACTTAAGGCAGCAGTTATGGACGATATTATCCTTCTGTCACTAATGGGTATAAGGATTGTACTTGTTCACGGTGGTGGTCCGGAAATTACCGAAACTTTAAAACGAATGCAGATAGAAAGTCGATTTGTCGACGGGTTGCGATATACCGATAAGGAAACTGCCGAGGTTGTTCAGATGGTTCTCGCCGGTAAACTCAGCAAGGAGTTAGTTTTTTTACTCGGTCGTAGCGGTGGAAAGGCTCTTGGTATATGCGGTCTTGATGGCGGAATGCTGACTGCAAAAAAACTTAAAGGGCAATCCGATCTTGGATTTGTAGGCGAGATAACCGACGTCAACGTTGAATCGATTACCGATGCGCTTGACTGTGGATATATACCGGTAGTTGCAACGGTAGCAGGCGATGCCGATGGTAATGTATATAACATCAATGCCGATACGGCTGCATCACGTATTGCATCGGCATTAAAGGCGGAAAGTCTAATACTTATGACGGATATTAAAGGACTCTTAAAGGATAGGAACGACGAGGGAACACTTATTCCCGAGGTAAGCGTAAGCGAGGTTCCGCATCTTGTGAAAAAGGGCATAATATCCGGTGGTATGATACCGAAGGTCGACTGCTGTGTCGAGGCTGTTCGACGAGGAGTGAATAGAACCTTTATACTGGATGGACGAGAGAAGCACGCAATACTTATCGAAATTTTGTCCGATAAGGGAAGCGGAACCATGTTTTATTAACATAATGAATGTAGGGAGTAATTATGACACTTGATAATATAAAAAATTCTTACGACGAATCAGTTACAGCTACCTATGCTAGATATCCGCTCTGTATAACAAGTGGTAAGGGGTCGCTGTGCTATGATATCGACGGTAAGGAATATATCGATTTTACCACCGGAATTGGCGTTAACAGCCTTGGTTTTTGTGATGAAGGTTGGTCAAAGGCTGTTTCCGAGCAGGCCGCAAAGCTAAACCACACCTCAAATCTCTACTATACCCTACCCGGTGTTGAACTTGCAAAAACACTTTGCGAGCGTACAGGGTACACCAACATCTTTTATGCAAACTCCGGTGCCGAGGCTAACGAAGGGGCAATTAAGGCCGCCAGAAAATATTCCTTTGATAAGTACGGTGAGGGACGTAACGAGATAATTACACTGGTCAATTCCTTTCACGGACGAACGGTAACCACGCTTGCGGCTACCGGACAGGATAGCTTTCACAACTATTTCTTTCCCTTTACCGAAGGCTTTTCCCACTGCCCGGTCGGCGATATCGAAGCACTAAATGCAGCAATAACCGACAAAACCTGTGCAATAATGATTGAGTTTGTGTTGGGCGAAGGCGGAGTCATAAGTCTTGATAATCAATTTATTGATTTTATAGTTGCGAAGTGTTCCGAAAAGGATATACTTTTAGTTGCAGACGAGGTTCAGACCGGAATAGGACGAACCGGTAAACTTTTAGCATCACAGCACTATAACATCCTGCCGGATATCACCACCATTGCCAAAGGGCTTGGAGGAGGACTTCCGATAGGTGGAGTTCTATTTAACGAAAAAACGTCGACCGTGCTCTCGGCAGGAACACATGGTTCCACCTTTGGAGGTAATCCGATTTCCGCCGCCGCCGCACTGTATACCGTTAACAGCATAGACGATAAGATTCTTGCAGAAGTTTCCGCTAAGGGCGAGCACATAAAAAAACGTCTTCTTGCAATGAAAAATGTAAATGCAGTGGACGGTCTTGGCATGATGATAGGCGTCGACATTTCGCCATTGATTGCCAGTGACATAGTTAAGGCAGGAATCGAAAAGGGCATATTGCTACTAACCGCTAAGGATAAGCTACGAATGCTGCCGCCGCTTAACATTTCAATCGAAACTATAGACAAAGGTCTTGATATTGTTGAGGAACTACTGTCACACTAACAGAAAGGATTTTATAATGGAACATCTATTAAAGCTCGGAGATCTTTCGGGCGAGGAGATAATCGATATACTCAATCTTGCCGACCAGCTGAAATATCAACAGATGCACGGTCTTCCGCACCGTCATCTCGAAGGAAAAACCCTCGGCATGATATTTCAAAAATCATCCACACGTACAAGGGTTTCTTTTGAGGTAGGCATGTATCAGCTTGGTGGGGCAGCATTATTCCTGTCATCAAATGATCTGCAGATAGGCCGCGGTGAACCGGTTTGCGATACCGCGCGGGTTCTCTCCCGCTACCTAAACGGCATTATGATAAGAACCTTCGAGCAGTCGGAGGTTGAGCAGCTTGCAGAGCACGGAAGCATACCAATTATTAACGGACTTACCGACTATTGCCACCCCTGCCAGATTCTTGCCGATCTAATGACTATACGTGAGCACAAGGGGCACCTTGAGGGGCTAAAGATGTGTTATATTGGCGATGGAAACAACATGGCAAACTCACTTATTGTTGGAGGTTTAAAGGTTGGTATGTCGGTGAGCATTGCTACACCTGCCGGATATGAGCCTGCAAAGGATGTTATGGAATTTGCAAAATCTTATGATTGTTTCAGCTATTCTCATAGCCCGATGGAGGCCGCAAAGGATGCCGATGTCGTGATAACAGATGTATGGGCATCCATGGGTCAGGAGGGCGAAGCCGAACAGCGCAGAAAGGCATTTGTCGGATACCAGATAAACGACGATTTGATGGCGGTTGCAAAGCCTGATGCCATGGTACAGCACTGTCTGCCTGCCCACCGTGAAGAGGAGATAACTGCCAAGATTTTCGAGGAACATTCAGAGGAAATCTTTGATGAGGCGGAAAATCGCTTACATGCCCAAAAGGCCGTGCTTGTCAAGCTGATGGGAAGTAAGACCGGAAAGGAATTGTCATAGTTATGAGAGAAAAATTTTATATTACAACACCCATATATTACCCCTCCGATAAACTTCATATCGGCCACGCTTATTCTACGGTTATCGCCGATGCTTTAGCAAGATATAACCGTATGTGTGGTAAAGATGTCATCTTTTTGACCGGTACCGACGAGCATGGTAAAAAGATTGAGGATAAAGCAGCGGAAAAAGGTGTAACACCTAAACAATATGTCGACGAAATTGTCGTTGGCATAAAAAGTTTGTGGGAGCTGATGAATGTCAGCTACGACCGTTTTATCCGTACTACCGACGAATACCATGAGGAGTCGGTGCAAAAAATATTTAAAAAGTTATATGACAGCGGTGACATCTATAAGGATAAATACGAGGGACACTACTGTAAACCTTGCGAGAGTTTTTGGACCAAAACTCAACTAACAGAGGAAAAATGTCCCGACTGTGGTGGTGAGGTTACGCTCGAGAGCGAGGAGGCATATTTCTTCCGTCAATCAAAATATGCCGACCGCTTGCTTGCCCTTTATGAGGAGAGACCTGATTTTATTCAGCCCGAAACACGTAAAAATGAGATGATCTCTTTTATCAAACAGGGACTTAACGATCTCTGTGTTTCCAGAACCTCGGTAAGCTGGGGTGTTCCGGTCGATTTTGATCCCGACCACACCGTATATGTGTGGATTGATGCACTTACAAACTATATCAATGCCCTCGGCTATGAGAATGAGAAGTATAACGATTATGACCGCTACTGGCCGGCAGACCTTCATCTAATGGCTAAAGAGATACTGAGATTTCACGCCGTTATCTGGCCTTCTATACTGATGGCACTTGATCTTCCCATGCCAAAACAGGTTTATGCACACGGTTGGCTTTTGTTCTCGGGCGGCAAGATGAGCAAGTCTAAAGGCAATATAATAGACCCCGTTATCCTCTGTGACCGCTACTCGGTAGATGCTATACGGTATTTCTTATTAAGGGATGTTCCTTTCGGCAATGATGGCGAGTTTTCTAACGAGGCATTGTTCGGAAGAATTAATCAGGATTTGGCAAATGACCTCGGCAATCTTTTATCTCGCACCGTGTCAATGCAGATTAAATATTTTAACGGAACCCTGCCCACCGAACAGCTGTCCGGTGAGGAGGATGCCGAATTGCTGGAAAAAACCGCAAATGTTGTGGCAA
The DNA here is from genome assembly GCA_964370825.1 of uncultured Oscillospiraceae bacterium. GTDB lineage: Bacteria > Bacillota > Clostridia > Oscillospirales > Ruminococcaceae > CAYJBH01. Next base: position 48,447 of record CAYJKY010000016.1, read on the forward strand.
AGGTTGCCACCGAGATGGAGAAATACGACACACCAGCCGCACTTTCAGCTATTTTTGAAGTTGTGGGCAGTGCTAATCGCTATATCGACAGAACGGCTCCCTGGGCACTTGCAAAGGAGGAGTCAAATCGACCGAGACTTGCAAGGGTATTATACAACCTCGGTGAAGCTCTGCGTCATGTAGCAATACTCATAACCCCATTTATACCGGAAGCATCGGTTAAAATGTTAGAGGCGTTATCGCTTACACCACAGGATAAATCCGGTTGTTATGAGGGAATTACCGAAAAACTACCTGCCGACTTTTCGGTAAAACAGATTCCGGCGCTTTTCCCAAGAATTGACATAGAAAAGGAGTTGGAGGCACTCGAGGCATTGCAACCAAAAAAAGAAGAGCCGAAGAAGGAGGCTAAACCGGAAAAGGTAAAAGCAGCTGTAGAGGTTGGCGAGATAGGATATGAGGACTTTATGAGCTGCCTGCTTATCTGTGCCGAAATTAAGGCATGTGAAAGGGTTAAGGGAGCAGATAAACTGTTAAAGCTTACCCTTTTTGATGGCGAACGTGATAGGACGGTTGTTTCCGGAATAGCCGAATACTATGATGCAGAGCAACTTATAGGCAAAAAGATTGCACTTGTAGCAAACCTTAAACCTGCAAAGTTACGCGGTGTTATCAGCGAAGGAATGATTTTAGCCGCTGACAGCGTTAATGCCAACGGCGACAATGATGTAACGGTATTATTTTTACCGGACAATCTGCCCTGCGGTAGCAGAATTCGATAACAATAGCACTGCGAGACGGATTAATTCTGTCTCGCAGTAAATTTTATAGGAGATTATTAATATGTCATTTGTTTATTTAGACGGTGCACTCGGAAGCAACCTTATGGAAAAGGGCGTAGATGTGGTGTCTGAGCTTAATATTGTAGCGCCGGAGCGTGTTATGGATCTTCACAAAAAATACATTGCCGCAGGCTCTGACATTATATGTAGCAACACATTCAGTGCAAACTGCTATGCAAAAAGCGAATACTCGGTAAGTGATCTTGTGAGAAGCGGGGTGAGCATTGCTAAGCAGGCAGTCGAGGTTAGCTCTGTTAAGGTTGCCTTTGACATCGGACCCTTATCCGAGCTGTTGGAGCCCTACGGTGACCTTACCGAGGAGGAATGCTGCGAACAATACGCCGAAATAATTGCAGCAGGCATTGCAGTAAACCCTGATTATATATTTTTTGAAACCTTCATGGATTTAGAGATGCTTGAAATTGCGGTTAAACAGACGCTCAAATACAATGTCCCTTTACTCTGCTCTATGAGCTTTACCGAGGTAGGAAAAACTATTATGGGTAATTCGGTAGAGCAAATGATAGAAAGGCTTTCTAAGTACCCTCTTGCCGCAATAGGGCTTAACTGCTCTATGGAGCCGGAAAAATCACTGCCGATAGCAAGAGAGTTCAGAAAAATAACCGACTTGCCGATTATTTTCAAGCCTAATGCCGGCAAACCACAAGTTTCAGAGGACGGCATTAGCTATGAAGATGCAGAGCTTTTTGCAAGAGAATTTGCAGGAATAGAGGATATTGGGAATGTATATATCGGAGGCTGTTGCGGAAGTACTCCGGAGCATATAAGTAGGCTTGTGAGTAATTTAATGCGTTAGATTTAAGTATAGCGTTTTGCTTCTCGTCAGATAGACATAATAGACAATACACATTATGATTTGTATAAAGGTAGCTATGGGGGTAGACAGACCAATCAGGAACAGGGATGTAGGCGTTATCAAGCTAAAAAGATACACTAATGTTATTCTTATTGCCAATGCACCGAAAACACCCTGTATCATCACGAATAGTGTCTTACCGTAACCGCTGAAATATCCGGTAACATTAAACATTATAGATACAAGTAACACATCAAGCGCATACGCCTGTAGATATGGTATTGCTGTGTTTATTACGGATGTATCGTTGCTGAATATCCCTATTATAAGTTCGCCGTGAAAAAAAGATATATAACCTGTTATTACGCTTACAGACAATGAAATTAATATGCTTATCACCGTTCCGGTTCGTGCTCTTTCGTGTTGACCGGCACCGGAATTTTGCGCAACAAACACCGAAATTGACTGCATAAATGAAATAGGAACAAGCATCACCAGCCCGATTATCTTTTCAACCAGTCCAACAGCCGCAGAGTATACAACGCCAAATTGATTAATTATTATCGTGATTGCCAAAAATGAGAAGCTTACTAAAACACTTTGCAATGCAATCGGGATACCAAGCTTAAGTGTCTGTTTTATGTATATCAGCTGTGGTCGAAACATGCCAATGCTAAAAATTATTAGCTGTTTTCTGTTTGCAATAAATATTGACAGTACTACGCTTATTGTCTGTGCTGTAGCGGTTGCAATAGCGGCACCCGACGCACCCATGTTGAATACACCTACAAGCAGCAGATCACCTACTATGTTGACAATACATGCTATTCCAACCGTATACAGCGCTGTCTTTGAATCGCCGAGACCTCTAAATATACTGCTTAAAATATTGTACATAAATATCATCGGAATTCCGATTGAGCAATAAAAAATATATCTGCCGGTCTCTTCTAATGCCTCTTCGGGTGTGTTTAGCAGTCCGAGAATATCATTATTGAACATTATCAAAATGGTGATAATAATTAATGCCAACAGCATAAATATTAATATAGAGTTGCCGATTATTGCCGTGTTTTCATTGCCTCTTCCCTGCCCTATCTTTCGACCGACAAGAATTGTTGTTCCGGTGGCGAGTCCGGCGCAAAGTGAGGTTATTGTATTAATCAACTGGCTTCCGGTAGACACTGCCGATACCGCCTCTACGGTAGAAAAATTACCGACTATCAACATATCAACCGTTGAGTATGTAATCTGCAAAATGAGTGCAAGCATTATTGGCAAGGTAAATCCAATCAAGGACTTAAAAGTGTTTCCCTCAAGAAGGCTGTTTTTTGTCATTCCGTCTCCAAATGTATAACATAGATTAAACTGCATGAAGATAAAATTTCACTCATGCAGTTTATAGTAATTCTCTGTAGGATATTATATCATTGTTTACGTATTATGTCAATTTGTTGCTATCGTTGCTGCCGCCTCAGTCGCCTTTTCCTTTTTTTCGCTACGCTTTTTTACCAGTGTAACAATAACCGTAAACAGAATTAAGGTTAGTATGGAGATTATCAAGCCAATCGGGTTATCCTGAATATTGGATGCGGAATACCCCAGATATACGTATACAAAGCTACCGGGAAGCATACCTAAAAATGTAGCCAAGGCATAGTGTTTGTACTTAATATTTAATATTCCGCTCAGATAGTTGACAGCTGCAAACGGAAACAATGGAATAAGCCGTATGTACATCATAAAAACAAAACCGTTGTCCTGAGCTTTTTTTGTAGCACTTTCGATAAAGCTACCCGATTTCACATACCTGCCGATAATATCCTTGCCAAGCAGTTTAGATAGCCCGAATGAGATATGACATCCAAGATTACTTGCTATCACCGTAAGCAACAGTCCAGGCCAAAACCCGAACAATGGACCTGAAATTAGTGTGAATGCTGATGCCGGAACGGCAAATGTCACCGCGATGCCATATACAAAGATAAAGATAATTGGTGCAAACGGATTTTCTCTTACAGCCTCTATTAAACCCAATAGGTAGTCGACATTGAGGTAATCTCTAAAGATAATGGCTAACCCTATCAGGATAACCGCCGCAATAATAATCTTTTTCATTTCACCCCTCCAATGTTTGAATATGTTTTGTGTATTTGTAAATTTTATGCATCCTTATGATTCCGGTAATAAACATAAGCAGGTTAAAAATATTTAGTGTGTAGACAATAAAATTGGGGAACATCATAATAAGGCTGAAAAATATAAAGGATTCTGTTCGCTCAACAAGCCCGAAATCATAATACATGCTCTTTTTTCCGGTGTTTTTAAAAAGGCTACCCGCAAGCATAAAGGTGGAAAAGTTAAACATGGCACCGGCAAAAAACAAAAGATAAGTCAATGCAAACTGCGGCATATAGATATAGCATGCAATAATTACAGCCGCCTCCACCATTCGGTCGAAAACAAGGTCCATATATGCACCAAAAGGTGATGTTTTACCGGTCAGTCGTGCAACCGTACCATCCAAAACATCCAACAGACCGGAAAGCCACAAAAGCACTACTGCAACAAATGTGTTGCCTATTGCGAGAAAGAACGCCGACAACAAACCCACTACCAGTGCGGCTACAGTAATCGTGTTGGGGTGAATTCTAGTTAGTCCCGATTTTTTTGCAAGCTCATCAAAGCCTTTTTGAAAGTTTTTTCTTGCATTTGTGTCTATCATATATCTGTTAATCCCCAACGTATTTGTCTTGTTACTATCATTTTTAGAAGATTACGTTGCCACTCCTTTGCGCCGCTAACATAGTCGGCAAGGGCAACTGACTTCAGTATCTCGCCCTGTATCGGGTATTGGTATATAATCGAGAGCAGACTGCTAAGTTTCATCTTTTTGCTTATAAGCAACGATAAAACCGGCAACATTTCTGCCGAACATTCACCCACTATTGTGGCGCCTATAACACGTTTTTTAGTGTCAAGAATTATTTTTACAAAACCAATCCTATCGTCCTGTGCCTTAGAGCGATCATTTTCTGCTATATTCTTGCTGTAAACATAGCCAAAGCACCCCTTTTCCTTAGCCTGTGCCTCGGTTAATCCTACGTGAGACACTTCCGGCATGGTAAAGGTTGACCAACATATGTTATGATAACTCTTTTTGAACATCGGAAATATCAATGCATTTCGCACAATCATGCCTGCTTCATAACCTGCGGCATGGGTAAACATGTATCCTCCACATGCATCACCGCAAGCATAAATATTTTTCTTGTTGGTGCGCATATATTCATCCACATAGATAAAACCTTTAGAATCGGTAAAGACACCTGCCTCGTCCAACCCTATGTCCTGTGTGTTTGGTTTTCTACCGGTCGCTACAAGCAATGCATCGGCATATATGTCACGTGTGGCATCATCACTTTTTAAAGAAAGTTTTACACCATCTCCATGTTGTTCTACACCTGTTGTCCTGTAACCTTCATAAAGTATCACTCCATCTTCGGTAATCGCCTTTTTCATTATGTCACCGACCTCGGGTTCATCCTTTGTAAACAAATTACCGGAACGTGATATCATATGTACCTTGCTACCAAGATTTGCAAAGCCTTGTCCCAACTCAAGGCCTATAACACCGCTACCGAGTATGATCAAATCATTAGGCAGCTTCTTTAAATCGAAAATTGATTCGTTTGTGTAGTATTTCACCTTGTTCAAGCCGTTAATGTTCGGAACAGCTGCGGTTGAGCCGGTTGCTATCACAATTTTTTTTGTTGTAAATATCTCGTCGTTAACAGATATTTCATGCTCAGACAACAGCCTGCCGAAACCAATCTTTACGGTAACACCAAGCGATTCAAATCTATCAACCGAATCGTGAGGAGCAATCTCGGATATCACCTGCTCTACACGACCCATAACCTTAGATAGCGAGACCTTAAAGCCGGCATCATCTATGCCGTAATCGCCCGATTTTCTCATTTGACGTGCTAGATGTGCCGACTTCAAGAATGTTTTACTTGGCACACAGCCATAGTTTAAACAATCTCCTCCCATCTTACGACCTTCTATCAACAGAACCTTAGCACCGAGTCCGGCCGCTCCCGAGGCAACCACTAATCCCCCACTACCTGCACCGATAATTGCTATATCGAATTCATATTTCATTATTACTCCCCATCGGACAATACAATTATTATGTGAATTTCGTCCACTCTTTATAAACATTATATCTAATTTTGTTTAAAGCGTCAACCAATTAATAAAAGTTCACAAAAAAAACATAGCATTTTGGCTGAAATCACAAAATGCTATGCAAAAACGTCAATGATTGGTGCATATGTCGAGTATTTCATTGAGTCTATCCTTGTCACCACGCAGATAAAGCCAGCCTATCAAACACTCTACACCGGTAGCAGCTCTATACTCCTGCACCGTTGCATTTTTCGGAACAGCACCGCTATCAGTATTTCTTCCGCGTTTCATGGCGGCGAGTTCCTCCTCGCTCAGAACATTCAGCAACCTTTCATATGCCCTAGACTGACCCTTTGCGCTAACCATATCAGTTGTAAGCTTGTGAAGCTCCGAAAGTTTTGAAACGCCATTCTTTACCAGCGATTCACGCATATATAACTCAAGCACGGCATCGCCGATATATGCGAGAACATTTGGTGAGCAGGAAATCGGATTGAAATCACTCTTCATCTGTATTAACACCTTTTACTCGACAAAATCGAACGCCCAGTCACCGATATATACGGTGTCACCCTCTGTTGCACCGAGCTTTCTCAGCTCATCAATTATTCCGGTTTCTATCATCACATTACTAAAGTGCTGAAGGTTGGAATAATCACTCACATCACTGCCGGATAAAAGTCTTTCGAGGTACGGAGCGTCTACACTATACTCATCTCCTGAAATCTGTTTAACCTCAAAAGCGCGCAGAGGAGGTGGTTCAGGCGGAACATATTTGGGAATATCGATATCCGGACTTTCAATGTCTGCTAATGCATGAAAGGAGTGACTTACAAGCTCTTTAACTCCCTGACGTGTGGCACCGCTTATAAAAAACACCGGAATGTCCTTTTCCTTTGCAAAATCCAATAAACGTTGCTTCTGTTCCTCCGAGGCTATGTCGGATTTACCACCCACAAGAATTTGTGGACGTTGCGATAGTCTTTCTGAAAACTTTATTAGCTCGTTGTTTAGTATCTCATAATCCTCGATCGGGTCCCTTCCTTCAATCGAAGATGTGTCAACAATATGCCAAAGCAATCGGCAACGTTCGGTATGCCTTAAAAAGTCATGTCCGAGACCTATTCCTTCCGATGCTCCCTCAATAATTCCCGGTATGTCGGCAACGACAAAACTCGCCTCCTCAGAAACTCTTACAACGCCGAGAGATGGTATCAATGTTGTAAAATGATAGTTTGCAATCTTAGGTTTTGCGGCAGAAACAACCGATAATAAGGTTGATTTTCCAACATTGGGAAAACCAAGCAGGCCAACGTCGGCTATAAGCATTAGCTCTAAAACAACATCAAAACTCTCGCCTTCTCTACCCGGCTTTGCAAAGTTCGGAACCTGCCTTGTAGGTGTAGCAAAGTGTTGATTACCAAGCCCGCCTTTGCCACCTTTTGCAATTAAAATCGGTTCGTCGGACGATATGTCGGCAATAAGGTGGCCGGTATTTGCCTCTTTTAAAATTGTACCTCTCGGCACACGTATCACGGTGTCTACACCACTTTTTCCATACATGTTTTTACCGGCACCGGGCTCACCGTTTTGTGCCTGATAACTTTTTTTGTATCTAAAATCCAAAAGGCTGGAAAGGTTGTCATCTACAACAAAGTAAATGCTTCCCCCATGTCCTCCGTCGCCACCGTCAGGACCTCCTGCGGCAACATACTTCTCACGACGAAAGGAAACGGCACCATCTCCGCCCTTTCCTCCCTTTATTGTAATTTTTGCGGTATCAAAAAATTTTGTTCTCATTATTCTCCAACGACTTTATTAATTTCAATAACAGAAGCCTTTATTAGTTTTGCAAAGCTTCCTGCAACCATCTGTGCGGTGGTATTTACCTCCTCTGCCGACAACTTCACGTCGGATAGTCCGCTTGCGGCATTTGTTATACAGGATATTCCGCACACATTCATTCCGGCATGATTTGCCGCTGTCGCCTCACATGCAGTACTCATCCCTACGGCATCTGCACCAAGCATGGTAAACATTTTTATCTCAGCAGGTGTTTCGTATGCAGGACCGTATGTCTGCAGATACACACCCTCTTTAATAGCGACCTTAACCTTTTCCGAAGCAGTCTTTATTGCGTCCTGTAGCTGAGGCTTGTACACGTCGGACATGTCCGGAAACCTTTCACCAAGCTCAACAACATTTTCACCGACAAGTGCGGGAGGAGCAAAGGAGGTTATATGATCCTTTATCATCATAAAATCTCCGACAGAAAAATCCGTGTTTATGCCTCCTGCGGCATTTGTTAAAAACAGAACATCAGCACCCATTAGCTTTAACAATCTTATCGGTAGTATAACCTTATCCATCGAATACCCCTCATAAAAGTGTACTCGTCCCTGCATTATTGCAACCGGAATTCCATCAATGTATGCAAACACAAACCTACCCTTATGCCCCGGTGCGGTCGAAACCGGAAACCCTTCTATTTCACCGTAAGGAATGGCTGACACCATATCAAGGCTGTCAGCAAAATCTCCAAGGCCGCTTCCCAAAACAATTGCAAATTTTGGTTTAAACGGAATGCGATTTTTTATGCTGTTGTAGCTCGTCATTAAATCATCGTAAAAGGACATTTTCAACTCCTAACCTTGCTGTATAATATTTCTACATTCGAGGTAATATCTTTTATCTGCTCCATGCCCGAGGGAAAAATATTTTTTAGGGAAGACTCCGTTTTTTTCTATATATGGTAATAGCTGTGACTTATCCGGCGTGGGCATCAAAAAGCCTATTGCATTTGTGCACAGTTCTCTTAGTTCCTCATCGCCGTGGATGTAGTCTATCTCGGACTGATTATGGTGCATTGCTACCGCCTCGCAAACTGCATCAGCAGCTAAAACAGCAAGCGGATATTTATTTTCATCATAGCTGAGTTCGAGATCACCTGACGGGGTCAACATATATAAAACACCATCACCTTTACCCAACACCTCACCGGAATAGGTCATAACATCCGCTTCCGAAACGGAAAAGAGCACACGATGTATCGGAAGCACCGGAAGCGCTTCACTATATAGGTTAACAATTTCAACAAGACAATATCTCGCGGGATGTTTTGCCGCCTCTTTTTCCCCAAGTTCCTTTTTCAGCTCCTCATACAAGGTCTTCGCTGCAGCAAGCGAATGGTTTCCATCACCTACATATAGGCGAGTAATCTTGTTTTGTAGGTCAGAAAAGACATCATCGTTATTGAGCTCGTATCCTTTAATGCTCCCCCCACCCTGCTGAAGGCGTGTCGTATATAGCAGTGGCAGTTCAAGGTCAAAAAGAGGTTCTATTATATCTTTTCCCGGATTATCAAGCAACATTATTATATGGGGACACTCAAGTGCTGACAGCCTTCTCGCCTCACATCTTGCCGGTATCCTTGACAGTATAGTTTTTTCGGTCGGTAAAATATCCGCCTTACCACCATCAAACGCATAACAATCTAAATCAACCGAGACAACGAGACCTCGGCGTACTGCACCATCCGCAAGGGTTCTCTCAACCGCAATCGCACCATCAATTCGTCTGTTTAACAGACGCTGTGAATATCTTCTGCTAAGCTCGGAAAGATTACGAAGCCGATGTTTTTCCTGCTCTGTGTTTAGATATATTTCTGGTAATACAATATGTGCTGTAGAAGGCTTATTTTCAGCTAATCTCTCCACCTCAGACCAATATTCCGGGTTGCTGGTAAACTGATCACACGCAACTACCGCATAGCTGTAAAGATCTGTTCCCATATCCGGCAAAAGTATGGTGCTTTTTTCAATTATTTTCATGTTTTATCCTGTAACTTAACGCTTCTAACGACTCCCTAATATGAACATTTTCCACCTTAATATCGTCACTGAGGGTGGAAAGGTTGTAGTGACTAAAGTTCCAAAAATTAATAATACCACACTCGATAAGCGTCGGGGCAATTTTCCCCGCCGCAGATGTAGGCACACACAACACAGCAACATCAACGGTATTTGCTCTGCAGTATTCCGATATTTCGACTATATCCATACAGGTAAATTCTTCGATTTTTCCTCCGATTTTTCGGGCATCGTTGTCAAAAACGGCAGTTAAACGGTATCCTTTCGCAACATTTTTCAGATATCTTGTGATGGCGCTTCCAAGACTTCCCGCACCTATTAAAACACAGTTAAGTGGGGCTTCGGCATATATGAGATTTTCCAGTTCTTTTTTCAGCTCCCCTACCGGGTAACCTATCCCCTGCCTCCCAAGTCCACCAAAAAGGTTAAAGTCCTGCCTCACCTGACTTGCCGTTGTTCCCAAAAAATCCGCAAGTTCACGTGAGGATACCTTTGATACCCCTGCACCTTCCAAAATATTCACATAGCGCAGGTAACGAGGCAACCGCCTAATTACCGGCAACGAAATCTTATTATGCTTATCCATCTATCTTACTTTTCACATACTCTGCAAATTCATGACAGCTACAACCTGTATCTCTACCCGTAATTTTTAGTTTTGCCTCGCCAAACATACACTCATCTAAAGCCTTTTCGAGCTTATTAGCCTTATCGGCATATCCGATATGCGAGAGAAGCATAACCGAGGCACGTAGCATAGAGCAAGGATCAGCATAGTCACCCCTTCCTTCCGCCATCATACGGGGTGCACTGCCGTGAATTGCCTCAAACATTGCATAACGTTTTCCGATATTTGCACTGCCGGCAGTTCCGACTCCGCCCTGAAATTCTGCTGCTTCATCTGTCAATATGTCTCCATATAAATTCGGAAGCACGAACACCTGAAAATCGCGGCGACGCTTTTCGTCAACTAACTTTGCTGTCATAATATCGATGTACCAGTCATCGGTTGAAATTTCCGGATATTCCGATGCAATTTCATTGCTGAGTTCAAGAAACCTTCCGTCGGTCGTCTTTATAACATTTGCCTTTGTTATTATCGAAACTCTGTTTTTACCGTTTGCCTTTGCATATTCAAAAGCGGCACGGGCAATTCTTCGTGTACCCTCGTCGGTAGTAACGGTAAAGTCCACAGAAATTCCACCTTCAACAGCAACACCTTTTGAACCTAATGCATAAGCACCCTCGGTGTTCTCACGAAAAAACGTCCAGTCTATTCCCTTATCCGGAACCTTTACCGGTCGGACATTTGCGAATAGATCCAGCTCCTTACGCATAGCAACATTGGCGCTTTCAATGTTCGGCATTCCGTCGCCTGCTCTCGGTGTGGTGGTCGGTCCTTTAAGGATAACATGGCAGGCCTTTAGATCCTCTAAAACGTCCGTCGGAATTGCGGCATTTTTTTCAATGCGATTTTCTATCGTCAGACCGTCAATATCTACAAATTTAACCTTGCCGGATTTCACCTCATCTGCCAACATAAACTCAAGAATTTCAGCAGATTTTTTGGTGATTACAGGCCCTATTCCATCGCCTCCGCATACACCGATTATAATGCTTTCAAGCTTTGCATAGTCCACAAATTCGGCATCGTTCATGCCCTGTGCTCTTTTTTGTTGTTGTAGCAAAAGTTCCTTAAATTTTTCTGTTGCCTGCTCTATGTTCATCATGTCATTTCCTCCTGTTTTACGACCTAAGCACTCCGCCTTTTTTTATTATATCACGTCCTCTTTCCGAAAGTGATACAATCATCTCTATATCATTTCCTTCTACATTCGCCTTAACAATTCCGGTTTCAAGACCATTTAAAATGTCAAATAATTTTATTGTATCGCCTTCCTTTATGCGATCATAATCCTCTGCATTTTTGAAGGTTAGCGGTAAAATACCATTATTAATTAGGTTTGCCGTGTGTATCCTCGCAAAGCTTTTTGATATTACTACCCTTACACCAAGGTATAGTGGAACCAGTGCCGCATGTTCACGCGAGGAGCCCTGTCCATAGTTAGATCCCCCTATTATTGTACTGTTTCCAAGAGATTTAGCACGCTCGGGGAACTGCTCATCACAAACCCTAAAGCAATATCGTGACAGGTAGGGAATGTTGGAACGGAAAGGCAATATTTCGGCACCCGCAGGCATTATGTGATCGGTTGTAATGTCATCACCGACCTTTAATGATACCGGAAGTTCCATCTCGTTTGGCATAGGTGGACAAACCGGTAGCGGTTGAATATTAACACCGCGAATTATTTCTACTCCATCACTACTGTTTGCAGGCTTAACAAACATATTGTCGTTTAAATCATATCCGCCACAAATGTCAATTTCCGGTGCAAAGTCATCCGAAGTAGCCGATTTAATATACCCTGCAATCGCACTTGCAGCTGCGGTTTCCGGGCTGACGAGATAAACCTGTGCGTCCTTTGTTCCCGTACGACCTAAAAAATTGCGGTTAAAAGTACGAAGGCTTACGCCACCACCCTGAGGCGCAAAACCCATGCCAATACAAGGACCGCAAGCACATTCTAAGAGTCTAGCTCCGGACGAAAGTATTTTCTGTGCCGCACCACACTCGATGAGTTTTTGCAGAATCATGCGGCTTCCCGGTGATATTGATAAACTTACCTCCGGGGGTAGAGTTTTACCGTCTAAAATTCTTGCCGCAGCAATCAAATCTGCAAGGCTTGAGTTTGTACAGCTACCTATGCAAACCTGTTGAACCTTAACATCGGATAATTCGGATACAGGTTTAATATTATCGGGAGAATGCGGACATGCTGCAAGCGGTACCAGCTCATCAAGATTAATATCCACAATCCTTGCATACTCGGCATCATCGTCAGCAGAAAGCGGAATATAATCGCCCTCTCGTCCCATTGCCGCCAAAAACTCTTTTGTTTTCTCGTCGCTCGGGAATACCGAAGTGGTAGCACCAAGCTCTGCTCCCATGTTGGTGATGGTTGCACGTTGTGGTACCGATAGATTTTTTACACCCTCACCGCCGTATTCAATTATATGAGAAACGCCACCTTTAACCGTCAGTATCGAGAGCAGTTTAAGTATAACATCCTTTGCCGAAACCCCCTCATTAAGTTTTCCCAAAAGGTTAACGTATATGCTTTTAGGCGAAGGTATGTAGTACGCCCTTCCCGCCATGGCAAGTGCAACATCAAGACCACCGGCACCAAAGGCAAGACTTGCGAGGCCTCCTGCGGTGGGAGTGTGGCTGTCACTTCCTATTAATGTTTTGCCTGGCTTTGCATACTTCTCAAGGTGAAGCTGATGGCAAATTCCGTTTCCGGGGCGTGAATAGACAACGCCATACTTTTTTGCCACGGTTCTGATATATTCATGGTCGTCGGCGTTTTTAAAATCTCCTTGCAGAGTATTGTGATCGATATAGGCGACCGACAGCTCGGTCTTAACCCTGTCGACACCGAGAGCCTCAAGTTGCAGGTATGCCATGGTACCGGTTGCATCCTGTGTTAAGGTTTGATCAATTTTTATCCCAACCTCACCGGCACCGGATTCATCCATGATATGTGTAGATAATATTTTTTGAGCTAAGGTCTGTCCCATTTAAATGACTATTCCTTTCTTAAATTAAGCGTATTCCGCTCTAAATATACAAAATTATAGCTTGAAAAGTTTTTCAAACTTATCCTTTTTTTACTTCATTTTTAGCAATTTCGAGCGTGTCAATGGCTATCATCAACTCCTCGTTAGTCTCAACTATGAGGGTCGCAACCTTTGCACCTTCTGCGGTTACATTATTTGTTCCCCTGCTTTTATTTTTCTCTTTATCTATTTTAAGTCCGAGGAAGGACAGGCTGTCGGTAACGCTTTCACGATGGTAATAGTCATTTTCACCTATACCTCCGGTAAACACAACAGCATCAATTCCGTTCATAGCCGCTGCATATGCACCTATATACTTGATTATCTGGTAATCCAGCATGTCAAGCGCAAGCTGTGCACGCTTATTGCCCTTCTGTGCAGCCTCACGAATGTCGCGATTATCGGCGGACACACCGCTTATTCCGAGTAAACCGGAACGGCTATTAAGAATACTTGTAACCTCAAAGGCAGGGATGTTAAGCTTTTCGGATATAAAACCTATGACCGTCGGGTCAAGGTCGCCGCTGCGTGTGCCCATCAACAATCCGGGTAGCGGTGAAAATCCCATGGTCGTATCTACACTCTCGCCACCGTTAACGGCACAAAGTGAACTACCGTTGCCAAGGTGACAGATAACCATTTTTAAATCTTTTATATCCTTACCGAGCATCTGTGCAGCCTTTTGTGAGACAAAACGGTGTGAAGAACCGTGAAATCCATAACGACGTACACCATAGTGCTTGTAAAAGTCAAACGGAACTCCATACATATACGCCTTTTCCGGCATGGTCTGATGGAAAGCGGTATCAAATACGGCAACCTGAGGAATTTTATCCCCCATTACCTTGATTGCACCACGAATACCCATTATTGCCGCAGGATTGTGTAGCGGAGCAAAATCGCTGACATATTCGATTTCTTGGATTACCTCCTCGGTAACTATGCTGGAGGCGGTAAACTCGGCACCACCATGAACAACACGATGACCGACAGCGGCTATTTCGTTAATATCATTAATTACAGCATATTCGCCTTGATCAAGTAGTTTAATAACATGATCTAACGCATCAGAGTGATCCTTAAGGTTTTCGTTAATAATGCATTCCTTACCATCCGAAACGTTGTGCTTAATTCGAGAGCCTTCCTGCCCTATTCGCTCACATAAACCCTTTGCCATTACCTTTTCATTGTCCATATTGAGAAGCTGATACTTCAAGGACGAGGAGCCACAGTTGATAACTAAAATAACCATATTAATTCCTTCTTCATTTTTAACATATATTAAACATTATACCAAAACATAGACAGCGTTGCAATACATAACACAAAAAATATGTTCTCACTCCGTTTTTTTCTCGGTTTCTATTTCCAATTCCTTTTTATACAAATAATTGTCTACCTTTTCCTTAATCTCCTTAGGTATCTCTTTTTTCTCCGGAAACACCGATGAATTAATCAATAATTCGGAAAAATCAAGCAAGGGCTGCAAAAGATTCTCCAACGACCTCCTTGAGCAAAAAAACAGGTCATCATTCCTACAATGAATATACGCCGCTCCATCTGCACCCTCTCGGCTGAAATTCACAGAGGGAATTCCCACATCTGCAAACGGTATGGAATCGCTGGACAGTATGGCTTGCACCACCTTCATCGCATATCCCTTTGACTTCATGTACATGTCGGCAAATGCAGTCAACTCCTTTGAGCCGGTAATCCTACAAACATTTTTACCAAGTATCGGACCCGCAACATCGACATTTACCATAAAAATGTGTTTATCCATCTCGTCAGCATGAGACGAAACAAATGCTTTACTGCCAAGCAATCCCATCTCTTCCGACCCGTACCAGTTAAAAACAATGGTACGCTTTGGCGGATTATCCTTAAAATGGCGCAAAAGCTCCATAAGCAACACGCAGCCCGAAGCATTATCGTACACACCCTTAGAAAACTCGGTAGAATCGTAATGCGCTCCAAACGATATTATCTGCTCACTATACCTTGTTCCCTCAATCCGTGCGGTGACATTACGCGAGGTCAAAATCTTCTCAACATTCTCTACCCTTAAACACACCCGAGATGCTTCTTTAGCTACCATTTCTGCCGCATCGGAAACTCTGATATTTGCCGCAGGTACAACCCCGAAGGTTTGCAGTTGAGATCTGATCTTCCTTGTAAAAAGGTCGGTTTCCCCCTCTTTGTCCAGCAATGTTCCGGACATGGTGATAAACCCTGCGACCTTTGCTTCCACAAGTTTTTTATAGAGCGGAAGTCGCATATATCCGTTAACAAGAACTATCTTCCCCTCTACTCCGACAAGGTTGGCATCCTCCCCATCTTCAACATATATGAAATCTGCCTCAAGCCCTTGTGGTGAGGTGTCGGCGCAACATTTATACGCCGTTATGGTGTATTCCTTCTCATATGGTTCAATCACCTTTAGTGTCGCAACCATATTTTCAGAATCATGAACTTCAAAGTTTTCTATTTCAGCCAAAACTCCGTAGCTATTAGCAGTAAATCGCAAAATTTCAGCGGCACGCAGTTCCTCATCGGTTCCGCCCGTTCTTTCAAAGGCAAGCTCTTTGAGCAAAGCATATGCTTCCATACAGCCATTCATTGTATCGTCTCCTGTACTATTATTAGTATAATTATATCATACCATGCTGTTGATGTCGACAATTTTTTATTGGTGATAAACCATTGAAACTAATACACTATTTAGAAGGAAATACTGTAATAAGAGGTGAATGCAGGTTAAGATTAAACAAATCAAAGTCTCCAACTCGGTAATTTTAAGTGTTGAGCAAAAATATTGTATATAGCACACTCATTAAATGTTTTGTACTATTGTAAAAAACAAAGTCAATCGTAAAAAATATTGGCTTTGTTGTTATGGCTATAAATAATATTATTCTTTTTCAATAATCTCTTCTTCCCTTATAAAACATGTGCTATTTTCGCTAACATTAAATGAGTTATTTACAACATATGCATCGGCGTTCACCTGACCGTCTAAGTGATATACGCTATCATCAACTAATGCTTTTTTACGATAAGCCTGTACTGAAAAAAACACAGTTGCCGCCAAAACTATAGCTGCGCTAAGAGGGCCTGTTAATAAAGAAAGCCCTGTAACTATTGCTGTTATAAGCGTTGCACTTGCAATGAAAATAACTTTTCTCGCAATATTACTCATAGGTAATACCCCAGCAATTTTACCGGTTTGCCCATTTATTGTAAAACAATATTTTTTCTTTTTATAATCAATATTTAAAAACCATACCGGTACAAGAACATTAATTTTTTCATAATTATTATATACGACATTTATATTTTTCAGCTTGATTTTTGCATAACCATTCATCATTTTTTTGCACACTGCTGACAGAGAATCAACTATGCGATTTTCTGCGATTTTAAAGCATTTATCGGCTGAAATGTCGCTGTAATCAGCAAGAAAACCCATAATATATTTATTGTCAAACGGCGCTAACTTATCACAGTCAAAAGGCTCTATAGATTCAATAAAGCAGTTATTTACATAGCTGCTCGCATTTACGGGAATTTTACTAAAGCTACCAAAACCACGCATAACTACATCAAAAAAATTTGCAATTCTCTTCGCGGATATTACCTTAATTTCGTCGGTTGAACACTCATATTGCAGAGTGCTATCAGCATTTGCGCTAAAAAACCATGTAGGTACATATACGCCTTGCATTCTACTAATTTTACTCTGCTTTGTGATTTCTCTCGGCGTTAACCTCTCTTGCCTGCAAAATTCACGAAATATCCCCATCGCTTTTTCTTTATCAATAAGGAAGGGTAATACATATTCAGGCTTGGTATATGTATTAGAGCTATCACTCAAAACCACATTTGACCCACAAAAGGCACACTCTGTTGCAATTGTTATTTTATCAGCTACTAATTTCGCCCCACAAGAAATGCAATCGTAATTATTATAATTCTCATTTAAAACTTGCCTTTTTTTCTCTTCGTTAAGGTTTGAATATTCAGCCCGGCAGTACTCGCAAACAAGTGTTTGTGTCATAGGATTAAACGTAACATTTCCCCCACACGCATTACATTTATAATTTGCCATCCCATCCATATTTAGTCCCTTTCGGTAGTTTTAACAGCGACCTTATGTGATATTTTAGCATAATGTTTAATATTATGCAATAAATTATGACACATAATAGTGTGTTCAAAACATGAGGTCTATAGCTCGTGTTTACCCTTGCGACTATGGAATAAATTTGCTATAATAGACTAAAACAATAACAAGAGGTAATCATGAACGCTGATGTAAATAAAAACATACTGTTTATCTTTGTCGACCAATGGCGAGGCGACTGCATCGGTGCGTTTGGACATCCGGATGTTCATACCCCGAACCTAAATGCACTCACAGACAGGTCGATTTCATTTAGCCGTGCATACGCCGCGGCACCGTCATGTATCCCTGCGCGAGCATGTGTCGCTACCGGGCAAACTCCATACAGCTGCGGATTTATCGGCTATCAAGACGGTGTTGTTTGGGACTATCCGTCTACACTTATGACACGGCTTCGTGACAATGGATATCAAACCATAAATGTTGGTAAAACACATTTTTATCCACAAAGAGCACACCTTGGGTTTGAGATAAACGATATTTATGACCCTATTAAAAATTTATCTAAGCATGAATTTGTCTCGGACTATGAACAGTGGTTACAAAAGGAAAGTGGCGGTAATGTAACCGATACCGCATCGGAGTTTGATGCAAACTCCCTGTTATATCTGCCTTGGATGGCAGAGGAGCATCTACACCCCACTGCCTGGAATGCAAATCAGGCAATACATAGATTGAAGCATCGTGATGTTACACGCCCGTTTTTTATGCAGGTAGGATTTCATCGCCCTCATCCGCCATATGACCCACCATATAGTTTTTATGACATGTACAGAGATTGCGATCTTGAAGGACAAATCCCGTATGGTGATTGGTGTGAGGAGTTTGCTGCCACAACAAATGATATAAGTAGCTGGTACGGTAAGAATAATAAAAAGACACTGGACACAATGCGCAAGGCCTACTATGCCTCCATTACATATGTCGACTATTATATCGGCAAGATAATGCAACATCTCTCGCAACAAGGATTATTAGACGACACCCTAATCATCTTCACCTCAGACCACGGCGAACTACTCGGCGACCACTATATGTATCGTAAAATCAGTCCGTTTGAAGGCTCTGCAAAAATACCCTTTATCGTCAAACCGACAAAGGATATGGATGTTATCACAGGCGCAACCTACGACACGCCGATTTCACACTACGATATAATGCCAACATGCCTCTCCTATGCCGGAATAGACATCCCTAATGAGGTCGAGGGCAGTAGCATTCTTAGGCTGCTTAAGCAGCAGCCCTTCGAGCGTGATTTTATCCATGGCGAACACTCCGGATACGGCAATAATGGATGGCAATACATCATGGATAATCGCTATAAATATATTTGGAACACCATGTCGGGAAAGGAATATCTATTCGACATTAATCTTGACCCTAACGAATGCGTTAACCTTGCTGTTAATTCCAAATATGAAAACATTATATCATCACATCGAAAAAAATTGATTAAGATACTCTCTACCCGACCGGAACACGAACTGGTAAAGGATGGTAAGCTGTCACACGGGAAAATACTGCCTTCTGTGCGTCAGGATTTTTTGGATAATTCAAACCGTCAAAAAAACACAAATTACCTATTGCAATAAGGTGTGTTATGTGGTAAAATAAGTTCCAAGGCCGGTGTGATGGAATTGGCAGACGTGCTGGACTCAAAATCCAGTGGTGGCGACA
>CAYJKY010000017.1:0-62676 GCA_964370825.1 uncultured Oscillospiraceae bacterium
AGCATGCGGCTGTTAACCGCAGGGTCGTTGGTTCAAGTCCAACAGGGGGAGCCATACATAATCCGAACGATATCTTCTACGCTGGAGATGGGTTCGGATTATTACTATATTCGGTAAAAGAGTTAACGATGTAATCTTTACTTGACAAAAATAAATATCAATGCTATAATCTCTGAAAGAATAGGGGTAAATATATGATCTTAGTATGCTCACTTAACAATCGACGTCGACTCTAAGCTTGTATCTTATAAAGGTACAGGCTGAATTTGCTTTGTGCCTTTAAGTGAAAGATATAATTTTCGTTTATATATTTTAACACTGCTAAGGCATATAGCCATAGTGGTGTTTTTATTTTTGAAAGGAAGTTTATATGGAGACAGTAATTAACATTTTATCGAAGAAATTTTCACAGGCATTTTTATCATCTGGATACAAGAAAGAACTTGGTGTAGTTCAGCTTTCAGATAGACCGGATTTATGTCAATTCCAATGCAATGGTGCATTTGCCGCAGCAAAGGAATACAAAAAATCACCTAAAATAATTGGTGAGGAAATTATATCGTTTTTAGAAAAGGATGATTTAATAGAAAGTATTTCTTTAGTAGGTGCAGGGTTTATCAATTTTGGTATTAATGATAGCTTTTTAATTAATTATTGCAATGAAATATTTATAGATGAAAATTACGGAATAAATCAAAATAGCGATGAAACAATATTTTTAGACTATGGTGGACCAAATGTAGCAAAGCCACTTCACATAGGACATTTGCGTTCAGCGGTTATAGGTGAATCATTAAAAAGAATTGCAAAATCAACCGGAAGAATAACAATAAGTGATGTTCACCTAGGCGATTGGGGGCTTCAAATTGGCTTAGTCATTGCAGAATTAGAGGAGAGGTTTGGAGAAAATTTTGAAGATATTAGCCTTACCGAAGATGAATTAAACAGTATATACCCATATGCAAGCAATAAAAGCAAATCAGACCTTGAATTTAAGGACAAAGCTAAAAATGTAACTGCATTACTACAAAACTACCATCCAAAATATATCGAAATTTGGAAAAAGATTATGGCTATATCATTAGCCGGCATTAAAGAGAGCTATAAGCAGCTAAATGTTTCATTTGACTTATGGTATGGTGAGAGTGATGCAGAAAAATATGTTTCTGCATTAATAACTTTGCTTCAAGAAAAAGATTTACTTATAGAAAGCATGGGTGCAATGGTTGTCAATGTTTCAGAGGCAGATGACAATACTGATATTCCACCGGTAATAATAAAAAAATCTGACAATTCAAATATATATGCAACTACAGATTTAGCGACAATAATTCAAAGAAAAAACGAATACAATCCAAGTGAAATTTGGTATATAGTAGATAACAGACAATCCATGCATTTTACACAGGTGTTTAGATGTGCATGCAAAGCTGATATCGTACAAAATGAAAATACGCTAATGCATTTAGGCTTTGGCACTATGAATGGAACTGACGGAAAGCCCTATAAAACTCGTGATGGCGGTGTTATGAGACTATCGGATTTTTATAATTTAGTATATGATAACGTTTATAGGAAGGTAGAAAAATCAAAGTTTAGCATAGCGCTAAACAAGCAAGAAGTAGCCCAAAAAATAACTGTAGCTACAATTAAGTTTGGAGATTTAATTAATCACAGAACAAAAGATTATATCTTTGATTTAGAGAAATTTACTGCATCAGAGGGTAAAACAGGGAGCTTTTTACTTTATACAATAGCTCGTATTAATTCAATTTTAAGTAAATTCGATAATCAAGAATTTGTGATTGAAGATCACCATACTGTTTATACTATATCAGAGAGAAATTTATTACTAAAATTAGCACTGTCTAATGAAGTAGTCTTGAACGCATATAAAGATAAAGCTCCTAATTATATTTGTGAAGACGCATATCAAATATCTTCAGCATTCTCGAAATTTTATTATGAGAACCATATAGTAAATGAAAATGATTCATCCAAAAAGTCAGCATGGCTAAATATTTGCAAATTAACAAAACATATATTAACCCATTATTTATATCTGCTTGGAATTGAAACAGTAGAGCTAATGTAGTTATCTTTTCGCCTCTAAACCCTCAAAATATGTATTGAAATTGCAGGCTGCAAACTTGGTTGTTGTTTAGCCACTGCACCGTAAATAGTGCTGATTTGCAACGAAAAACTACATTTTTGCTTAGTAAAGAGGCGAGTGTATTTTCTCATATACAATTTCAAGGTGTGAAAAATACATTGATTTTTATATTATATCGGGTACAATATAGTTAAACCGATTTGAGAACGTAATCCACCCCGATAGTCAATCTGTTTATCGAGATGTGTTTTGCCCCAAGGTTCCCTGTCGGTACCAAGATGAAAGAAACACTTTTTCAGATGGTGATAGGTGAGGAAATGGATATATGTAGGCGAGATCGAAGCAAGAGTAGTTATATTTGATTGGAGGACATTTTGTGAAGTATTTATCCTATTTTATTTTTCCAAATAAAGATATACAAGATGATTATTTATTTGATAGAGGAATTAATTTTTCATACTACCCATTTAGAGTATTATCGAAAAATCAGCTTGAAAGAATTGAGTTAGAAGATATTACTATTCTTTATGGTGGTAATGGGTCGGGGAAATCCACTGCACTGAATGTTGTTGCAGAAAAACTCAAGGTAAATAGAGATTCAATGTTTAACAAGACAATTTACTTTGACGATTTTGTTAATATGTGTAAAATAGATTATTTAGAAGATATTCCCAAAAGCAGTAGAATAGTAACCAGTGATGATGTTTTTGATTTTATGCTTGATATAAGAAGTTTAAACGAGGGTGTTACAGGAAGAAGAAAAGAAGTGCAAGATGAGTTTTTGAAAGCTAAATATTCTGATTTTAAGCTTAAGACAATGTCAGATTATGATGAACTTAAGAAAGTGACCATGGCACGCACTAAATCGCAAACAAAGTATGTTAACAGTGAAGTAATGAAGACTATTGAAACACGCTCCAACGGTGAAAATGCTTTTAAGTATTTTATAGAAAAAGTTGAGGAAAATGGATTTTATATATTAGATGAACCGGAAAACAGCCTTTCTCCGCAAATGCAGATAGAATTAAAATCATACATAGAAAATTCTGCAAGATTTTTTGGATGCCAATTTCTAATATCAACCCATTCACCTTTTCTTTTATCGATAAAAAATTCAAGGATATATGATCTTGATGCAAGTCCTGTTCGTGTTCGAAAATGGACAGAACTTGAAAATGTTAAAATATATTATGATTTTTTTATGAATCTACGTGAGGAATTTTAGAGCTGTAAAATTTACTTTATGAACACATCCTTCCATATATCAAAATGGCAGAAGCATTAGGGTTAAAAGCTGGTACAATACCAAGATGAAAGAAACACTTTTCAGATGGTGATGAGTGAGGAAATAAGACTGAATTTACAAATATAGTTGGAGGTGAAAATGCGGATAAGAAAAATGGTTGTTGATGATTATGATAGTGTTTATAGTCTATGGCTAAACACCCCCGGAATGGGTCTGAACGATATTGATGACTCAAGGGAAGGTATAAGCAAATACCTGCTTAGAAATCCGAACACATGCTTTGTTGCAGAGGATGAAAACGAAATAATTGGAGTGATTTTGTCTGGACATGACGGACGCAGAGGCGTAATTCATCATACAGCGGTATCTCAAGAACATCAACGTCAAAGTGTTGGTGGAAAATTACTGGACAATGCAATTGAAGCATTAAAAAATGAAGGGATTAACAAAGTTTTACTTGTAGTCTTTGAGAAAAATGAAAAAGGAAACATGTTTTGGGAAAAGCAAGGCTTTACAAAAAGAAATGATTTAGTATATCGTAACAAAGCCATTTCTGAGAGTGTGTAAAATGATAACAAATGACATATTAACCGCTTGTGAAAAACTTCCAACCGAGGTGGAGCGCAACGCTTTAGCCTTCATTGATTTTTTATTTACAAATGAAGTGATGTTTGTAAGAGGAGGCGGATATTGGGAAAATCAAAACTACTATTTTGTGAAATACAAAAATGAACATCTCTGTTTTATCTTAATAAACGGCACAGGCACCGAAGAAAAATTTGCACCATTTACTGTTTGGAGCGACGATAGTGGAAGTAAGTGGTATGAAAATGCTGATTTGGATGATGAGATTAAGAGTATTGCTTGGGAGAATGTAGATATTTGTGGGAACTGTGGTTCCTGCGGTGGTGGCAAACGTAAAATCATCTTTGGTAAAGAGATTGAAAATGTTTGCTGCACTACATTTAGATTTGTTAACCCTAAGATTAATGAATTTGAGTGTCTAAAAAAGTTGATTCAACTTAGAAAAAACGATATAAATAAGCAGAAATAAAATCCGAAAGGAGCATAAAATGAACTACCCTAAAATGATTATATTCGATTATGGCGAAACCTTACTTACAGAGGAAAATGCTGTCGGTTTTATTCATATAGGGTATCGTGGAAGCAATGTTGCTTGGATTGAGGATATTTATGTTGATATAAGTTATAGAAATCAAGGGATTGCATCAAAAGCCATAGAGCTTGCTGAAGAAATGGTTAGAAAGAATCCAAATTATACTGCTATTTGTTTAGATGTAGCACCACGAAACGAATTAGCACTGAAATTATATCATAAATTAGGGTTTGATGCAGTTAGCATTATCACAGTCCGTAAGGAATTTAATGAAAATAAAATGGATAAGCAAACAGATATATTCGGACATAAATTTAATTATTAAAATACTAATTGAACTTAACAAAAGTATATAGATTAAAATTTTGCATTGGTTGAAAACACAACCCAACTCAACTATACAGTTATACAAATTTATTATCTGTTATGTTACAATAAGGTTGAGGTGATAATTATGAAAGAGATAATCGGTTCAAATATTGCAAGATATAGAAAAGAGAAGAATCTAACACAGGAAGAACTCGCAAAAAAACTTAGCATAAGCACTCAAGCCGTGAGCAAATGGGAAAACGCACAGACCGCTCCGGATATAACATTGCTACCGATAATTGCATCTATTTTAGAGGTGAGTGTTGACAGTATTATGGGGTACTCGCATAACTTTGATACCCGGTCATACTACGAAAAATCATATCAAAAAGACGAATACTTTTGGGGAGTTAACCCATCTAAAATGTGTCTGAAAATTTTAGAACTCGCTCCACCGATAAAGTCTTTATCGCTTTTAGATATCGGTTGTGGAGAGGGTAAAGACGCAGTGTTTTTTGCACGTCTTGGCTACAAAGTCAGTGCTTTTGATATATCGGAAGCAGGTCTTGAAAAAGCAAAACGTCTTGCAGAAAATGCTAATGTTAATATTGATATTTTTAAAGCAGATATGTGTGATTTTAGATTGGAAAAAAAGTATGACATACTCTATTCAAGCGGAACTTTGCACTATATAAAACCAGAACTTAGAGCAGATGTGATAAATAACTATAAAGACTTTACCGTCGATAATGGAATTAACGCTTTTCAAACTTTTGTAGAAAAACCTTTTATTGAGCAAATCGACAAAAATAATCATCACAGGTTTCACTGGAAATCCGGCGAGCTGTTCACATTCTATCACGACTGGCTTATAGAAGAATGTAGCGAATACATTTTCGACTGCAACTCTTCAGGAGCTCAGCATAAGCACGCTTCAAACAAAATTTTTGCAAGAAAAATCAGCAGGCTTGTAGGTGTAGTTTGAAAATGAATTTTCAAACATTTTGCTAAGAAAGGACAGTTATTTCTATGGAAGTGTGGGACATCTATAATATAGACAGAGAAAAAATTGGAAAAACCATGACACGTGGCAGTAAGTTTAACGCTGGCGAATATCACATGATAGTTAGTATTTGCATCTTTAATTCAAGGGGTGAAATGCTAATCCAACAAAGACAAGGTTGTAAATCACGTTGGGCAAATCTTTGGGACTTAACAGCAGGAGGGAGTGCCCTTGCCGGGGAAATAAGCAGAGAGGCTGCCCGACGAGAGCTCAAAGAAGAACTCGGGATAGATATTGATTTTAAAAACATCAAACCACATATAACTAAATACTATCCCACCAGTTTTATGGATATGTATTTGATATGCAAAGACATAGATATAAGCGAGATAACTATGCAATATGAAGAAGTACAAGCGGTTAAATGGGCGAGCATTGACGAAGTTATGATTATGCAGGATAAAGGCGAATTTCTGCCCCATCACAAAATTTTATTACAGTTACTATTTGACTTCAAAACCCATTGTTTTAATTTAAAGGGATAGTTATACAAATGCTTACATAGACTACACCGAACATGCCTTACGAAACAATAATGCAAATAAATGAGTTTGCGTATTTTTATAGTGAAATATATTGACAAAACTAATAGTCTGTGTTATTATATTAAAGCGTCATAACATGGCCCGTTGGTCAAGCGGTCAAGACGGCGGCCTCTCACGCCGCAAACACGAGTTCGATTCTCGTACGGGTCACCACGCATTACGGGCCTTTAGCTCAGTTGGTTAGAGCAACCGGCTCATAACCGGTCGGTCCTGGGTTCAAGTCCCCGAAGGTCCACCAAAAAATCCTCGTAGCTTGCTATGAGGATTTTTACTTATTGCCTTTTCAACCCTGTTATAACAGGTTATTCACTTTTAATTATAAAAATTTCTGAAAGGAATTATTGTAAATATGAATACAAACACAAGAAAAATTAATTATATTGATGGCGAATTTTGGTGGGGAGGTTGCATAAGTGATGGTGTGAAAATGCCTATAGGCGAAAGTGATGTGTACACCTGCGACCTTTACAGTCATAAAACACACAACCAGACAATGCCGCTTTTTATCTCTGATAAAGGTAGAGTAATCTGGTGCGATGAGGGTTTTGCGGTTGAGTTTAACAAAGGATTAATCACCATTACAAGTCACGGTGAAATAAAGGTTGAGGATACCGGCGAGGGTGGCAACCTGCAAACCGCTTATGCTCTATCTGAAAGGTACACCCATACAACCGAAAAAATATTGCCCGAAATAATGTTTAAGGTGCCACAGTATAACTCTTGGATAGAACTTATGTACAACCAGGGTGAGGTAGAGATACTGAAATACGCCAAATCAATAATCGATAACGGCTATAAACCCGGAATACTGATGATAGATGATAACTGGCAGGAGGACTACGGGGTATGGGAATTTAGCACAAAACGCTTTACCGACCCAAAAAGCATGATAGAAAAGCTTACAGCAATGAATTTTGAAGTAATGCTTTGGGTATGCCCCTTTGTAAGTCCGGACAGTCAGACCTTCAGGTATTTAGAGGAAAAAGAATATTTAATTAAGGATAAACGCGGTGGTGTATCCATCAAGCAGTGGTGGAACGGCTACTCCGCAATTATAGATTTTACCAATCCAAGGGCATGTGAATGGCTAAAGGAAAGGTTGGATTATTTAGTTGACTTTTACGGTGTAAAAGGCTTTAAGTTTGATGCCGGAGATTTATGGAATTATGACGGTGAAAACGATGAATATTATGAGTATGCATCGCCGCTGGAGCAGGTAAGGTTATACAGCGAATTTGCCGCAAACTATGAATATAATGAACTTAGAACAGGCTATAAAACAGCTAATTTGTTGCTGTCTCAAAGGCTTTGCGACAAGACTCACACATGGGGAGACACGGGCATTGCCTCGCTAATTCCTAACGGATTATTGCAAAATCTCATGGGTTACAGATATAATTGCCCCGACATGATAGGTGGGGGAGAGTATAAAAACTTCTTGGCCGAAAGCATGGTGTTGGACGAGGAACTTGTTGTGAGATATGCACAGATTGCGGCATTTTTTCCGATTATGCAGTTTTCGGCATCGCCATGGAGGGTCCTGAGCAAAGAAAACAGTCGCTACTGTTATGAGGCGGCTGAGCTTCATTTAAAGTTTAGCGATTACATTATAGAGGAAATTAAGGTTGCAATAGAGAATAATCAACCACTTATGAAGCATATGACGTTACAATTTCCGGGTGAAGGGTACGAAAAGGTAGATGAACAGTATATGCTCGGCAGACGCGTCCTGGTGGCACCGGTAACACGAAAGGGAGAGACGGTTAAGACGGTATACATACCCGCGGGGAGGTGGAGGTCGGATAAGGGTGAACTGTTCGAGGGTCCCTGCAAAATATCAATGCATGCACCTCTTTGCCGGTTGCCGTACTTTGTTTTAAATGACTAAGAACCGAAATGTCTAAACATAGACTCTATTATATAGTAGTTCAACTTGAAAAAAATTGGATACGATGATATAATAAAAAGGATACGGATAGCCCGAATTTTAGAGTGTACGGCTATGGTTAATACATGGGGTAGAATGAAATCTTTATTTAAACCGGTTGATTTGACCGAGGGGAGTCCGCTAAAAAAAATAGTTCTTTTTATGATTCCGATGCTAATCGGTAACATAGCTCAACAGCTGTACACTACGGTGGACAGTGTTATCGTTGGTAAATTTAGCGGAGATAATGCCCTTGCAGCCGTCGGTAGCGCAGGGCCTATCGTGTTTTTAATGATTGTGTTTTTCATTGGTATTTCGATAGGTTCCGGTATTATGGTTTCGCAATTTTTCGGAGCAAAGGATCGTGACAACCTCTCCGCAACCATAGAGTGTTGCCTTGTGCTGAGCGGTGTTTTTTCGCTTTTACTATCGATTATCAGCCCATTTGTTGCGATGCCTATTTTAGAGCTGCTCGGAACACCCGAGACCATTATTACACAGAGCCATTACTATCTGGTAATTCTGATGGTGGGCAACGCCGGAATGGTGTCGTTTAACATACTTTCCGGTATTATCCGCGGACTCGGCGATTCGGTGTCTCCGCTTAAATACCTTTTGGTTGCTACCGTTATCAACATAGTGTTAGACCTGTATTTCGTTGCATACCTCGACATGGCGGCCGCCGGAGTTGCAATTGCTACAGTTATAGCACAGTTTGTATCGGGTACACTCTGCCTCATAAGGCTATTTAGGATGAAAGAGTTTTTTACGGTGGATTTTAAACACCCTAAAATGAAACGGTTTCATTTTGAAACGGTGTTCAGGCTTGGGTTACCCGCCGGTTTAACACAGGTGATTATTTCGCTTGCCATGATAGTAGTACAGTCTCTGACAAACAGCTTCGGAGAAATGTTTATTGCCGCAAATATAATAGTAATGCGTATCGACAGCTTTGCCATGATGCCAAACATGTCCTTCGGAAACGCAATGAGCACCTATTCCGCACAAAATATCGGTGCCGGCAGAATGGACAGGGTTTTGAAGGGTGCAAAGTACGGAACATGGTTTGCGGTTGCAGTTTCGGTTGTAATAACAGCACTGTTGCTTTTGTTTGGTCGGTATTTGATGGCTATATTTACAAATACTGACGAGCTGGTAGACTTAAGCATGAGGATGATGATAATATTAGCACCCGGATACATTGCAATGGCGGTGTCTCAGTGCCTGGCAGGGATAATAAGAGGTGCGGGAGACACAATAACGCCCATGTGGATTTCGATTTTCACTTCGGTGGTCATACGTGTACCGGTTGCATACCTTTTGGTATACCTGACCACAAGCGAACAACACCCGAACGGAATGAGTGAAAGTCTGTTCATCTCGTTAGTATCGAGTTGGGTGCTGGGTGCAATTATAACCTTTGTTTGTTATATGATGGGTAGATGGAAAAACAAGGGGATTAACTGTTAAAACAGCTACTGCATTCTTCTATATTGTGAAGGTGAGTATCCGGTGACCTCCTTGAACGCCCTGTTAAAATGAGAAGCATCCTGATAACCCACTTTGGTTGCGATTGCACTGAGCTTTTGGTTATTATCCGCCATTAGCTCTTTTGCCTTGTTTATCCGTATTATTCTAAGGTAGTCTCGAAAGGTAACCCCGGTCTGTGCTTTAAATATCGAACTAAAATAGTTTGGGTGAAGAAAAAAGCACCTTGCCACATCGCTAAGATGTAGATTTTCCTGTAAATGTTGCGAAATGTAATCCTTTGCCTGCTCAACCAAACGTTCTTCGGATTTTGCATTTTTTGCTATAATGTAATCAATGTAGTACATGTTTATATCACAAAAACTTTTCTTCAGCTGGCTTAGTGTCGGAAGATTTTTTATTGTGCTCATAATATCATATTCGGTGAGTTTTGTAGATGCAATAATTGGAATGTACTTTGGTTCACGTTCCATCAAGTCATACATAAACTGCATTAAAAGCTGCCGTATCTCTGCCTCGGTAAAATCCTCCGGCATTATTGCCTCAAAAAAACGATGCACTTTTTCAAACATTTCTTTATGTTGCGATTTTAACAGATCATCAAGTGCTTGATGTAATAACCGTAGCATCTCTTTTTTTGCAAGCTTCTCCTGAACATCCATGTCGAAAAAATTAGAATGCAAATTGTTTTCAGTTACCTTTATTTCCGGCATGTTAAACTCGTGTTTCGGTTCAATATTAGGCAGAAAATTTATTATCTGAGTAATCACCGCTACAAGGTTGTTGATGTTTACAGGTTTTAGTAGATAGTCATAAGCTCCGGTTTTCAGTGCCTCACGTATTAGTGAATAATCGTCGTAACCACTAAGCATAATAACCGTTACATTTAGATTGTTTGTTTTAATAAAGTTAAGTAGCTCCATTCCGTTCATTATCGGCATTTTTATGTCGGCAACTAATATAGAAATCGGTATAGATTGCATCGCTGTCAATGCCTGGAGTCCATTGTTTGCAGTAAACACAGTAAGACTGTCGCTGAAATTGTCTCTAAGTATAAGTGACATCCCCTCGACTATCTTGTTATCATCATCCACAACTAAAATATTATGCATGTGCCCCTCCTGTTAAATACTATACGGCAGTATGATACTAAAGGTTGTGCCTTTTCCCTGGATGCTATTGATAACTACCCCGTATTGCTCGCCATAGTTAAGCTTGATTCTTCTATGAACATTATAGATGCCTATGGTGCTTTGTGTCGATGTGTCTTCAAGTGATTTTATTATGCTGTTTAGTTGTTCCTTTTCTATTCCTTTTCCGTCGTCATTTACGGTGAGAACAATGTTGTCTCCCTCTCTGTATCCCATCAGCTCAATGTGAAGGATTTTGTGAGGCTCCCTTCCGTGTACGACGGCATTTTCGATTAATGGCTGAAACATTAGCTTGATTGTTTTGCACTGTAGAATATCTTCACTGAAATGCGAAACAACCTCCAGCATGTCGCCATAGTGATATTGAATTAATGTTACATATTCCAGCGCCATCTCTACCTCTTTTTGTAGCGTGACAACCCTCGTGGTATTTCGCAACCCGTACTGGAGGTTCTGCCCTAAGAGTTCGGTCATTCGAGATACCGTGTAGTCCTTGTTTGCATATGCCTGCATATGCATGAACTCCAGGGTGTTGTAAAGGTAGTGTGGGTTAATCTGGGTTCGTAAAAGTTGCAGTTCCATCTCACGCGTTTTAACATCCTTGTCCACCAACTCTCCGATAAGCTGATTTACACGTGTGTTCATGGTGTTGAAGGAGCTGAAAAGTGTTTTTAGCTCTTTTGGCAGGTTATCGAGCGGTGCTATCGGCAACAATGAACCATCGGTGCGGTTAAAGGTGTTAACAAGGTTGTTGAGTGGCACTAAGATACTGTTGATTATTCGCGATATCACAAAAACTACAAGCAATAAAATAATCAACAACAAAAATATAATGGGTAGGTTTACTAATGCCATACTTTCAAATATATAATGTAGCGGTGTGTGGACGACAAATGTCCAATCTTCGTCGCTTTTTAGATAGTTGCTGAAGTGGGGTTCACCGGACAGATTATAGCTGGTGAAGCGACCGGAGGAGTCATAGTCTGTCAGATTGCCTTCAATCTGTGCACTGCCGAAAAGCAGAACATCGTTAAAGTATGCACCATATTCCTGTCCGGCAAATCGACTTAGTGTGTCAAAGAAGCTCGATACATCGTCTGCCCTTACACCCACCACAATAATGCCATAGGGCTTGAGGTTTCTGCCGTCTATAAGAGCACGGGTAACACATACCATCCCCTCGGGTGAGTTAAGTCCGGTGGCTGAAAAGGCATTGCGTTCGACGATGTTTGCTCCACCATCCTCCCGTAAGGTTTCTTGATACCAATCGTCGGTTGGATCGCAATTAGAAAAGTAATAACTTGCCTGGTTTATCGATCGCGTAATCCCTTCGCCGTTGAGGTCATATACCGCAATGGTTTCGATAAGATCTATCTGAGCTAAATGCAGATGGGCCACATCTGCAAACTGCTGACCCACAAGATAGTTTGTTAGGTTATCATCCTTTAAGGCACGCATTAAAAAATGATCTGTACCATCTACTCCTGTAAGAGGAAATTTGGTCATTTCCTCTATCGCCTCCATGTTACTAACGACACGGTCGGCAAGAACCGCGGAGGTCTGATAATTATATTGCTCATAAAGAATAAGTTCTTGCCTTACCTGTAGGACAACCAACATGATAAAAAAGGTTATACAAACAAGTATAAGCATCAAAACAACTAATTTTAGTTTTGCTTTTACTGATAATGAAATTTTATTCTTGTTAAACGCCATCCTCATCAATCCGTCACCGCTATGTAAAGCTGATATATTTAATTATGATATAAAACTGTGTTTTTTTCAATAGATTCCGTTCTAAAATTAGATAAAAGTAACAAACAACTTTGAAAATGGCAAATCATCTTTGAATATGATATTTATTTATTGAGCCATTGTTGCTATAATTTACAAAGCGGAAGGCGAGATCTTCGTCTTCAAAATAAGGAGGATATTTTATGAAAAAAATATTGCGCACGCTTTTAGCTGCATCACTTTGCGTATGCATGACAACAACCCTTTTGGCAGGTTGCTCATCTGCACCCGCAGAGTCGGAAGCACCCCCTACAACCGATGCCCCGGCGAGCGAAGCCACAGAGCCCACCGATGACACCGAAGGTGATGGAGAGGTTAAGGAGATAGAGCTTTTTTCCCAGAAAAAGGAGAATGTTGAAATCTATGACGCTATTATAGCAGATTTCATGGCAGAACATTCCGACATTAAGGTTGTTCAAACAACTACCGCAGGCGGTACAACCTTCCTTGCACGTGTTGCGTCTAACGACCTTCCCGACATTGGTGGAATATACAACCTGCCGGATTATCACCCCATGATGGAGGAAGGGCTTTTTGTAGATCAGAGTGCCGAGCCATATATAACAAAGATTAACGATTCCGTAATCGAGATGACAAAGTTTACCGATGGAAAGCTGTATATGCTTCCCATAACTTTAAACGGATTTGGTCTTTATATTAATATGGACATTTATGATGAGCATGGACTTGAGGTGCCTACTACCGTTGAGGAGCTTATCGCAAACGCTGAGACTCTAACAGCGGCAGGTGTAAACCCGTTTGCCTTCCCGTATAAGGAGGTTGGTTCACTCGGTCAATTGTTTGAGCGGTTTTTAGGCGGTGCTGTTGACCCTGAGGTTTGGGAAATAAATCAGGCAGTTGCTGACGGAGCTACCTATCAGGATTATCCCGAAATAGTAAACTATATGGAAAAATGGTACGAAATCGCAATGCTTGCACAGGTGGACCCGCTCAGCACCGATTCCGACAACGTTCATACCATGTTTGCAAATGGTGAGGCTGCAATGATATTTAACGGCACTTGGGGAACCAGCGTTGTTGAAAATCTAAACCCGGAAATGAATTACCAGGTTGCTGTTGTACCGACCGTTAGTGGTGTTGAGGCAACTACATCGGGAACAGTGGATATCGGACTTGCAATTAGTGCAGACGGTGATAACATTGACGCATGCAAAACCTTCCTTGAATATTTTGTTGAAGATGCAGTGGCTCAAAAATTTGCCGAGGGCGACAAAAACCCGACGGCTGTGAAGGCGGTTACCTATTCTAACCCCAACCTTGCACCTGTAACAGAGGCTATAGCA
Source organism: uncultured Oscillospiraceae bacterium (assembly GCA_964370825.1). GTDB lineage: Bacteria > Bacillota > Clostridia > Oscillospirales > Ruminococcaceae > CAYJBH01. The sequence goes on from CAYJKY010000017.1 coordinate 14,058, forward strand.
GATGGACGTTTTTCCTCCATTCCGATGACCTATCAGCCTGCAGGATTCCGTACCGAGATACAGGTGATATTACAACAGCTGTTACTTGACGGCGACGTAGATGCCTTCCTGAATAGCTGGAACATGCTTACCGATCAGTTCTATAACCAGCAGTAAACTCACAGTACATTTTTCGCCCCGAATAAAAAATAATTATTCGGGGCATTATTTTTATTGAGGTATTTAATGTGAAAAAAAATACATCGCCCTCGAAGATTAGAGGCGTGAAACATACCGAACGCAATATAACACATGCGCTTTTTATTCTGCCAAATTTAGCACTGTATCTTGTTTTTACGATTTTTCCAATCTTTGTGGGTCTATATTACAGCTTTACCAACTGGAACGGAATAAGACAAGAGTTTGAGTTTATCGGAATAGATAACTACACAAGAATGTTTACCGACCCGCGATTTATAAGGGCGATGTCCTTTAATATTAGATATGCGGCTTTGTTGATCATATGTATTACTGTTTTAAGCATCGTTCTCGGAATACTTTTAAATCAAAACCTAAAGGCTAAAAGTTTTTTTCGCTCGGCATATTTTTTTCCATCGGTTATCGGTATGCTATCGACCGGCTTGATTTTTAACCAGATTTTTGGTCAGGGATTACCTGTTATCGGTGAAGTTTTAAATATAGAGGCACTACAGCAAAATATACTTGCGAGACCGGAAAGTGCTATTTTTGGTGTTCTGTTTGTTAATGTTTGGCAGGGCGTGGCAATACCCACCGTGTTAGTACTTGCAGGACTTCAAACTATTCCGTTGGAACTGCTTGAATCTGCAAGTCTTGATGGTGCAAGTAAATGGCACATCTTTAAAAAGATAACCATTCCGTTCTTGATGCCTATTATCAGCATTATTCTGGTAATGGTTTTAAAGGAAGGATTGATGGTTTACGACTATATCCTTGCACTTACCGAAGGAGGACCCGCCGGAAGCACCGAATCATTGACCATGTTGATTATGAAGCAGGGCTTTGATGAGCAGAAGTTCAGCTATGCAATAGCACAGGCAATTTTTGTATCAGCAGTGATAATTATTATCTCGGTATTTCAGCTTGAGGCAACAAATAAAAGGAGGGTATATAAATGAGAACCGGAAAGTTACAGAAAACGGTGACCTATACAATGCTCACCTGTGGGATTATTTTAATCAGCATTCCGTTTTATCTTACTATAGTTTCGGCGTTTAAGGATAATGCGCAACTGCATGGCAACTTTTTCGGTTTACCACAGACACTTTACCTCGATAATTTTGTAGAAATTTTAAGCAAACCAAACTACTTTCTGGCATTGAGAAATTCCTTTTTCATTACTATATCCGGACTTTTTTTGTGTGGATTGTTTCTGCCCATGGCATCCTATGCGGTATCGCGTCGCATGAATACAAGTAAGATATATAAATTTCTATACTTTTTCTTAATATCGGGACTATTTGTACCGTTTATGGTTAGAATGATGCCGGTCATAAGCTTGCTGAATGATTGGGGCCTTGCAAATATGTGGGGGATTGTTCTTATATATATCGGCGGCTCCACCTGTGAGGGCATTTTTCTAATGGTGGGATATCTATCGGCTATACCAAATGAGCTGGAGGAGGCTGCCGACATAGACGGCGCAAGCACCTTTAGAACATTTCGCAGTATAATGTTTCCGTTAATGCGTCCGATAGTCGCAACCGTGTTGATTAAAAACGGACTTTGGTTCTGGAACGACTATCTGCTTCCGAGCCTTGTGTTGAGAACACCGGAGCAACAAACCTTGATACTGTTCCAGTACAGATTTCAGGGTGAATATGCAACCGAGTATCCCCTTGTTTTCGCATGTTTACTTCTTGCCATGCTACCTATAATGATTTTTTATCTGTTTATGCAAAAGCATATTATAGGCGGAATGATGCAAGGCGCCGTAAAGGGATAGAAAGGAGTTCGATAAAATGGCATATATCAGAATGGAACATTTCTCGAGGGTTCTCGGAATGGACATGAGCATCGATGTTATTCTTCCGGAACGAAGGGATGGAATGTCTGATGAAAAATTATCGCTTTGCGACCTACCGGTAATGTATCTGTTACATGGAACGAGCGATAACCACTCGGCATGGCAAAGGCAGAGTAGTATAGAACGATATGCTATGAAAAAGGGGATTGCGGTTGTCATGCCTACCACCCATATCGGTGCATACACAAATCAGGCATGTGGTGCAATGAGATACTACGACTATGTGTCGCAAGAACTGCCAACGATATGTGAAACTTTTTTTCCTGTGACGAAGAATTCTGAAAAGCGCTATATAGCCGGTCTTTCTATGGGCGGTTATGGAGCACTTAAAATCGGGCTCAGAAATCCAATGTTTTACTCACATATAATCGCCCTCTCTGCCGGTTGCGACAGGCTAAATATGCTACCGAAATCGGCGCATGAATTTGGTTCGATTACAGAACTTTCAGCGGCTGAGGACAAACTGCCTAAACAGGATTATACACGTGCAATGCATTTTTTCGCTAACTTTGGTTCGGTAGAAAAATACAAAGCATCATATGAAAACAATCTGTTTTTAATAGCAGAAAAGATTGCCGAGGAGGGGATAAATGCTCCAAAAATCTTTATGAGTTGTGGTGAAAGCGATGAGCTTGCACTGGCTGGCAACCGTGCCTTTACATCTCATATGAGAAATATGAATATACCGCATTTATACGACGAACATCCCGGTGCTCACGAGTGGAATTTTTGGGATACCCACATAAAAAGAGCGATAGAATGGTTGCCAAGTAGCAACGCTGATATAATATAGGAGGTTGTAAATGTCAGAAATATTAGAGGCGGCAATGATAATATGTTTTGGAATTTCCTGGCCGATGAACATAATTAAATCGCTTAAAACTAAAACCACAAAGGGGAAAAGTCTGATTTTTCTTATCTTTATCTTTGTTGGCTATATAGCAGGAGTGTCTTCGAAGCTTGTTAGCGGAAATATTACTTATGTGTTTGCATTTTATGTTTTAAACCTTGTGATGGTTGGTATTGACATGGTGCTGTACTATTTCAATCACAAAAGAGACCTTGCAGTCGAGAAAAATGCTTAAATACATCTTGACTTGCATAGACGATATGTTGTAATATTAGCACATAGGCACTGTAAGTCGAGGTAGGTATGAAAAGCAACTATATTGTTCTCAGAGAGCTGGCGATGAAGCTTTTTGAGGCTTCAGCACAGCAACGCAACGAGGAGCGTAAAAAGCTTCACACATCGTTAAACGATCTTAAGATGATACGTCCTGTGGTGCTTATTGATGAGCTGCCATGGAGTGAGTTCGACGGTTATGACGAGCTCAAAGCGGTCAACACCGATCCGTTTTTAAATTCACTCGAGACCTACATGCGCAGAACGCTGTTTAAGTATCGATATTTCCCGGCAGACATGATAGTTCAGCCCTATATTCCGGTGCACAAATGTATCGAGAAGAGCGAACTCGGGGTATCCGTAGAGGAGAATACCGTCGCAACCGATGCCGGCAATCATATTATCTCGCATGAGTACCACGACCATTTCGAGGAGGATGACTCGATAGGTATCATTAAGGATGTTACGGTTAGCTACAACAAGGACGAAACTTTACGTCGATTCAATCTTGTCGGTGAGATACTGGGCGATATTATGCCGATAAAAATAAAAGGGGTTGATCATCTTTCGGTAGTCACATGGGATGACATTTCGCGGTATCGTGGTGTAACAAATCTGCTTATCGATTTAATGGATAGACCGGAGTTTTCACATCGACTTGTGGAGAGGTTGACACAAATAAAGGAATCCGAGCTGTCTCAGTTTGAAGCGCTTGGGCTTTTTGACGACTCACCGGATACGCTTCACTGCACACCGGTGTTGACAAATGATCTTCCAAAACCGGTTGGCGATAAGGTTACAAGAAAAGAAATTTGGGGCCGAGGAACGGCGCAGATATTCGCCTCGGTGTCCAAGGAAATGCACTACGAGTTCGACATTGAATATATGAAAAGAACAATAGGAACATGTGGTCTGAGCTACTACGGATGCTGTGAACCGCTGGACAGGAAGATAGACATTGTTGAAAAGCTCGGAAATGTGCGAAAGATATCGATAACCCCATGGGCAGATGTCAACATAGCTGCCGAGGCAATGGGACAGAAATATGTGCTTGCGGCTAAACCAAACCCCGCCGCCGTCGCCGTTCCAATTCTCGACAAGGAGGTTCTCAAAAAGGAGATAACCAACATCATTTCGGCGGCAGGTCGAAACGGGTGCCCGGTAGAGCTGGTGCTTAAGGATATAAGCAGCTGCCATAAACGCCCGGAAAATATCTTTGAGTGGGAACGTACGGTGATGGACATTGTGAAAAACAGTTAGATATAAACAAGGGCTGTGGTGAAAATTAATTCATCACAGCCCTTATTTATTATGCCAATGAAACCTTAAATATTATTTTAAGAATATTTCGATTACCGGTACGGTTACGTTTGGTTTTACTACCGGTAGCTTGATTACAAGTAGGTCGTCTGCCTTGGTGGAAGCCTCGCTAAAGTGGTCTACACCCTTTTCGGTGTACAGTAGCTCACTTGAATCGTGTAGGAACTGAGCATAGTCTACCTTGCCGGCAAATCCTCTCAGCTCAAGGAAGCTGAACGGATACTCTATAAGATGGACATAAAGCCTTTTTCCGTCCTCACTTTGGGTGAATTTACAGCCGTTCGGTGCCTTAAACTCCGGTTCGGCCATGGTGCAACCGTATATGGAACGTGAGTTGTATTTCATCCAGTCGCCGTAAACCTTTAGTGCGGCCTCGGCACGATAATCGAGATAACCTCTTGCGGTCGGTCCTACGTTCATGAGGAGGTTACCGCCTATACAAACGGTATTAATCAACATCTGTATCAGCATGTCCGGTGACTTCCAGGTCATCTCGTCACGATGGTATCCCCAACTGCCGGAAAGCGTCTGGCAAGCCTCCCATGTCACGAGCTCGCCGGTCTCGGCATGTTTTACCCATTCCTGTGGTTGGTATTGCTCAGGTGTCCAGAGGTCCTGCTCAATCTCGGTACGGTTGTCGATTATGATATGGGGTTGGAGTTTGCGTGCAGTTTCGATTAGTTTTTCCGACTCCCAGTCATCCTTACCCTTACCCTTCATCCAAGGGCATTTATCATATGTCATGGCGGAATAGGAAAAGTCAAACCAGAGCACATCTATCTTGCCGTAGTTTGTGAGAAGTTCGGTAACCTGGTCACGCATGTACTGTGCATACTTTGAAACGTCACGGCCTTCATTCTGTTTCTCGGCATCCTCATCGTTGCGTCTGGGGTGTAACGGGTCCAACGGAAAATCGGGGTGATGCCAGTCGATTATGGAGTAGTAAAAACCTACCCTTATGCCCTCGGCACGAAATGCATCGACATACTCCTTTACAAGATCTCGCCCTGCCTTGGTGTTTGTTGCCTTATAGTCGGTATATGCTGTTTCAAAAAGACAAAAACCCTCATGATGCTTTGTGGTAAGAACCACATATTTCATTCCGGCAGCCTTTGCCTGCCTTGCCCAGTCCTTCGGATCATACAAATCCGGATCAAAGTATTTGAAATACTGCTCATACTTATCCTCCGGTATACATTCCATGTTTTTTATCCACTCATGGCGTGCGGGCAGTGCATAAAGCCCCCAATGGATGAACATACCGAACCTGTCGTGGCGAAACCACTCGGTATCGCCGGGTGTTTTTCTGACCTTGTAGCTTGACATCCTTTACCTCCAAAAATAACTTATTTTTTCTTATTCTCAGTTTAATAAAATAAAAGTTAAATGTCAACTGTTTTTAATAATTATTTTATTTCGGTACTATCTATAAAAATTTTCAAGCAATATCGGCGTAATTCTACCGTTGGCAACACGTAAAATTTCGCTTTGTAACCCCTGCTCCTCTGTGGTCGGTATTGTCACCGTCAGGGTGGTTTTGTCGTCATAGATGCAGTCGGTTACCGTTCCACCCTGTGCTGCAATAGTATGACACATCTTCTCGTACATGCTGTATTCGACAGTGATTTTAAGTTTGGAGCAGAGCACGCACTGTCTTATTCCTGCCATTTCTATGGCAAGTCTTGCGCTGTCGCCGTAGGCACGAACCAATCCACCCGTACCGAGCAGTGTTCCACCAAAATATCTGGTTACCACAACGGCTGCATCCACAATGCCACGCCCCTCCAACATGGAGAGCACAGGAAGCCCCGCCGTTTTGGCCGGTTCACCGTCGTCAGAATATCTAACCCTGTTGCCTTCTCGCAACCTGTAGGCATAGACATGATGGTTGGCGGTAGGGTGCAAGTTTTTTTGTTCCGCAATTAGGGCGAGCGCTTCAGATTCGGTCTCGGCAGGAATAGCAACGGCAATAAACATAGAGTGCTTAACACTGTTTTCTGCCTCCGCCCTTTCGGTAAGAGTGATATATTCGTCCATATATCTCCTGTTCAACATATAATTATATAAACCAATATATATTATAGTTGTTATTATATTGATTTGCAAGCGGAAAAAGACCACAATTTAGTGCGATTGTAGGTGATTATGCTGAAAATGCAGATAAAACATTGACAAGTGGTCATATATTTGGATATAATAACCGATGAAACCTTGTGTGTAAGAGAGATATATGTCAAAATTAGTTATAGTTGAGTCGCCGGCAAAGGCGAAAACGATCGTTAAGTATCTTGGAAAGGATTTTAAGGTGCTTGCGAGCAATGGCCATATACGTGATCTACCTACTACCAGACTCGGTATTGATGTGGATAATGATTTTGAGCCTAAATATATTAATGTACGAAACAAATCACAGCTCATAAAGCAACTTAAAAAGGCTGCCCAAGCTAGCGACACCGTATACCTTGCAACCGACCCCGACCGCGAGGGGGAGGCTATTTCGTGGCATCTTGCCGAGCTTTTAGGGCTTGATACCAATCTTGAAAACCGTGTAACCTTTGGAGAAATCACAAAAAAAGGTGTCACCAACGGTATGAAAAATCCACGCGCAATCGACATGAACCTATTCTATGCACAGCAGGCAAGACGTGTTTTAGATCGTCTCGTCGGGTACACTATATCGCCATTTTTGTGGAAAAAGGTTCGACGTGGCCTTTCGGCGGGAAGGGTGCAGTCGGTAGCACTGAAATTGATTGTGGACAGGGAAAGGGATATTACCTCCTTTGTACCTAAGGAATATTGGGATATTTCTGCCCTAATTTCCACCGAAAGCGGTGCCGAGGTTACCGCAAGCTATTATGGAAAGGACGGCAAAAAGTCTGCCGGTATTCATTCCAAGGAGGATGCTGAAAAGGTTGTTAGCGAGTCCGGAAATAAATTTGAGGTATCGGACATCAAGGACGGTGTGCGGCATCGTTCGCCTGCGCCACCCTTTATAACCTCAACACTACAGCAGGACGCTTCACGCAAGCTCGGCTTTTCCCCTACACGCACCATGCAACTTGCCCAGACACTCTATGAAGGAGTAGAGATTAACGGGATAGGCGCTGTGGGTCTTATCACATATATGAGAACCGACAGCCTGAGAATTTCGGACGAGGCCGCAACGGCAACCGCAGAATACATTACCGAAAAATATGGCGAAAAATACCTCCCGGCTAAACGTCGTGTGTTTAAAAACAAGGGCAGAGATGTGCAGGATGCGCATGAGGCAATTCGCCCCTCCGACGTTAGCATCACCCCCGAAATGGTGGAAAGCTCGGTTTCGGGTGAACTTGCAAAGCTCTACAGATTGATATTTAATCGCTTTGTAGCAAGCCAGATGTCGGACGCAATCTTTGCCACCCAATCGCTTACCCTTGCCGCCGGTAATGGACACAGCTATAAAGCATCCGGCTATACAGTGACCTTTGATGGATTTACCTCGCTTTATGTGGAGAGCACCGACGAGAAGGAGCAAAAGGCTACTGCGCTTCCAAGTATGTCGGTAGGCGAGGCAATGAGACTGATAAAGCTAAATTCGCTACAAAAGTTTACCGAACCACCGGCAAGATATAACGATGCAAGTATAATCAGGGCGCTTGAGGAGAATGGAATAGGCCGCCCTTCCACCTATGCGCCTACCATAAATACCATTATTTCAAGAGGGTATGTGCTACGTGAACAACGTCGTCTGCATCCAACCGAACTCGGATTTACCGTCAACGACCTCATGAGCGAGCAATGGACGAGCATTGTAGACGTTAAATTCTCTGCCGACATGGAACGCCTACTGGACGACATCGAGAGCGGACAGGCAAGCTGGAAGGAGCCTGTCAAGGACATATATGTTTATCTTCAGGACACCTTAGAGCAGGCAGAGAAAAATCTTGAGGGCAAAACCTATAAGATACCGGACGAGCCGACCGACACGCCCTGTGAACTGTGCGGCAGAATGATGGTGATAAGAACCGGAAGATATGGTAAGTTTTTGGGCTGCCCGGGGTATCCGGAATGTAAAAACATTAAACCGATAAACCAACCCTCGGACGGCGAGTGTCCAATCTGTTCAAAGCCGCTTGCAAAGCGGAAAAACAAGATGGGAAGAACCTTCTATGGCTGTACAGGCTATCCTGACTGCACCTTCCTAGCAAACGAGACACCGACCGAGGAGCGTTGCCCCTCCTGCAGTAAGACACTTTTTAAAAAGCTCGGAAAAAATCCACAGCTTATCTGCCATAATCCGCAGTGCTCCACCAATCAAAAATAATCTAAAGGAATACAGGCTGTCGAAAAAGTTCGGCAGCCTTTGTTTTTGGGTTGAATATTCTTATGGTTTGTGATAAAATAGTCATAAAATGATTAATAAGGAGTTTAGTATGAGTAAGATACGGGTAGGAATTGTCGGCTACGGCAATTTGGGTAAAGGTGCCGAGCTTGCAGTCAACGCCGCAAAGGATATGGAGCTCGTCGGAATATTCACAAGAAGAGAGCCTTCAAATGTAAATGTGGCTACACCGGGTGTTAAAGCCTACACCATAGAGGATGCCTTTAATATGAAGGGTGATATAGATGTTATGGTGCTCTGCGGTGGCAGTGCTACCGATCTGCCGGTACAGGGTCCGCAGTTTGCCGAGGCGTTTAACACCATAGACAGCTTTGATACCCATGCAAAAATTCCGGAGTTTTACGATTCGATGGATAAGGCTGCAAAATCCTCCGGAAAAATTGCCATAATTTCGGTGGGCTGGGATCCCGGAATGTTTTCGGTGAACAGGGTTTATGCCGAATCAATTTTGCCGTCTGCCGAATGTTACACCTTCTGGGGCAAGGGCGTAAGCCAAGGACATTCTGATGCAATAAGGCGTATTGAGGGAGTTGACGATGCAAAACAGTACACAATTCCCATTAAGTCTGCACTCGATGCTGTAAGAAGTGGCTCAAACCCACAGCTAACCACGAGGGAAAAACATCTTCGTGATTGCTATGTTGTGTTAAAGGATGGCGCCGACAAGGATAAAATCGAAAACGAGATTAAAACAATGCCAAATTACTTCTCGGACTATGATACTACCGTTAACTTTATTACCGCCGAGGAGATGGCAAAAAATCACAACAGTATGCCTCACGGTGGATTTGTGATTAACAGCGAGACTTCTAACGGCAATGTAAACACTATAGAGTACTCGCTCACACTGGATTCCAATCCTGAGTTCACCTCAAAGGTGCTTGTCGCCTATGCGAGAGCCGCCTACAGACTTAACAGCGAGGGTGGTTGTGGAGCTAAAACGGTACTAGACATTGCACCTTCCTGTATATCTCCACTATCCGGCGAGGAGCTTAGGGCAACAAAATTGTAATTTTGTGCTTGACAGGGCAGATGTAAAGGGTTATAATATAACAAATTTAATATAAAGGCATTGACGGGGAGGAGTAGGTTTTTTCGGATTTAACGTTCTAACGAATGTTTTAGAGAGGGAGCGGTTGCTGTGAGCTTCTATGATGAAACTACCGAAGGTAGCCCCTGAGCTGTGAACCGAACAGGCTATTGTCTAAGTAGACTTCAACGGGAATTTCCGCCGTAACGGGAAAACGATATCGGACAGTATGTTCTGTCCTGCATCGGTAAAGAGCAGGGTGTGTTCCCTGAAATCGGGTGGTACCGCGGATATTTTTAATGTTCGTCCCGGGTGATATTTATTTATCACCCGGGACTTATTTTATATTAGTTCAAGATCAAGCTTTGTTTATTATATTTTTAGGAGTTTATATCATGGAAAAGCGTTACAATTTTTTAGAAACAGAAAAAATGATGCAACAATTTTGGGCAGATGAGAAGGTGTATCGTTTCGATGGTAATGCCGAGGGGGAAGTTTACTCCATCGACACCCCACCACCCACCGTTAGCGGGGCAATGCACATCGGACATCTTTTCTCCTATACCCAGGCGGAAATAGTTGCAAGGTTTCGGCGAATGCAGGGGGAGAATGTTTTTTATCCCTTCGGGTTTGATGACAACGGACTACCCACCGAAAGGTTGGTCGAGCGGGAGGAGGGAATCAAAGCGGCAGAAATGCCACGTCATGAGTTTATAGCAAGATGTCAAAAAACCACGGCAAGGTATGAGGAGGAGTTCAAGGAGTTCTGGCAATCACTCGGTTTTTCGGTGGATTGGGATAATTCCTACCGCACAATAAGCCCTGAGGTTGAGAGAATATCCCAGTCGCTATTTTTGGAGCTTGTAGAAAAGGGGCGGGCATATTGTAAGGATTCACCTGTTCTATGGTGTACCGAATGTAAAACCTCCATTGCACAGGCAGAGCTCGAGACGGCAGACATTGCGAGCAGTTTTAATTATGTCAACTTTTTTGTAAACGAAACTCCGATAGAGGTTGCAACCACAAGACCGGAGCTTTTATACGGCTGTGTCTGTCTGTTTGTTAATGCAAAGGATGAGAGATACAGCCACCTTGTAGGGCATGAGGCATCCGTTCCTCTTTACGACTATAAAATTCCGATTCTGTCGGACGACAGGGTCGATACAGAAAAGGGAACAGGTGTTGTGATGTGTGCAACCTTTGGAGATGCTACCGATCTGGAATGGTATCGTGATTACAAGCTTCCCTACCGTAAGGTTATCTGCCTTGACGGCAAAATAGATGACGCAGTACCCTTTATTGGAGGACGTAATATAAAGGCGGCAAGGAGTGAAATATTACGAATTTTATCGGAAAAAGAACTTTTAGTTCGCTCACAGGATATTACACATCCTGTTAACACTCACGAGCGCTGTTCCACCGAGGTTGAGATTATTCCGTCAAGGCAGTGGTACATCGATATCCTGTCAGAAAAGGAAAGGTTTTTAGATGCCGCAGATAAGATAAATTGGTATCCGCAAAGTATGAAAAAAAGATATGTTTCATGGGTTCAAAACCTGAAATGGGATTGGTGCATATCCCGACAACGTTATTTCGGTATACCCTTTCCGGTGTGGTACTGCAACGAGTGTGGAAAACCGGTGTATGCAAATCCGCAACAGCTGCCGATAAACCCTATGGAGCAGAAGTTTAGCGGCGTGTGCGAATGCGGATGTGGCGAATTTACCCCCGAAACGGCTGTGCTCGACACCTGGGCAACTTCCTCGATAACACCACAGATAAACGAGCGTTTAGGATTAAATCTTACGCCGATGAGCATGAGAACCCATGCACACGAGATAATAAGAACCTGGACATTTTACACCATAGTTCGTTCGCTATATCACACCGGAACAATCCCTTGGAAGGATTTGATGATATGTGGTTTTGTTCTTGCAAAAAAAGGGGAGAAGATAAGCAAATCAAAGGGCAATGACAGATACGAACCCAAAGCACTTATCAAGGAATATTCCGCCGATGTTTTGCGGTACTGGACGGCCGGCGCAAGGCTTGGAACAGACAGTTTTTTTTCCTCCGACGATTTGTCCGTTTCCAAAAGATTTGTAACCAAACTTTACAACGCTGCAAGATTTGTTGTCTCCCACCTTGATGATTTTGACCCTATGCAAATCCCGGAGCTACTGCCAGTAGACATATGGATTTCAGAGAGGGTGAAAAGCACAATGTCCACAGCCCAGAAACTGCTGTATAGCTACGAAATAGGTTCTGCAAAGCAGGAGATAGATGAGCTGTTTTGGAAGGACTTTTGCGACAACTATATCGAGATTGTAAAGGATAGGCTATACAAGCCGGAGCTGCACGGAAGCGCACAAAGAAAGGCCGCACAGTACACAATATATAATGTACTGTTAAGCCTGCTGAAGATGTATGCAATATATGTTCCTCACATAACCGAATATATTTATCTTGACTATTTCAAAACGCATGAAGGTGTAAAGTCTATTCACCTACTTGGCTGGTGCAAAGCGGAGGAGGTAGATGGCGGTTACATCGAGTTTGGTGAGAGACTAAAGGAGGTTGTTTTTGATGTTCGTAGATATAAAACCGAAAACAATCTATCCATGAAATCGGCAATAGATGTTGTGAAAATCAGTGCCGGCGAGTATAAAAAGTGGTTTATGCTTTGCGAAAAGGATCTAATTGCCTGCACTTCGACGGAGCTGATTGAGTATGTATAATATATTTATAGAGATTGTTTTGTGAAGGTGTAGATAGTAGAATTTGCAAAGGTAGGTCAGGTTAGAATTGGAAATGTTAAGTTAACAAAGCTTTAGAATTTGAAAGGATATTATTTATGGAAAGAGGGAGAATTGTTTTAATTACCGGTTCACCGGGGACCGGCAAAACTACTACGGCATCAATTGTTGCTAAAGAATCCAGCTTGACGAAATCGGTGCATATGCACACAGATGATTTCTATCATTATCTTTCTAAGGGTGCCATACCTCCGTATTTACGAGGGTCTCAAGAACAAAATTTAATTGTTATTGAAGCCTTTTTAGAAGCCGCGAAACGCTATGTACGTGGTGGATATGATGTTATCGTAGATGGGATTGTAGGGCCTTGGTTTATAGAGCCTTGGCTGAAAATAGTGCAAGATGATTATGAGGTGCATTACATTATATTAAGAGCCGATAAAGAAGAAACGATGAAGCGTGCTATTGAGAGGTCTAAACTGGATAGAGAAACTAACATTGAAATAGTAGAAACAATGTGGAAGCAATTCCATCGTCTGGATCGTTATGAATTCAATGTCATAGATACAACAGATTGCTCCGTTGAAGAAACTGTTTCAATGATAAAAGAAAAAATTGAGAAACAAACGCATTTATTAAAAAAAATGGATTGTTAAGGTAAAACTCGTTTGTGAGGGTGCTGGGTATCAGCATTGACAGTTAGCAACCTAAAAATAGCAGTATAATTATATAATCTGCTTTTGATATTCTCTCGGAGACACGCCTTTATGGCGGTTAAAAAGCTTGATGAAATAGGAAAGGTCATTAAATCCACAGGCGAAGGCGGTTTCGGTGACACTTCGTTCACCGGATTGTAATAGCTCCGCCGCACACTCTATTCGGTAGTAGTTGAGGTAGTCTATCGGGGTTTTACCGGTTATCCTTTTAAAGGATTTACAGAGGTATTGAAGGTTTAAATCCGCCTCCTCGGCAAGTTGCCCCAGGGTAAGCGGTTTTGAGTAGTCGTTTCTTATCAGCCGTAAAACGTTTTTTATCTTGTTTATCCGCCTACGGTCGGCGGTGCTTTGCAGCTGGTTCGTTTTCCCATGTCGCTCTCCCATAATAGTGCCGACAATCTGCCATATTGCACCGCCGACAACAAACTCATACCCGGTCTGCCTGTCCGAAAGGGCGTTGAACAGGGTGTTTACCGTATCGTTGTTTGCGAATTTAGGAGGCAGATAGTCTCCCTGCCCCAACACGAACTCATACTCTTTAAGCCGCGCCGGATTTGAAGCTATAAGTCTTTCAAAGGAGAACACAACGCACTGATATACACAGTTGGCCGGAGTGCCACCGTGGATAACACCGCTTGGGATGAATACTCCCTCGCCGGCATTCAACAGCAGGGTGCTGTCGGAAAGTGTGAGGGAAAATTGACCGCTTATAACCCTTATTATCTCACATTCGATGTGCCAATGGAAAGGCATTTCATATCTTGGGTGGGTTGCATCTATACTGTATAGCTCAACCGGAAAGTTAAAGCTACCTCTGTTAGAATTTTCATGTGTTGCAAGGTATCGCATTTTTTGTTAAAAACCTCAATATCGTTATACTTTATATCATTATAGTACAAGTAATTAACAAAAATCAATAGTATAATCATAAATAAGTTATTAAATTACATATGTGAGGAAAGATTATGGCAAAAAATAGATTAATCGGCGGATACCCTGTTATCGGCATACGTCCCACCATTGACGGACGCAGAGGCGTGCTTGACGTGCGTGGCGGCTTAGAGGTTCAGACCATGAACATGGCTAAATCTGCCGCTAAACTTTTAGAAGATAACCTGAAATATTCTAACGGCGATCCGGTAAAGGTTGTTATCGCCGATACTACCATAAGTCGTGTTCCGGAGGCAGCAGCCTGTGCGGAAAAATTTAAAAAAGAAGGCGTTGAGATTACCTTAACGGTTACACCTTGTTGGTGCTATGGTACCGAGGTTATGGACATGGACAAGACAACCGTAAAGGGCGTATGGGGCTTTAACGGCACGGCTCGTCCCGGTGCTGTGTATCTTGCCGCCGCACTCGCAGGATATGCACAGAAGGGTCTACCTGCATTCGGCATCTACGGACATGATGTTCAGCCACCCGACGCAACCGAAATACCGGAAGACGTTGTGGAAAAAATTCTTCGTTTTGGACGTGCCGCAGTTGCGGTTGCTACCATGCGCGGTAAATCCTACCTACAGATAGGTTCTATCTGTATGGGTATTGCCGGTTCAATTATTGACAGCGACTTTATTCAGGACTACCTCGGAATGAGGGTTGAGTCGGTCGATGAGACTGAAATCATCCGTCGTATGACCGAGAACATCTATGATGAGGCTGAGTATCAAAAGGCACTTGCATGGACAAAGGAAAACTGCAAAGAGGGTATCGACGTTAATCCGGAAAATATACAAAAGGATGCCGCAGGCAAGGAAAAGGACTGGGAATTTGTAGTAAAGATGGCGTGTATCATCAAGGATTTGATGAACGGAAACCCCAACCTGCCTAAGGGTTGTGAGGAGGAAACACTTGGTCACAACGCACTCGCAGCAGGATTCCAGGGTCAGCGCCAGTGGACAGACTTCTATCCGAACGGCGACTTTGCAGAGTCTATCCTCAACACCTCCTTCGACTGGAACGGAGTCCGTGAGCCTTACGTACTTGCCACCGAGAATGATGTTCTTAACGGTGTTGGTATGATGTTCATGAAGCTGTTGACAAACAAGGCACAGATTTTTGCCGATGTTCGTACCTACTGGAGCCCCGAAGCTGTTAAGGCTGAGACAGGTTATGACTTAGAGGGTCTTGCTAAAGAGCACGGTGGACTTATTCACCTTATCAACAGCGGTGCTGCCTGTCTTGACGGTAGTGGTGCGGCAGTAGATGCAGACGGAAATAACTGCATTAAACCTTGGT
This sequence comes from uncultured Oscillospiraceae bacterium, assembly GCA_964370825.1. Lineage (GTDB taxonomy): Bacteria > Bacillota > Clostridia > Oscillospirales > Ruminococcaceae > CAYJBH01. The sequence continues at coordinate 29,666 of CAYJKY010000017.1, forward strand.
ATGATGTTACCGAGACCGATGCAAAGAATATCGCCGATGCAGCCGAGTGGTCGGCAGGTGAGTTTGGCTACTTCCGTGGCGGCGGCTACTCCTCAAGGTTCCTAACCGAGTGCGAGATGCCTGTTACCATGATAAGATTAAACCTTGTCAAGGGTCTCGGACCGGTTGTACAGATTGCCGAGGGTTGGACGGTTAAATTGCCGGACGAGGTTTCGGACAAGATATGGAAGATCACCAACTACACATGGCCCTGCACATGGTTCGTGCCGAGAACAAACGGGGAAGGCGCATTTGCCTCTGCCTATGATGTTATGAACAACTGGGGTGCAAATCACGGTGCAATCAGCCACGGACACATCGGTGCCGATATCATCACTATGTGCTCCATGCTCAGAATACCGGTCTGCATGCACAACGTGCCGGACACCGACATATTCCGCCCGAGCGCATGGAATGCATTCGGAATGGACAAGGAAGGTCAGGACTACAGAGCCTGTGAAACCTACGGCCCACTTTACAAATAGTAGCCTAAAAAATCACACTGCAAGTATGCGGTTGCTGATAAAAAAACAAACTACCACTATCAAAAATTGATGGTGGTAGTTTTGAATTGTAGAGATTATGATTATTATTCTTTGTTACATATTGTTTTTATACCATTCGATTTCTTCTTTAGATAAATATTTTCTAAAGACCATTCCTTTAGATTTTAACATACCAAATTTATCATAAAACCTTTGTAAATCTTCATCACACGTTAAATCAATGTTTTGAATATGCTCTAATTCATCGAATAAATTATTAAGCAACATACTTCCAATTCCATGGTTTTTGTAATTTGGCAATACCTCTAGCATAGGAATAAATGCAAATTTTAATCCATCAGATAGTGAGTTGACAAAGCCTACAACTTTATCTCCGTCAAGTGCTAAAACAAACCTGTAACTGTTATTTAGAATCTCATACATTTCAGTTCCGCTTATAGGATGTTTCCAGCCGACGCAAAAATTTGACAATTGGCTGCTAGTAATGTTTTCTAAATTTTTTTGATAATAAATATTCATTTCACACTTTCCTAAATACATAAATACTCTGTAGTTAATAATACCCCATCATAACAAATCCAACTAAAATATCATCTGCATAAATGGCAAACGGAAAGGCCGTGTCGCTATATATTCCTGCTTGCGCATTGGAATAGGTGATGTGTGTATAGGTAGCTTTTCCTTATAATGTTCATTCATATTTACATTATCACAAACTACTTTTAGTGCCTCATCATCATATATTTCAGTCGAAATATAATGCGTTTGTAAATAATTTAACAAATCTATACCGCTTATTCGGTTGGGTTTTAGCTTGCCATTGTATTTTTCAAATGTATGTTTCCACTGCTCAATTACAGCATCAGTAGGCAATTTTGCTATCATAAAAATACTTCATTCATAAATTATACGAACCTGATGGCATGTGGGATGCTTTAATGGCTAAATATTATCCCTTGCGACGACGTGAATCCATCTGTCTCCGGCAAGGCGTACCCAACACATAATGCATTTTACCAGCTCGTCTGTCTTAAACAGAGCATACACAACAACTATCGGCCAATGAAACACAAGCCCCGCTAAGTACCCGAGTGGGACGGCAAAAACCCATAGCGAGATCATTTCCAGTATCAAGGTGAATTTTGCATCACCGCCGCCTCGTAAGAGACCTACCATACCGGCAGCAGCGGTGGAGGTGAAAAATATCACTACGGCGGTTACAATCAACATATCCTTTGCGAGAGCCTTGGTTGCCTCCTCTACGTTGTAGAAATCGACCATCACATCACGACCGATAAGAATAACAATAGCACCTATAACGCCAATAATTATTGCGAAATACTCAATGCTTCTACCACGCCTTTTCGCAAGCCTTATGTCGCCCTCGCCGATAGTCTTTCCGATAATAACTCCTGCGGCATTTGCGACACCGAACATTGCAAGGGTGGCAAGATTTTGAACCACGCCGATTATGGTGTTGGCCGACACTGCAAGGGTATCGATATTTCCAAAAAGAGCTGTCTGCATGCTCATTCCGAGTGCCCAGACGAGCTCTGCCGTAACTACCGGTGTACAGTATTTTCGCAAATCTGCAGTTAATAACTTGTTTTTTAACAACAAACATTTCGGAGTAAAGTTAAGCCGTTTCTCCTTTATAAAAACAAAGTATAGCACAACGATTAATTCTGCAAATCGTGCAATCAGCGTTGCGAGTGCCGCACCTTCAAGCCCCATTGCGGGAGCACCAAAATGACCGAAAATCAATACATAGTTAAGTCCTACATTTACAACAAGGGTGACCGAGTTTGCAATAAGTGCAAGCCGGACCACCTCGATAGTTCGAAACAATGATGCGAAAATGCAGGAAATGCCAAATAAAAAATATGTGGGTGCAACATATTTAAGATACCCCACTCCGGCCTCGATAACGGCAGTATCCTGCGTAAATATCGACATCAGCTGAGATGGGAAAAGATATATAACAACCGTCAATATCGCCGCAACCAGTGCAACCAACCTGACTATTGTAGCCATAACCGTTTTAATGGGCAGCAGCTCGCCCTTGCCCCAGTACTGAGCGGTTAACACTGCACCTCCTCCCGCCATTCCAAAGATGAACAGGCTAAAGATGAAAAAAGGCTGGTTTGCAATAGCCGACGCCGAAAGCGGAATATCGCCAAGCTCGCCAAGCATGATAGTGTCCATCATCTGGGTGAGCGAAGTCAAAAGATTTTGTAGTGCTATCGGCAACGCTATGGTTAAAAGCATTTTCCATAGAACAGGATCTTTTTTGTAAAAATTCAGCATGAGAACCTCATTGTTATTGTATATTATTTTTTCAACCTCATCTACTATACAATATTATCAAGGAAAATGCAATGCTATTATAATCAATAAACTTGAAAAACGATACAACATTTTTCAAACCAATAGCAAAGTGATATGTCGTTATCGCTTTGCTATTGGTTGCACACAGAGTGTGCAGTTGAACTACTATATTTTAAATAATATTGGGTTTAATGTAAATTTTTGCAAAATTATACATAGTCAAGCAACTCCGAATGTTCATACAGTCAGGGTGTTAAAGCTCCGTTTAACTATGTTGAAAGATTGTATTCCGTGTTAAACGAAGTTTTACCGCTGTCGTATTTGGTGAATTATAGAGTGGTTTAACTATGTCATAGCATTGCAGTTTTATTTTTTGTCTTTAATTTCGTTAACAACATGTAAAATCAACTCATCGGGTGTTGGAATTTCACCTTTGCGAACGACCTTGTCCTGATGAGACTTTGTAACTCCGTTATCCGGAGCATTGTTGTATGCCTGTGTTATAGCCGCCTGCATATCACGTTTTACATCCTCTACCGACACGCCATATTTTTTGGCGATTTGTCGGTAAATTTTACGCATATTCATTTTATCTCCGGTGATTTTATTATAATAATGCTCTTGTGTTTATTATAACATCTCGTTTTCAAAAAAAAACAATCTATTAATGTGTATATACATGATTATATCTTGTCTAAATTCTGTTAATAATAGTATAAAATAATATACAGGGGGTTGGAAATGAATAATCATAACGAACAATTTATAAAAATCGGCTTAAACATTATGTATTATAGAAAAATGATCGGTCTTACACAGGATGAACTTGCGGAGATGACGTGTTTCAGTCGTAATCATATACAACAAATAGAAACAGCAAAGGCTACCCCGAGTGTAGCAGCCTTGCTGTCAATTTCTGAGGCTCTCAAAATTAAGCCGGCAGAGCTATTTGATTTTGATTAGGATGACTTTATATTTCTATTGCTAAGCAGTTTGAATATATTGTGGGCATGTTTTCCGGTAACTTGACGGTCAATATTCCGAAGTTTTGTGAAAATTCAACCTCTCCATGTCCCAAAAGTTTTACGGCTTTAACCTTTTCACCATCGGTAAAGCTTTTAATAATGGCAACCTTATTATCAGGAGTTCTCATGATAAAGGAATAAACAGTGTTGCCCTTCTTGGTGAACCTGTAATCCGAGCTATTCCACTCTACCTTTTTTTCCTCAAACAGAGTGCTCTCGCTGACACGACTGTCTCCTTCACCCGAAACCTTCCAAGGCCTTGTGCCGTAAACGGCTTCGGAACAGATATTAAACCAACTGCCTATCTCCTCAAGCAACCAAACGGCCTCGTCATCTATGCTGCCATCCGGTCGTTGCAGAACGTTCAGCAACATTGTTCCGTTCTTGGCGATGATATCAATTAACATCTCTATGACATGTCCAGGTTTTTTGTAAACCTGACGGACATCATAAAACCAGTTTCCAATACAGGTGTCGGTCTGCCACGGAGATTCTAAAATATCGGGAAGTTGACTTTTTTCAATATCCAGAACTCCGACCTTGTAAACATCTGCGCGTCTGTCCTTCTGGGTGTAAACAGCCCTATTCTCGCCGTTCTTTTCCATGGATTTATTGTATAGATATGCAACCGCCTCTAACCCGCAGTTGTACTCATCGTCTGTCACATCCAAGATATCGGGGTTGTAGCTGTGAACCTCGGTTGTTTTAAAGGGTAATCCGCCGTCGGTATATAATAAATCCGGAACATAAAGGTCGATTAACTCTTTCATAACCTTCAGCCAGTACTCTCTAAAATCTTTGTTGCCTGTGTACCAAGGTGAATCGTTGTTCTTATCCTCTAAATGCTCGTAGTTGTCGAGGTAAAAATCACGGTATTCCGGATCGTTACCATCGTATGGAACTCCGGCGTATAGACCCTCCTTATCAGCTCCCTTGTTGGTTTTCCACCAGGAAAATGTTGCCGAAAGATGCTCGGTCAAACCAAATGGCATGTTGTGCTTTTCTGCGGCCTTTTTCCATAGTCCGCAGATATCCTTTTTGGGTCCAACATCAACCGAATTAAATCTATTGATCTTGGACGGGAAATTGAAAAAATGATCGTGGTGCATAGCTTGCCCAACAAAGTATCTCGCGCCTGCTTTGTGGTATAACTCCATAAGTCCTTCAGGGTCAAACTTTTCTGCCTTCCAAAGTGCACATATGTCCTTATATCCGAATTTTGAAGGATGACCGTAATGGCGAAGATGGTATAGGTATTGAGGAGAACCCTCTACATACATGTGCCTTGCGTACCAGTCACCATACATAGGAACACTCTGCGGTCCCCAGTGGCTCCAGATGCCGAATTTTGCATCCAAAAACCAATCCGGACAGCTGTATTCATACAATGATTTAAAGCTCGGTTCAAATTTTTTGCCCATGGTATTACTCCCTTTATTTTTGTATGAGTTTAATATACCACTTCTGGTTGCATTTGTCTATACTTTCTGTAAAACAGTAGTGTAGAGAGGAGGACATATTATTTGTTAAGTGAGTCGTACAGCCGTTTTGAATATATTATCGCAATAATCAGCTCAATGGTAATCAAGATTAAAGATGCGAAAAAGCTCCTGTTACAATTACGACACTAAGTATAAGGGTTATTAACCCCATAATCACAAAATGCTTTCCGATAAGTCGGTTCGTTTTTTCCCATACAATATCGCTTTTCAGTGTCTAGGGTGCACGTACGCCCATAGTAATATTTCTTTAAATAAAGGGTGTTGCTATATGAAGTTAAAGTCGATAGCTGTTTAAAAATGATTTTTAATAGCTTGCATCTTCTTTCGGCTCAATACTATTCCAATGACTGATCCAATCAATGCAAAAGGTGCTAATCTTACGAACAGCCATTCAAACGAGTGAAATAACACTCCGATGACAGCGTATTCAGGGTGGCTGTAATCCCAATCTAAATAAGGGCTCCGCAATACCCCTAACAAAATAAAAACAGCAACTATGACTACTGATGCTATAATAAATAGTAGATGGACAAGTTTTCGTCTTGTTGAGTTTCTCTTTGAGAATTGTAGGTTGATTACCTCCAGCTTTTCGGAGATAACCTTTAAATCATCAACCCTCGCCTCGGCGATAGTTTCACCAAGTAAGATGCATACCGGCGCTTCGAGCTGCTCGGATATGCAAAGTAGCATTTGCGAATCGGGAACCGACAATCCTTTTTCCCATTTAGATATGGTTTGTCGCACCACGTTTAGCCTGATGGCAAGTTCTTCCTGTGAAATACCTTTTGATTTTCTGAGTGCCTTGATATTTTCGTTTAACATTACTATATCCTCCTTGTTCGGTACCCCTATTATACAAGGAACAAGCCCGTTGCCGCAAGCAACGCATATTAACATCTTTTGTCAATATAGTCCACTATAAGCTCTACATACCTGTCATAGTTGACCAACAGTGCAAGGTGACCGCCTTTTAGGTCGGTAATGGTTGTCGGGTTTGGCATAAGCTCAATAAGTGCCTGTTTTATCCCGTCGCTAAACGTTTTGTCATCCTCCGATAACAGTAGTAAAACCATGTCATCAAGATATTCAAACTCGGTGCGTTTCATGCCGTTATGGTTTTCCATGTCGATGAGTAGATTTAACATATGAAGTTCGTAGGGCTTTGTGAGCTTTTCCTCCATGATGTCGCACAGCTCACGCAGAAGATGTCTCTCCTGCTCGCTGAAATCTGAGGCGTATTTTTTAAACACAGCGTCGCTTATCTGCTTCTTTAATGCGGAAAGAGGGAGGAGCTTCAACATTCTTTTCGTCTTGTTTGTACTTTTAAGCATTGTTTTTAATGATGCATATGCCTCGCTGCTCATGTCAGCGGAGAGGCATCCGGTATTTGACAATATTAACCCTTTTGTTACCTCGGGATATTTTTGTGCCATTAGTTGTGCCAAAAAACCACCGAGAGACTGCCCGACAAACCACGCTTTTATGCCAAGCTGTGTCAGTAACTTTGCAATCGCCGCTGCAAGCTTTTCATTTGTATCGTAATCAATGCAGTAGTCAAAGGTAAGCACCGAAAAATGATGTGCGAATTTATCAAAATGGGTGTAAATTAAATCGGACATTCCGATACCGCCGACAAGTAAAACCAACGTCTCGGTAGAATTTTCGTTTTTATAGTATCTATAGCTGAATTTACCGCCGTCGATATTTTCGATAGTTAGGGGATAGTTTTTACAGTATTGTTCAAAAGCTTTCATAACATAATCCGTCCTTTGTTCATGAGTTAGCACTTTCTAACTCCTTGATGTATTTTAGCATAAAGTAAAAACAAATACAATATTATACTTGTTTTTTTTAATTAGTGTTGACAAACTTGAATAAATATGATATTCTCAAATAACACTGTTATTCGAGGTGGTTTTATGCTTGTTACGGATGCTTTGACCGACAAAATTTTATTATCCGCTAAGCAGGAGTTTTTGAAAAAAGGCTTTGAGAAGGCGAGCATGAGGGTTATAGCAAAAATATCAGGCGTAACAACAGGTGCGCTATACACAAGGTTTGCAAGCAAGGACGAACTTTTTACCACCATTGTTAAACCTTTTGCCGAGGAGTTTATCAAAATAGATACCGAGTGGAAGATATCTACCTCAGAATTGTGGGAGCGCAAATTTAATGCCGGAAATGCACTCATAGAGCATATCTATGCTGATAAAGATACATTTAAACTTCTTTTCTGCTGTGCCGTCGGTAGCTCGCAGGAGAACTTTATCGATAGGATAATAAAAATCGAGATGGATGACACCTTGGCTTTTATCGAAAAACTAAGTGATAAACATAAAAATAACATCAAGGTGTCGAACGAGGCCATGTATATTCTTGTTGCTGCGCATTGTCGTTCTCTTTTTGAGATATCTAATCATGATATAACGCTGGATGAGGCGAAAAAACAGGTTGCAAATATTATGGAGTTTTTTATGTGCGGATGGAGTAAGATTTTGGGGTTTTAATCTGATTTGTGGCTTATTTATCGTAAATCAGCATGCCCTAAAATTTTTTCAATACAAGTTAGTGCAAACTAACGTAAAAAAGAGTTTTTGAGGAGTTTTTATGAAAAAGTTAGAGGTGAAGGATTTTGTATCAATCGGAATTTTCAGTGCACTGTTTATCGTGTTTGTGGTGATAGTGTCAATATTGCAGATAGTGCCGATATTATCGCTCGGTATGCCGGCAATGGTGGCGCTTTTTACGGGGCCTGTTTACCTACTGTTTGTCGCACGGACGGGAAAGCCGCTTGCCATATCAATTATGGGGATGATTGTATCGCTTATAATCGGGCTGTTGTTCTTCGGTAGCATCTACATATTTTTGTTTAATCTTGCGTTTTTTGTAGCTGCCGATATAATTGCATCACTTGGGAAATATAAAAGCTATATGACAAATATAATCAGCTATATTGTTTTATCGTTGTGGGTTTTCGGTGAGTCCGGTGCATACTGGGTGGCGCAGGATTGGATGCTGGAAAAAACGGTGCAATCCGGGTATACACCCGAGAGTGCCGAGGCTATTTTTACCATGGCAACCACCACAAGTCTAATATTATTTATTATAGTCACACTTGTTTTTGCAACTATAAGCGGACTTGTGGCAAGGACTATGTTTAAAAAGCATTTTAAACGTGCAGGTATTGTTTAATGCAAAATGCGCTGTTTAAATTAGATCCCCGCACAAAGCTGTTGCTTATAATAATGATAAATGCCCTTTATTACATGGGCGGTGATTATATCTATGTTTCGATAGCAAGCCTGTTTGCAATATTTCTGATCTTTTGTTCCGGATATATAAAAATAGGGATAAATGCCTGTGCTTTGTATATCTTTGTCGAGGTTTTGGGTGCGGTGTTGCCACTTCTTCCAATTGAATTTGTCTCTACGATAGGAACAGCGTTTACCAGCATATTGGTGTTTTATCCGACGATACTTTACGGAATACTCTTTGTCGGGACTATAAATATAAGCGAATCCATTGCAGCCTTTTCGCATTGGCGCATACCGCAGGCGGTGCTTATTCCCATAGTTGTTGTGGTGAGGTTTATACCAACATTGTATATAGAAATGCATAACATAAGGGCATCTATGACCCTGCGAGGACGCTCGACAAATGTTTTTACCAAGATTATGAACATCTATGTGCCGCTGTTGTTTAGCTCGGTAAGAACAAGCGAATCGCTTACGATTGCCGCTATGACAAAGGGCATGGGGGTGAGCAAGAACGTCACGATAATGCATGATTCACGTCTGCGGGTATTCGATTATTTTGCTCTGGCTGTATTAGGCTGTTTAATTTTTATGAGGTGGTATTATGATAGAGTTTAAAAATGTCACCTATTGTTACGGTGAAAAAGACGATGAAGCCCTCAACGACCTTAGTTTTACAGTCGCCAAAGGTGAGTTTATACTTCTAACAGGCAAAAGCGGGTCCGGCAAATCCAGTGTACTACAGGCTATAAACGGAATTATACCGCAATATTACAAGGGTAAAATGTCGGGTGAGATATTTATCGACGGAGAGTCTATTAAAGGGCAGGCGGTTGGGCAGCTTTCACAACAGGTCGGCACCGTTTTCCAAAACCCGAAGTCACAATTTTTTCATCTGAATGTGGAGGATGAGCTTACATTTGGCCCATCGAACCAAGCCCTGCCGCATGACGAGATAAAACGTCGAGAAGCAGACACGGTAAAGGAATTTAAGATAGAAAACATTCTTCATAAAAATGTGCTAACCCTCTCGGGTGGAGAGATGCAACGGCTTGCCTGTGCCTCGGTGCATATGAGTCTGCCGGACATTTATGTTTTGGACGAGCCGAGTGCAAACCTAGATGCTACCGGAATAGAGGAGCTGAAAGATGCACTTAAAACTATAAAAAACAGCGGTGCAATTGTCATAATTGCGGAACACAGAATTTACTATACCATGGAGCTGTGCGACAGGGTTTTTCACATGGAAGCCGGCAGGATTGACGAAATTTTTACTAGGGATGAATTTTTATGCCTTAGTGAACAGAAGTTTCACTCGATGGGATTGCGAAGTATAACTGCACCGACCATAGCAAGAATGATTTATGACATATCGAACAAGGATTGTATAGTAGTAGAAAAGCTGAGCTGCAAAAGAAAAAAAGAAATACTGCTTGATGTTGATAATCTAAAAATTCCAAAACATTGTATTGTAGCTATAACAGGAATAAACGGCGCAGGTAAAAGCACCTTTATAAAAACATTTTCCGGAATTATGAAAGCGGATGCCATCATATCCGACGAAAAATCTCTTTCGAAAAAAGAGCGGATTAAGCGCAGTTTTATAGTTATGCAGGATGTGAACAGCCAGCTTTCCTGTGAATCGGTCTATGACGAACTGGTGGAAAAGGATACACCGGAAAACGAAAAGCGTGCACTTGAGATTTTAAAATCACTTAATCTCTCGGACAAAAGAGAAGAGCACCCTTTTTCCCTGTCCGGTGGGCAAAAACAGCGAGTGGCGATTGCAACCGCCCTGTTTTTAAACAAGAAATACATGTTTTTTGACGAGCCGACAAGCGGTCTTGATTTTGAAAGCATGGTGAGGGTGTCTGATCTTATCAATGAGATTTCAAAGACAGCCGAATTAGTGTGTGTTGTTACGCATGATAATGAGTTTATCAATCAGTGCTGTGATTATGAGATTAATTTTGCTAAGTCCAAGGTAGCCGCATTTTACAAGGTGTAGTAGGTTAACTTAAAAAACAACATGTTAAACTAACATGAAATATATTTATTGCAAAGCGGGTTTTTAAGTTAAATGATTATAGAAAGGAATATTTGTAATGGGTAAGGTTTTCGCTTATGCGGGAGAACTCAAAAAAAACATGTACATCGCACTGCTCTTTTTGTTTTTGAGCGTGATATTCGGCGTGCTGCCGTATCTTGCGCTAAGCAACATAGCGGTGTCGCTCATAGAAGGCTCTGCCGTCGAAATAGAATATATATTGATAATATGTGCAACAATTTTCGGGGCGCTTGCCTTAAAGGCTGTTACAATGGGGGTAGGACTTGCAAACTCTCATGTTGCCGCTTTTGGCATTCTTTATAACATTAGAAAATCTAAGGCGAAGGACATGGCACAGCATCCACTCGGCTTTATCGAGCATAACGGTGTCGGCAAATACAAAAAAGGCTTTGTAGAGGATGTCGACCTTTTAGAAAATCTTGTTGCACACATGGTGCCTGAGGGGATTCCCAACATATTTATCGTGCTTGTAACCTACATATATATATTCGTTTTAGATTGGCGACTCGGTCTTTTGTCCTTTGCTATTATTTTGGCTGGGATTATTCCGATGATGTCCATGATGAGTATCGGCCTGAAAAGGATGCCGAAATATTTTGCCGCACTCGATAACATGAACAGCAATATAATTGAGTATGTCGGCGGTATGGAGGTTGTAAAGGTTTTCGGCAAAACCTCCGGTTCTTTTGAAAAGTTGAAAAGCGCCGTATTACACGCACGTGATTTAACCTATAACTGGTATATAGCCTGTTGGCGAGACATGTCGATAATGAACGCTGCTATGCCCTGTACCGTTCTGCTTGCCCTACCTATAGGTGTTATCTTTTATCAAAATGGCAGCATCACATTAGATGCGCTGATATTGACCTTGCTTTTAAACCTATCGCTTTCAACACCGCTGATAAAACTGATGTCCTTTTTGCCGGTAATACCGCAGGTGGGATATGCAATCGAAAAGATTGACGCAACATTTGCAGCAGAGCCTATCGCCACCGGTGATAAAACCGATAATCCAAAAAACTTCGACATCTCTTTTGAAAATGTGCGTTTCTCCTACAACGAGGAAACTGAGGTTCTGCACGGGCTAAATGTTAAATTTAAACAGGGAGAACTCGCAGCGCTCGTGGGGGAAAGTGGTTGCGGAAAAAGCACAATAGCAAGGTTGATAGTACATTTTTGGGATGTATCGGACGGTAAAATCACGATAGGCGGAACCGACATAAGAGAGTTTACAAGCCAAAAACTCATGTCGATGATATCCTATGTTTCGCAGGACAATATCTTGTTTGATGATAGCATAATGAACAATCTTTTAATGGGCAAAGAGGGTGCAACGAAGGAGGAGGTTATAACCGCATGTAAAAACTCCTGTTGCCACGACTTTATATCGGCGCTCGAAAACGGTTACGATACCAATGTCGGCACACTCGGTGGCAAACTTTCGGGCGGTGAACGTCAGCGTATAACCATCGCAAGGGCGATGTTAAAGGATGCACCGATAGTGATTTTAGACGAAGCAACCGCACACACAGATAGTGAAAACGAGGATTTAATTCAGGCGGCTCTATCCAATCTATTAAAAGACAAAACCGTTATTGTAATCGCCCATCGTCTCACCACCATAACCAAGGCAGACAGTATTATTGTAGTGAACAAAGGCGATGTTGAGGCGCAAGGAGTACATAGCGAACTACTCAATACATCGGCAACCTACAAAAAGTTATGGGAGCAGAGTGTAAAAACGGTAGAATGGACTATCGGCGAAGGAGGTGTTGTTTAATGTTTGACTTAATAAAAGGTGTGTTAAAACTTTCGGGCGAGCGTCGCAAAAAAATTATTGCCTCCTACTTCCTATCCTTTGTAGACGGGGTTTTGTCAAATCTACCTGTTTTTGCAATAGGATATGTGCTGTATTTAATAATTGGCGGCAATCTTGCCGAAAACACATGGCTGATACTGCTTATCGTATTAGTTATTGGGGTGATTGTTCGAACTATACTAAAATATATCAACAATATTTTAGAGCAGGGGATGGGCATATTTACCTTTGCTGAACAGCGCTTGATAACTGGTGAGCGTGTAAAACGTTTTGAGATGGGCTTTTTTTCCGACAACAATGTCGGTAATCTCACGGCAGTGTTTGCAAATGACCTCAGTTTTATTGAACAGTATGGAATGGGTGCGATGGGCATTCTCACCTCGTCGATTTTTAGCATTGCAGTATCAATATTAATTTTGGTGTTTGTCAATCCGAGTCTATCTATCGTTTATATTGTCATGAGCATTGCCGCTTATTTTGTTTTAAAAGCTTACTACAATAAAACGATAGTGGAGGGTCAAAAGCAACGTGAAGCTACAAAAGATTTAGCAGAAGCGGTTATAGAATATGTTAGCGGTATGCCGATTATAAAGGCGTTTAATTTGGAGGGTGAGCGCTTTTCAAAAACCGAAAAGGCGTTTAAAAAAGCGCAGATTTTTAACATAGGGTTTGAAAAAACTGCTGTCCCATATGTGGTTGCAACACTCGTGTTGACAGGTTTCGGCACAGCCTCGGTGGTTGCTATGAGTGCATACAGCGGTAGTAATACAGCCGAACTACTGCCGTACATGGTTATGGTTATAGTGTTCTCTATGGGTGCATTCGCTCCTATAAATGCTATAGGAATGCAGATTTCACTGCTCAATATGTCTAAGGCGGCACTGGACAGATATGATGACCTCTCCAAAATTAAGGCGATTGACGAGAGTTTTGGTGACACAAAGATTACCGACTTTGATATAGAATTTAAGGATGTGCGTTTTTCTTACGGCGAAAAGGAGATACTAAAAGGGGTTAACCTAAAAATTCCACAGAACAAGATGACGGCATTAGTCGGTAGGAGCGGTGGCGGAAAAACTACTATTACAAACCTTATCGCAAGGTTTTGGGATGTGAACTCCGGTGTGGTTACTGTCGGTGGTGTAGATATAAGTAGGATAAGCACCGAAGAACTTTACAAGCATATAAGCATGGTGTTTCAAAAGGTGTACCTGTTTAACGATACCATTTATAATAACATCGCACTTGGCAGAGAGGATGCAGGCAAAGAGGATATTGTTGAAGCGGCAAAAAAGGCAAGGTGCTATGACTTTATCATGGCGCTTCCGGATGGCTTTGACACTGTGGTTACAAGTGGGGGTTCCTCGCTATCCGGAGGTGAAAAACAGCGTATTTCTATAGCAAGGGCAATTTTAAAGGATGCACCTATCATTCTTCTCGACGAGGCAACCGCCTCCATCGACCTCGACAACGAGAGGTATATTCAGGAGGCGATAAATGAGCTTGTTAAGGAGAAAACCTTGATCGTTATTGCCCATAAACTATCCAGCATCAAACACGCAGATAATATTGTTGTGGTTAACGACGGTGAAATACACGAGCAGGGCACGCATGACGAACTGATTGCGTCCGGAGGCCTTTATAAAGAACTATGGGGAAAACGCACTGCTGCGGCATCGTGGGAGTTGGCAAAATATAGTAGATTAAGATGAAAATGATTTATAAAAACAAAATGCTTGCCATAACGGTAAGCATTTTGGTATAATAAATTGAAAGGAAATACAAGATGACTTTTTTTGAAGTTGCCCTACTCGGTATAGGGCTAGCAGTGGACGCAAGCTGTGTATGTACTACAAATGGCCTTGTGTACCGCCCTAACCTGTTGAAATCGCTTGAAATAGCACTGCCGTTTGCTGTTTTTCAAGGGGTTATGCCGCTAATTGGATATTTTGGTATAGGGCTTTTGCCGGATGAATTGTTTCGTTTTAACCATGTGATTGCATTTATTTTGCTACTGTTTGTGGGTGCAAAGATGATATTAGATGGGGTAAGAACGACACAGTTTGATGAGCTATGTCCCGAAGGTAACTTCCGTGAAGGGAAGGAAAAAACTAAAAGCCTTACCTTTAAAATCATGATGGTGCAGGGAGTTTCTACCAGTATTGATGCTCTTAGTGTGGGGGTCACTCTCGGTAATGAAAATCTCGGCTTTATGCTTGTTGCGGTGCTGATAGTTGCTGTTATCACCTTTTTTATGTGTTTTGGTGCGGTGCGACTGGGTGAGAGAATCGGTACAAGGCTTAACAACAAGGCAGAGGTTATCGGAGGTATTGTGCTTGTTATAATCGGTATAAGATTGCTTATAGCCGGATAATATTTTACTTGACAAAACATGGAAAAAGTGATACCTTATTTATGTTAGTTATGTCTAACTTTGGTTTTAGAAGGAGTGCCAATGGCAGATGATTTATATAATGGTGTAGAGGATACGCTATATATTCCCTTGATTGCGCGAATAGAGATATCCAAAAAGTTTCCACAGTATTTTTGCGACAAAAAGGCTTTGAGTCTTGAAAATGATCTTAGCTTGCAAGCTATATCACACAAAAGTTCCGAATACTCCTTAATGGCATCAACATCCCGTGCGGTAATGATGGATAAGGTTGTGGCAGATTTTATAGCAAGGCACAACAAATGTAACGTCGTGTGTATAGGATGCGGTCTTGAGACGATGGCATGGAGGTTAGAAAAAAGCTCACAGGGCGCACATTTTTATGAGGTCGATTTTCCGTCTGTCATAGAAAACAGGGAAAGGATATTAGGCAAACGTGAGAATGAAACCTTAATTGCAGGTAATGCGAACGAGTTAAACTTTGCTGAGCATATCGACTGTACTCTGCCCACAATTTTTGTGGTTGCGGGTGTGTTTCAATATTTTAAAGAGGCTGAAGTAATAGCCTTGATAAAAAAACTTAAAGGCGAATTTGTTAATGCTGTACTGCTTTTTGATGCTACCAATTCTGTTGGATTAAAATATGCTCAAAGTTATGTTGAAAAAACAGGTAACAACAATGCTATGATGTATTTTAGCATAGACGACCCGCGGGAGTTTGCAAAAAAAATATCCTCCGAGTTTATTTCGGTAGGTGGTTTTTATGGCAAAGCAAGAGAGCAGCTAAAAGGTAGGCTAAAGCTGTTCACAAGGGTTGCGATGTGGGTTGCCGACAGTAAAAGTCGAACGATGATTTTAACCTACAAATTATAAATGAGGGCAATATGAATGATAATTGTGGAGGCAGATGTGCAAAATGCAGCTGTCCGATGAAAGCAAATGCAGCTACTGCCTGCACGGTGCGACGCACCGAGGTGTTTACTCCAAAAGAGCCGGGCGAAGAACTATCGCTTGACGGACTTAACGACAGGGAGCGAGAATTTTTATCCTACCTTGTGGCGCATCAATTTTTACCGATGGTGCAGTTTGTAATGCTTAGCAGTGAAAATCCGGAGTTTAAAAAGGTGTCACTGTCGCCGGCATATATTGAAGATGTCACCGATACATTTGAAAAAATTCAAACTACAGGAACTATGCTTGACAAGCTGGAGAGTGAAGGCTTTTTATCCCTCGATTTTAATGTTCCGTTGCAAAACTGTGAGTATGAGGAGTATTATAATAGCGAGGTTTTTGCATTTTATAAAAACATGATTAATGAGATATCGTCAAATCAGGCTGCATTTGTAGGGGACACTGCCACCATAGAAAAAGGAAGCATGGCACCCACTGCAGCTTGCACAGAAATATTTGATACTTTAATTTAAGGAGATAACAATGACAGACAAATTTGCAGAACTGAAGAACTACGGTGGTTGTGGCAGTCATAAACCGGGACATAAATGTTGCGGAAAACACAAGCATCACCACGCCGATGAAAATCATGCACATGATGGTTGTTGTGGCAGTCACAATCATGGTGATTCTAAATCAGACGAGCTTACCGAGGATGAGCAACAGCTTTTATCTGCGGTAGAGAAATTCGGCTGTATACCGGTTGTGCGTTTTGTAATGAAAAGCAGCAAATCTTCACATTTTGAGTCGACAGCACTCTCCGCTGTCTATATCATGAGCGCTGAGGATGATATGCAGGATGTCAAGTCGCGAGCCAAATTATTCACATCCTTAGAGGATAAAGGTCTTTTGTCGATAGACTATGATGCTCCTGTCTCAAACTATGATTACAGTGAATTTACAAACTCAAATATATACAAAGATTTTGTAACAATGATGAAGGAGTCGGCCGGCAATGAGGATTTTGTTTTTGATATTGCCGACATGGATAAAGGCAGTGTGGCACTCATTTAGTTATTTTAAAAGCAGACGCATCTCGGAAGGTTTCATAGAAAAAATATCGTTAAAAGCCTTGTAAAAATGTATTTTACTGTTATAGCCTACCGCTATAGAAATAGCCTCGACTGACAGGGTGTCTCTTTTTAGCAGTTCAAGTGCGTATTGCATTTTTAGCGAACGAACATACTTGTGAATACTAAGCCCTACGATCTCACGAAAGGTGGATTGTAGGGTCTTTTTGTCTATCCCTACCATTTTTGCAAGCTCTGTTATCACAGGCGGATTTTTGTAATTTTGTGATAATATCCCAACTGCATCCTTAACTGCAGCTTGGCTTTTTACGCTGATACGGCTTAGATTTTTTGTTTGCGACATAGAAAAATCGAGCAACATTAAAAAAGCCTCTACAGATTTCACGTTAAGATACAAAGGGAAAAGCTGTTCTGTTACTTCACTACTTTTAATCTGCCTTAAAATTGTTGCGATTTGCGGTATAGAGATGTTCCTAACGTTTATCGTTCTCGCCATGTCGTTCCAATCTTCATGAGATAGATTTATTCCGTTGTTTATTAAAAATTCCTCACCGATCAATAGAGTTAACGCTCTTATTCTATTTCCGGCAGGATATTTTTTAAACCAGGGCACAGCAGCATTGTTAACATAAAAAAAGGTTCCGTATTGTGTTTTCTCTATCGCTGTCTCATCCTTATAATACTCCATATCATTGTTTTCTATAAATGTTATCTGCACACCTATACTCTCGTTATAATTTATCGTAATATTGGTCTCTTTATATGTAATGTCAAGGTCTACAAACGCAATATGGCTGTTTCCCCACAACTCTATTTTGCCATCTCCAAACTTTGAATCAAGCCTATAAACCTGTCCTCGTCCGTTTTTTTCTTCGCTCCAACCATGATTTGTCATGGTGTTAAACATGTTTTCGTAACTTTTGTAGCTCTGCATATCGCTCTCCGTTGATAGGTATCTTTTAGTGGCATAAATAACATGCTGTTTTTAGGAAGTAAGGGATTGAAATGTCTTTGTTTTGTATCTATTATACCCTATTATGTGATTTGACACAATATCCTTTTTAATATATAATTCAACAGTTAGCAAAAACTAACTTTGGACAAAGGAGCATTTAAACATGAATACAAATGAAGAAAAAACAGGAAAAAGAGGCTCTGCGATAGATAGAGTTTTTAAGATTGCGAAGCACAATAAAACAATGCTTAATGCGGCAGTGTTTTCTTCTGTACTGGGTTATGCATGCAATATTCTTCCGTTTGTTTCGGTTTTTTTTATTGCCCGAGAATTTTTAATGCCATCCTATGGAAACACAACCATCGAAACGGTTGTGTTATGGATAATTGTTGCGGGAATCGCCATACTGATAGGCATGGTGTTTTCATTTTTTGGCAGTTACGGCTGTCATTATGTGGCATTTAAGCAACTTAACTCCTTTAAATTAAAGGTGATGGATCATCTTGGCAACCTTTCGCTACATTATTTCAACAAAAAAACGACGGGCGGAATACAAAAAACAATTGATGAGAGTGCCGACCGTATAGAAAATTTTATAGGCCACATGCTCCCCGACCTGTTCGGCTCAATATTTACCGTATTACTGCTTTTGATAGGTATATGTGTGTTAAGCCCATGGCTTGCACTGACCGTCCTTATTACGGTGATTGTTGCGGTGGCTATGCAGATGTCGGTGTTCGGCAAAAAATCGCAAAAGATATGGGCGGATGTTTTTAGTGCAGACCGGAAAATGACGGGAGCCTTTTCAGAATACGTTAAGGGGATGACAGAGGTGAAACTTTTCGGAATAACCGGTAGGATGACCAACGCACTCGAAACAAACATACAGGACTATAAAAATTTTGAGATGTCAGGATACAAAGCCTCTGCTGTTCCGATGGGACTTTATAAAAGTATAATACTTTCTATGCTTACCTTTATTCTGCCGGTTGGCGTGTTGCTCATATCGCTAAACCCAACCGAAAATACACTTCTTGCCGTATTAATGGCACTTATCATAACACCTGCAATATATGACCCATTGATGACCTGTTTGAGCTATGGCACTCAGATGGCAACCTTGTCTGTAGGTCTTGATGCTGTCGAAGAAATTTTTGCACAGGAGCCGATAAAGGCGGTTGATAATACAGATAGGGTTTTAAATGCCGACATAGAGTTTAAAAACGTAAGTTTTTCCTACCAACCACAGGATGAAAGCCGAACCTATGCTGTTAAAAATATTAATTTTATTGCAAAGCAGGGCGAGATGACTGCACTTGTCGGTGAGTCCGGCGGTGGTAAATCGACGATAGGACAACTTATTTCCCGTTTTTACGATATCGAAGACAATGAGGGCGAAATATTAGTTGGTGGAGTAAATATAAAAGAAATACCCTATGGTGTGTTGATGGACAGCATTGCCTATGTGTTGCAGGATACATATATTTTCTCGGGGAGTATATACGAAAATATAACCATGAA
Source organism: uncultured Oscillospiraceae bacterium (assembly GCA_964370825.1). Taxonomy (GTDB): domain Bacteria; phylum Bacillota; class Clostridia; order Oscillospirales; family Ruminococcaceae; genus CAYJBH01. The sequence continues at coordinate 49,057 of CAYJKY010000017.1, forward strand.
CAGAAAATACAGCAAGGAAGCGGTCGAAAGCGCTGCAAAGGCGGCGCAGTGTCATGATTTTATCCTTAACACCCAAAACGGTTACAACACCATGCTCGGTGGTGGAGGTGTTCGGCTTTCGGGTGGTGAAGCACAACGCCTTTCTATAGCAAGGGCGATTTTAAAGGATGCACCTATTATAGTTTTGGATGAGGCACTTGCCTACTCCGATGCTGAGAACGAAAATCTGATACAAGAAGCACTTATATCCCTCACAAAAAATAAGACGGTAATTATAATTGCACATCGATTACAGAGTGTTATGCGTGTTGAGCAGATACTTTTGCTTAAAAAGGGAGAGATTAAGGAGGCGGGAACACACAAACAGCTAATGTCTACAGATACAGAATACAGCATGCTTTGGAATTTACAGCATGAGGCAAATAGCTTCAACCTGTTCTCGGGCGAAAAAGGAGATATGATGATATGAGAGAGATAATCAACAAATTCACCTGTTCAAAACCACAACAAATGCTACGCCCCACACTCTGTTTAACCATAGAAAATATGTTTATGGTTTTTCCGTCGATTGCTACACTGTTTGCAATTCGGTATATAGTTTCGGCGTTTGACGGAAATATTGATTATAATGCACTTTGGGCAACTGTCGGAATATTAACGGTGCTGTTTGTTTTGCAGGCTGTTGTGAGCATAACGGCGCATCGTAACACCTTTTTGCCCGCAGCAAAAAACTGTGCAGATAATAAAACTCGCTTTATACATAAACTTCGTACGCTGCCACTCGGCTACTTTCAAAAAAAGCGTTCCGGCGAACTTATAAACAATTTCACAGGTGACTTTTTGGCACTTGAACAGAGCATGGTGGGTATGTTTACCGGCATATTCAGCGTGGTTTTTAGCTGTGTAATTACCTCGATATTCTTTTTTGCTTACAACCCTACAATGGCAATAGCATTTTATATTGCGGTAATTATATCCGTATTAATGCTTGTGCTTTCCGGTAGAATGTCTGCAAAACTTATCCACGATTCGGCAACGGCGAGAGACACCGCCGCCGGATGCCTCAATGAATATCTGCTGGGTATGAAGGTTTTGAAATCCTACAACCAAACCGGAAAAAGTTTTGATAAGCTTAAAAAGGCTTACGAAGAGCTTGTGAAAACAAATCTTAAAACAGAATCCTTTGTCGGGACACTGGTAAACGGTGCAAGCTCGGTTGCAAATATGGCGTTGCCGATAATTTGCTTTGTAGGTGCATATCTTGTTTTGGGTGGGAATCTTGTCATAGCAGACTACCTTGCAATTATCATAGTGGGCACAAAAATACTGATGCCAATAATGACATACATTCGCTATATGATAGTGTTGAGAATTCACTATGTGGCGGCAACACGCATAGACAAGGTGTTTTCGGAAAAATCATTCGAAGGAAAGCAGAACATAAATGCAGAAAATGATATTGTATTTAACAAGGTCAACTTTGCATATGACGGCAACCTTAAAAATTCGGTGCTCAAGGATGTTTCGTTTACAATTCCAAAAAGAAAATTTACGGCGATTGTCGGTCCTTCCGGTAGTGGTAAATCTACGATACTTCGACTGATTGCAAGATTTTGGGATGTTACAGATGGGGATATAAGCATCGGTAAAACCAATCTGAAAAACGCCGACACAGACAGATGGATGCAAAATATTTCCATGGTGTTGCAGGATGTTTACCTGTTTAACGAAACGATTCGAGAAAATCTTATTTTCGGTAAAGAGGGTGTTAGTGATGAAGAGATGATAAATGCGGCGCAACAGGCTCAGTGCCACGACTTTATTATGCAGCTTCCGAACGGGTACGACACAATAATCGGCGAGGGTGGCTGCACCCTTTCGGGAGGTGAGAAACAGCGAATATCGATAGCAAGAGCAATGCTTAAAAACGCCCCGATACTTCTTTTGGACGAGCCGACAGCAAGCCTCGATGCAAAAAATGAAATTCTTGTTCAACGCGCCATTGCAGAGCTTGTAAAAAATAAAACCGTTATCATGATTGCACATCGACTTAAAACTATAAAAAACGCCGACCAAATTTTAGTTGTAGAAGGCGGCAAAATTTACGAGAGCGGAACACATGCCGAGCTTATTGAAACTAACGGTGTTTATGTAAAACTTTGGGGTATACAATCAACCGCATTTGAGTTTAAATTTTAGGGAATGATATGGATAAGATAGGGGAAATCATCGATGTAAACGGTGTAAAACTAAATATTTGCATGATAGGGGAGGGTGACAAAACGCTTGTGTTTATGTCGGGTTTCGGTAGCTCTTCACCCATACTTGATTTTAAAGGGCTTTGCAATCGCTTGAACAGTCAGTTCAAAACGGTTGTAATCGAAAAGCCGGGCTATGGGTTTAGTCCTGTTTCAAACTCTAAAAGAGATTTACCCACAATGGTCAATCAACAAAGAGACGCACTGATAAAATGTGGCATTAAGCCACCGTATATACTATGCCCCTTGTCAATTTCGGGGATTGAGGCTGTCTACTGGGCCGGAAATTATCCGGAAGAAATTTCGGCGGTCATAGGGCTTGATATGTCCTTTCCCGAGATAATGGCACAGTACAGGTTCAGTATTCCCTTTTTAAGATTTTTGGGGCTTATTATGCGCAGTGGCATTGCACGGCTTTTTCCAAAGATTGCACACACCGAAACATATAAATACGGTAACCTCAATGAGGATGAAAAAGAGCTTTATACAAAGCTGTTTTATGAAAAAACAATGAGTCGTGATATGATAAATGAGGGCGTTTTCCTAAAGCAAAACATAGCAACGGCATCATCTTTGTGCCCGCTATCTGTACCGTTACTGCTGTTTGTATCAAATGGTGAGGATACGGGTATCGACAAAAACCTGTATCTCAATACCTACGGCAATGTTATAGAAAAAAATGATACTGCAAAGGTTGTGCGGCTTGAATGTTCTCATTTTGTTCATCTTTTTCAACCGCATAAAATAAGTGAGGAAATAACTAATTATTTTACATGAAAAAATAATTAGTTACTTTACATGAGAAAATAATTATTTATTTTGGGGCTTGACATAATGGTAGATAAATGGTAGTATAACACTGTTATATAACGGCGTTATACTTTTGAGGTGGTATGAAAAACCCTGATGTTGTTACAGAAAATATACTAAAATCTGCCAAGGCCGAATTTTTGCAAAGCGGATATGAAAAGGCGAGTATGCGCATAATTGCAAAAAATGCCGAGGTGACAACAGGTGCTTTGTACGCAAGATATCCGAACAAGGATATGCTTTTTGCCGCTATCGTAAAACCGGTTGCCGACAATTTTTTTAAGGTGAACGAGCAGGGTAACAATCGAGGCTTTGAGATGCTTAAAAACAACAATGAGGCGATGATTTTGTCCGGCAATCATTCGACAGGGCGTGGCATGGTGGAGTTAATCTACCAAAACAGAGAGGATTTTCTGCTCCTTATAAATTGTTCGCACGGCAGCAGCTATGAAGGTTTTATAGAAAAAGTTATCGAAATCGAGGAAGTTTTAACGATGAGATTCCTTAAGGAGATGATAAAAAAAGGGTGTCGCTGTGTCGAGCTGACACCACAGGAGTTGCACACCGTTTTGTCTGCACAAATATATGCGCTATTCGAGGTGGTTCGCCATGATACGCCGAAAAATGAAGCAGAAAAGCAGGTTGCCACACTTATTGAGTTTTTTAATGAGGGATGGAAAAAGATTTTTGGCATTTGTTAGATAATATATAACGGGTAGTTTATTCCCGGATGTTAATGTTTTTTTAGCTCTTTTATGCAGGCGAAAATTTTTTACACACAAGTTAGGCAAAGCTAACCAAACGGAAAGGATTTTATGGATATAAAAACAATAGACCCAAAAGAAAAACAAAAGCAATTTATATTAAGCGAAAATCTGTGGAAGGTCATGATGCAATTATCCTGGCCTGCGGTTGTTGCGATGGTTTTGTACGGCGCAAATGCCATGCTTGATGCCTTTTTTGTTGGGCAGTATGTGGGCGAAACAGCACTTGCCGGGGTTTCTCTTGCCTATCCAATTACACAGCTAAGCACCGGAATCGGTTCGCTTATCGGTGTCGGTGCCGGATCGGTACTTAGCATTGCACTTGGCGCAAAGGATCTGATGATACAAAAAAAGCTAATCGGTGGTGTAAATGTATTAACGGTAATCACTGCTATAATATATATGGCGTTAGGACTGCTGTTTTCGAGACAGCTTGTAGCGATGATGGGTGGTATCGGCGAAGAACTTATACTTGGTGATGAATACTTAAGAATAACCATCTATGGCTCGATTTTTTGGATATACGGTCTTGCGATAAATATGCTCATTCGAGCCGAGGGTAAAATGAAAACGGCAGCATGGATGATGGGTCTCGGGCTTGTAGCTAACGCAATATTTAACTACATATTCATTGTTTTAATGAGCATGGGCGTTGCCGGTGCTGCCTGGGGAACAAATGTAGGTATGTTTGTCTATTCACTTGTAGGATTTATCTATCTTGCAAGCGGTAAGGCAAGTTTCAAGGCAAACGTTGTTTCCTTTGTGCCGGACAAAGAGGTTGTTACAAACATCAATCGCCTCGGGATATCCTCCTTTATTATGACTGTAATGACACTAATTCAGGCAATTGTAGTGTTCAACGCCTTGTCAAGCTACGGCACGGTAACCGACATTGCATTTTACGGTGTAGTATTTAGGGTTTTTCAGTTCTTTTTAACGCCAATATTCGGACTAATGAGGGCGCTTCAACCGGTTATAGGTATAAATTATGGTGCTAATCAACCAAAGCGAGTTATATCTGCGTATAAAATTTTTGCGCTTGCTGCTATGGTGTTAACAGTCCCACTTTGGCTTATAACCCTATTGATGCCGGAATCAATACTTTCGTTAATGCTCACCGAACAGGTGTTCAGCTCGGCACAGTTAAACGCATTTAGAGTTTACATACTAGTAGTGCCGATACTCTCTGTGATTTTTATGGCGATGACCTTTTTCCCGGCCGTGGATAAAGGAAAACCGGCGGCCATGATAGGCATTGCAAGGCAGTTTGTTTTTTATATTCCGGTTATGCTTATCGTGCCGAGGTTTTTCGGGGTGGAGAGCATTTATTACGCCTCATTTATCATTGATGTAATTATTGTAACATGGACAGTGTTGCTCGTGAAAAAAGAGTTTGCAAGACTTAGGGCCGATAAAACATACTGATGCTAAAAAACTTTAAGGTTTAACCAAAGCCTGTGCTTTTGAAATGCTTTTTGGGGCAGGGTGTTTACCTGCAAGATGGCAGGTTTGCCGGAGGTTATATCGGGGTCTATTCTCTGTGTATGTTTTAAGCAAAGTAAAAATCGTGCAGTTGTAAAGTTGGTGTTTTTATAGCATATTGCGATGCCGACTATTGATTTTTATTAATTTAATGGTATAATTAACATATAAATATAACCTAAATGAGGCATTATGACTTTAGAATTTCTATACATGCTAAAAATACTGCGATGCATTGTTGTTAAATCACCGATAGAGCCACCGGATGAAAACATGTCTTGGGAAAAATTTACCGAGACAGCAGGAAAGCATAACCTTACTTCTGTACTATATTCATTTATAGTACAGCTACCTACCGACCGCCAGCCTCCTAAAGAAATCCTTGATTCATGGAAAACTTTCACCATGAATCAAAGTATGTTTCAGTTGAGAAAAAACATTATGTTGACAAATTTCCTGAAAGAGGCAACGAAGCGGGAATTTTGCATCGTTCTGATGAAGGGTCCTCTTATGGGAAATCTTTATCCGGAGCCACATTCTCGAATCACTTCGGATGCGGATGTTTTAATACATCAGGATGATCAGGTTGCTGTAGGTGAGATGCTGTTTGAGCTTGGCTATGTGCTTGAGGAAGGGCTTCAAAATTCAAACGAAATTACATATGTAAATAGCTTTTTTCGTATTGAGGTTCATACCGCTTTATGGGAGGAGACCGAAGGTCCGCGTTATGAGGCGCTCAGCTCGCTGCAGATGGATGATTTCGATAATATTGTTGCAACTGAGGTGAATGGTGCCAATGTATATCGCCAATCTACCGACAACTCGCTTATATATCTGTTTTATCACATGATAAAACACTTCTTTGTTAGCGGAATTGGGGCGAGATATCTTTTGGATATGACATTGTTTATTAGGCATTACAGCGATGAAATTGATTGGACAGCATTTTGGGAAAAATGCAATGTAACAAATTACACAAAGTTTTGCAGAGCATTCTTATACCTCTGTGTCAACTATCTTGGGCTGGAACAGGAAATATTAAAAGGGGTTACATTTGACGACAGCGACAGGTTATCGGCTGAAAAAATATTGAACGATATCTGTATCGGCGGACATAACGGAAAGGCAACCGCTGAGCGAAACGGGGTTAGCCGTTTTATTCAGCTTTACTATAATGAGAAGCTTGAAAAACTGTCGACATGGGCAATTATTCGCCAAGTGTTTGGAAGAATGAGCGACGAGATGGATAACGAGCAGCATGAGGCAGGAGAAAATTCGGCTGATAATACTAAAGCCAAACAAGGTTTCACACCATTTGTGTGGATAAAGAAAATTTTCAACTACATACCCAAATATATAAAAAGCACAAAGGAAAAAGGTTCGCTTTTTACACGTATACGTGGCATAAAAAAACGCTCCGGATTTTTAGACGATCTGGATTTAATGAACTGATGTGTTTAGGAGATCAGGCTAATATGGACGCTTTTATTTCGGTAATTATTCCTGTATATAATGTAGAGGAATATCTTGAGTGTTGCGTTGAAAGTGTTGCATCAGATCCTTATCCTGCTAAGGAAATAATCATGGTTAATGATGGTTCACAGGATAGGGGAGGAGAAATCTGCGATGAACTGGCTAAAAGATACCCGAATTTAGTAACCGTGATACACCAAACTAATCAAGGGCTTAGTGTGGCTCGTAATGCAGGATTGTTAGTGGCAAAGGGCGATTACATTTTTTTTGTAGACAGTGACGACAGCGTTGAGAAGGGAACAATTTCTCTTTTAGCAGAAAAAATCAAAAATCACAATTATCCGGACATGCTTGGCTTTGACTATCTGAGCGAGAACGAGGACGGTACTATTTCTAAGGAACGAATACTTGCTCCACCAAGCTTTGATACTCATTTAACATCAGATAATTTTCCACAGATATTGCTGTTACAGCATACTGCATGGTTAAGAATTGTAAAAAAAAGCATTTACGTTGATAACAATATCACCTTTAAGCCCGGCGTGACCTATGAAGATCTTTGTACTACCCCAAAGATAATCACATCCTGTGAAAGCGTAGTGTATATTCCGGACGTGCTATATCGTTATCGTAAACGCGCGGGCTCCATAATGAGCATGAAAGGAATTGATGGATATTATAATTTCTTCACAGTTTTAGAGGAGCTTATTTCATGGTTTAAGGATAAGGATATATTTGATAAGTACTATGATGAAATTGTAATGCTTTCGGTTGCAAACATGTTGTTTATTACATCAACACCAATTCTGAATCAGAGCACAAACCACCCGATATTAGGAAAACAAATTTCATTTATGAATGATAATTTTCCTCGATGGTGGAAAAATCCCTACCTAAAAAGGTCTACAACAAAACATAAAATCATGGTTTTTATGCGCAGATATAAATTACATATTCCGATGCGTTTAATATGGAGCTTTAACTCCATATTAAAACTATAGGTTTCCGTCCCATGCATATCTACCAAGGTCGACCGTATTATTCTCTAAAACTTCGACCCCCTCCTCGATAAGCATTGCCTTTTGCAAATCTAAACCTGCGATCCCAAACCCCTCGACAAGTCTCCCGTTTGAATAAATAACCCTATGGCATGGGACACTTTTGTCTTTACAACATGCCATGGCACACCCAACAATCCGACTTCGTCTCGGGTTGCCGGTCAACAATGCAATCTGTCCATAGGTAGAAACTCTGCCTGTGGGTATTTTTTTTACCGTTTTGTATATTTCATGGTATAACCCTGTCATTTTTACCTCTTGTTACTCCCATATATAACCACTAAACAACCCTTGCTAACGGTTATTTCGGCTTCCTTACCGATGAATTCATTGCTTATTCCAAGAGGTATATGGCTATTGAGGCGCACATTTGTAACCTCATATTTTAAGCCTTTGATTGTCACTCCTTCGGCATCCTCTCCGAGACAAAAAACTGAAACGGTTCCATGATGTTCGGAACTAAATGTAATTGAGTCATTACAAACCGCAGTCAGGATTTCATCGTCGTTGCAAAGAGTTCCATGCCCGCCTTTATTTGCGATATACTGCAAAATTTGTATATTTGCAAGGGTGTGGTCAATCCTTCCGCCAAGGGCTCCGTATATAATGAAATTATCGTAGCCTCTTTTAAAGCCTTCCTGAACAGCCAACATCATGTCGGTGTCATCCTTTTCACAGGGATGTCTGATAACCTCAACATCATTAGGCACGAACATAAGTGAATCGAAATCTCCAACCGCAAGGTGTGGTCGGATACAGTTTTTTTTAAGATATGCATAACCGCCGTCGGCTGCTATTATAAAGCCATCTTCCATTGTTTTGGTATCGATATGCGTATTTTTGTAATCACCGGCTGCAAATATGTAGCATCTACTCTGTGCTATATGCATTTTTCCCTCGTACTTATTATTAATAAAGCTGGATACGACTAATTGTCGTAGATGCTTTTGCCTTCGTTTTTTCCGAAAGCGGTAGCAATTACAGCGCTTTCAATGTGCACCTCAGCACCGTCGGTAGCGTTAGCATATCTGTTTCTTTTCTCAACGTGTATTGTGGGTTTAATCGCAAGACCTCGCTCCTTAACGAGTGCTTCGGCGAGGGTAACTGCCATGCTTTCGGCAACCTCGTATGCCTGCTCTAAATCATCGCACATTCGATGCTCGTCCATGGACTGCACCCTATACCCGAAAAGACCGCCGTCGGTATAGTTTGGAACTATCTTGACACTAACACCCGCCGAGATATCTGCTATGATAGCACCGAGTGCATTCGCAACTTCGGAGTGTTTAGGGATAACAAAATCCACCCCCATGACCTCGGCAACCTTTTTGATGAAAATATGTGTGGGTGCACCGATGCCGACTAATGTTGCGATACTGTCGAAGGAGAGTCCGAAAAATTGTGTTTCACCGGAAACGCCTTCGAGCCAGCTAAGCTCTATAAGCTTTATCAGCTGTTCAGGAAAACTTTCTGAAAACACCCGAGGATATTTGTAGCATAGCATTGCGCGGATTAAATTTGTATACAGCTTTTTGCAAACCGCATCATAAACCTCTTCACAAAATTTTTCTAAATCCTGTTCGGTATCCTCGTAACCGATAAGCTTTTGCATGAAGTATCTTGCGCCGAGTATGGAGGCATCCTTATTGTGCGCGGTGAAATCACCTTTAATGTGCATGATGTCGGTTGGAGTTAAACCGCACCGCATGATAAGTCCTTCATCCTCCAATCTATCATATATCTTGCTGTATGCATCGAGCGAATCAAACCCTAAAATCTGTTCTTTAGAAAGAAGGTTTAGCAGTTTAATCTCGCTGTTGTTGTATCTGCCGAGATCCTTTGGCATCTTTACGAGGAATAAAAACTCCTGCATTGCAATGTTGGTGTAACGGTAGTTGCATACTAAATCGTCAAGTTTTTCAATAATCTGCGGCCATCTGACAGCAGCAATGCAAAGCGGTAAAACCCGACGAGCGCTTATGCTTAAGGTGCTGTTAACATCCTGTAATCGACTGTCGCCCCCAAGACCGAATGTATCTATAAAGACGCCTTTAACCTGTGTGCGGAATCCTCCCACCTGAATATTACCGGTGGTTGCCGGCTTTCCCCCCTCGACTATCGATATGTCGGTGGTGGTTCCACCCATGTCGATAATCAGGCTGTCCTTACAGCCGGTCAGACCAAGACCTCCCACAACGCTTGCGGCAGGCCCGCTCAAAATTGTTTCGACCGGGTGTTTGAGTGCATAGCTATCGGTCATGAGGCTGCCATCACTGCGAACTATCATTGCAGAAACATTAAGCCCTCTTTTGTTAATAGCAACCGACACGGCGTTCATGAAGTCATCTATCACAGGTAGCAACCTTGCATTAAGAAGTGCGGTAACCCCACGCTCAATTGTATTAAGCTCGCATGCAAGCTCACTTGCCATAATAAAAGGGACATTATAACGCTCGCCCACAACCTTTTTTGCAACCTTTTCACAGGCGGCACCATTGCTTGTAGCATAGGTTGCAGAAATCGAAAGGGCATCTGCTGTGGAAAACCATTCCTGTTCATCCCTAAACACCTGCTCCCAGTCAGGGTGGTTGATGATACTGCCGTCCATGCTGCAATCATTGGGTATACAGAGTATTTCATCATAGGAAAGACCATATCTTTCGGCAACGTTTGCCCACTCTAATGACTTTCGGCTGGAGCCGACCAGCAAAAGCTTTGCCTTGCCACCCTTACCCTCTACACATGCGTTTGTCGCAAGGGTTGTAGAAAGTGAGAGAAGCGTCGCATTATGAAGCATTTCCTGAGGCAGTATATCAAGCGCATTTCCAATTCCTACGCTTAAATCCTCCTTTGTTGTCAGTGATTTGCCCTTGGCGAGCACCTCGCCTGTAGCTATGTCGTAAACAACACCGTCGGTGTAGGTGCCGCCGGTATCAATTCCTATTCCTATACTCATACTATTCCTCACCTATACTCGAAAGTGCTTGATCTAAGTCTCTCTTTAATGTCTCTAAATTTTCAAGCCCTACATGTATTCTTATTATTATGTTGTCAACATCCTTGTGTAAAACTACAAGGCTTTCAAAGCCACCCCAACTGCAACCGTTTGCAAACATCCGAAGTCGGCTGACTATTTTTTTTGCCTGTAGCTCATCACATTTAGGAACAAAACTGAGCAGCCCATTGGTGCCGGTCATCTGCTTTTTTATCAGCTCACGTTGCGGATGACTTTCAAGTCCCGGGTAGTAAACCTTTTCGACACGATCATCAGCCTCGAGGAATTTTGCAATCTCTATTGCATTATACTCATGTTGTTTCAACCTTACAGGAAGCGTTCTTATTCCCCTGATTAAGAGCCATGCCTGATGTGGATCCATACAAGCACCTATAAGCTCACGCTCCCGTGTTTTTATACTCTGAATTATCTCGTTGCTTGACACCAGAGCGCCACCGACTATATCGCTGTGTCCGCCCAAATATTTTGAAACGGTATGCATAACAATATCGATACCGTAATTCAGCGGGTTTTGATGGAGCGGTGTGGCATATGTATTATCGATTACTGTGCCGATTTTTTTGCGCTTAGCAAGAGATGCTATAGCCTCTATGTCCTGCACGACAAAAAACATTGAGGAGGGACTCTCGAGATAGATAAGGTCGGTGTTAGGTCGGATTACCTCTTCGACTTCCGAAACATCGTCTCCCTTTACAAAGGTTACTGTTACACCAAACCTGTCCAGATACTCCACAAGGTATTTTCGAATTGGACCGTATACATTGTTTATACAGATAACATGACTGTCCTTTTTTATAAAGTGCATTATCGCTGCAACGCCGGCGGCCATCCCGGAACTAAAGCAAAGGGCGGCGTCTCCCTGCTCCAGTGCGGCGATTTTGCGTTCGGCAATCTCTACTGTGGGGTTGGAGCACCTGGAGTAAACATATCCGTGTTCCTCGATTCCGTTTCCTTCGTTTGGAATTACAAAAAGGCTGTTTTGGTATATCGGTGGGACTATTGCACCGGAAAAGTTTGCATAATCATCACCGAGATGGGTGCAAATATCCTCTTTTTCTTTATATATCATCATAGCTCCTTATAATTTGTAGTCAAACAATCCGCTAAGCCAGCGCTTACTCAGCTCAACCCATTGCCTTACATGGCTGTTGTCGGAGGCAACTTCCTCTGTGCATACGGAGATTCCGTGAACACCGGAAGGGAAGATATGTGCCTCAAACGAGATATTGTTTTTCTGAAGAGCATTGATGAAAAACAGCGCATTCTCTACCGGTACAACCGTATCGTCGACGGTATGCCAGACAAATGCGGGACAGCAGTGAGCGCCTACCTGCTTTTCAAGTGAGAATAAAACGTTCATCTCTTTTGAATTCAGACCGGTGATTGTGTCAATACTTCCACCGTGTCGATAGCCCGCCTCGGCGGTGATTACAGCATATGATATTATAGCGGCATTCGGTCGATTAAGACCACCACGATTATCAAAATCTGCGAGAAAATCGGGATGGTTCCATAGTGCACATAGTGAAGCAGCCAAATGTCCGCCGGCAGAAAAACCACAAACAGCAACCCTGTCGGGGTCGCATCCCCATTCCGCACTGTTGTCTCGAATTTTCATAAGTGTAGAACTCAGCTCTTTTAGGGGGTTGAAATGACGAATGTTTTCGCCAAGCGAGTATCGAAGTATAAACACGTTATACCCTGCGGCAAGATATTCGAAAGCAACCGGATCAGCCTCTCTCTCGGAACACATCTGATATCCGCCACCGGGGCATATAACAACGCTTGGATATAATTTCCGGTGGTTTTCTATTTCGATAATAGGGGAGTGAAGGTAGGCTACAACATGCCCATCGGTGCCTTCAAAAGGTACAAACTCAAAATTTTTCATAGCAAATTATTCTCCGTTAGCTGTAAAATAGTTAAATTAGCATAATTATATCATATCTGTAAATAAATTGATATAATTTTTTACTTTACAAAAGCAGTTTTTTTTTGTACAATATTATAAAGAGAATATATTAGGAATAGCATGGCAGGAACGAAGCAGATAGCAGCTAACAGAAAAGCATTTCACGACTATTTTGTTGTGGATAGGTTTGAGGCGGGTATTGAGCTTTGCGGAACCGAGGTGAAAAGTATCCGAGCCGGAACGGTAAGCTTGAAGGAGGCTTGGGTTGAGGCAGTCAGAGGAGAACTTTTTGTAAATGCAATGCATATATCTCCATATGAAAAGGGGAATATATTTAACCGAGACCCGTTTCGAGTACGAAAGTTGTTGATGCATAAAAAGGAAATAAGAAGTATATCCGAGCGTGCCAAGTTAGAAGGTCTTACCCTGATACCACTGTCGCTTTATTTCAAAAACAGCAGGGTAAAGTTAGAACTCGGACTTTGCAAGGGTAAAAAACTATATGACAAGCGTGCAACAATGGCAGAAAGAGACGCAAAAAGAGACATAGACAGGGCATTAAAAGAGAGGAGGGGCTAATGGCATATCAATGCGTAAAATGCGGTGGCACAAATTATGAGACCGACCAATTTCAAGCAACTGGTGGGGGATTTGCTAAGGCATTTGACATCCAGAACAAAAAATTCCAAACAGTAACCTGCACAAAGTGCGGTTACACCGAGCTCTACAAAAAGACAACCAGCACAGGAGAAAATGTGTTCGACTTTTTGGTTGGAGGATAAACAACTAATTATGGGGGCGTAAAGGCTTCGACGGGGAGTGTGCAGTAATAGCAGCGGGTAGTGGT
>CAYJKY010000018.1:0-3763 GCA_964370825.1 uncultured Oscillospiraceae bacterium
GCATGAGTGGTATTATTTTCTGCACGAACGGCAAATCAGTGCACAGTTCACAGTTTTTTATTAGTTGTATTAATAATTGAAGTTAGCATTTTTATTAGTTCTGTACAGTCTTTTGATAGACTATTAAACTCTTTTTTTTATATATTCGGTTTCATATAGAAGCTCTAACCAATAAAGAGTTTCTTCTGCTTCCTTTAAAGCTATGCACATCTTCGCTCTAAAATCAGCTGTGCTTTGTCCTCTTAATGCCTCCCTAATATTAGCACCAATACTCGTGCCACTTCGACATATTTGGTCTGATAAAGTAAATTCTTTAAATTCACTTATTAAATATTGCTTTAGTTTTATTATCCTTACAGCAAATTTTTTGCTCTTATCAGCAATAACGCTATTAACCATACTCTTTCCCTCCATAACTGTGCACTATGCACTATGCATTGTTAAATTGGCAGCATTACTTCAGTCACAAAAAATCCGTCTTCGTTTTGGCGATTAACAAAACCATTGTTTTTCTCGACTATTCTGTCAATCCTCATAAGCCCAAAGCCGTGGTTTGGCTTGTCCTTTGTAGAAAAATACGTTTTGCCCTCTTTTACAATCTCTCCACCAACTGCATTTGCCACAGATATATAAAGCTGATTTTTTAATATTCCAATAAAAATTCTTATAATTCGCTCGTCTTTATTTTCTATTTTGAGGGATGCCTCCATAGCGTTGTCTATTAAATTTCCGATAACAACGCACATGTCTATCTCCGAGATTACTATATTGCTCGGAACAGTAGCTTTTGCATTCACGGTTATTTTATTCGCCTTAGCAAGTGAAATTTTGCTGTTTAAGATAGCGTCTATCATTACATTGCCTGTTTTTAGCACTGTGTCGACGGAGTAAAGGTCGTCGTTTAACTTGTGAAGGTAGCCGTTGACCTTAACGTCATTTTCATCCGTGAGGGCAAGCAGAGTTTGAATGTGGTTGTGGTAGTCATGCCTCCAGCCTCTCATCTGGCGATACATATTCTCAACCTCGTCACAGTGCTTTGTAATGAGGTCGCTTTGGTATGCGGATATTCTTTTATCTATCACCTGGCCGAATAGAATATCAAATAAATTCAAGATTATTCCCCTTTGAAAAATGAAATAAACGCCTTGTTCACATCGACGTATAGTCTTCTTGATAGTGGTAATACATCGCCGGAGTCAAGTAATAACTCGGTTTTTGTGATCTGCTTTATATGCCTGATACCGACAATATACGAGCGGTGGCATCGAATAAATTCACCGCAAAAATCCCCGTTGAGTTCACCTTCGAGGGTGGATATTTTTGCCATACTTGTAACTCTTTCACCGCTAATTAATTTAATTTCACAGCTGCGTGCAAAGGCTTCGATATAAGCGATTTCGCTGGGGTTAATCTTAATGTTGTCAGTCAATAACGGCTTATCTTGCCTTTTAATTCGTTCTACTGCTTTGTTTAATACCTCGAAAAGCTTCTCCTTACTTACCGGTTTCATTAGATAGTGAAGCGCCGAAACATCGTAGCCTTCAGCAATAAAGTCCGCAAATGCGGTGATGAAAATTATCTGTATCCTCTCGTTATCCTTGCGAATTCTTTTTGCAAGCTCTACCCCGTTAACCTCGCCCATTTCGATGTCGAGAAGTAGGATGTCGAAGTTTTTTTCCTCCTCATAACAGAACAAAAAACTCTCAGCAGATGTATAATGTGTTGTATTAACGCGCAGATTAAACTCCTTTGCCCAGCTGCAAACAAGTTTATTTAGGTTATCTATCTGAATCTGCTCATCATCACATATTGCAAGTTTAATCATCATATTCTCCATTTTTAGCAATCTCAACACCTTTAAACTGCAATGTGATTATACCCTATTTTATTGATAAAGTCTACAACAATTATATTGTGTGATACCGCTTGGGTCATGTTACAAAATGTTCATAAAAAATTCTCATAAAGTGTATTGCATATTTATAAAAAAAATGTTAAAATATATACAAGTAAAATTACGGAGGCTAAATTTTTATGTTTACAAACAAGCATGTACTAGATTGGTTAGAAGAGATGAAAGCTCTCGTTAAACCGGCCGATGTCGTATTCATCGACGGTAGCGAGGAGCAACTTAAAGAGCTTCGCAAGCAGAGTCTTGCATCAGGTGAGCTGAAAGAGCTTAACCAGGAAAAACTTCCCGGCTGTTATATTCACCGCACAGCAATCAACGACGTTGCACGTGTTGAGCATCGTACATTTATTTGTACAAAGGACAAGGAAAACGTAGGCGCCACCAACAACTGGATGGAGACCGACGAGGCATATGCCAAGATGAGAGGTCTTTTTGACGGTGCTTACAACGGACGCACAATGTATGTTATCCCCTACTGCATGGGTCCTTTAGGCTCTCCCTACTCCAAGGTTGGTGTTGAGCTTACAGACAGTATTTATGTTGTTCTTAACATGGATATCATGTGCCGCATCGGTCAGGGCGCTGTAGATCAGCTCGGCGACTCTAACGACTTTGTTCGTGGACTCCACGGCAAGGCAGACATCGACGAAGAGAATCGTTACATCATGCATTTCCCGGAAGATAACGCTATCTGGAGTATTAACAGCGGTTACGGCGGTAACGTTCTTCTCGGTAAAAAGTGTTTCGCACTGCGCATCGCTTCCTACCAGGGATACAAAGAAGGCTGGATGGCAGAGCATATGCTTATCCTCGGTCTTAAAAAGCCGGACGGCACTATCGATTACATCACCGGTGCATTCCCGTCTGCCTGTGGTAAAACAAACCTTGCTATGCTAATTCCTCCGAAAGCCTACCTTGACAAGGGCTACGAGGTCTTCTGTGTAGGCGACGACATCGCTTGGATGCATATCGGCGACGATGGTCAGCTCTACGCAATCAACCCGGAAGCAGGCTTCTTCGGCGTTGCACCGGGAACAAACATGAAGTCCAACCCCAACGCACTTATCTCTACACAAAAAGACACCATCTTCACCAACGTTGTGCATAACCTCGACGAGAACACTGTATGGTGGGAAGGTCTTGACAAGAATCCGCCCAGCAATGCTCTTAACTGGAAGGGCGAGAAGTGGGATTCCGCTTCCGGCGATAAGGGTGCTCACCCGAACAGCCGTTTCACTGCACCGGCACGTAACTGCCCCTGCATCTCCTCCGAGTTCGAGAACCCGAAGGGTGTACCGGTTACAGCAATCGTATTCGGTGGACGTCGTGCAAAGACAGCCCCGTTGGTATACCAAAGTTTCGACTGGCAGCACGGTGTATTCGTAGGCTCTATCATGGCCAGCGAAACAACCTTTGCAGCAGCAGGTCAGCAGGGTGTTATCCGTCGTGACCCGATGGCAATGCTTCCGTTCTGCGGTTATAACATTGGTGACTACTTCGGTCATTGGCTCACAATGGGTAAAAAGCTCGGCGATAAAGCCCCGAAAATCTTTAACGTTAACTGGTTCCGTATCGACGACGACGGCAAGTTCATCTGGCCGGGATTCGGCGACAATATGCGTGTTCTTAACTGGATTGTTGAGCGTTGCCAAGGTAATGCCGACGCAGTAGAGAGCCCGATTGGTTATATCCCGAACGCTAAGGACATTGATATTGTCGGTCTTGAGAACGATGGAATTACCCTTGAGGTAGTTGAAGGTCTTCTCGATGTAGACAAAGATCTGTGGTTAGAGGATGCAGCGGCTTGCCGTGAGTTCTACCAGAAGATCGGTGCAAGAATGCCGAAGGAGC
>CAYJKY010000018.1:3776-60356 GCA_964370825.1 uncultured Oscillospiraceae bacterium
TTGAGAAGCAGGAAGCACGCCTTAAGTAAGGTCATATAATATTAATAAAAAAGGTGGCAAGGTAGCTTGCTACCTTTTTTATTACAATGAACGGAGTTATTATGGAGCACAAGGGTACAAAAAGGATAGAGACCGAGCGGTTAATACTGCGTAAAGTATGCGAAAAGGACATAGAACCTGCGTACAAAAACTGGACAAGTGACAATAAGGTTACCGAGTATTTAACCTGGCCGACACATAGCAATGTCGGGATAACCGCTAATGTATTTAGGGATTGGATATCCAAATATGAGAACAAGGACTATTATCACTGGGTTATCGAGCTGAGGGAGCTAAATGAGCCCATAGGAACGATAGGTGTTGTTGAGTTAAAGGAAAGTATTGAATGCCTGCATATAGGTTACTGTATAGGCAGTAAGTGGTGGAATAAAGGTATAGTCACCGAGGCTTTTTCAGCGATAATACCATATTTATTTGATGAAGTAAAGGCGAATAAACTTGAAAGCCGACACGATCCCAATAATCCTAACTCAGGAAAGGTTATGGAAAAATGCGGATTAAGATACGAAGGTACGCTTCGCAAGGCGGATATTAGCAACAAGGGAATTGTTGATGCATCCTATTACAGTCTTTTAGCAGATGAATATTACGAGGATAAATAATGCTGGTAAGACGATTTGAGTCAGACGATGCCGAAGAGGTATCACGACTGATTGGCAGAAATTTTATCGAGATAAATATCAGGGATTACCCGGTACAGGAGATGGAAGAACTCGCGTCTATCTACAATGCCGAAAAGGTGAAAAATATCGCTGACAACGGGCACATGTACCTTGTCAGCGATGAAAATACAATTGTCGGAACCGGAACGGTGGCAAGCTACTGGGGCAGCGAGACCGAGAGCATACTGCTTACAATATTTGTGTTACCTGAGTATCAGGGTAAGGGTGTCGGACGGTTGATAATGCAAAATCTTGAGAATGATGAAATCTTTTTAAGGGCAAATCGTGTGGAGATACCTGCTTCTATAACAGCCTGTGAGTTTTATGAAAAGATGGGATATAAATACAAAAACAACATTAAGGAACTAACCGAAAACGGTTTGTATTTAATGGAGAAGATTCTATAAATTTTTTATGGTCTCACAGAGTTTTTGCCATTGTTCCATGGTAACCTTTTCTGCCCTGATATTTGCGTTGCCGGTAACCTGTTCAACGGTGTCGATTAAGACGTCTTTGCCGTACGAAAAGGAAGCATTTAGTGCATTTACAAGGGTTTTGCGTCGTTGCTCAAAGCCTGCCCTAACAACCCTGAAAAACAGTTTTTCGTCTGTGACAGGGTAGGGTAGGGGTGATTGTGGTGTAAGTCGTATAACAGCCGATGTCACCTTGGGTGGAGGATAGAATGAACCTGCCTGAACATCGAAGAGTTTTTCTGCCTTAGTATAGTAGTTAACGGCAACTGTAACCGCTCCGCTCTCTCTGCTACCAACCTTTGCGCATAAGCGTTCGGCTGCCTCTTTTTGAACCATTACGGTTAAACTTTCTATGCCGCAGGGCTTTTCAAGTAGCATCATTATTATCGGACTGGTTATATAGTAGGGGAGGTTGGCTACAACGGCAACCGGCATACCGGAAAATTCCTCCTCGATAAGCCGTGGAATGTCTGTCTTCATCGCATCACAAAATTTAACCGAAACATTTTCATATTCGGCAAGTGTTTCCTTGTGAATAGCCTCAAGACGATGATCAATTTCAAGACTGACCACCTTGGACACAGCGCTCGAAAGACATTCGGTAAGTGTTCCGATTCCGGTGCCGATTTCTAAAACTCCGTGTTTTGAACTAACGCCGGAGTGCTCCACAATTTTAGGGCATAGTCCGGGATTTACGATAAAGTTTTGACCAAATCTTTTGGTGGGGGTAGCTCCAAAATCGCTACAGAGTTTGGCTATTGTGCTACGGTTTGTTAAATCATATTTTTTCATCAAATGCTCCGCTAAATGCATGTGGAAGTAGCTCTGCGACGGTAAGGTCGAGCTGTAGTTCGTTTCCGAGGGTGTGTATAACCGTGTCGGGTGGCGCAAACTCGCTTAAAAGCTGTCTACAGGCACCGCAGGGCATACAACTTTTACCCGCCGCACAGTATACCGCCATCTCTACAATTTCTTTACAACCGCTTGAAATCATCTTTACGGCAGCGGTACGCTCTGCACATATGGTTAACCCGTAGGAGGCGTTCTCTACATTACATCCGGTATAAATGTTACCGTCGGCACCGAGTATAGCGGCACCCACATTAAATCCGGAATATGGACTGTATGCAAAATCCGCCGCATTTATTGCCTCGTTTAACAGTAGCTCTTTTCTATTATTCATAAAGTTATCGATCCTTTCCGAGAAAAATATATTTTTTATAGTGCTTATACTATTGCATTTATCGTCAATTTATTATAAAATTTTAATATAGTCGTAACAAGGAGAAAAATATGCGTCGGGACAAGACAAATTATTATCTGGACATAGCCGAAACGGTGGCAAGGCGTGGTACCTGCTTACGTCGTAACTACGGTGCCGTAATCGTGAAGAATGACAATATTATTTCTACCGGATTTTCCGGGGCTCCCCGTGGGCGAAAGAATTGCTGTGACTTAGGTGTTTGCAGACGTGAGAGGATGAATGTGCCGCGTGGACAGAGATATGAACTATGTCGTAGCGTTCATGCCGAGGCAAACGCAATAATAAGTGCATCAAGAGAAAACATGTTAGGTGCTACCATGTACTTAGTCGGTATGGAGGCTGACGGCAGCTATGTTGCGAATGCGAGCAGCTGTTCCATGTGCAAAAGACTTATAATAAATGCAGGGGTACAGAAAATTGTTATCCGCAATGAAAAGGACATATTTAATGCATTGGATGTGGATGACGAGTGGGTATTTAATGACGAAAGCCTTTCGGATGAACTTGGATACTAAAAATCGCACATCGTTAATATAAAACGGTTCTATCCATTTGCTTTTCCTTGTTAAATACAATGACAGAATAAAGGGCTAATATTCCTATCGAAAAGGAGGAAATAGCCTGAACAAGCGGCACCGGTAGCATGGTGCCGTTTACTATGCCATGAATAATCTCTGCAGACGAAATACAGCAGGCAAAGAGAAAGCACAATACTCCTGAAACTGTTAGTCCCCTTGTGGAATAGGAAAGCAGATATATTTGTTTAATGAGGTTGGTAAGAAACAGCACGACCGACATTGGTATAAGAACAACCACAACGGAGGAAATTCTCTCGATTGACGAAATGGTTGTAACAAACTGATAAAGCATCAAAATGTAGTAATAAGCCGAGGCTAAAAGCGGAAACGCCATGTTGCCGGGAGAGATTTTCTTTAAGGCAATGGACGCATATCCACAAAAGCTAAACCATATTCCGGTTAAGAACATTGAAGAGGATAGAACGATGGTTATTGTCGAAAGTTCTGACCTAATGCCGTTAATAAGGATAATCGCCGATGAAAATACGTGAATAAAACCGACGATAATAAGGATTATGTAGAAACCTTTGTTAGAAAATTGTGCCGGCGTTTTCTTAAGAAAGACAACAGCGTATAGCACGACCAATAAAATCGGAACTGTAATCGCAAAATATCTAATCGTTGCGTTCATCGTAGTAACAAAACCATTTAGATCGGTGAGATAGGTCAGGTCAAGATATCTACCGACACCAAGTGCTAAGCAGATTGCAACAATAAATATTAATGATATTTTTTTCATAGGCTCCTCAATGTAATATATAATGATGATGGTGCATAATCTTATTAAAGGTGGAAATTTAAAAGGAAATGGACATTACAATGAAAAAGATTATTGCACTTTTACTGTTCTTTGCAACAATAGTTTTTATAACACCGTATTCCTGGATGTTACTTACAAGAGCATACGGTGATGACGATGCAGTATCGTCGGAGGTTACATCGCATCCATCGCGGGACGACACACAACAGGATGAGATAACGGAAGATACATCATTTTTGCCGGACCAGCCGGAGGAAACTGTAACACAACTGACGAAGTTTACCGAATTTACAATCTACTGCACCGACCGATCTAACGTACTTAATGTTCCGGTTGCAGAATACCTAATCGGGGCACTTGCTGTGGAAATGCCATTGTCGTATCCCATTGAAGCACTCAGGGCGCAGGCGGTGGCGGCATATAGTTATGCAGTTGCACGTGCCGAGAATAAGGAGAATTCGGAAACTCCGATGGGGGCTGATTTTTCTGCAACGCCTACAAGTTATGAGGGTTTTGCAACCGATGAGGAACTTGAATATCTCTGGGGTGAAAACCATGATGAGAACTACCAATATCTTTCCGACATTGTCGACTCAGTGTTGGGTGATACAATAATCTACGACAACAAGCCGGCAATAAGCTGTTATTTCCCTCTTTCAAACGGAAAAACTTTGCCAAGTAAGATAGTGTTTGACACCGAACTACCATATCTAATATCGGTAGAGTCGCCGTATGATATGCATTCACCGGAATATATGCAAAAAATCACCTTTACCGCACAACAAATATATGACGTTCTCATGGTGGACTTTCCGGGGCTTGCATTAGATGGTGAGCCGATTGACTGGTTTGCCGAACCATCATATGATGACTATGGTTATCTATCCGAGATTAAGGCGGGGGGAGTTGTAATCTCTGCAGACAAGCTGAGAGACAGTCTCGGTTTGCGCTCAAATTCAATTCAGATAGAGTATGTCGACAATGTTTTCATCTTTACCACACAGGGTATGGGTCATTGTGTCGGAATGTCCCAGTACGGTGCCAAGATGATGGCGGAAAATGGAAGTTCCTATCAGGAAATATTAGCGTACTACTATCCGGGAACAACGATAGAAAAATATTAACCAAGTAGGTTTTTTAGATTTGCAACCTCCTGATCTGCAAGTGGTTGGCTACTCCTGAAAAGGCTGTCATATCTATAGAGCGCAAAGCCTGAAACACCGGATATTTGTCGAAGTGCCTCGACCTGCTTTGCAAGATTTTCTCCCGAACTCCACTCTGCCTGATCGTTTGCACCACCGTCACCGATGCCGATTCGATATGCGCCGAGACCAATATATAGCGAAACCGAAGCGGCTCTGGGGTATGCTGCCCATTCGTTGGTGAGTTTAACAAACTGATAATCGGTTCGGCCTGAGGCGGTAAGGTAATTGAATCCCCAGTAGAGCTGTGGCATTATATAGTCTACATATCCTGGGGTGGATAGCCAAAGCTTTACATCGCTATACTGAGAATTATAGTTGTTATCGTTGTTGCCCTGTGGAGATATGCCGAAAATAACTGACGGGTCGGTGTTTTTAACGGCGGAATAAACCTTTTTTACAAGGGTGTTGACGTTGTCACGACGCCATGCTGCAAGCCCTTGCCCACCGGCAAGCTTTGAATATGCAGTACTATCGAAGGATGCGTCGGTCGTGGGATAAAAGTAATCATCAAATTGAATACCGTCTATATCATAGTTTTTTACCAACTCTACTACGCCGGAGACTATTAAATCCTGAACCTCGGTATATGCCGGATTATAGTATAGTCCGCCATTAGACTGAACCACGTAATCACTTGTTGTGGAACCGTTCATATAACCCACAGCAGGATTGGAAGAGGATAGGGAGGAGGGCTTGCTGCTACTCAGCTGAACCCTATAAGGATTTACCCATGCTTCAATTCTCAGCCCTCTGGCTTTACAGAGGTTAATCGTTACTGCAAGAGGATCGTAAGGCATAGGAGCACCCTGAGTACCTGCTACGAGGTGGCTGGAGGGGAATATGGAGGAGTTGTAAAGAGCGTCTCCAAAGGGTCGCACATGAAAAATAACCGTGTTAATTCCGGTGGTCACCGAGTTGTCGAGCATGGTAGACATTGCAGAGCTGAAACTCTGTTCGCTCGACATATCGATACCCTCGAGCTCCAGATATGATATCCAAACAGCACGATACTCGTCGGTAGAGACTGCTTGGTCGAGCGATCCATCAACTGCTGGGGGTGTAGATGTTGCCGGCTGTTCCGATGAAACATCCTGTTCATTTGGTATATCTAAACTTGATTGCGACAAAGAGGAATCAGATCCCTGAGCTTCGGAAGACGTTGATGTAGAGATATCGGAATTCACCGATGAGGATGAAATGGACGGATTATCCTCCGGTGAGGCAATCACGGCAACCTTGGAGGAATCAGATACGCCTGAGGAGGTTGGCTCGTTGGATGTTGTTAAGGAGGATATACCAAAGATGCCAAGCCCTACTACCAATGCAAGCCCCGATATGGTATAAATTATAAGTCGCGTTAACGACTTGTTTTTAACTTTTCTGTATTTCATAAAAACCCTAACTGTTACTTCATGTTATTTTACCATAAACCACCGCCACAGTCAACCGTAGCGGTGGTAAATATATCGACATTATTTTAGGTCGGTAAAGGGAATATACTCCCCGTTTTTTATTGCTTCTATGTGGATGTGCGATTCATCAGACAGTTCTGCAGGAAGCTCGCCAACCTTTCCGATTATTTCGCCGGAACGAAGTTGCTGGCCCTTTTGTACTGCTATATCCGGATTAAGACCGGCATATCGAACAATTATCCCATCGGAGCTTATTTCAACAACGCCTCCCCAAAGGTCATCTATCTCTAAATTGATAACCTCTCCGCCGATAGCCGCCATTACTGCTGTGTCAATCGGTGAGGCAATATCGATGCCATTATGGGTGCGCCAATCATTCATTGTTTTGTTGTATACGAGTTCATCACCACTGAAATCTTTAATCACAGCACCGCTCACCGGCATTGTAAAGCTTGGAGGTTCGACGGTTGCTTGTTCGGGAGTTGCCGTTTGCTGCGTAGATACTGCTTGCGTAGTCACCTCGTCTGCCACGTCCTCCTCAGATTCGTTTTCATCCTGTTGCCTTGTGGCTTCAACATCGTCATTTTTATCATCAATATCATCCTCAGCTACGGAAGCTACCTCGGAAGAAGAAGCTTCCTCCTCTTGCGTATCTTCTATCGGAACATTACTCTCCGGATTTGCGACCTGTGTACCTACACCATCGCCCGGAGTTAACGAATTGCTGAGCATAGAGTTTCCCTGAGAAACAAAATGATCCATCAATGTTTCAACGGCAAGATATGACGATACGGCCGCCGCAATTACACATACTATTAATACAATATAAAAACCTTTTGATTTAAAAAAACCTGTTATTCCATTCTTATTTTGATTCATAAAATCCACCTTTCCTGCTTTGTACTCTGTAGTTTAGCCGGATAAGGTGGATTTATTCATAGGAATATTTAATTTTTAGATTAACTAATCGGTCAACGGAATTTAATATCGTTTTATCAGGATAACTAATACTGTTATTACCGTCCACATTACCTGATATGCAAGAATAATTGCAGAATGAAGTCCGTGCAAACCTGAAGTTACCGTTAGAACTATGGTTAACAGCAAACTGATTATTACCGTTATAGCCTCTAACATCGCCGCCATACGTTCGGCAGATTCAGCTGCTGAGGCGGCCCTTAGTCCTCCGATGAAGGAGGAGAAGCTTCCGAAATGGGTCATCAGTCCCTCGCTCTCGGGTAGATAGTTGGTATAGCGCTGAGCGATTTCCTCCTCCTTACCGTTAAGAACCTTTAGATTTTCGGGCGATATTTCAAATTTTTGAGATACCAACTCACTTGTAATGTTAAAATCATCCGAGCGTATCAGTAATGAAACATCACTCTGACGGAGAATGTTAAGTGTTAACGCAATGTCCTCATCTGCAACATATGATACTAAAAACATACAATACAAATTACCGGATACGGCAAGGTAGATAACACTACGCTCCGACCTCGAATATTTACTCTCAAGATCCATGGAAGGTAGAGGTATATTGTGCTTCTCCATCAGCTCTCTGTTGCCGATGTTTATACGTTTGCCATCAACCCATGCTGTAAAGCCGTATCCAACCTCGTTGGTGAGCGACTCCACCTCGAAAAGCATCTCGGTTTTGCCCTCAATCATGGAGAGGAAAATGTCTCTGAGGGTATCACAGGCATTTGTTAGCACGCTTGCAGCATAAAGAATAGCAAGGTCGATGCGCTGATCCTTGTTGAAGGTTTTTATTCCGTGTAGTCGAACAGTGGTAGGAGGGAAAATGTCGTGTGCGTTAAGCATAACGGCGGTTGTTCTACCTATTCCTTCGATTGCCTCCCAGCCCGGTATTATTGCTCCTACACGTGATGCACTTTTGTTCATCAAAAGCGAAGGTAGCACCTGAACAAAAATCGATGCAAGAGGTGCGGAAATCACAAGCACTGCAGCAAAAACGGTTACGACGGTAATAATGTTACCCTGTGAAAGATAATAGGTTATCAGCGCAGAGACAACAGCAACAAAGAAAAGTATTATGCCATACTTTTTGCCGTTACGATCGCTATCGTGTGGACTAAAACTTTGTCGTAAAAAGTTTTTGACCAGTGCTGTTGGCCTTGAGAGTAACAGCTCGGGATATTCCTCTTTTATTCCGGCTGTTAGTTTGATTACAGCTTCTCGGTTGTTAACAAGGTATGCAGCGGAGTGGTCAAAACCTTCACTTGCAATGGAGAAGTTCGACGTAATTCCTTTTAGTTGCAGACCACGTCCGAACGCATTTACCGAGTAAGCAAGCATAGCAAAAGGGGCAAACACGGTTATTCCCTCCGAAATGGCATGGGATTGTGTGATGGCGAGAGTCGCAACCTGAGAAACGGCACCTAGCATTGCCATAAATATAAAACTGTCCTGTGTCGGTATGCCGAAAAGCCCCGTGAATCCTCGCCCAAAGGTAGGAAAGGCAACAACTATGGCAGCTGTCATTAAAGAGAGTAGTGCATAATATATTGCAAAATCTCCGTTTTCACCGAGAAATAACTCAGGCAATGGCATTACATAAAAGAGTGAGAAAGTTAAATATGTTACGGCACCGGTCAGAAGGGTGATGACAAAAAATCTGAAAAATGCAAACCGGGTCATCTTTTTTAGGTCTTGCAGTATGCCGGAGGCCTCGGTAAGATCGTTATAATCTTCAATTTCTACAGCGTCGGGCGCTTCCTCAATAATTGTCTCTTCTCCTGAGGTAACAAATGCCTCGGAACGAGGGATGTCCCCGGTATTAATACTGGTCGTGTTAAAGTAATTGCGCATCGCACGTTTACGTTTCTTTCCCTTGTTGACGTCCTTCAACGCCTCCTTGTCCATGGCAACCGTCGAGCTAAAAAATTCAATAAACCTTTCATCACCGAGCGATTCTGCCCTTATAGACCCTGTGGCCGTAAGGTTTTCATATGTTTCAAATTTAGGCGCATCAGATGAATCGGTTTCGGAATAATCCATTGAATTCATCTCGTTTTCGAGTTCCTTCAGATCCTGTAATGTCGGCTTTACAACCTCCTTGGTTATCACCCTCTCCTTAGGTGTATAGGTAGTAGTGGGTTTTCTCTTTTTAGGTGGGGTGAAGGTTTCGGAAACTACAGGGGTAGCTACCTTTTTAGGTACTACTGCAGGCTCCGGTTCTTGTGGCTTTTCTATTACATTTGAGGGTGAAATATGTCGCTCTTCAATAACAGGAGTAGGGGGGGCAGGCGGAGGCACTACGGGTTTCGGAGGTGTGGATACAGGTCGGTCAAGGTCACTAAGTAAGGTTGTGATAACTCCATGCCCTTTATTGTCGGCGGTAGGATTGACACGTTCCTGCTGTTTCTCGTATTCCTGCTGACTTTTTGGGTAGTTGGTTTGAGGTGTCGGCTCGGCGGCACGATCAAGCTCACTTAAAAGTCCGGTTACAACACCATGTCCCTTGCTGTGTGCGGGGGGAGGGATCGGTATCTCCTTTGCAGGCTGAACAGGCTTTGCTCCGAATACCGGTCCACTGGGTTTCGGTCTTACGGTAGACGGAAGTTCAACCGCCGGAGTGGTTGAAAAGTTGATGTTGCCATTTTCTTTATAGGTAGGCTTAAACACTGGTTCATATGTAGGGGTAGGCTTACTACCTTCCAATTCCGTTTCGGCACCTCCGGAATCACCCGTCTGCTTTTTACGGCGAACCTGCTCTAATATATCCTCGATACTATCCTGTTTATTAAAATTGTTCTGCACCCACTCACCTCTCATTCATCGTCTAAAAAGTTATGCGACTCATTCTTTGTAAAATAATTCCTGCTGCTACCGAAACATTCAGGC
This sequence comes from uncultured Oscillospiraceae bacterium, assembly GCA_964370825.1. GTDB lineage: Bacteria > Bacillota > Clostridia > Oscillospirales > Ruminococcaceae > CAYJBH01. Next base: position 14,055 of record CAYJKY010000018.1, read on the forward strand.
TGTCGATCGTATCATCACTACGTTGGGGTATTGAAACATGACCGTCACAAAGTTTTTTCAACAGTGGAGAAACGCCTGAACCCTCATTGCCCATGATAAGTGCTATTTTACCGGTATAATCCATGCGGTCAATGGGCGCTCCGCCGGCATCCGAAGCATAAACAAAAACCATGTTCTCCTTTAATCGCCTCACGGCTTCGCCCATGTTTGAGACCCTAACAATAGGCAATTTAACTGCTGCACCGGCTGAGGCTTTTATTGCCGTGGGTGTAACCGAACAGCCGCCTCTTTTGCATATGACCACTGCGGTCACGCCAAACATGTATGCCGAGCGAATCATTGCACCAAGGTTGTGAGGATCGTTTATCTCGTCAAGCAACAAAAACGTCGCATCGTCTGTGTCCTTTGCAAGGTTTTCAAGGTCGCCGAGTGCTAGGTATGATATCTCGGCGGCAACTGCAATAAGGCCTTGATGTTTAGAGCCGCCTACCATAAAATCCATTTTTTGTAGCGGGGTATATTTAACAACAGCATCCTTTGCTTTTGCAAGTGCCTCAAAATAAGACGCGGATTTGCGATCCATTGTATTTGAGATAAACAGGGTATCAACATTTTCATTGCTCTTTAAAATAGCAAGAACGGAATTTTTTCCGAAAACATAATCTGTGTGTGTCAAATTTCACCTATGAAAATACATATATAGACATTTTAACACGTTTTTTGCAAAATTTCCACTAAATATGAAAAATTTAATAATAAAATACAATAATATTTTTATTTTGACGTTTTATAATGCAAATCACAGTTTATATTGACATTATAGATGTTTTTCATTATAATACTATTGGATAGTTGTATTTAGTGCTAAAAAAATACTGTTTTTAAATTTATCCGTTAAGGAGTTCATTATGAAAAAATATGTCGACTGGTTAAATAATGCAACTATACGAAGAAAGTTTCTTCCTTTACAACTCTTCGTAATTGTAAATGTTCTTATTATAAGCTTGTTTTCTTTTTTTGCGGTTGCAATGGTGAACATTTCTTCAGAAAATATTATCGAAACGAATGTGCGCAATAAAGAAGAATTAAGTGCGATTATAAGAAAAATGTATGTATGCCGTGTTTTGGGAAGAGATATTTTGTTTGCGGTTGAAGAGGATGTAAAGCAGGACTATTATGAGGCTTACATCTCTGCATTTAATGAACTTGACTATAAAATGGATGAATACGCAAAGAATTTGAGCGGCTCACAACTTACGGAATTTGAGCGGATAATTGAGGAAAAGAACGTATATAAAGACAGCATGATACTCTCGGCAGATATCTGGATAAATGATAATGATTACGATGAAGCACTTTATGCTCTTCAGGTGGTAACCCCCATCGCAAATGAGTTTTTTGGCAGTATTGACGAATTTTCTATTGCGGAAGAAAACATTATGAACGAAGCTCTCGATTTAAACGATGGTCTTGTTATGACAATACTTGTTTCGGGGGTCATTATTTCTCTGGCGATTGTACTTGGTGTTGTGATTTTTACAAGGTTTTTTACAAGGAGTATGAGTTCAAGTCTTATCAAGCTTGAAAGAGCAATGTCACAGATAGCCGAAACAGGTAATATGAAAATTGAAATACCGAGTGAGCTATACACAGAAGATGAGGTTGGAAGGATCGCAAGTGTTGCGAATAAGATGAAATCCATGTTGCTCGAATACTCATTTAACGATACGCTAACAGGCGGTTACAATGCAAAGGCGTATCACGAGGAACTTAATGAAATGTTTTATGATGACACACAAAAAGAAATCTGGTGTATTATTTCCGACATGAACAACCTAAAACTCATCAACGACCATCTAGGACATATGGAGGGCGATAATGCACTCAGAAACTCCTACTATGCCCTTAACGGTAATTTTGGAAAACACGGCAAGACATTCCGCATAGGCGGCGATGAATTTGTATCATTGTTATCCGGATGCTCAAAAAGTGAAGTAGATTCAATGATTACAGATGTAGTCAGTCAAATTAGTAAAGCGAATAAAAATGCAATTTACAAATACTCGCTTGCGATAGGTGTTGACCAATTTGTGGGTAAGTCAATTAAAGAATACAATGAATTCTTTAAAACGGTTGACCAAAAAATGTACGACAATAAACTTGCAAGCAAACAGTCGAGAATGACATCTCGAGTGCAGGAACCAAGACAAAACATTTAGTGTAATAATACTACCTAAATAAAAAAACAACTTCCGCTTAATGCGGTTACCGATAAACAAGCTGACACCTCATTGAAGTGTCAGTTTGTTCTTGTACATAATTTATGCACATAATCTCCCAAAGGGAGGTTGGCTAATGGTTAAAGGATAAGGACTATTCTTCCCATTCAAATTGCTCATCAGGTATTCCACGTTTACGCATTGCGGTTAACACATCTTCTTTTTCTTTTGTATTACCAATTTCGTACTTGTATACACAATCTTTAAAAACAATATATTTTATATTTTCTCTTTTAAAATCCGCAAACCACCCGGCAATCATTACTTCTGATAAGCGTTCAGGGAAATTAATTTCTGAAGAATAAAAAAATATCATTGTCCAATATTTAATATCTTTATCGCTTGTCTTCCAAATTTCAGTTTTTTCAATTTTTAGCAAATCAAGCAACAATTCATCTGTTAAAGTTTCTTTAATAATAACGCCCTCATACATAGTCCTTCACCCTTAGTTTTTAACTTTATATTTTGTTTCATCAAACATAAATAATACGAGCTACTTTAAACAGAAAAGACGGATAGCCTAACAACCAAGGTTGTAAAAATATCCGTCTAATAGATTAAGTGTCACAGGTTTTCTTTATTAGCAGTCCAGACAAGTTTTTATCCGTTTGCGACCGCCTTGTTTTTATGTTGCTTAGCCCAAATCTGCGTGTGCTTCCTTTAGTTTTTGCGGTATCGGTAACTTTTGTGGGCATACCTTTTCGCATTTACCACAGTCTATGCACTTTGAAGCATCGGTTCCGTTATCTTTTTGAATTAAATTGTACAACCATTTCTGATCGGGTGCCCTCTTAAAATCATTCCAACGGTAAAATACACCGGGAATATCAACATTTGCTGGACATGGCATGCAATAGTTACAGCCTGTACATTCGATGTTTATTAAAGACTCCCATGCTTGTCTCGCCTTGTCATAAACAGCCTCATCCTCAGCAGATAGACAGTTGCTCTGTGCATTTTCAAATATCTTGAGTGTGTCCTCAAGCTGTTCCATGGTCGAAGAACCTGACAGTACAACGGTAATCTCGGGCTGGTTGTATAGCCACATAAATGAGCGCTCCGAGTTTGTCTTGGCCTTGTCGAGCCCTTTAAATGCATCTTCAACAATCTCGGGAACATCGTTAACTAGCATACCACCATGTAGCGGCTCCATAGCAACCACCGGAATTCCCTTAGCGGATGCACGTCTCACACCTTCTTGCCCAGCCTGATTAAACTTATCATAGTAGTTGTATTGAACCATTACAAGATCCCAATCATAGGCATCTACAACCTTTGCGATATGGTCACTATTTCCGTGTGCGGAAGCTGCAATGTAGCCGATTTTACCCTGCTTTTTTAAATTTTCCATAAAGGATGTAGCGTTATACTTCAACACCTTGTCCCAGTTAGATTCAAAGAGGTTGTGTAGAAAATAAACGTCAATATAATCGACCTGCAGTCTTTCGAGCTCTTCCTCGTAATACTTTTGAAGATCTTCATCTTTTTCTACAATGGACATAGGAAGCTTGGTTGCAAGTATCACCTTTTCACGGTAGCCATCCTTGAGCGCCTTGCCTACAACAACCTCACTGCCCGGGTAAAAATAGGCTGTGTCTATGTAGTTAACTCCGCTGTCTATTGCCTTTCGAATTAGCTCTATCGCCTTAGGCTCATCTATACTACTGTTTCCCTCGGCATCCTTTATTGAGGGTAGTCTCATACAGCCGAGACCAAAACGGGAAACCTTTTTTCCGTCATGCTTAAAATCAACATACTTCATCCTATAATTCCTCCTTTAATACTATCTTAAAATTATATCATTCAACACCTGAAATGTCAAACTTTAATGTAAATTCGAGGGCTTGATTGCTATTCCATAGCACAGTATTTCGCCCATTACGTTGTACTTTACCCTCCAACGTTTATCTTTAATGGCTATTAATGTCTGTTTGTTGATACGACAACTTTTGCTTATTTTATACCACAACTTGTCGTTAACGGTGTCAAAGCTACCTGCTAAAAAATTATCGGGACGAATGTGCTCGATAAAAATATATTTTCCATTCGGCTTTAGCACCCTGTAAACTTCATCTAACGCCTTTTGTATATCTTCAACAGAACACAACACAAGTGTTCCTACCACGGTGTCCATACTGTTATCATCAAACGGAAGTTTATCTGCGGAGGAGGTGATAAAGTTAACTTCGGGTAGATTATCGTAATTTTTAGCTAAATCGGTGGCAATCAGTTCATCTAATCTGCTTTGTATATAATATTTGTAGTTAACACCGGTTCCAAATCCAAGCTCAAGCACTCTGCCTTTGGCATGTTTGAGTAGTAGGTTACGTACCCTTTTTAGCCACAAACTCTCGAGGGGTGACATAAAAACATCGTACAAGTTCAACCGCATACCATATTTCCTTTCCTTTTGTTTTTTGCGTGCAACGGTTGATTTAGTAGGTCAATACTTCAAACACTCCGTTGATATAATTACATAGTAACTGTGTATCTATGATTATCTGGCAACCTCTAACACCTCCGCTAACGGCAATTACATCAAATAGAGTTGCGGTTTCATCTATAAAGGTCGGGAATAATTTTTTCATACCAACCGGAGAGCACCCGCCTCTTATATAGCCGGTAACAGATAAAATATCCTTCACCGATATCATTTCGATTTTTTTGTTTTTACTTACGGCTGCCGCTTTTTTTAGATCAAGTTCATCATTTACCGGAATACAAAAAACATTTATTCCGGTTTTATCTCCCCTGGTTACAAGTGTTTTAAAAACCTGCCTAACAGGCATACCAATCCCGCTTGCCGCATGTATCCCAGAAAGATTATTTTCATCAAACTCGTATTCTTTTATTTCGTATGGTATATTTGCACCGTCAAGAAGTCGCATTACGTTTGTTTTTTTCATCTTAATTCCCACTGATTTGCAACATTTATTAAAGTTAACGCTTTATCTTCCGGAACGTAATCACACATACTGTTGCCGGTGCCTAACGCATAACCGCCCTTTTCAACTCCTAACCGTGCAAGCGCTGTTGCTCGTTCCAACACTTTTTCGGTGGGGCTTTGTATGAGAAAATCAAGGTCCAATCCTCCGAGTATTGCAATTCTGTTTCCATACCTCGCATAGCTGTCCTCAACCGAGAGAATATTATCCTCGTATGAATGTTTTGCATCAAACTTCATATCATTGATTATGTCTTCAAATACTTCGTTCATGCACCCACAGGAATGAAGTATTGCTTTTCTTCCTTTTTTATGTGCCGCCTCTACAATTTTTTTATGCCACGGAAATACGTATTTGCGCATGTGTTCTGTAGACAAAAAAGTTTGGGTGTTAAAGCCCCAATCATCGTTAGAGACGATTGCTCCTACAGTATCAAATTCAAGCGAGAGCTCATAGTATCTAAGCAGTCTGCTTCCGACATTGTTGAATACCTGCTCTAAGAGTTCGGGGGTTTCATATACCATATAACATAGATCTTCATACCCGATTAAGGATGTTACATTTTCAAGAACTCCGCCCGGACCTAATACGACAAGTTTCATCCCATCCGGCAGGATATCTTTTGCTGCAGCAAGATTAGAATAATCGCAACTTTCCGGATCTACCCAATTATAACTCTTAAAGCTTTCCTCGTCATGGATTATACCACCGTCATTTAACGAAATGCTATCCTTGTGCTCGCGTGCTTTTGCCGGAAAGCGAAATTCGCTTCCGTGGACAGAGGCATAGCAGTAGCCGGCATTATGGAAGGCATCGATTATAGTCTTTATCTGCTCAATGGAACCGTGTTCAACCTTCGATATGTCTTTGCCGGAAAAAAAGGTGTAATATTCGCTATCCATAAATATCTCAAACAACACGGGGAAAGGTGTTTTCTCCCTGCTCAACACCTTTATTAATTGGTTAAAATCAGGAGTACGTGTTCTGTATGTTTTCATAATTCCCTCCTTCTGTTAATAAATCGATTATGTCCTACACGTTAATACTATAAAAATAAGTTGATGTTGTCAATACATAATGCAATAAAATAATTAACCTAAAAACATTGCGGTGGTTTTAAGTTTTGTGATATAATATTTATATTGCTATCATTAATATGGAGATATCGAGTTGTTAAGAAGATTAAGGCACGGTTTATCCGGAATATACGAACGGTTGCAGAGAAGAAGCCGTGGATATGAAGTTGACATGTGCAACGGACCACTTCTCGGGAAGATGGTGAAATTCGCACTACCGCTTGCATTGTCTAGTGTGCTACAACTTCTTTTTCATGCCACTGACGTGATTGTTGTAGGTCGATATGCCGGATCAACTGCACTTGCGGCGGTTGGGGCCACCGGAACCGTAACAAATCTGTTTGTGACCGTTTTTATCGGACTGTCGGTAGGTACCAACGTAATGACGGCAAGATATTATGCCGCCGGAAAAGCAAATGATCTGTTCAAGGTTGTGCACACCTCTATAGCTCTCAGCATTACCTTTGGTGTATTGCTATTGATCGTGGGTCAGTTGGTCACCACTCCTATTTTAACCATAATGAATACACCTTCCGATGTTATCGGTCAGGCATCACTTTATATGAAAATTATTTTTCTTGGTATGCCGGCACAGCTAACATATAATTTTGGTGCCGCTGTTTTGCGAGCCATGGGAGACACGAGACGTCCCTTGTACTATCTTTCGTTTGCCGGTGCGATAAATGTTATAACCAACCTGTTTTTGGTAATAGTAGTGGGTCTAGGTGTTGAGGGCGTTGCAATTGCCACAATAACCGCACAGTACATATCGGCTTCTTTAATCCTCGTCTGTCTGCTTAGAAGTGAGACGGTATACAAACTGATCCTCAAGCAACTTAGAATTGACAAGGATAAGTTATTTGAAATCATGAAGGTTGGAGTTCCCGCCGGAGTTCAGAGTGCGATGTTTATAATTGCAAATGTTCTGATTCAATCTTCAATTAACTCCTTCGGTTCAACCGTAATGGCGGCAAGCACCGCTGCAGCAAGCCTTGAGAGTTTTGTTTTTGTTTCATTAAATGCATTTCACCAGACTGCGGTAACATTTGTATCCCAAAACCTTGGCGGCAAAAAATATTCTCGTATTCCCAAAATAGCTTCACAGTGTAGTTTAATAGCGGTCTTGCTAGGGTTGGTACTAGGCGTGGGCATTTACGCATTCTCCACCCCACTGCTAGGTATTTATAACAGTGATCCCGAGGTCATAGAATACGGCAGAGAGAGGTTGCTTATCATGTGTGCACCATATTTTATATGTGGTCTGATGGACGTTATCAACGGAGTGTTGCGTGGAATGGGCTACTCGGTGCTTTCGATGGTAACCTCACTGTTGGGTGTTTGTCTTGTGCGTATCATATGGATATACACAGCATTTCAGTTTACACAAAGTCTTGAAGTTTTGTTTTTATCCTACCCTATAACCTGGACAATCACCGGAATAGCGGGATTAATTCAGTTTAACATAATAAAAAAAAGACTGCCTTCTGAGGTGTAGAATACAAAATTAACCTTTGAACTTATCCTTTGCGATACGTTTTTGTTGTTTGCGCTGTGCGCTTTCTGCCTGTATTGCATAAAGGGTCGGCACAACAACCATGGTAAGAATTGTAGAAAATAATAAGCCGAAAAGAAGCACCGACGCCATAGGCGCAGTCATAGGATCACCCGATATAATTAACGGCACGAGACCTATACATGTGGTTGTGCTGGAAAGAATAATCGGTCTAAATCTTAGTTTAACCGCACTGCGGCAGGTTTCTTTTACACTTATTCCTTCCTTAATTTTTGAGTCCATAACCTCTATCAACAGTATACTGTTGTTGACAACTATTCCGAAAAGACTAACAAGTCCTAAGAGTGCCATTGCCTGAATGTCCATGCTGAATATCCAAAGACCGAAGCCACACCCGATAAAGCTAAGCGGTATACTCGCCAAAATTATCAGAGGCTTTTTCAAATTTTTAAACTGAAGTATCAGTATTAAATAGATAAACATTACTGCAAGACCAGCCGACACTATTAGTGCGAGTATAAGGTCGAGCATGTTGTTAACCTCACCCTTTCCGGTTATAGTCACGCCCTCTAAATCCATTTCCGACATATAGATTTCGTTTAGTTCGGATTCGATGGAGAGTGAACTGTAGCCGGGAAGAACATTGCTTAAAACATTAGAGTAATACTCGGAATTGTAGTGCTCAATCATTGAGACCGTTTCACGCTCTTCAATGTCGGCCACTTCGTCGAGCGACACCATGGCAGGGGATATACTGCTTGAGATTTGCAGGTTTTCGAGATCTCTCATATCCTCGATATCGGTGCGTAATACTATATCTAAACTTTCCCCTTCGTGCTGATAGCTACCGACCTCGGCGTCTAGCAGTGCTGTGTTTACCTGCCTTATCACATCAAATTTCAGCAGTCCCGCATCCTCTAAAAGATCATCGTCCGTTTCGACATGATATGCCGTCCTTATAGAGTCGGTGGTATGAATAACACGCTCGGTGCCATCAATTTGGTTTAATGCATCCACCATCTGACGTGATACTTCGTCTATCTTTTCTTGGTCACTGCCAGACACAACAAAGGCTATTTTAGCATCTGCAGGCACTGAATATTCAAGCGAGCGAACCGTTACTTCTGCTAATTCGATTGTTTCGTCAAGCTTGTCCTGCAGATACCGAGCGGTGGCCTCTACACCACCGAGCAGGTCAATCTCCTCATCGTTAAGTTGAAGCATATACTGCCCAATATTTGGTGCTGAGGCAATTGATGGAACGGTTAAAAAGAAGCTCGGAAGGTCGCTTCCCACGGCATAGGTATAGTTCTCCACAACCGCCTCGCCGTCAAGCAGTTCATTTATCTGTGAGCTTACCTCTTTAGAGGCTTCAAGGTTTACCTCATCGCCTTCAAAATTTATATATACAACCGGCTTGTCTGCAACGGGAAAAAATTGCATTCCGAGTTGCATTGCCAAAAAAGCGGCAATACCCAGCGTAACAAAAGCGGCAATAACGGTTGTTATTCTATGTTTCAGGCCAAAGTTAAGCATCCCTTGAAACAGCCGGCTTAACAAACTTTTTTTATCTCTTTTATGTTCGGGTTCCGGCTTAAAGAAGTAATAGGCAAACACCGGAACCACAATCATTGCGATAAAATAACTTGCTATCAATGCTGTTATTACTACTGTAGGGATCGCACCCGCAACCTGCCCTACAACCCCCGGAACAAAGTATATTATCGAAAAGGTTACTATGGTGGTGAGTGTACTGGTCAGAACCGGAATCGCTGTCTCTCCTACTGCATCCGATATAGCCTTAACCTTTTCCTTCCCGAGGTTAAGGTGGTGCTGTATCGCTTCACTGATTACAATCGCGTTGTCAACCAGTATACCAAGCGAAACAATTAATCCGGCGATGGTAATGAAATGAAACTCCATCTTCAGTAAATTCATCACGGTAAAGGTAATTAATATACTAAGCGGTAGAGCTATCGACACAATTATTCCGTTGCGCAGATGAACACCTATCATAACTACTATAACTATCAGCAAAATGCTTTGTAAAAGGTTTGATATAAAGTCGTTTATAGAGTTTTCGATATCGGCGGGCGCATACATAACCTCGTGAAATGTTATGTCATCCGGAACAAGTGATTTAGAGTCATCAATAGCCTTCCTGAGTTCGTTACCCACCAGTACGGCATTTTCGCCATCCTCAATTCTGCCGGTCAGCAAAATTGCTGTTTCGCCGTCTTGCGAAAAATAAAACTCCTCTACCTGTTCTATTTTAATCTCTGAAACATCCTCTAAATATATCGGCTCAAACGTTTCCGGGTCACTACCGACAATCACCCCTTCGATATCCTCTAAGCTCTGATAAATTGGCGGAGTATCGACGTTAATTATTCCGTTATCGGTGTCTATCCCGCCGGAAGGAAGAGAGAGGTTATATGCCTGCAAAATCTGCATTACGGCATCAAGGCTTACCCCTGCATTTTCCATCTGCTCCGGCTTAACCTCGATTGCAACCCTGTTTTCGGGTGTTCCGTCTATGTCTATTTTTTCAAGACCCTCTACATCGATTATGTTGTCTCGAACTGTTTGAGCGTAACCGGCAATCTCTTCGCCGGTATAGCCTTCACCCGACAGGCTGATGATAAACTGATTGTCGCTTACAAGGTCGGTATCGACAACACTTTCAATGGCGTGTTCCGGAAGTTCTTTTTGGGCGTCCTCCACTGCTTGCCTCAGTTCATCTTCGACATCATCCATAGAATATGTCATCTCATACATAACCACAATTACACCGGCATTGCTTATGCTTTGGCTAGTATAGTAATCCACCCCGACAAGTTCGGATATATACTTTTCTAACACATTTATAACCTGCTGCTCCACCTCCTGCGGAGATGCTCCCGGATATACTGTGGTGATTGATGCAACGGCAACTGTGGTGTTTGGATTTTCCTGTTTAGGTATAAAGTAATAACTGTAAAGTCCGACTACAACAATAATTATACAGAGTATCAGGACCGACAATCTGTTTTTAATCACACTTGGAATTAACTTATTCATCTTATTTTTGTTTCTCCGTTGACGGCAAACTTTGTTCATTTTTATTTAATTTTACCACAATAACCGAATATAAGCATTAAATATTATTGAAATGTTTGTTAAACATGTGTGAACTTACACCTGATGACAATAAACAATTTAAAAAATGTCTCATTTGATACAAAAACACTTGACAATTTTAACTGTATGTGATAGACTTACTTTGGTTAGAAAATGCTAACTGTAGCTTTTACAAGGTGATAGCATGGGCAATGTTGATAAAGTTGATATAGATGATATTGTATGCAGCTCCTCCTTTTTGTCGGGCTTTGGATTTCTTATCGAAAATGGAATTTCGGTGCAGCACAAAAAGGGCTGTTTTCTGTATGATTATATTGACAGTGCTCCATATATCGGGATGGTTGTGACCGGTGAGGTTGCCGTATCGATGCATTCTACAAATGGAAATGAGACACAGCTTAGCAGTTTAAAACCCGGCGATTGTTTTGGGGTATCAAATCTTCTCGGCGAATATCGTATGATGACAACACTTAGATGTAGGTGCACAACCGAGGTTATTTACATTTCAAAAGACTTCATCATCACCTCAATGAAAACAAACCCCGAACTCGCGATGCGATATGCTATGCACTGTAATGACAAAATTAATTTTTTGTTGAGACGGCTGGAGGCGCTCACACTACAGACCACTAGTGAGAAACTTGCAAAATATCTTTTACAGCACGGTGCCGAAACTCGGCTTGTAACGATAAGTACCAGCCGTGAAAAATTTGCATCATATCTCGGAATTAGCCGTGCCGCACTGTACCGAGACCTATCAAGGCTGGAAAATCTTGGCGCAATTGAGATGTGCGGTAAAAAAATTGAAATTAAGGATACCGATATCCTTAAGGAAATAACAGGAAGATAACGAAGGGAGAAATATGAAAAAAACATTTATCTTGATATGGGCGGTTCTGCTGAGCCTTTGCCTCTTAACCGGTTGTGCAGATACATCGCCATCATCGGTATCTACCGCACCGGAAGTAGAGTCGGAGCCCGAATCTACCGCACCGGTCGAAGATTCGAGCGAGGAGACTGTACAGGCTGAGCCGATCGATGTCAGGGCGCTTGCCCTAAAAGGTCCGACTGCAATGGGCATGGTGGATTTTATGAACAAGGCAGACAACGGCGAACTTACTGATAATAACTACAGTTTTGAGATTATCGCCGACACCAGTGAGGTTGCGGCAAAAATTGCTCAAAAAGAGATAGACATTGCCGCTGTTCCCGCAAATCTTGCCTCGGTACTATATAATAACACCGAAGGAGCGGTACAGGTTTTAGCTATCAATACCCTTGGGGTGCTCTATATTGTTGAGAACGGCGAGACCATAACCTCGGTTGAGGATTTGCGTGGCAAAACAATATTTGCTACAGGTAAAGGTGCCACCCCTGAGTACTCGCTACGGTATATTCTTTCAGAAAACGGAATTAATCCCGATAGCGACGTTACAATAGAATGGCTTTCAGAAGCTGCTGAGGTGCTATCCTCTATTGCAGCTACTCCCGGTGCAATTGCAATGTTGCCACAACCATTTGTTACAACAGCACAAAACTCCACCGAGGGAATTAATGTGGTTCTTGATTTAACCGAGGAGTGGAACAAGGTAGAGCAGGACAGCGATACGCCTTCTATGCTTGTAACAGGCGTTGTCGTTGTACGCACCGAATATGCTGAGGAAAACCCCGAGGCAGTTGAGACGTTTTTAACCCATTACGAGAGCTCGGTTAACCTTGTAAACACCAACCTTGAAGAGGGTGCAAAACTTGTAGGGCAGTACGACATTGTACCGGAGGCGGTAGCGCTACAGGCAATTCCCGAGTGTAACCTAACATACATTTCGGGTACCGATATGTACGACACTCTGTCAGGTTATTTGCAGGTGCTATTTGATCAGAACGCTGCATCTGTAGGCGGAACATTGCCGGATGAAGCATTTTACTATGGAATTTAATTCTGAAAAGGATAGGATAAAGCTTTGGGCGGTGGTCGCTTCACTGATTGTATGGCAGATAGTAGCCATGATTATCAATCAGCAGATATTGATAGTGCCACCCACCACAGTTTTGATCCGTTTGTTTGAACTGATGCAACTACACGATTTTTGGCTTGCTGTTGGTGTTAGTTCCTTAAGGATAATTGGCGGATTTTTTACGGGTATGGTTGTCGCAGTTGCGTTAGCCATACCTGCTTCGGCGTTTCCTGTTGTTCGTGATGCACTTGCACCGTTTATGATAACAATAAAGTCCATTCCGGTTGCCTCCTTTGTTATCCTCGCACTTATCTGGTTTTCTTCAAAAAATCTTGCAATTCTTATCAGCTTTTTAATGGTTCTTCCCATTATTTACACCAATGTATTAGAGGGAATCCGTCAAACCGACAGGGATCTTTTAGAGATGGCAAAGGTTTTTAAAATAAGCAATATAAAAAAATTGCGATATATCTATTTTTTTGAGGTCTATCCGTTTTTAATATCTGGGATTAAAATAGCTTTGGGGCTTGCATGGAAGTCCGGTGTAGCGGCAGAGGTTATCGGCATACCGGATAACTCCATCGGCGAAAATCTTTTTAATGCGAAAATATATCTGGATACATCTTCGCTGCTTTCCTGGACGGTAGTGATTGTAATTATATCCACACTTTTTGAAAAACTGTTTTTATCAGCTGCAAAACGTCTTCACGATATAATGAAAAGGGGTTAGGGTATGGATGTTGTAGTTGAAAATTTATGTAAATCCTTCGGTGATAAGGTTGTTCTTGATAATTTCAATGCTACCTTTCCTGCACAAAAAAGGAGTAGTATTACCGCACCTTCCGGTAGAGGCAAAACAACTCTCTTTAAAATAATGCTTGGGCTTGTGGAAAAGGACAGAGGCGATATATTTGGAATTGACGGCAAGAATATTGTTGCCGTATTTCAAGAGGACAGACTCTGCGAAAATCTTTCAGCGGTGGTTAACATATCCATTGCTACCGACATTGATCAAAATAGCATCGTCGATGCATTAGAGGACATAGGACTTGACGATTCTATTTATCATCCGGTTTCAACACTGTCAGGCGGAATGAAAAGACGGGTGGCAATCTTACGTGCAGTACTTTCGAATGCGGACATCATCCTGCTTGATGAACCTTTTAAGGGGCTTGATGACGATGTGAAGAAGAAAACTATTCAGCTGATTAAAAAGCACACGTCAAATAAAACGGTGATTTTGATAACCCATCTATCCGACGAAATAACCGAGCTCGGTTGTGAGAATAACATCATTATGTAGGATTATTTCACGTTTTTGAAGGTTATAAGATAGATAAGTGGGTGCAACGTTCTTTTTACTGCATTATTGATTTCTTCTCTAAAATGAAGTAAATCGTCTACATCTTTTTCGGTGTTTTCTTTTGCGTATAGATAGGATTCTATTGTGGTAATGACCGATTCCATCTCCTGCGAAAGGGCGATATTAAAGTCAGAATATGCTGTTATTTTTGCTCTGCCGTACTTTTCCTCGCCGGAATGGAATGGGTTATAAAACTCGTATACCCTCAGCATAAACTCTCTTACAGACTCATTGTTTTTTCGTTTTAAATTCAGCACCGCCAACAGATTTATCAGGTTGCGATAGATCACCCCAACATCGGTACTGGTTAAAACGGAGTCAATGACTCTTTTTTTATAGCTGATATAGTACACAATACCGCCCCATACCGCAAGTGCAACCGATATTATTGAAAGACCAACAGGCAGAACAACCGAAATCCATATATTATTATCGCTGCTGTACTCTTTGGAATAATCGGTAATATATGTATCTTCATATGGTTCGGTAAGGTAGGCAAGTTCATTTGGATCTTGGTACATCAAAAGGTTTTCGTTGTTGTAGTAAGAGTTTGACTGTGCACTCGGTGTATCGTTTGCAAAAGCGTAATATGACGATGGGGTAGGGTCAAGCGGAATATACCCGAACCCTTGAATATATACCTCCACCCACGCATGAAGATTTTTGTCTGAAACGGAGGTATACTCTGTGACAGACGGATTTTGCACCGAATATCCCGATACATACCTACAGGGAACATCTATGGATCTTAACAATACATATAAAGCCGATGCAAAGGAGGTGCAATAACCTTTTTTAAGCTCAAAAAGAAAGCTGTCGACAAAGTCGTCGCCCACCTGTTCCCCAGGGAGTGTAGAATAGCTGTAGTTATTCTCAAGATAGCTTACCATAAGCAATGAAACGAAATAGTCGTTCATAGCTTTTTTCGCACGAACGCTGAGTTCCTGATTATCGCTAAAGGATACGATGGAATATGCATGTTCTTTAATGCTGTTTGCTAGGTCAATTGTTCTTTGTGTAACAGTTTCGGGTAATGGGGCAGCAGATTCGGGCGGAATGTAACCATTCTCCGGCATGTTATCGCGCACATATCTAAAAAATTCAAATAGACCATAATTTACCCTGTCATAGCTCACGGTGAATTCATCGTCCTCTATAAAGTAGTTGTTAAAATATGTTACACCGTATTCATCCTTGGTGAACATTTCGGTATCCTCTGATATGTCACGATGGTTTGAAACTAACGGCAATACCCTACTGTTGTAGTTATACATATAAATACTGTATTCACTGCCGGAAACCTTGAAATTTTTATCCCTATGCGAACTGATGTCGGAGGAAAAGTTAACGAATGTCTCCTCGGCGTTACGCTTAAAGCTTGTACCGGTATATTCATCATAAACAAATGTTCTGAGCAGTAGCGGGTGTTCACTCCTAACCCAAAAATGCAACGCCCCGCTCTGCCTTAGGTCTCCACCGAGCGCCTGGCTGTCACCGTCAAGGCTGTAGTATCGAGAGGATAGTCGATTAAACATTTCAACGCTGTTGATTACATTGTTTACCGATGTATCGATGAAAGAAACCACGCCTTCCGATCTAAATCCAATCGGAAGAAGAGCGACGGTGAAAATGAGTATTATCGAAGGAACTACCGATGCAATAAATCGTTTTAGCTGAAAGAAATAATAGTTTGTCGGCGTCTCGGTATGCTTTGCTGTTTTGTGATAGTTCGCTCTACTTGATATGTAATACATTAAAGGCAGTGTTGATATGAAAAAGAGTGTCAATTCCCGGTTGAAGAATATAAAGCTAAATCCAAAAAAAGCACCTGTTACTATTATCCACAGTACAAGGGCAAACTTAGGAAATGATTTCATATCAAAAAAAGGTAGCAGAATTATTGTTATAGCTAAATGTACGGTTGCTCTGAAATATACTCCGAAATCTTCATGAGTATAAATTTCTTCATTCGGCAACGACTGCATTAACCATACCGCAAAGTCGGATATTGTCTCACGAAAAAGCTCGGTGTCTCCGTTGATGTACCACAATGCAATGATAAATAATGCAACTACAAGTGCTATTGCCTGCACAACCTTTTCGGCACCCAACAAGCCTATCAACAGCCAAACAGCTATGTTTATAACCAGTATTTGCGGTAAGTATTCAACCCCAAGTCCCAAAAAACTGTACAAAAAAGCATACTGTAGTACGGTTGACAACAGCGAAAAAACAACACTGTCCGCAAGGCTGGACAGGTATAGCGTAAGCTTGTTTTTTTTGTCTGTTATGCCCATATGTTTTTTGAACTCTTTTATTGATTTACTATTGCGGACATCATAGTTTCATCTACCATAACTATATTTTTATTTCCAAGTTGTGATAATACATTGCTAATCTCCTCTTTTCCTTTTATAGCCTCGGCAACCAAAAATACTATGCTGAAATCCGGGAGACTTTGTATAAAGGACAACTGCTCACCCTGTTTGTGCTCTGAGAGAATAACTACTGTAGGCAGCGATGCGTTTTTAAGCTCGTCAGGTGATGCGATTATGCTGTCTTTGAAGTTATATACCGCAAGCTCCTTTGCAAGAATCATTTCGTTATCCTTCTCATATCGATTATAATAACCGTCATATCCCTGTAAAAGCAATGTTTCACCACCGAGCGCAATAAAATAATCATTAGATGCCAGAACAGCCTCTGCAACAACTACTCGGGATTCCTTTGGAAAGTAATCGACAAAAATGTTGTACACAAACCCACTCTTAGTTTTATCATACTCCTTAACAACAGCCTTTTTAATTGCAGTTGACTTTTTATAATTTATTAAGTTGAGCGGATCTCCCACAATATAGGCACGGTTTCCAACAAGATCCTCAAATTCATTGCGATACAACGAGGTGTTTAGGGCACTCAACTTAATATCTCCTACAAAGGAGTTTTTCGGTTTTAGTGTTCTAATAATAGGGACTATTAGACAGGTCAATTCGGTTTTATCCTGTTGATTGATAGCTTGCTTTATTACAAACAGACCGAAAATGCTTTTTATAAACAATTTTTTTATTGATATGTGTTGTAATCCTATGTTGTTTTGAACCATCGAAATTTCAAATTCTTTTTTTGCTACATCGGAGTATAAGGTTTCTGCGTCACTCCCGTAACATATTACAAAGCCATCCGCTATAGCATTCGCTACCCTAACCTTCAAAAACACCGTTGAGTAACATTCGGTGTTTTGCGTTGAAAGTGTTTGGGACACCGACGGCTTTCTGATGGTTGCATATATAAAATGCATGATGTCGATAACAAGCAAAAAGAGCAAAAAAAAGAAAAAGAGCCATAGGATGTAATTGCCGAAATAAAGTGCTGCAGTTAAAATTGCCACCATTAATAAGGTGTAGGGAGCTACTTTTGTTCTCGGTGTATTATGTATGTCTTGCTTTTTGTTTCTCTTATCACGCTTTTTATTCATCACATACAATCACTTTCCTACAGCGTTATTTGTTCTGTAATCTCCCTGATAAGCGATCGGGAATATGCCGATTTTTGAACGCCTTTAAGCTGGGTCGACAGAATGATTCTGTGGGACAATACCTTCTCTGCAAGAGTCTTAACATCGTCGGGTATTACGTATTTTCTATCCATAAGAAACGCCCTTGCCTTCGCACACTGCATGAGAGCAAGGGAGGCACGTGGTGAACAACCAAGCGAAATTTTGTGATGATTTCTTGTCTTTGTAGTGATATTTATTATGTATTTCATGATGGAGTTTTCAATATGTACTCCGCTAACTTCCTTACGTATCTGCAATATTTCACCTGTATCAAGAACCGGCGAGATAACCGGCGCACTTTCCGGGTCACCATACCTTGAAAGTATCAACATCTCGTTGTCAATATCAGGATATCCCATCGAAATACGCATCGTAAATCTGTCCAGCTGTGCCTCGGGAAGGGAGGAGGTTCCAACGCTCTCTATGGGGTTTTGCGTAGCTATTACCATAAACGGTGTTGGAACATCATGAACAGTACCGTCAACGGTAACCTCATTTTCCTGCATTACCTCAAGCAATGCCGACTGTGTTTTTGGGGAAGCTCGGTTTATCTCATCAACCAGCAAAAGGTTTGTCATTACCGGACCTTTCATATAACGTGATATGCCGGTGTTAATATCGTACATGCTAAAACCCAATATGTCACCCGGCATAATGTCGGGCGTACACTGAACCCTCTTGTAGTCGACATTGCATGACTTTGCAAGGGTAGAAGCAAGCAATGTTTTGCCTACGCCCGGGACATCTTCTATCAGCAGATGCCCGTTTGCGAACAGACACACTAATGTTAAAAAACTCGATTCCCCATCACCCGCAATCGCCTTAGACAGCTCATTAAAGATTTTTTTCAACTTGTTCACCCGATTTCTATCAAGGATTATTTACTTAATGCCTACTGAACAACGCGTTAATCAGTAGCTTTTATTTATTGTAGCATATCAATTTATTTTATTCAATAATAAATTAAATTTTGTTAAAACAACTACTTGACAGTGAGGGGTTTTAGTGCTAAAATGTGTACGTGCACACTAAGTCACTACTGAAATATCTGCACTCAACATAAAAAGGGGGATGTTTGTCTGTAACAATCAACAAGATAGCACAACTCAGCGGTGTGTCAAGAGGCACTGTTGATAGGGTTTTACATGGAAGAGGCAAGGTGAATCCCGAAACGCAGGAGCGTGTTTTGTTGTGTGCAAAGGAACTTGGATATCAACCAAATCGAGTAGGAAGGGCACTTGCGGTAAGAAAAAAAGGATATCATATAGCTGTTGTTGTGTGCACGGGACAAAACGTTTTTTTTGAGGATGTTTTGTTTGGTATTGAACGTATGGAGAAGGACTTTCGGCAATACGGAATAACGGTGGACATACATCGGTTGCACAACATCGATCCATTTGAACAGCTTGCCGTTATAAACGCTGTTAAAGGTAAGATATCCGGACTGATAATTACGCCTATCGATCATCCCGAGGTAAAGAGTGCTCTAAATGATTTAGATGTACCGATTGTAAACCTTAACACCGACATAGAAGGAACTGATAGAATTTGTTATGTCGGCACCGATTACCACAAAGGTGGTGCGATAGCCGCAGGTGTGGTTCAGCTTTTAAAGCCTTTTGGTGCTACCATAGGAATCGTAAATGGCTCTAAAAAACTTTATGGACACAGGCAACGCGAAAAGGGCTTTGTCGAAGAGTTAACAGACAATGATTACAGGCTTTTTCCGGCTGTGTATTGCGAGGATGACGATGTCATAGCTTTTGAAATAACGACCCAACTTCTCGAAAAAAATCCACAGATAGATGTTGTGTTTGTTGCAGCGGCAGGAGTTCACGGCTGCTGTAGGGCGATTATTTCAAAAAAGCGTGAAGACATAACTGTGATATGTTTTGACGCTATCCCCGCCACTATAGAGATGATGAAGCGGGGGCTTGTAAAGGTAACAATCTGTCAAAATCCAATACAACAGGGTGAACAGGCAATGCAGATTATGTTGGAATTTCTGGTGACGGGTCAGAAACCCGAAACCGGTAATTATATTTTAGAACATCAGCTAAAAATCAAACAAAATTATTAAGAAGTGAGGTAACAAAGATGGCAGAAATTTTCAAAGGTATTGGCAAAATTAAGTATGAGGGAGCGCAGTCAACCAATCCGTTATCCTTTAAATACTATGACGAAAACAGGGTTATAATGGGCAAGACCATGAAGGAGCACCTTCCCTTCGCAATGGCATGGTGGCACAATCTATGCGCCGAGGGTTCCGATATGTTCGGTGTAGGCACTGCGGATAAGAGCTTTGACACTGAAAAGGGCACGATGGATCATGCAAAGGCAAAAGTCGATGCCGGTTTTGAGTTTATGTCAAAGATGGGTATCCCTTATTTTTGCTTCCATGATGTTGACGTAATCCCTGAGGGAAAAACAATTTCCGAGACCAACAAGCGTCTTGACGAGATTACCGATTATATCAAGACCAAGATGGACGAGACGGGCATCAAACTTCTTTGGGGAACTGCAAATATGTTTAGTAACCCAAGATTCATGAACGGCGCCGGATCCTCAAACTCGGCAGATGTTTTTGCGGCTGCTGCGGCACAGGTTAAAAAGGTTCTTGACATTGTTGTAAAGCTTGGCGGTACAGGTTATGTTTTTTGGGGCGGTCGTGAAGGTTACGAGACACTCCTCAACACCGATATGAAATTTGAGCAGGAGAACATTGCTCGCCTTATGAAGATGTCGGTAGATTACGGTCGTAAGATAGGCTTTACCGGAGATTTCTTTATCGAGCCGAAGCCGAAGGAGCCGATGAAGCACCAGTACGATTTCGATGCTGCAACAGCTATCGCTTTTGTACGCCAATTTGGCCTTGACAAGGACATTAAGATGAATATAGAGGCTAACCATGCAACACTTGCAGGTCATACCTTCCAGCATGATCTGCGTGTAGCGGCAATGAACGACATGTTAGGCTCGGTAGACGCTAATCAGGGCGACCTTCTTCTCGGATGGGACACCGATCAATTCCCCTCCAATGTATACGACACAACACTCTGCATGTATGAAATTTTAAAGTATGGTGGACTGAAAAACGGTGGACTAAACTTTGATTCCAAAAATCGTCGTGCAAGTTACACTGTCGAAGACATGTTCTATGGATACATTCTCGGAATGGACAGCTTTGCTTTGGGACTTATCAAGGCAGTAGAGATGATTGAGGACGGCAGAATCGACAGCTTTGTAAAGGAGCGCTACAGCAGCTATAACAGCGGAATCGGTGCCAAGATAGTTGCAGGCGAGACAAGTCTTGAAGAGCTTGCCGAGTATGCAGAAAATATGGGCGCACCTGCTCTTCCGGGCTCCGGTCGCCAGGAAAACCTCGAATCCATCATGAACACAATATTCTTTAAATAAGTTATCTGCACATGGGTGCTGTATCGATTTCGTACAGCGCCCTGTTGCTTCTTTATAGGAGAAATGAAATGAGATATGTTTTAGGTATCGACCTCGGAACCTCCGGCACTAAGACTGTGCTCTTTGATGAGTCCGGAAAAAAGATGGCAAGCAGCACCGTTGAGTACGATTTAATTCAGCCCGAAAATGGCTGGGCAGAGCAGGCACCCGGCCTGTGGTGGGATGCGGCGGTAAAAACCATTAATTCTGTAATCACCGAAAGTGGTGTGGACAGCAAAGACATTAAAGGGCTCGGAATATCCGGGCAGATGCACGGACTTGTAATGGTAGACTGTGATGGCAAGGTACTTCGCAATGCAATACTGTGGTGCGATGGTAGGACAGGTGAGGAGTGTAAAGAGATAACCGAGATTATCGGACGTGAAAGATTAATTGAGATATCGGCAAATCCTGCATTAACAGGCTTTACAGCAGGAAAGGTGCTGTGGGTTCGCAAACATGAGCCGGAGCTGTATGAGAAATGCTATAAAATACTTCTTCCGAAGGACTATGTTCGTTACAAATTAACAGGACTTTACGGACAGGAAGCATCGGACGCCTCCGGAACAAACCTATACGATGTGAAAAATCGTTGCTGGTCGACCGAAATTCTTGAAAAGCTTAATATTTCCATAGATTTAATGCCGGAGTGTAAAGAGTCGGTTGATATTGCCGGAACGGTAACACCGGAGGCGGCAAAAGCAACAGGACTTTCCACTGATACTATAGTCTGCTTCGGTGCCGGAGATAATGCATCGGCAGCGGTAGGTACCGCTGTTGTCAGCGAGGGAAACGCATTTACCACCATCGGCACCTCCGGAGTTATCTTTGCACATTCCGATAAGCCGCAGATAGACAAGGGCGGAAGGGTACACACCTTCTGTTCGGCGGTTCCGGGCGGATACACCGTTATGAGTTGCACCCTTTCAGCAGGGATGTCGTTAAAATGGTTCCGAGATAACCTTTGTAGCTTTGAGGGCGAAAACTATAGGGAAATAGACAAAAAGGTTGAGGCGGTAAAAATTGGTGCAGATCGTTTGATATTCCTCCCATACCTCATGGGTGAACGCAGCCCGATACTTGATGAAAAATCAAGAGGAGTGTTCTTTGGACTTTCCGGAATTCACACAAAATATCACCTTGCAAGGGCAATAATGGAAGGCGTAATCTATTCGCAACGCCATTGCCTTGACGTAATCGAGGAGATGGGTATATATCCAAAGCAGATGTATGCGTGTGGCGGTGGTGCTAAAAGTGATATCTGGCGTCAGATGATGGCGGATATGTACAATACCGAGGTGACAATAAACGAGACTGAGGAGGGCCCTGCGCTAGGTGTTGCAATACTTGCTCTTGTTGCTACAGGAATTTACGCCGATATTCCAACAGCATGCAGTGCATTAATTCGCCCCAAAGCAACCCAAAATCCGGTAGCCGACAACACCGAAAAATACAAAGGGTTTTATAACATATATAAAAGCCTTTATGGCAGTTTAAAAGATAGTTTTTCAGAGCTCAGCGAGCTTTAGCCTGTAGCACTATAGTGAGGACAGCTTGTAGAAAAAACAATATGAAAACCAAACCCGTTTGAATGGTTTGGTTTTTATTCATTTAGCTGAATTTTGTTTATTTGTGTAAATTATATGAATATTTTGTTGACAAGTCTTGTATTCGATGTATAATAATAACTAATATAAAAGTCGTGATGGTAATTTTGTGTGTAAAAATAGATTGGTGTAAGATATGAAAGTGACCCCTTCATTCAGCGGACGTTGGTTTAACATGTATGAACATGAATGTAAATACGACATAGCGGAAAGTTTTGTCCCGGCGTTTACCGTTGCGGAGCTTTTAAAGACCTGTGGTGTTTCCGAGGAAGAATATACAAAAAGCCTGATGAAAACCCCGATGGTTTATGGACGTTATCGTTGCGGTAGCCTACGTTTCAGAAAAGCTGTAAGCTCTCACTATGTGGGCATCGACGAGGACTGTGTTCTGTCGACCCATGCAGGAGTAGGTGCAAACCATACTGCTATAGCAACGCTATACGAGCAGGGCGACGAAATTATCACCGTAATGCCTACATATCAACAGTTGCGCTCCTACCCTGATGTTATCGGTGCAAATGTGGTTGAATATCATCTGAAAAAGGAAAATAACTTCTGCTTTGATTATGATGAATTTGAAAAGCTGGTCAACAAAAACACCAAAATTATTACATTATGTAACCCGAATAACCCTTTTGGCAAACTTTTTACGAAAGGAGAGCTGACAAGGCTGTCACAGATTGCCGAAAAGGTCGGTGCATATATTATTTGCGATGAAATCTATGAGGGGTTAAGTCCATCGCCAATAAAAAAACAGGTCAGCATATGTGAAGTGTATGATAAGGGAATCGTGACTTCAAGCATGTCAAAGTCCTTTTCACTCCCCGGTCTTCGACTCGGATGGATTGCAACACAGGATAAAGAACTTATTCAAAGCATGGCGGACTTAAGGCATTTTCACACCATGGAGTGCAGTGTGATTTTAGAGGAACTTGCCGCCATAGCAATCGAAAATAAGGAGCACATCATCAATCGCAACTTAGCGGTGGTAAACGAAAATTATCGATTCTTTAAAGCTTGGATAAAGGATCAAAAACATCTGCGTTTTATCGAGCCAGATGCAGGAGTCGTACTTGTGGTGGAATATGACTTTGATGTTTCGTCTGAAGAGTTCTGTAAAGGTGTTGTGGAAAAAGCCTCGGTAATGACAATGCCGGGAAGGGCGTTTGGACTTCCCAACTGCTTTAGGATAGGCTTGACAGCCTCCTGCGATATCTTTGAGAAGGCGTTAATCGAGTTAGGGCTGTTTATAAAAAATGAATACGGGGAGTAACGATGTTTTCTATACAGGTTCATAGCCAGGAAAAAATAAAGAAGATGCTTACCATGACGGAAGTCATAGAGGCGGTAGAAAAGGTATATGTACTCAAATCGGAGGGAAAAACAACCCTTTTGCCGATTATAACGCACGATTTTGAGCCATCGGTCTCTGATTTTGACATCAAATCCGGATGCATGGAGGAGATTGGAATATATGGGATGAAGGTGGTTTCATATTTTGCAAACAATGCAAAAATAGGACTTCCCAACCTAATCGGTTTATTGACAATATATGACTCGACGACCGGAGCGCCTATCGGAATACTGGACGCGACGCATATCACCTGCATGAGAACCGGTGCGGCAGGTGCCATCGGAGTTAAGTATCTTGCAAGAAAAAACTCAAAAAACGCCCTGATAATCGGTGCAGGAAAGCAGGCGGTATTTCAAATAGCAGCACTATTGACCGTTAAGGACGATATAAAAGAGCTTGCAATATATGATGTAAACAGCGAAGCTTCGGAAAAGCTTGTTAACGAAATTAGAACTATTTTACAAGATGAATTTAATATTGATACTGATGACTCGTTAAATATGACACAGGTGAAAGATCTTGAATCTACTACGAGGAACAGCGATATAATCATAACCTGCACCCCTTCGAGGGCGGCAATCATCAAGGCAGATTGGGTGGCTGAAGGCACACATCTAAGCTGTGTCGGCTCCGACATGAAGGGCAAGCAGGAGATTGACGAGCAGATAATGAATGGTGCGGTCATAGTCACCGACGACACAACCCAGTGTCTTAATGTAGGCGAAATCGAAAAGGCATATCTGAGCTCGATTATTACACCGCAGGACATACAGGGTGAGATGGGTGAGCTTATAGCAAAAAAAATCAAAGGACGTGTTAACGAGAGCGATGTTACGGTGTTTGATACCACCGGAATTGCACTACAGGATCTTGTAACGGCTAAAATTGTGTTGGATAAAGCTAAAAGCCTAGGCGACACGGTAGCAATAGAAATTTAACGGAGAAAGTGAACCCGGAAAATTATCATTAAATGAAAGGATATTAAAATGAAAAACGAAAAGAAGGTGTTTAAAGGCTGTAACTTCATCGGCTCGGTCGTGATTGTAGTCTTCATGCTTGTTGCGGTTTTGGCCGGTGTGGCATGGATGAACTTGGATTTAAACCTTGCTATGCTTGCATCCATCGGTATTGCCATCCTTGTTCTTATGCTACAGGGATGTAAGTGGAAACTTATTGAGGATGCTATTGGCAACGCCGGAAAAATCGTTACCCATCCGACAATTATTTTACTGCTTGTAGGTGGTGTTGTTTCCACCTGGATAGCATCGGGAACAATCCCCTCTATCATATATTGGGGACTACAAATAATAAATCCAAGCTTCTTTGTAGTTTCTGCATTTATACTTTGTGCCGTAATTTCAATCATGACCGGTAGCTCTTTATCCTCTGTAGGTACTGTCGGTATTGCACTAATAGTTATGACAAACGTACTGGAGATTAATCCGGCGCTGACTGCGGGTGCAATTATCTCCGGTGCATATCTCGGAGATAAGATGTCGCCTCTTTCGGATACCACAAACCTATCTGCGGCGGTGGCAGAGGCGGATTTATTCGATCACATCAAAGCTATGCTTTATACCTCGGTACCCGCTGTTGTTATCTGTCTAATTCTTTATACCGTTTTCGGATTTGGCAATGCGGCGGAATCTGTGTCCAACGAACAGCTGGACAACATATTTAAAATTCTTGGTGAGAACTACAACATAAATATTTTAACACTCATCCCTCCGGTATTGGTGTTAATCATGGCAATTAAAAGGGTTCCTGCAATCATCGCTATGATGATATCGATTATAACTGCATCGCTTATTGCTATTTTTGTACAGGGCGTTCCGGCACTGGATCTTACCGCAATTATATTTGGCGGTTACACCGCAGACCTTGGCGACGATTTCATTAACACTCTACTATCAAGAGGTGGAATTTCCAGCATGTTCTGGACAGCTATTGTAGGAATATTGGCAGTTACCTTCGGTGATATTCTCGAAAAAGGCGGAGTGTTCGACTCGTTGGTACTTAAACTTATGAATGTAACAAAAACGGTGGGCGGACTTACTGCCGTAACCACAATAAGCTGTGTTGCTGTTAATATTTTAACAGGCGAGCAGTACATGTCTATACTGTTACCGGGAAAAATGTTCCAAAAGCAGTATAAAGATAAAAAACTTCTTCCCCAGGTTCTCTCCAGAACGCTCGAGGGCGGCGGAACTGTTACCGCACCGCTCGTTCCGTGGAACCTCGGCGGTCTAAACTGTACACGACTTCTCGGAATTTCAACATACCAGTATCTCCCTTATTGTTTCCTCGGATTTACACTTCCGTTAATCAACATACTATTCGGCTTCCTCAACAAATTCATGTGGGTAACCGGAGAGATTGAGAGCAAGAAAACCTACGAAGAAACAGTATAATCAAAACGCAGTCTGTCGCAGATGAGATAAATCATATGCGACAGACTGTTTTTCAAGTTGAACTACTATATTTATGTAATTACAAGAGAGACGAAAAATGATAAATACTATACAATCTTTAATAAAATCAAGAAGAAGCTATAGAGGGGAATATTTAAATACAGCTATTCCAAGAAAAGATTTAAAAACAATTATGGAAATGGGCATGTGTGCACCGTCGGGCTGCAATATGCAAACCACAAGTTTTATTGCAGTAGATGACATAAAAATATTAAATTATATCAAGAGCGTTATTACCCCGCCGATTTTTGAAACTGCACCTGCTATTATATGTGTTTTGACACAGAAAATATATGCTTATCGCAACAAATGCTATAATGTACAAGATTATTCTGCTGCAATTCAAAACATGCTTTTAGTGATAAAGGAGCTTGGCTATGAGAGCTGTTGGTATGAAGGTCACATAACGGACGAAGATAGTTTAGGAAGAAAAATAGCAGATATTCTTCAAGTTCCCAAAGAATATGATTTGGTATGCATTTTACCGATAGGAATCGCTGTAGGCTCAACACAAAACCCAAAGAAGAAACCTATCGAACAAAGAGCGTGGTTTAATGGTTTTGGCAAATGACACCCCATTTAACCAACACTTTATATTATGAGGGTAAATTGGGTGTTGCCTGCAAGAGAGGATTTCGGCTAAATCCCATCCTTGTATATATCATGGATTATATCCTCGATTGCCGACTCGATTATCTCTATATCCTCTATCTCGGTAATCTTTGATATTTCATAAACGACATGACCTACTGTGGTAAGTTGCCTGTCCACCTCAAATAACCAGCTGTGCCCGTCTTCGGATATGGTGGATTTTGTTCCATCAATGTCGAAATTTGTCACAGGGTGTTTAAAGCTTACCTTTAACATTGAGTACCTATTAGTTCCTTCCCTAAAGCTTTTCATGGCCGAATCAACCACAATCGTACCGTTGTCGATAAGTATTATTCGATTGCAGATTTCCTCTATGTCCTTCATGTCATGTGTGGTTAGGATAACGGTCGTATTGTTCTCGCTGTTTAACTTTAAAATAAATTCTCGTATCTGCCTCTTAGCAACAATGTCGAGACCGATTGTCGGCTCATCCAGAAATAGTAGTTTAGGATTATGAAGAATTGCCGCCGCAATCTCAGCCCTCATTCTTTGTCCGAGCGACAGCTGCCGTACGGGCTGCCTAAGGATTGCATTTAGGTCGAGATGCTTTTTAAAATTCTCTATATTTTTATTGTATTCATCATCGGACACCCGATAAAGTTTTTTAAGAAGTAAAAAGGTATCCCCTACAGGCAAGTCCCACCAAAGCTGACTTCTTTGCCCAAACACCACACCTATATTATATGCATTTTGTCTTCTGAATTTAAACGGGTCGTTGCCCATTACCGACACGCTGCCGCCGGACGGAGAAAGAATACCGCTCAGCATCTTTATGGTTGTGGATTTACCCGCTCCGTTCGGACCTATAAACCCAACAAGTTCCCCCTTTTTAACAGAAAAATTTATGTCTTTTACAGCGTTTACGATCTTGTACTCTCTTGAGAACATAAACTTAATTATTCCATTGTCACGATTTGCAACCCTGTAATCACGTGACAAATTATCGACAGTTATAATATTACTCATATCAACTCCCACTTCCATTGTATCTCTTTAGACCTAAGTTGAATATTAACAGCGAAATCAAAAACAGTGCTACACCTATTACAGGGGATAAAAGTCCTATAACAAGCTCCTCGGTAGTCGTTACCTTATCAAGGATGATAAGGCTTGGGTAGTAGTTAATTATTGCCCATGGCAGAATATATGTTAGCATTATACGAATAAATTGCGGGAAAATAGACAGCGGATAGTGAACAAAGGTGCGTAGCTCATAGTAAAGAAGGTCGGCAATTTTGCCTGAGCGTAACGTCCAAAAGCTAAGGCTTCCGAGGGTTATCATGGCTGCCGCCTGAATTAATACACCGCCTATAACGGCAAATATAAGGTAAAGATATGAGAATACCGTAAGACGGTAACTTATATTCCCCAGTGCGGCAATCATAAAAATCAAGGTTACCGCTATCTGACCGAGAAAGGTGTCACCAAAACGATGGCATATCATCTGTTTTATCAAACCCATCGGTCGTATTAAATAGCTGTCAAGTTTGCCGGAGGTAATCTCCTGATCAAGATGAAACACTGTGTACCAGAACAGCACGCCCGCAACGGAGTAGCTAAATAGGTTAAGCCCATACAGCAGTGTCATATCCTCAAAACTCCATCCGTCAATATTGGTGAACTGACGGGTGATAACCCAAAAGGTTAGGTATGTTACAAAATAGCAGAAAAAATTTGCGAAAACACCCGAAAAAAAAGTGAAACGATATTCCATTCTTGCCTTTAAAAATAGCTTTATATAGCTACCGTATATCCTTAAAAATTCCATGGATTAACCTCCCTGAACAACAGTATTGCGAAGTGCTAACCTGTAAACAACAATATTAGCAGTGGCAAAAAACAATATCCAGATAAAAAGGGTGAGGAAATTCGGCAGTATCTGCATCGAATCTACACTACCAAGCAACATTTCAAGGGGAAAGGAGTATAGAAATCTAAACGGCATAGCGTATGCGATATCCTGCAAAATCCCCGGTAGCATTGATAAAGGTATAAAACTACCGCCCACCAGTCTAATGGTATCTCCGATTAAACGATGAAAAGGCCATATCTCTATTAAAATAAAGGAGGAAAATCCCAGTAGCGAGTCAATCAGTAGCATGAGAAGATGTCCTGCAAGGACAGCAATAAGTGTGAGAGAAACGTTATGAAATCCGCCCTGAATTAAAAGCGGGAGAAATATTATTATTATCGGTATTCCGGTTAAAACAAAGTCGGATGCTAATCTTGCAAGCTCCTTTTGATAGGACATGCTAAAAAGATTTATCGGCCTTATTAGGTCAACCGCAAAATCGCCGGAGGTCACCCGCTGTGCAATATTGTAAGAGACATTTCTGGTGTAAAACATCGCAATGATTTCTGAGATAATGACATATTTTGTCATGTAGGCAATCATTTCGTCATTGCCTTGAAATAAAAATCGCCACAAAAACATACTTATGACAACCCACAAAACGCCTCCGATTATGGAAAATACGACCGAAAAGCGATAAACCATAGAATTTTTAAATGCAATTTTGAAATAGGGCATCATCACCTCTCACAGCATAACATGTAACAACTAATCCAACAACCCATCCTCTAACAGATCGTTGCGCAGTCCCTCGAAGTCTAAAAAATCCTCGATAAACTGCTTTCTCAGCAACTTTTTTGGCAGAAATTCATTATATTTATTGTCGATTGCGATGTCATACGGTAGCGGCAGGGAATACATGTCTATGTCGGAGTGAATTATCCCCCTTATTACCGCCGTAAGTTCGTCGGCAGTGCCTCTAAAATACACATCAAGATAGATAGCCGTGTCCCACGGGATTTTACTTTTAACTCCCTTTGAGAGCAGTGCGAAATGCAGGGTGAAAAGCTGTCTTGTGCCTACCCATGGGAAGATAGCAAAACGGTTTTCGGAAAGAGGGGTCACTATATTTTTTAGTATTCCACTACCTCGTGTAAGGTAGCGTGTTTCGGCTAAACGTTCGGTACAGCTCTCACTCAGATAGGGATATCCGTCCTCGGCTTCAAGCACACTGCGGTGTTTACGAACGAGTATGGTGTGTAGTTCGCTTTTAAAATCTACATCCCAGTCTACCACCGAGATGCCCGGAACCTTTTTGACAAAGACCACCTTTGCCTTCTCGTTAACCTCGAGCGTCTCCCATGTCATGCCGGCAAGGGAGAATCTCATACCCACAGGGTATATTTTGTCGATGGTTCCGATGGAACGGTTTTCATCCTTCACAAGATAATATTGTGGTATGATAAACACGGTAAAAAACTGGAAATGATTAACCACAGGCTCGCCCGCTCTACCGACGATGAGACCGCCCCGCTCCGTCTTTTGAATATGTTCAATCTCAATCAGGTGTGACAGCAACAGCCGCATATCCTCCTGTGATACCGCTTTAAAGCTCTCCATTGTCAATAGCTGTTGTGCGAGCATTGCCGCCGACAGTTCCCCGCCACTTTTTAAAAGGCTCATCGTTTGATGATACAGTAGTGAATAGGGGTGGAGATGTGGTTTTATCGGTTCTATCCACCTTTGCTTTGTGTAGAGTTCAATTATCGAGATAAGCCTTACAAACGACCAGTTTATGGGTCCTAAAATATCGGCGGCAGTGGTGTTGATATCCTCAACAAAGGTAAACAATAGCTGCGGCACCTGTCCTCTGCGCCCACATCTTCCGAGCCGTTGTGCAAAGCTCGCAACATTTATCGGCGCCCCGACCTGTACCGCCTGATCGAGAGAGCCGATATCAATGCCGAGCTCTAATGTTACCGTTGCTCCGGTTACAATTCTTTCTTCCGAAAGTTTCATCTCGTCCTCGGTCTGCTCTCGTAGTACCGCCGAAACATTTCCGTGATGAACTCTGTATACGTCCGGTGATTTGTTTTTAACTGCAATTTCACGGAGGTTGGACAGAACAAATTCCGTCTCCTCGCGGGAGTTTGTAAAGATTATGGTTTTTTTATCCAACGTCATTTTAAACAGATATTCAAAATGTGCCCTGTCGCCGGAGTCGGCATGTGTGTCATCTCCATCCTGAGCCTTTACAAATCGCTCCACCAGAAGCCTTATGTTTTTTTTGCCTTCGTCGCTTGTCGGTGCGGCACAATCCCTGTTTGTTCCGGTGTTTAGCCAATCTTTTGCAAGTGATATGTCCCCAAGCGTTGCGCTGAGCCCTATTCGTCTCGGCTGCTTTCCGGTAATCCTCTGCAATCTTTCCAGCTGACATAGAACCTGTACACCCCTAACGTTGCGCATAAAATGGTGAACCTCGTCTATTATGATATATCTAAGATCGGAAAATAATTTAAGACTGCTTCCCTGTCGGTTGGTCAACAGGCTTTCGAGTGATTCCGGTGTTATCTGCAAAATGCCGGACGGCTTCTTAATAAGTGCATTCTTTCTCGATGCCGAGGCATCGCCATGCCAACGTGTGACCGAAATTCCGGATTCGTCGAGCAGCTGCTCAAGCCTTTTAAACTGATCGTTGATGAGAGCTTTCAGCGGACTTATATACAGCACACCAACCGAGGAGGAGGGAGTGTTGTAGAGTTCGGTTAACACCGGTAAAAATGCCGCCTCGGTTTTGCCGGAAGCGGTGCCTGAGGATAAAAGCAGGTTATCATCGCTGTCAAAAATAACCTCGCACGCCGCGACCTGAATGGCACGCAGTTCCGTCCATCGGTTGTAGTAGATATAATCCTGGATAAAGGGCGCTAAGCGGTTAAATGCGTCACTCATAGGCTAAACTCCGCAAATTCGGATGTTATGTCCTCCTCACCCTCTATACCGCCTTTTGCCAACTCGAAGCTGTTGCTTCCGAGAATGTCGGATACACTTCGGTGTGGATTTTGGTGCAGAATTCCCGCGAGTTCAATAAAGTCACGTATTATCTCTCGAGGCGTAATATGGCTGTTTGCTCCGACCCTGTTATACTCCACATTCAGGAACTGCAGCAGTTCTTCATGCCCAAGGGTGGGTGTATAATCATATAGTAGTGCATGAATATCTCTCAATTTTTCTACCAGAACATACATCTCGTCCTGCGTTAGCATCTGTAGCTTTATTATCGGGGCAGACATATCCACCGTGTCCTCGTCAGAAAAATGTCCCTGTACTAACCGAGAGCGCAGTGCCTCATAGCTGTATATCCCTTTGTACCTATCCTCCACACACTGGGGAGTACAACCCATTAAAAATCCGATGTGCTGTGCTTTGCCCTGTAGTACATCGTTATATATTGTAAGCAGTTTTTCGTAGTTGTTTTGCCTTGTGATCGAGTTAGATATCTTAAACAGGTTAACCAGTTCATCGATCATTACCAGCACACCGGCATAGCCTGCATCCACCATAAAGACAGCGAGCACCTTTAAAAAATCGTACCAGCTGTCGTCACCGACAATCCAGTTAATTCCAAGTTCCTCGTTCGCCTCTTTTCGCGAGGTGTATTCCCCCCTAAACCATCGCAGAACGTTCGACTTTGCAGCCGCATCGTCCTCTAAATAAGCATTCCAATACTTTACTATTGCCTTTGCAAACAGAAATCCGTTAACCATCCCTTCAAGCCTGCCGGTGACAGCATAAATCTGCCTTTCGACATATTCGTTAAACTGCGGCGTATCAGCACTGTATTTTGTAGCTGCTTCGCTCTGTATTCCCGATATCCATCTTTCGAGGATGAGAGGTAATGCACCGCCGTCCGGCTTGGATTTAACCGACATATTGCGGATAAGTTCACGGTAGGTTGCAAGCCCTTGACCCTTTGTGCCTGAAAAGCGTCGTTCCGGTGAGAGGTCGGCATCGAGCACAACAAATCCCTTGGCGGTTGCATAGTTGCGAATAGTCTGTAACATAAAACTTTTACCGCTTCCGTACCTACCTACAATAAAGCGAAAGGAGGCACCTCCCTCGGTAATAATGTCAATGTCGTGCAACAGTGCGGCAATCTCCTTACTGCGTCCTACCGTTATATATTCAAGCCCAACCCTCGGGACAACTCCGCCCTTTAAAGCATTCATCACCACCGAAGCCAACCGCTTTGGAATCATTTCAATACCTCTTTCAAATCCTCAATATAATCATCGTATATAATCGGCTCTACATCCAACTCTATTAAGGTGTCGCCGATGCTGTCGCTCGCCTTTTGATTTATTTCATCTATCAAAACCTCTAACATTACGCCCTTATCAATTGCAAACGGTTTAATACTTTTACCTTCGAGAACAAGTTTTATAGCCGCATGCTCCGTCTCGCTTAACATACCAACAAAGCCTTCAAAACCATTCTTCTGCTGTGGTTCGACAGCTATCATCGGGATAGGTGCCAGCTCCGGAATATCCTCCGGCACAATTAAGCTGTTTTGCGTCTGTAGTGCGTCACTTCTGATACGTGCAAGGCGGCTAATATCCACCTTAACCTCTTTTCGTGTATACAGTCGGTAAAACTCTCGGGTTTCGGTTATCACAAAGTTCGGAAGTTCTATCCCCACCTTTAACAGTTCGTCACGCAACCTAAAATCGCAGTCGTTTTTTACAGCCTTTATCTTATGCCTAAACCCTACTAGATTTCTAAGTGTCGACTCCATCTCTTTTAATATGTAGCCGAGCATCCGCTCGCCCATCTTAGAAAGAGAGGCGGTATAAAAGTAAAAACGGTTTTCAACACAGCTATAACGCTCGCCGTCCGAAAGAACTGTTTTTCGGTCACTCTGTGTTAGGTGTGGATAAAATATAGCATGGTTAAATGGGATAAAAATATTACCCCCGGAATAGCGATAAAGAAATAGCCGCTCAAAACGATCACCCCTAACCTCAAACAT
Organism: uncultured Oscillospiraceae bacterium; assembly: GCA_964370825.1. Taxonomy (GTDB): domain Bacteria; phylum Bacillota; class Clostridia; order Oscillospirales; family Ruminococcaceae; genus CAYJBH01. Next base: position 48,219 of record CAYJKY010000018.1, read on the forward strand.
CTGCTGGATTTTGGTGAGTATATGATGAAAACATGCGGATATCAACTGCTCGTTTTCATCGGTAAAAAACCTCGATTCTACTATTTTATATGAGGATAAATTGTTGAAGATATGAAGGCTGTTTTCCCTGTCGAGATGATAGGCAAAGATGGTGGGATAGTGCTGTTGAAAGTTATGCTCCTTTGTAAAATCGAGAAAGGACTGCTTCAGCGGATAGTAGATATGGTAATCCTTTAACCAACCAAAAACATATTCATCAAGTCTATCGGTAAACTTACGGTATTCACCCCAAAAAGCCATAAGTTTATCGAGCCCCTCCTGTGGGTCGATGACTCCGACGTTGTTAATCAATTCATATATGTAAAGAAATGCATAGGAGAGAGATGTTCTTTCGACTATTCCCCGTCTTATCTTTGTTCGCCAGCTGAAATAGCACCTCAACTGCCCATATCCCATGAGTTGGTAGTAAGGAAAATGGGCGGAAAAATGTTCCTTATATGGGTAATCGTCCTCAAAATCCTGCATAAACAATGCCTGCCGATAAAAAACAACCGAGCGGTCGGCGGTGTTCGGTAGCTGCTCGGTGGCAATTTTACGCATAGCATAAAACCGACCTCTTACATCATCCGCCGGTTCGGTTATAGGCTGTGAAGTTGCCATGTTTTCGGGTATAAGTTCGGAGGCAATTCGCAGTTCGGCAAATGTAGGAAGGTTCGGCAGATCGGATAACCTTTGTGAGGAAACGCCAGTGCTACCCTCGCCTCGAGGCGGTATTGATTGTGGTCTGTATTCCTTTTTATCAACCATAATATACTCTCCATAGAAGTAATTTTAGCATAACTTTGATTATTTAGCAAGAAATTGTATACTAAATATTGACTAAAAATATATTAAGATGTATAATTTATAAGAATGTATATTATAACGGAGGTTGATATGGCGAAAAACCGTGGTTATTTTTGTAGAATGATTGTTTTTGTAATCCTATTTGCTTTGCTCTCCTTTTCGTTTATCGTGCAGGCGGAGGAACCACCGGCAATGTCAGTAAACGGAATTGCCGTAACCTCATTAAACAGCGACGATGTGTTGGGTGATGCCGACGGTAGCGCTAAATCGGTACGCTATGATTTGGCAAGTAATACTTTAACCTTTGACAATGCAAACATTACTGCCGATGCACTGTATCTTATAGAATTGCCCTTTACCGGTATCAATGTTGAATTAATCGGCGATAATGTTTTTACTGCTGCCGAAAAAGATGCTGTAAAACAGCAGTACGGCAGTGATATTCCGGGTGATATTGCTTTTAAAGGTATGGCCGGAAGTACATTAAGCATTACTGCCGATACAGCATTTTCTTTGTATGGCAACGTGACTTTTGAAGGTAGCTGTGCAATAACACTTACCGGTTCCTCCAACCCTGCTTATGAATATGGAGGGTATCCAATCTACACATATTATAACAATGGACACGGAACTGCAACCTTTAAGGATGCCGTAACGTTCGAATCTACCGGATTTGGAGGTTATAGCGCCAATGTCGCTATTCTCGGCGATGCGAGTGTGACTGCAAATGCCATAAAGCGCGGAATATCCGGTGCTGTAAGTCTTACCGACGCCTCTGACCTCACGGTGAGTGCCACAGAGGGAGCCGGCATTAGCGGAAGCCTTGAAATGAACAGCTCCGGCAATGTCAATCTAAAGGGTGGCGATGCGGTAAACAATGATTTAGGTTATTCCTTTTCCGGATTGAGCGGTACCTTGATTCAGAGTGATGGAATTGTAAGTGTTACCGGCGGCTCCCACGACGAGAATTCCGAAGGACTCACAAGCCCCGCCCCCGGAATTAGTTCTTCATATTCTAACGAAGATCTTGAGTATGCTATAGACATGACCGGAGGGGTACTTAACGTTTACGGTGCTGATGGGGTCGGGCTCACTCAGTATTATGTACAGGGTCCAACAGGAGAGTTAATTCCATATGATGTCGGTGCTGTTTCGAGCGGAATAAGCTATTACAGTCAGAAAATACGAATAGCCGGTGATGCAGTGCTAAATGTCGAATCCGGAGATCCGGGCACGGATTTTTATAATGATAGCCGGATAGATTCCTTAGATTCCAGTGTCGCGGCAATAAACTGTGGTGAGTTAATCGTTGACGGAAGCGCATCGGTTAATGCCACGGCACATTCCGGTGTCGGAATAAAAGCAAATGTGGTCATGGATAGTTCCGGAGAGATAAATGCGTTGGGTGGAATAGGGTATGATAAAGATAGTACATCTTACTACAGTAGTGCTTCTCCTCATGGAGTATATGGTAATGTAACCCAAAGCAGCGGTACCATCATTGCAACCGGTGGAAGTGCCACAAGCCCAAATTACATTTCCGGAGCGGGAGTATATACTATTGACAACTATTCCGATCCTACTCAGCGAGTCGAAGTTATTCTTACCGGAGGAGAGTTAAATGCCACTGCCGGTGATTCCTTTAGCGGTTATGCTTTTTCCGGAATAGAGGCATACAGTCATTTATCTGACAGCTTTGTCACCGCTTCCGGCAATTCGACGATAAATGCTACCGGTGGAGATATTGTTTCCGAGGTGTTACATACACAAAGCTATAATGTCGGTTCGGGAATTTACACCAAGGTTGCAGTTTTTTCCGGAACCTCAAATATTACAGCCAATGCCGGAAACATTACCAAAAGCATACCGTCAATGAATGGCAATTTCGGACACGGAATATATGCACATACCTCCATGACTGTAAACGACTCGGCAAATGTTACCGCCAAGGGGGGTAGCGGCATCAACTTACATATGGTCGGTTATGGAATTCATTCATCGGTTACCATGAACAGCAGCGGAACTCTTACGGCTATTTCCGGCAGAAACGAAGGTGCTGATGTTTACGGGACGTATGGTATCTATGGCGGATTGATAATAAACGACGGAAATGTAGTTGTAAGAGCCGGAAATTCTGATTATTCACCGGCTATCTACATAATCGGGGACGTAACCGAAATGTTTCAGATTAACGGTGGTGAACTGCTTGCAGTGGGCGGTATCGCTTCCGGCGGCACAAAAAGCGCCGCACTGCCGGCCCTTCCCAAATATCCAAGTGCATCCGGCATTATTATAAATGCTTTTATAGGTGAAAGCGAGAATGACCTTTCTTCTGTTTCATCCCTGTCTTCCGACATTCTTTTTGCACCTGTTGTCAAGCTAACCACTGTAGCAGTTTCCTCGAACTCTTATGGTCTTGTCGTATCAGGAGTAACGGTCACGGAGCAAAATAAGGATAATATTCCGGTCGTGTCCGGCAGTGCTGTATATACCCCATCGGCGAATGCTGAGCCTGCACTGCTAACGCTCACAAATGCCGTGATAGAGTTAAGCTCTGATATTCCTACAATAGCATTAGAGAGAAAGGTAGGAGATCTTAAAGTTATATTAATAGGTAATAATACTGTCACCAATACCGGAAGTGGCGCCGCTTTTTCGGATTTGTTCGGAAACAATATAAACTTTTCGGGTAGCGGTTCGCTTACCGTCAACGGTAACGGCACCTCGGCTGCAATGCAGCTGTCCGACTTTAGTCTGAACGACTCCATAATTGTAACGGTAAACGGCGGTGACGAGGGTGGTGACGGCATTATCGGTGACCTTACGGTAAACGGCGATGCCAACATAACGGTACATGGTGGTGTAAGCACCGAGATTGACACCCATGCCGGCGATGCCATGACAGGACACCTCACAATGAACGGCACCGGTATCGTCACCCTAAACGGTGGTACGGCGAAATCAGGTGCGGGAGGAGTAGGTTTATACGGTGGGATTATTCAAACCGACGGAAAGGTTGTTGTGAACGGAGGCGATGCTGTAGACGGCCTTCAACCCGGTGAAGAATTAGTGCAGCTTTCCCAAGCCTCAGCAGCTGTTAAACTTGTACCCGGAGAGAGCAACATTTCGGGAGGTACTTTAATTGCCAATGGCGGTTCGGTTGTCTCGGCGACTCGAAGCAATGTTCAGGGTTATAGTGGAATAGATATCACTTTATCTTCGGCACAACCTGTCGTCCTTATCGTCAGCGGAACCGGTAGGGTTGAGTCTACCGGCGGAGATGTCTATAGTGATGAAGAATTAAATAATTCTTACGTGCGGTCCGGTTCGGGAATTTGGGTAGATGTACTGACCATTACCGATAACGGATATGTTGTTGCAAAGGGTGGTTCGATAAATATTACCAATGGTGTAAACACGCAAAACTATCCGGGTGGTGGTGTTGTTGCGTATTCAAGCAGAAACTTTAGCGTTTCCGACACCGGTACCCTGATTGCCGAAGGCGGCTCCTCCAATGAGTTTGTTACTGAATCTACCAATAGTGCTTATAGATTTTTCGGCATCGGTGTAGCGGCTGATTTGGAGATAAACGGCGGCTATGTATCTGCCACGGGCGGAGCTTGCACAGCACCGAACAGCATTGGCTCGGTTGGGAATTTTGGCTCGGTAGTTATGGCGGACGGAATATTCAGCTCAACGGGCGGTGACGGAATGTTAAAGGGTGGACACGCTTCGGAATATAATTCTGTTGATCTAATATATAACCCCGATAGCATGGAAATCAGCGGTGGTATCGTTTCCTTAATCGGAGGTAAAAACAGTTCCGGTGTCCATGCGGCGGCACTCCCGTCATACATTACCCCGGATGTCTCGATGTACACCAATCCAGCACCGACATATTTGTATGGAGCAACCGAGACCGAGGCTATTGCAAGCGGTGCACAGTCGGCACCTACATTTGGCGAGACCTTCTTGCACGGATATTTCGCAATAAAGGCAGACCTTCCCATTAGTCCGGACGTTAACGGCGACGGGGTTGTGAACTTTATCGATTTAACGGTAATAAGAAACAACAATAACTTTGGAAAAAGCATATATCAAAGCACGAACCGATCTGCCGATGTCAACGGTGACGGCATAATAAATGAAGAGGATGCAAGGGCAGTCTATTCCCATGCGGATTATAATAACTAATCTAATGAGGTGAGATGTGAAAAAAAAGAGATTTACGGCAGGTGTAACAGCTTTAGGTGTATTGAGTTTTATTAGCTTGATTATGTCTGTGAGCATATTTGTACAGGCGGAGACTCAAGCCTTTGTTGAGGGAATTGTAATTGATGGCGTGACGGTGACCGAGCTGAACAAGGACAATATTCCCGTAGACAGTGGAACGGCAAGTTATACGCCGCCGTTGGGTGAAACCCCTGCAAAGCTTATTCTTTCGAATGCAACGGTTACCTCAGCCAATGCAATGGCAACCATTTCTTTTACAGAGAATATCGGCGAAATTACCATAGAGCTTATTGGTGACAACCACATAACTAATAACGGTGTCGGCTCTGCGATTGATGACCAAGCTACAAACACCATCACCTTTTCCGGTGGCGGGAATTTGACCGTCGTGGGTGGTAATTCGAGCGATGCGATGAAAATGTCGACCGTAGTTTTCAGTGATAGATCCACAGTAGCGGTTTCCTCTGCCGACGGCACTGTAAAAAACAATGCTGTAAGCGGGGTGGTTATAGCACAGGAGAATGCAACCATCACGGCTATCGGAGGAGCTCTTTTTGGCGGTGATGGAATAAACGGCAACCTCACAATAAAGGATAATGCATCCGTAACTACCACAGGTGGAACCAACCAATCCGGCGAGGGCGGTGCAGGATTTAGCGGGTATATCACCCAGAGCGGGGGAACGCTTAACGCCTACGGAGCTAATACCACTATTGATGTTGGCACAGCCTCCAGACCCGGGTTTGGTATACGGCTTGCCTCCGAGGACAATTTTAAGCATGTTGTTTCTTCCGGGGTTTTATATGCAAAAGGAGGTAATGCAGATGTTGCCGGCAATGTACGCAGCAGTATGTTTCAGGGTTCCGGCATTACATGTAACGGATTTTACCCATTCCTAGAGATAAGCGGTGATGCAAAGTTCACAGCAATCGGAGGAAACACAACATATGATGCAACTGCCGGTTTTGGAATGTATGTTAAGGGCGATATGACCATTAAGGACAATGCCGTAGTAACCATTACCGGAGGCGATGCAATTTCACCACAGGGGAATACCGATGAAATGCGTGCCGGTGCTGGATATTTATGTGATCATACTGATGGAGTCATGTATATAAGCGATAACGCAGTTTTTACGGCTGCCGGAGGAAGATCCGATTCCTCTATAGGCACCACCCTCGTCCTGTCTAACGGACTTTGGGGTGGTGTGGTGATGAACGGCGGTACGGTAAATGCTATAGGCGGAAGTTTTATTGCTCCGGGAAGCATTGGTTCTTCCGGAATAACCGGATCGGTAACCGTTAACTCCGGGGTGTTAAGTGCTACCGGAGGAAATGGAGAAACCTCCGGAGGATTTGCAATAAAAAACGATTCTATAGCATTTAACGGTGGATTTTCAGAGCTTACTTCCGGTAAAAATTCCGCAGGTGTTTCAGCTTCGGTAATTCTAAGCACGACAACACCTGATGTGAGCGGATTTACAAATCCATCCCCCGCTTACTATTACGGTGCCGATGAGGCCGCTGCAACTGCCGCCGGTATTCAACCCGCACCAACATATGGAGAAACCTTTACCGCCGCATACATGAGAATACGTCCCGGAATATTGGATACACCTGATTTAAACGGTGATGGAAAAGTAAACTTTTCGGATGTAGCCATGGTAAGAAACACAGGTAATTATGGCAAGTCTGCTGAGCAGGCTGTCAACCCGACATCCGATGTAAACATAGATGATGTTGTGGATATTAAAGACCTGTTACTAATTTTATCCAATTTAAATTACAATAACTGATACTACTATCAGCATAGCCAAAACCAAAACCGCCGTAATAACATTTAGGCGGTTTTGGGGTATTATATATTGCTATAACAATTCATCTGTGATATAATTTAAAAAGCGTATTAAAACGGATGAGTATTATGAGCAATCTTCTTTTTTCAGCAAATGTTGTGGTTCCACTGATGGCTGTAATGCTTATCGGTTATGTTGCAAGATATTTAAAAATAATAAATGACACGACGGTATCGGAATGCAACACCCTTGCGTTCAAGGTTTTTTTACCGATACTTCTTTTTAACAATGCACGTAATGCTTCCTCAGGTGCCCTATCCGATGTAAATATTTTTATCTTTATAGCACTATGTATAGTAATAGCCTTTGCAGTAGCTACTTTTATCATACTGTATATTGAAAAGGATAATCGCAAAAGAGGAGTTATGATTCAGGGAATCTGCCGCTCTAACTATGCGCTGTTCGGTGTTCCGTTGGTTACCCTTCTGCTTCCCGATTCTGACCTAGCACTGGTATCGGTGCTCATCGCATTGGTTATACCAATGTATAATATATTATCGGTTATTGTTTTAACCTACTTCGGAACCAAAAATTTTGATGTGCCCTCAATGGTTTTGGCACTTGTTAAAAATCCTCTGATTATCGCCACCACCGCCGGTATTTTATTAATGTTATTCAAGGTGAAACTTCCGGACATGATTGACACAACCCTTTTAAATATTGGCGACATTGCCTCACCCTTTGCACTATTTATGTTGGGTGCAAGGTTTGATTTTTCGCAGTTGAAACGAATAGGTAAACAACTTTGGATTGTGTGTGCCGGAAGATTGCTAATTATCCCAATTATAGTAATGCCGATAGCGATTGTACTCGGATACCGTTCGGTCGAACTTGCCGCTATTATGGCGATTTTCTGCGCACCCACCGCTGCAAGTTCCTATGTAATGGCGGAAAAGATGGGCGGCGATGGCGACCTTGCCTCGGCTATTGTTGTATTCACATCATTATTATCTATTTTTAGCATGTTTGTTACCATCTATCTATTAAATTCACAAGCGTATTTTTAAGAATGGAGTATTAACTTATGGACAGTGATATCATTATCGCACAAAAGGCAGAGGTTGCCGAGATTGGGAAAATTGCCGAAATGCTCGAAATACCGCAGGAAAGCTTAATAAACTACGGTAAAAACAAGGCTAAGGTTGACCATCGTTTGGTTAAAAAAATGCAATCAAAACCAAATGGCAAGCTGATTTTAGTTACAGCAATAAGCCCTACTCCTGCCGGCGAAGGCAAGACAACGACCAGCGTAGGACTTGCAGATGGATTGAGTAGGATTGGTAAAAAAACAGCCGTGGCGTTGAGAGAGCCCAGCCTCGGACCCGTATTTGGTGTCAAGGGAGGAGCTGCAGGCGGAGGTTATGCGCAGGTTGTTCCGATGGAGGATATTAATCTACATTTTACCGGAGACATGCATGCAATATCTGCGGCAAACAATCTACTCGCCGCAATGATAGATAATCATATTTATCAAGGTAACAGCTTGAACATTGACCCACGCAGAATAAGCTGGAAACGTTGTGTCGATATGAATGATCGTCAGCTGCGTTTTGTGACCGACGGTCTTGGCGGTAAGGCAAACGGAACACCGCGTGAAGACGGCTTTGACATCACCGTAGCAAGTGAAATTATGGCAATATTCTGTCTTGCGAGCGACCTTGATGATTTAAAGAGCAGAATAGCGCGTATCGTTATAGGATATACCTTTGACGGGCAACCGATAACCGCAGGTCAGATAAACGCACAGGGTGCAATGACCGCACTGCTTAAGGATGCCTTTGACCCAAACTTAGTGCAGACGCTAGAACACACCCCCGCCTTCATACATGGCGGCCCATTTGCGAACATAGCCCATGGCTGCAATAGTGTAATAGCTACAAGATTGGCGTTAAAGTGTGCCGATTATGTTGTAACCGAGGCAGGTTTCGGTGCTGATCTCGGTGCTGAAAAATTTATTGACATAAAATGTCGTCTTTCCGGTCTTTCACCTGATGCAGTAGTAATTGTTGCAACGGTACGAGCACTTAAGCACCATGGTGGTTGCCCAAAAGAGCTCCTTGGAGTAAAGAGTTTAGGCTATCTTGAGAAAGGCAGTAGCAATCTCAAAAGGCATATAGAGAATATAAAGGATGTGTTCGGAATGCCTGTATGCGTTGCCGTAAATGCCTTTCCTACCGATGACGTCGAAGAACACAACTATATTAAAAAGCTTTGTGATCAAATAGATGTTCCCTGCGAACTGAGCGAGGTTTTCGCAAAGGGAGGTGAAGGCGGAACTGCGCTCGCCGAACGTGTTGTATCAATTGCTACGGGAGGAGAGTTGAATTTTAGCTATCATGATGAGCAACCGCTCAGCGAAAAAATTCTTGCAGTGTGCAAAAAGATCTACAGGGCAAATGATGTGGTTTTCAGTGACTCTGCGACCAAAGAGCTTAACGATCTTGTAGCAAACGGATATGACAAGCTACCGATTTGTGTTGCAAAAACTCAGTACAGCTTTAGTGATAACCCTACCTTGCTCGGTGCGCCCGGGGGCTTCAGCATGACGGTTCGTAACCTTAGATTAAGCGCCGGTGCCGGATTTATTGTTGTTATCATGGGAAACATTATGACCATGCCGGGGCTTCCAAAAGTTCCTTCTGCAGAAAAAATAGATGTCGACGTTAACGGAGTAATCTCCGGATTGTTTTAAATCTACGCTTTATATAAAAGCGTAGGGCGTTTTCAGGTGAAAACCGATTAATCATATATGTCAGTGCATTTATTGTGCTTATAACAAAATAGCTAAACAGACTTGAATGTATCAACATCCCTTTTGGTAGCCTCTATGGCTAACTTTTTGGGGGAGGTACAAATAAAGTCTGTTTTTATATTTATTAACACTTGACAAGAACATTACTTATGGTTATAATATCGGTATACCCCATACGGGTATATAGTATTGGAGGTTAAAATATGAAACAATGTATGGATGTAGACGCTATAAACAGGCGCCTAAAAAAAATTGAAGGTCAAGTACGTGGTGTACAAAAAATGGTTGAGGACGATAAATCCTGCGAATCGATATTGATTCAGATAGGTGCAATTAAATCTGCATTGCATAAAACAGGTCAAGTAATACTTGAAGGACATATGCACCATTGTGTGCTTGATGGAATCAGCAGTGGAAAAGAGGAAGAAACGATAGACAAATTGATTTCAGCACTTAACCAATTTTCTAAAACAATATAATCTCCACCGAGGGTGGAACTATTGGATATAAATAAGGGGAGATATAATAAATGAAGCAACAAATAATGAAACTTAATTCTGTTCCAATGCTTTGGATTTCGGGCATTTTCTTGCTTGCAAGTTTTATAACAGAGTACATATTACCTCTAATGAACATACCATTTGAATTTCCGGTTAACCCTGCGTGGGTATCGCTTATCATTTCGGGTATTCCTCTTGCTTATTTAGCTATAGTCAATACCTTAGATAAGAGAATAACCTCGCCTCTTTTAATAACCATTGCAGTGATAGCCGCTGTTTACATAGGTGATATATTTGCAGCAGGTGAAGTCGCCTTTATCATGGCGATAGGCGAACTGTTAGAGGATAGAACGGTAGAAAAGGCTAAAAAAGGCATAGAGATGCTTTTAAACCTTGTTCCGGCACAAGGTAGAGTAATCACTGAAAACCATGAGAAAATGGTTGAGGCAAAAGATATCAGCCAAAATGACATTATCAGAGTATTACCGGGAGAAAGTTTCCCGGCTGACGGAATAATTGTAGTTGGTGACACAACTGTTGACCAAAGCATTATGACCGGAGAAAGTTTACCTGTGGATAAATCGATTAACGATGAAGTTTTTACAGGTACCATAAATCGTTTTGGTTCTGTTGATGTTAAGGTCACCAAGTCATTTGCAAACTCCTCACTGCAAAAAATGATTAAATTGGTTGAAGACGCCGACAATCAAAAAGCGCCTACACAAAAAATTGTAGATAAGTGGGCAGGTTACCTTGTTCCTTTAGCCTGTATAATTGCAATAGCTACATATTTAATATTCAACTTTGCACTAGGAAGAGCAGACGATGCACTTATTCGTGCAGTAACTATTTTGGTTGTCTTTTGTCCTTGCGCATTAGCATTGGCCACCCCTACCTCTATTATGGCTGCAATCGGTCAAGCGACTAAAAACGGCGTTCTTATTAAGTCCGGTGAAGCTTTAGAAAGAATGGGAACGGTTAATATCGTTTGCTTTGATAAAACAGGTACTATAACACACGGCAAACTTACAGTGAGCGACATAAAAGCCTTTGGTCTTGATGAAAATATGCTTTTATCTCTTGCAGCATCAGTTGAAAGTCGGTCCGAGCACCCTATTGGTAAGGCTGTTATAAACTACGCTAAAATAAACAACATAAATTTATTAGATTTAAAATATTTCTCCATGGTTGTCGGAAAAGGTGTCGCAGCTACCGTAAATGGGGAAATGGTATTCTGTGGAAATGAAAAGCTCATAGAGGATAATGCAAAACTTACAATAGATTATAATGTTATGTCCACCGTTTCAACACTAAGAGAGCAAGGTAAGGCCGTAATAATAGTTGCTAGCACGGAAAAAATTATTGGCGTTATTGGTCTTTCGGATGAAATCAAACATAGCTCTAAAGTAGCGGTTGCTAACCTTAAGTCAGCAGGAATTAATAAAACCGTACTTCTTACAGGTGACAACGCAAAAAGTGCTAATTTCATAGCCGGCAAAACAGGAATATCCGAGGTTGAATCATCACTTCTACCTGAAGGAAAAGTTTTAGCTGTAAAAAATCTTATGCAGGCCGGAAATGCTGTCTGTATGGTTGGTGATGGTGTCAATGACGCCCCTGCATTAAAAACTGCAAATGTAGGAATTGCTATGGGTACAATGGGTAGTGACATAGCGATTGATGCCGCCGATATTGCGATTATGGGCGACGATATTTCCAAGATATCCTATATCAAAAAACTTTCTAACGCAACTATTTTTTCAATTAAATTCAACATTACAATGTCTATGGCTATTAATTTTGCGGCGATTATTTTATCGGTTATGGGGCTGTTAAACCCGGCAACTGGTGCACTGGTTCACAATGCCGGCTCTGTACTTGTGGTTTTAAATGCGGCAAGACTTTATGATAAGAAAATATAATCTCCGGCAAAGCCGGAGCTAATGGAAATA
>CAYJKY010000019.1:0-60086 GCA_964370825.1 uncultured Oscillospiraceae bacterium
AACTAATTCTTTCAGCAGAACTTTTCCTCCTTTTTCATTTTTACTTAACAGTGCCTCTTTTTTTATCAGCCTTTTAGGGCTCCAACCATAATGCCTTTTACAAAGTGTTTTTGAACAAACGGATAAACACAGAGTATAGGCAGCATGGTGATAAACACAACTGCATATTTTATATTTGTGGTAATGGTTCCGAGGTCACCCGAAAGCGATGATGCAGTGGAAGACATTGCCGTAGTCTCACCCGAGAGCACAATATTTCTCATTATAAGCTGTACCGGATATTTAGCCTTGTCATCAAGGTATATAAGTGCGGGAAACCAGCTGTTCCAGTGTCCTACCGCATAGAACAAAACCATGGTTGCAATTGTCGGCACCGACAGAGGCAAAACAATTTTATAAAATATTTTAAGGTCATGTGCACCGTCTAAGTTTGCCGACTCAAACAACTCCTCCGGTATTTGCTGAAAAAAAGTCCTCATTATAACCATGTACCAAGCACTTATCGCACCGGGAAGAATTATCGCCCAGATAGTGTTGAGCATATCAAGGCTATTAATCACCATAAAGTTTGAGATCATACCAGCATCAAAAAACATTGTAAAGATTATCATAAATGTAAAGATATTTCTGCCTAAAAATTTTTTTCTCGAAAGCGGAAAAGCGCAACAGGCTGTCATTGTAACCGCTATAAGTGTTCCGAGAGTCGTATAAATTATGGTGTTAAGATAGGAGTTTGGTATATCGGGATTACTTAGTACCGCCATATATGATGTTAAGTTAAATCCAACCGGTATTAGTCCGACTTCGCCCCTGATAACCGCATTTCCGTCGCTCAATGAAACTACCAACATATGATATATAGGTAGCACTATTACAAGGCATAATATGCCCAGCACAATGAGGTTTATAATCTCTACAATAGCATCGCCCTTTGTTTTTCTTTTTATCACCCGTTATTCCTCCTCTACCAAAGACTGGTCTGTCCGATTTTATCTGCTGCTTTGTTTGCTGAGATTATCAGTATAAGTGAAATTATTGCCTGAAACAGACTCACCGCCGTACCATAGCCATAATCTGCATCTACCAAGCCCCTTCGGTAGACATAGGTGGAGATAACATCTGCCGTTTCATAGGTTGCACCGTTATATAAAAGAATTATTTTTTCATATCCTACGCTTAAAATTCCACCGATGCTCAGCAGTAGCTGTATAGATATAATAGGTGCGATACTTGGAATGCTGATAAATACAGTTTGTTGAAGTTTAGAGGCACCGTCGATTACCGCCGACTCATAAAGCTGGGGGTCAATTCCGGTTAATGCCGCAAGGTACATAATAGAGCTCCACCCTGCTGTTTGCCATATTCCCGATATTATGTATATAGGCCTAAACCAGTCCGGATTAGTTAAAAAGTTAACCGATTCCCCCCCAAAAAACATAATTATCTGGTTTATCAGCCCCTCACTTGTTAAAAAGTTTACAACCATTCCACAGATTATAACTATAGAAAAGAAGTGAGGAAGGTATGTTATGGACTGAACGGCCTTTTTAAATCCTGCCTGTTTAACGTCGTTTATCATCAGGGCAAGTATAATAGGAATAGGAAATGCAAATATTATGTTATACACACTAAGTAAAACTGTGTTGCGAAGTAACCTAAAAAAGTCCGGTGTCTCGAAAAAGCTTATAAAGTGTTCAAATCCTACCCAGTCGCTTCCCCAAAGTCCCGCTCTTGCGTTAAAGTCTTTAAATGCAAGCAACAACCAGGACATTGCACCGTACTTAAAAACTATATAGTATAAAAAAGGAAGCATAAAAATCAGGTAAAGATACCTATTTTCATATAAACGTTTCTTGAATTTTTTCATCGTTTGTATGGAGTATGTGGAGGTCGATTTATTTACCATGAAAAACATTTCCTTTCCATATGTTTCTTTTTCGTTTGACTTTATACTAAATGCAGCCTTCAAAAAAAACAAGTCACAATTACTAATTAAAGTTACCATTCGTGATTTTTCTATGTTACAAATAAAAAAATAGGTTGCAAAAAACTCGCATTAAGCACGTTTCTCTATGTTATTCCAAATGAAATACACTTTTCTTTGTTTAATACCGTGTCAAAAAATGATATCCACACCTTAAATTTCTTTTGCTTTTACGCTATACCATTGCCGCTTTTTTCAAAGTCATGAAAAGATGCTCTACAAAGGATAGATCACAGATCTTGAACTCAAACAATAATGTTGAAAACACAACTTTGTGGCATGTGGCGGGAGTGTAGAAGCAATAGACAAGCTTTCATTTCGAGAGCAGGAGATATTTCTTAATCAATTGGTATCGACTGTCATAACTGCGGTAGCCTTTGTGAACGCCAAACGTATTATAAGTTTGCAAATAAATTTTAGCATTCCGGTGAAAGTGCCGCCGAAAAGTTGCACAAAAAAGTAAGGCTTTCAATCCATCCGACTTTGTCTACGAACTAACCCATGATGAGGTAGACAATGTTTTACTTAACAACCTTACAAGGCATAACGTTTTCTTTAATATCGAAAAAATTAACGCAGATGTAGTTTTTGTTTTCATCTACAATCGGCTTTTTATTTTTGTTTACGGTGGTGTAAAATTTGGATGCAATTCATATTTAAGTCATGTTACTTGCACTAAAAACCCTGTAAAACAGCTGTTTTACAGGGTTTTCTCTTGTTTTAGATAAAGTGTTTTTAGCATTAGACCATATGAAATCCTACAGAAATGAACTTTTTACCCTTGAGTTTGGTGAAGTTAACGTAATGATTGCCGAAAACAATCTGCTTAAAACGATGTTTTCTATCTGTCACAGCTTCTTTTTTGACGTTGATTTTAAACTCAATTCACGTATTTATCAAGCTGATACAAGGCCCCCCTGTTACAACATTGAAGATGCACAGGACGTCATAGTTAAGACTTTGGATTAATGAATACCACCATGACGGTGCGAGACGTGGCGGCAGAAATAGGCTATGAGGATACCAAATATTTTAGCAAAATTTTCAGGAATAAATATGGTGTAAATCCGAGTGGCTATAGGGAAGCGGTCTCTGAATAATTTTTGTTATGGTACAAAATTATCCCATCTTTCTCTGGCCATATCAGGATTGGAGACAAATAAAAATTTGTCGGGATTTTCCTTAAATTGTTGATAAATAGATTTCCCCGGAGTAATATCAAACTCTTTGTAAACTCTTGGTAATTTTATTACAAGGTCACTCGGCTTATATCTGTTGTTTGGGCTAAAGGTTATTTCGTTGTTGTTCACCAACGGAAAATATGCAAGTCCACCATGTGCCCTTACATCATCATACTCAAAGCCGAAATCACGAACACACCAAGCCCCGAAAGAAAGATTTTGTTTAATGTCGGCAGATATGGTGGAGTGCGCAAAGCCGGGCGGAACCAAAACTACATCACCCTCGTTGGCTTTTACTGCAAAACATCTACCGGGATTATCCTCTGCACTCTCCTGCATATAGATGTATGCACTCCCTGACCATATCTCATACAGTTCACAGGTGGAGCTGTTACAGGATTTTGATATAGCATGAATATGCCCCTGTGAGCGTACAGGCTCATTGCCTAACCTACCCTTTGCATAGCATACTGCACCGTACAAGAGATTGCGTCTTTTAATTTCCTCGTAATCCTCACGCTCGCCTATATCCATGGCTATTGAGTAGACTATCTCCGGTCCTTTGCACTTCGGATTTAGCAAATTTTGACGAATGGAATCAAGCGTTCGGTTTTCCACCCTGGGACCGAAGGTATTTGCTCCGTATTCAAATCCTAAAGGATTATCGATAGGTGTGATATCAAATCCCGGATTAAAGCTGAACCGATACTTCATAGCGGTTTGCCACCTCCTTTAAACAAAGGTAGTTTAGCCCAAGCAAAACCGACTGTGATGGATTATCAGAGGTTAAAAACTTGATCTTTTTACTTTTACCCCACAACATTTCTTCAAGTTGTTCAAACACCGGATCTACAAACATGCCACCCATATTCACGGGGCCTCCGCACAAAACTACCGCCGAGCTGTCGTATGCATTTATCAGGCTAATAATTCCGGCGCGCATCGCCTTAATTATTCCAGAAAACACATCATCCGCAACAACATCGCCTGCCTTAATTGCATTTTCTAAGCTGTAAAAATCTATAGTTTTACCAAACAGGGCAGAGGTGGAATATTTCGGATGTTCCGCAACCATCTCCTTTAACGCCCAGCCCGAGGTGTACGCCTCTAGACAACCGGAGCTGTTGCAGGTGCATTTTCTTCCGTTCTGTTCGATAATAATATGAGAGCCAAGAGATCCTACCGAATTATTTCGACTACTGAGAAGTTCACCATTTAACATGACAGCTGTGCCGACTCCGGTGCCCATTATTATCAGTAACACATCTTCTTCACCTTGTGCAACACCGTAAGCAACCTCGCCAAGCAAAGCAACCCTGCTGTCCTGCTCGATAGCCACCTCTAAACCGAACTTGTCTCTGCTCCACTCATCAAAATTAAGTGTGGTAATATCTGTAAATTTTTCATAAATCTCGGTTGCAACCTTTTCCTTAGGGTCTACAAGACAGGGTAATGCAATTCCTATTCCACGATAATCTTCAAGGTTACCGTCGGTTAAGCGCATAATTTCCATCTCAATATCGACTAAACGATTTGCAAGAGCTTCATGCGAAAATGACGGAATAGAGGAGCACTCAACTATTTTATTGTCATGAATTATTGCTAGCTTGATGTTGGTGCCACCGATATCAAGTGCAATAGTTTTGTTTTTTTTCATAGATAAACTCCATAGCTAAAGCTGTAAGGCATAGTATTTTATATCTTTCGACCCGTTTATGTCAAAAATATCATTCTCGAGAGTGTGTGCAAGAATGAAATAGTCATTAATATAAAACTCTATCATATGTTCTCTTATAAGCAGCTTCATCTTTGCTGTGTCCGAAAGAAGCAAATCTCTTGAAACTTCAGCCTTAAGCTCACCATCTAACTTCATATCAACATGACAGTTACCGTCGATGTTAATTTTATATTCCTTTTTATTTGCAAGGGATAGGGTAATGCTCTCACCAACCATTGCGGTAAACTCCACAAAGGCCTCTTTTGTGAGATTGCTTGTTGCCTCGCCCTTTAACGCATCGTTATTACTCCACCACTTAAATCTCATTGTGCCGTCTGCATCGTATTCAACCTTTTTTATCGGTGAAACGTAGGTTATTGCCCTGCCGTGCTTATTCGGCTCTCGTAACAGCACATGAAAGTTTACAAAAGTTCCATCCGGAGTGTCAAAAAACCTTGGAAAATATGCATGCATCTTTTCCTGATTTGCAAAAATAGCTCCATTTTTTTCCTGCATCTTATATGGACCTTCTATGTTATCTGAGGTCATTATTATGCTACCTTCCGGTAGATTATAGGTTCCTATCATCATATAAAATTTGCCGTTATAACAGGTTATTCCACCCGACTCAACCTCGGTGCCTCTAAAGGCGGATATATCCATCTTAGGCGGTGGTAAAATTTCCCATTTAACACCGTCAACACTTTTCCCCATGCCAATTCCGGCACTTTCAATTGGTCTTGCCGTCCATGTTCCGTAGTAAATTCCATCTACCTCACAGGCGTTTATACAGTCCCAACGTGCATTTTTTTTGCTGTTTGTCTCGTAGTAACGTTCATCCATTTCAAGAGAATAACTCTCAGGAAATTTATTCCAGTGTATTAAATCGTCGGAATAGCTTAGAAAAATTTGTTGTTTGATATCGTCCGGGTGCTCTCGCCATTCCGAAAAGTTGCCGATAAATTTGTAGTCTTTATTTAGTGATTTCCATACCGAACCTGTGCCAAGGTATTCAACCATCTTTTCGGAGTGAGATATCTGTATACCGTGATCTTTATAATGTATTCCATCGTCCGAAACGGCTACACCGAATCCTTCGCCGGGGCTGTACTCGGTTATCAGATAATACAAATAGTATTTTCCGTCAAGGTAATACACCCAGGTGTCCCACTGTGCATCGAACAAATCAGTTTTAAATATCATATCTACTCCTTAATAATAAATTAAGGCTACAGACATAGCAAAATATATTTGTAGCCTTAATTTTCAAAATCAATTAATGCAGTGCTAATAATGTTGTGTTATGCTACGGTATCATAAGATGTTTGGATAATCTCAACAAACTCGGCAACACCGGCAGCCTCCATCTCAGCAATGTAGGCGTCCCATGTGTCATCAACACCACCATCTAAAACCCAACTCATGGTGTAACGGTCGACGATTGCCTTTAGCTGTGTCTGAATTTGGGAAGCTCTGCTGTTGATTTCCGGCTCAAGGTATGCCGGCAGAATTACATCGTATTCCTCTAAAATTTCTCTGCTGCCGGAGGCTATCTGCCCGTCATGAAGAGTAACAGCATCCCAAGCGTACTCACACACTGTTCCGTAGTACTCGTCAAGCACAGCACCACCTTCAACCGGGCCGCTATTTGTACGAACCGTCCAGAAACTCTCCATGCCCTCGGCAAGAATAAGGTTGTTATCCTCGTCGACGTTAAAGACTAACATTCCGTTTTCATCCTTGTGGTACATCCAACCTTCTCCCTCGGCACCCCAAACAGAGGTTACCGAAATTTCAGGGATATAAAGGTAGTTTACAAATGCTGCAAGTAGCTCGGGGTATTCACTGGAGGTTGTAATGTTAAGATGTGATTTAGACTGAACCTCGGATGCATTTAGCGCAAAACCGGTCATGCCCTCGGCACCTTCAAGACGTGGAACAACAGAATATTCTGCACGGATTGCAGGGTCGACAATTGTAGTTTCCGGGCTCCATACGCCGAAAGAGCCTAATACAGCGATATCGGTTTTAAGTTTATCTTCAACAGTTTTAATCTCGTTAGAGAAGGAATCCGGATCGATTAGTCCATCAAGATTCATCTGATGGAACATCTTTGCGGTTTCCTTGTATGCCTCGTCCATTGCGGTATACATAACCTTGCCGTCCACAACACCTAAGTTGTCATACAGGGTACCGAATGCGGAGTTTGCCTGACCGAATGCGGCGGTAAACTGGTTAAAGGTTTTGTTGCTTCCAAAAGCACCTGCCTCAGCAAAGCTTCCGGCATATGCAAATTCATCGTCAACTCCGTTGCCGTTTAGGTCGCCTGCCTCCTCGAAAGCCTCGAGCGTTGAAACATACTCTTCAACTGTTGTCGGCATATCAAGACCAAGCTCATCAAGCCATACCTGATTAATCATGATAGGACCGGGAGAGAGGATAAGACCGTCCATCTGAACTATGTAGGGGAAGCCGTACATGTTGCCGTCCGGCGCGGTGGCTATGGATTTAAACTCCGGAAAATCATCGAAGATAGATACTAAGTTAGGCACATACTGCTCAATCAGATCATTGGTCGGCAGGAATACATCCTGACCCATTGCCTGAAGCACTTGATCGTCCGAGAGGGGAGTCCACACCATGTCGGGAAGGTCGTTAGTCGCAATTCTTACCGTTAACTTTTCGTTATAACCCTCGGAAGGAGCAAGCTCCCAGTCAAAGTACAGTCCTGTTTCCTCAAGGTATCTTGCTACCTGTACACTGTCTGCAATATGTGTTTCGGTTCCGGCAAATTCTCTAAACAGTATAGAGATTTCCGGCATCTCTGCGCCCTCGTTTAATATCGGCAATCCGCCGGTGAGATTAAAGGGTTCGTCACTGCCGCCTACCTCGTCGCCGCCTGTGTCCGTCTGTGCTCCGGTATCGTCTGCACCTGTGTCGGCAGGCTCAGAGCTACAGGCCGATAGTGTAGTCAATATCATTGACGCCGCCAATAGTATGGCTAAAATAGACTTTTTCTTCATTTTGTTACCTTTCTTTTTAGAAAAAATAATGTGTATTTGTATGCTTTTTTCACCTCTGTTACCCCTTTACAGAGCCAACCATCACCCCTTTCACAAAATATTTTTGTAGGAACGGAAATATTGCAAGTATCGGTGCGGCCGCAACCACTACTACACAGTATTTCAGTTGATCTGCTAATTGTTGCCGGAATGCGGCATCCGAAATGGAAGAATAGGATGTCATATCCTCGTTCATAATAAGAAGGTTTCTAAGTATAACCTGTAGCGGCATAGCCTCTGTTTCTGTCAAATACATCAATGCCGGTAGATAAGAATTCCACATTGCAGTACCGTAGAAAAGTGCCATAACGCAAATTATCGTTGTGGAGAGTGGGAGAACAATTTTAAATAGAAAACTAAAGTCGGAACACCCGTCAATCCTTGAAGCCTCCAGCAGTTCTATAGGAATGGTTGTTTCAAAGAAGGAACGACATACAATCATGTTCCAAACCGAAACGGCTCCGGGTAGTACAATTGCCCATATGGTGTCAAGCATATCAAACTCTAACAGATTGATGTAGCTTGGAATCATACCACCTTGAAAAAACATTGTTATAAGTGACAGGGTAATAAGTATCCTCCTAAAAACAAAATCTTTTCTAGATAGTGCATATGAGAGAGGTATTGTAATTACTAAGGAGATTACCACACCGACCGTTGTGTAGATAATGGTGTTTAGGTAGCTGCGCCAGATAAGGGTATACTCAAAAACTTCCTCATATCCGCCAAAAAACAGCTCCTCGGGGTAGAGCAAAAACTTTCCCGTATTTACCACTACCGGATCGGTGAAAGATGCCACAAGGGTATAATATAGCGGATAGACGGTAACTATCGAGATTACGGCAAGTATTATTATCACTGCAATATCGAACACCCTATCACTTGACGAAACTCTTTTTTTACTTCCAGTCATAACCTAATCCCCCCGTTAAAACATTCCGAGCTTGGTGGTTTTCTTTGCAATATAGTTAACCGAAATTAGCAAAACCACATTAACCGCCGAGTTAAATAATCCAATAGCCGTTGCATAGCTGAACTGCGCACCCTCTAAGCCGACCTTATATACATAGGTTGCAATAACCTCACTTACCGAGGTGTTGATGCCGGACTGCATTAGATAAACCTTTTCATACCCTACCGTCATAATGGAGGCAAACGCCAGTATTAGCATTAGGATAACTGTGGGAAGAATTTGCGGTATGTCGATGTATCTTATACACTTAAATCTCCCTGCGCCGTCAATCTGTGCCGCTTCGTAGTATACCGGGTCGATACTGGTAAGTGCCGCTATGTAGATAATAGAGCTAAACCCGAAGGTTGACCATACTCCGGATATTATGTAGGCTTCATGAAAAAATTCCGGTAGCGACATAAATAAAAGCGGTTCTATTCCAAATACACCTAAAAAGGTATTTACAAAGCCTTTAGCAGAAAGAATGGAATTCATCATGCCGACCACAACCACTACCGAAACAAAATAAGGAGCATAAGATATCGTCTGTACCACCTTTTTAAATTTAAGGTTTCGTACCTGATTCACCATAAGTGCAAACACAATGGGTATCGGGAAGGTAAATATCAGTGTAAGTCCGCTCAGCACCAGTGTGTTTGTAATAACCTGACTTGCAATACTCGTGCTGAAAAACTGCTCGAAATATTTATACCACGGGTCGGCTACCGGACTTCCAAGTATGCCGAGCTTGACCTGATAATCTTTAAAGGCAAGCAGTACACCGTACATAGGTCGATACATAAAAAGCAGTAACCATATAAAGCCTGGTAATGCCATTATTGACAGCTGCCAGTTATCCTTTAAAAGTTTTATAAACCCTTTTTTATCCAACGAAGACTTATTTTTGATTTTTGCCTGTTGTTTTACATTTTGCATGATAAAACCCCTATCCAATGCGTCCTGTGCTTTTTCCTATTTTAAGCTTGTTATTCAGCAGTATTGTTTGGTTATCCTCTTCTCTGCCGTTTGTAATCCTATCCATAAGTAGATTTGCCGCCGCCTTCGCCATACTGTCTATCGGCGTTACTATTGTAGTTAGGTGAGGATACACCACCGAGGTAATGTGCAGACCGTCCTGTGCCGATAGTGATATGTCCTCCGGTATCGAGTATCCCTGCTGTGTAAGAGTGGAGTAAACACCCATTACAACATACTCATTCATACAGTGAATTGCCGTGGGCGGTTCCTTTAGGTCGAACAGCTTTTTAATGTCGTTTATGTCCGGCATATGCAATGCGTCACTTTCGACAATAAGCTCCTCATCAATCTCGATTCCGTTCTCTGTCAAGGCCTCAACATAACCGCTTAGTCTCATATTAAGAACCTTGTTTTCACGAAGTTTGTAACCAACAAAAGCAATTCGCCTGTGCCCCTCTTCGATCAGATGTTTAATCGCATTGTACACACCTTTTTGTTCTCTACACTCAACCTGGTCGATATCGTCGTGGCTGGTGGATATACCAACAAGAACCGTATTATCCCTTACCTGCTGTAATAGCTCTTTGCTTTTTATGTAGGAGCTGAGCAGTATAATTCCGGTAACCCTCTTTTTTAAAAGATCCTTGAGATAGTATTCCATCATTTTATCACTCTCGTTGGTGATACAAAGGATGAAGGAGAAGTTGTTCTCTCTGAAGGTCGCCTCTAAACGTTGAACTATCTCGGCATAATATGGATTCATAATATCCGGAATCACCGCAGCTATTGTATTGGAGGTTTTTTTTACCAGATTAATTGCAGTTTCATTCGGCACATAGTTTAATCTTTTAGCGGTCTCAAAAACGAGTGCACGTGTTTTTTCACTAACGCCACTCTTGTTGTTCATCGCCCTTGAAACGGTGCTTACAGCAACGTTTAGCTCCCTTGCGATGTCTATGTATGTCTTTTGCATTCGTAAACTCCTATGTCTGTTGAACGTTTACGCAAACGTTTCCTCTATTTTGGAGTTTATCAGATATAAAATGTAATGTCAATACTAAAACGTAAATATTGTTAAAATTACACAAACAAACATCTTTTATATTGTGGTAATTAGATAATCGATTTATGCAATTTCAGTAAAATTACTATATTAAATTGCATTCAAAGTGAAATACACAAACGTTTGCGAAATTTGTTGACTTTGCAATATGTTGATGTTATAATAATCGCAAAATGAACAGCTTTTAGGAGTGCATATGGATATTAAGGGCAGATACCTTGACAAAAAAGCAAATTATGATAGATTCCCTGAGACTGCGGTTAGCGGTTTTGAATTAGAAACGTTTTCGTCAATAGAGGCGATTTTAGACGAAATACACCAAAAAATGTATAAAAAAAAGGTTCTTGTAGTCGATAGCTACCCGGGAACGGACGATGAAAAGTTAATTAAAACACTTTCATCCATGTTATCGCCGGAGTGCGTAATAAACAGCGAAGAAATTTTTTACGACGGTGATAGGCTAACCGAGCTTATGTCCCACCACCTAACCGATGACAGGGTTAGAGGCAGACTGTACAAAGGGGAAGTTGAGGACTTTATCGACCCTGAAAAGCTATTAAATGCAAAAAAACTTGTTGCCGGCACCAAAGGCACTATTCTTATCTGTGGATTTGCAGCCTCGCTTATCGCAGAGGGTGATGTGAAAATCTATTCTGATTTGGCACGATGGGAGATCCAACTGCGCTACCGAAAAGGGTTACCTAACTATAAGCAAAATAACCGAGATGAAGACATTTTACTTAAATATAAGCGTGCATTTTTTATAGAGTGGCGTATAGCGGACAAGCACAAGGTGCGGCAACTATCCAAGATGGACTACTACCTCGACACAAACAACACGGATAACCCTGTGATGATTACGAGGAGTGCCTTTGGCTTTGCATTGAGCGAAATTGTAAAAAAACCGTTTCGACTTGTCCCATACTTTGATCCCGGCGTATGGGGAGGACAGTGGATGAAGGAGGTTTGCAACCTGCCACAACACGAAAAAAACTATGCTTGGAGTTTTGACGGGGTTCCGGAGGAAAACAGCCTGTATTTTAGATTTGGTGATGCACGGTTAGAGATGCCGGCGATGAATCTTACCCTACTAAAACCGATTGAATTTCTCGGCGAGAGAAACTACGCAAGATTTGGTGCTGAATTCCCAATTCGGTTCGATTTTTTAGATACGATGGAAGGTCAAAATCTAAGCTTACAGGTTCATCCAACAACCGACTACATACAAAAAAAGTTTGGTATGCACTACACGCAGGATGAAAGCTACTATATTTTAGATGCAAAGGCAGACGCCGGGGTATATCTGGGGGTTAAAAACGATGTAGATCCACAAAATATGATAGATGCTTTACGCGAGGCTCAAAAAGGTGATGTTGGGTTTGATGCCGAAAAATATGTGAATCTGTTCCCTGCAAAAAAGCACGACCATTTTCTTATACCCGCCGGCACGGTGCACTGCTCCTCGAAAAATTGCATGGTACTTGAGATAAGTGCGACCCCATACATCTTCACCTTTAAGCTGTGGGATTGGGACAGAGTCGGACTCGACGGGCTTCCGCGTCCGATACACATAGAGGATGGAAAGGAGGTCATGCGCTTTGACCGAGACACCGACTGGGTGCAAAAAGAACTGATAAACCGTTTTGAAGAAAAACATAGTGACAAGGATTGCACCGTAACCAAAACCGGACTACATGAACTCGAGTTTATCGAAACAGAAATTATTACAACAAAAACATCGGCCAACATTAAGTCGAACGATGAATTTTCAATATTAAATCTTGTGGATGGAATAGAGTGCGTAGTGGAAAGCCCTACAAATCTATTTGAACCCTTCATCGTCCATTATGTAGAGACGTTTATTATGCCTGCAAAGGCAGGAGATTTTACAATAAAATCGAAAAAAGGAGAGGATATTAAGGTGCTGAGGGCAAGGGTAAGGCAGGGTTGATGTTCGATGTGCATGTATCCTTTGCAATTTTTCGGATGAGATTGATGTTTGTAACCTGACAAGTAGATTGCCTGGGGTGTGTATATCATACTACCATTCCAAAATCCTTTATATTTTAATGCCGTTGTCGGAGTTAAAATTGTTACCGGATGTTTCGTTCTGCACAATTTCAATGTATCGGTCAATGAAAAACTGCTTATCATGACGGATTAAATTTCCGTGACATCTTTTTATTATATCTATTGATTAATTTATAAAACAATATCATAAAAAGAAACGAGTTAGTTTAAGCGCGCTTTTTTTCGCTTCTCGCTATACTTATTTTAATTTTTTACAAGAAAAGTTAAAGGCAGGAATGCCCAATATTGGTTATATTTTTAATCTTTTTTCACCATTTTCGTCATAACTGAGTGCAGGAAGCAACAGTATTGCAAGCACTGTGAGGGTATAGGGCGCCCAGTGTATAAAGTCTTCGAGTGCAACAAAAACAGAGGTGATCGCAGCTGTAGGGTCGGTGTTTCCCGAGATGAACAATAGCAGTACAAAGGAGAGAGATGTTGCGGTAAGTGCCACCGTTGCAGCAAAATGCTCCTTGGATGCCCTATAGGTTTTTCGAATAATATTCTTTTCGGGTGAGGACAAAAATGCCATAACCCTTGCAATCAATAGTATTAAAAAAGCAAAGGCAAATCCGGTTGAATTTAATAACATTACACCGCTTAAAATCAAGGATAGCTCTATCGTCTCAAATTTTTTATTACAAGGCTTTGTCATTGCAAGATATATTCCGTAGCCGAATAGCAGCGCAAATTGTCTGCCTACCGACAGGTCGGTAAATCCGCTTTCAGTTCCGAGCAATCCAAAAATTAAAATAAATTTAATCGTTAAAAGAATTACATCATACCGATCATTTGGTTTTTCATCCCCAAAAAACGGGAGCACACAGGCAAAGGATAAAAGATTGTTGGCACTGTTTATATAAACAATTACCTCACCATCGTTGCCGAAAAGCATGAAGTACTGCAAAATCCACAAGAGCGGCGGGTGAAGGATGTCGGAAGGGAGCAGACCTGCTTCGGAGTAGGGCAATCTTCCGGTATCAAGAATATATTCAAGTCCGGGCAACCAGTAGTCAATCACTTCGCTTTCGGTTGTGAAAATGGCGTTATTTATAAAAACCGAAAACACCACAAGTGCCACAAGTGTAACTATAGGCGCACTGAATAACAGCTGCTTTGTCTTGTTGTATTTTGCTATGCAAAACACAATAGCAGCTATTGAAATAATCGCAACAACTACATAACCCACCTGCATAAAACCTGCGATACTAAAAAGATACACAAACAGCATCACAGACATTAAAACAGCCATAAATGCATTTGCAACAGGCAGGCAGAGGTGGCTTGAAACCGCAACTGTAATACCGATTAAAAACATAAAGTTAACAAAAAAAGAAATCACCCACACCCCACAAAAAACACCACTCTACATACAGATATGTAGAGTGGTGTGAAAAACTATGTGTTTAATGGGTGGTTTATCTAAGCATTTGCAGGATAAGACCAGCCGACTGATTATACTGAGACATCATTGCAAATGAGGTGTTTTGTAAAAGATTATCCCTCGTAAGACTGAGTAGCTCCATTGCATAGTTTGTGTCGCCTATCCTGCTGCCTGCGGCTACAAGATTTTGATTTGTGACCTCTAAATTAGCGACACTATGTTGCAGACTATTATCCATGGCGCCTATGTCGCCCCTCATATCAAGAAGTGCATTACGTGCAGAGCTGATATTTTCAAGCGAGGCATTTGCAGCCTCTACCGAGGATAAATCAATCTCCGGCACAACAAATTCAGACAAATTTATTGTGGTTCCGTTTTCGGCATTTGCCACGAAATCTTCACCTGAAAATATCTGTTTGCCGTTAAAGGTGGTGTGCTCAGTAAGCCTTGCAATTTCATCGGTAATCGCATCTGCCTCGTACTGAAGTGCCGAACGCTCTGCGCCGCCCATGATACTGTTGGAGGCTCTGAGTGCAAGTTCGTCAAGCCTGAGATACATCTCGGAAACCGAGGAGGATACGCCATCCGCTGTCTGTAGGTAGGACATGGCATCCTGTGTGTTAACAGAGGTTGTACTTAAACCGGTCTGCATGGAATACATTTTTTGCAGTATGGAAAGGCCGGAGGCATCGTCTGCACTGCGGTTAATCATGTTAGCAGATGACAACTTCTCAACCGAGTCGGCAATATTCACCATGCTTTTTCGTTGCTGGTTTAATACGCTCATTCCTATGGCGGTACTGTTGATGTTCATAATATATGACCATCCTTTCGTATAAATTTATACCTAATTAAAGCTTTATATCTGCCAATCTATCGGATTTTTCAGAAATTTGTTAGCTTTTGAAAAGTGTCGGCAACCAAAAAATCCTGCAGTTGCAGAGTATGGGCTTGGGTGTGCTGCGGTTAGCACAAGGTGGTTGGGGGAATCGATAAGTCGTTTCTTTTCGGCGGCATTTTTTCCCCACAGCATAAATACAATAGGTTCATCCCTGCCGTTTAGCAATGCTATCACCGCATCGGTAAATCTTTCCCAACCCTTTGCTCGGTGTGAGCCGGGTAATGATTTCTCCACCGTTAATACAGTATTTAAAAGCAGAACCCCTCGTTTGCCCCATTCGGTAAGCTCTCCATGTTGTGGCGGTATAAAATCCACATCGTCTGAAAGCTCCTTATAGATATTTTTTAGCGAGGGTGGTGGATTACCGTTTAACACCGAAAATGCCAATCCGTGTGCCTGACCTTCACCGTGGTAGGGGTCCTGACCTAAAATTACAATCTTTACATCGGAAAAATCGGTGAGGTTAAAAGCATTCATAACCTCGTTTTTAGGAGGATACACCGTTTTGGTGCGGTACTGAACACGTAAAAAATCACGCAACTGCTCAAAATAATCAGAGTCAAGTTCATCCTTTAAAATCTCTGACCAACCAGGAGCAATGTTTCTCAACTAAACGCCCACCATATCTAAAAGTGCCTGTTTGGGTTTTACACCGACAGAGCTTTCCACCGGCTCACCGTTTTTAAATACCATAACGGTTGGAATTGTCATTACTTCGTATTTTTGTGCAAGATCGGGCTCATCATCGATGTTAATTTTACCGACTACGAATGCGTCATTCTCGGAGGCAATTTCATCGATTACCGGACCGAGCATACGACAAGGTCCACACCAGGGAGCCCAAAAATCGACAAGAACAGGTTTTGAGTTCTTTAAAACTTCCTGCTCGAAATTATCTTTTGTAATAGTTAAAGCCATAATATGCTCCTTTCATTTTAAGGTACATAGTTATTTTACCACAAAGCAATCAAAAATACAAGCAAATATGTAAACCGCGCTCAATATAGATGAATTTTTGTAACAAATCACAAAAAAATAAAAAATCTTGAAAAACGGTTAAGTACTTAGGATTGAAAAACACGCTGTTGTGGTCTTGTAAAATGACCCGAATAATGGTATATTATAATATGAACATATAAAACATATGTAGTCTTAAATTCATAGCCATATTACGACAGTCGTGTCGTAGGTATAGGCTTTTGGACCAAGGAGGAATAATGACAAAAAAAGCGTATTTGATACTTGAAAACGGCAGAATATTCGAGGGTAAAAGCCTCGGTGCCGAGGGCGAGATAGTGGGAGAGGTTGTGTTTACCACCGGTATGACCGGCTACCTTGAAACACTTACAGACCCAAGTTATCACGGGCAGATAGTATTGCAAACCTTTCCGTTAATCGGAAACTATGGTGTAATACCTTCCGATTTTGAGAGCGGTGCAATAGGTGCATGCGGTTATATAGTCAAACACCGTTGCGAAACACCATCTAACTTTCGAAACGAGGGAGATTTAGACACCCTGCTAAAGCAACGAGGAATTGTAGGGATTTCTGACATTGACACAAGAGCTGTCACACGAATTATCCGTACAAACGGTGTCATGAATGGAGCAATAACAACCAATGACCCTAAAACGGTGGATGTAGATGCTATAAAAAAATACAGTGTTACCTCGGCAGTTGATGCCGTGACTGCTACCGAGTATACCCTCTGCAAGGCGGATGAAAAAAAATATTCCGTTGCATTGCTCGATTTCGGGTATAAACACAACATTGTAAGAGAACTTCAAAAACGTGGTTGCGATATTCATCTGTTGCCGGCAAAAAGTAAGCTTTCTGACATAAAAAAACTTAACGTAGATGGTATTATGCTCTCTAATGGGCCGGGAGACCCCGCAGAGAACACCGAGATTATAGAAAATATCAAAGAAATTATAGGGGAGGGGATTCCGACCTTCGGAATCTGTCTCGGACATCAGCTTCTCGCGCTCGCCATGGGGTTTAGCACGAAAAAATTAACCTTCGGCCATAGAGGCGCTAACCAACCGGTTAAGGATTTAACCACCGAAAGGGTTTATATTTCAAGCCAAAACCACGGCTATGCCGTTTGCAACGAGTCCATCGACGAGGCGGTTGCAAAGCTTTGGTTTGTTAACGTCAACGACAATACCTGTGAGGGTATTATATATAATAATCGCCCGATCAAAACGGTACAGTTCCATCCCGAGGCATCGGCAGGTCCGCTTGATACCGGGTTTTTGTTTGACAGTTTTATAGATAGTATGGGGGGATACAATGCCATTAAATAGGGATATAAAAAAGGTTTTGGTTATAGGTTCAGGACCTATTGTTATCGGGCAGGCCGCCGAGTTTGATTATGCAGGCACACAGGCGTGTCGTGTTTTACGTGAGGACGGTATAGAAATTGTTCTGATAAACTCCAACCCCGCAACCATCATGACCGACAAAAATATTGCGGACAAGATTTATATCGAACCTCTCACACTTCCAACTGTGAAAAGAATTATCGAAAAGGAACGTCCCGACAGTATCCTTTCCGGACTTGGCGGACAGACCGGATTGACACTATGTATGCAGCTTGCGAAGGATGGCTATCTTGACAGGATGGGTGTTAAGCTGTTAGGCTCTAACCCCACCACAATCGACAAGGCTGAGGATCGTCTCATCTTTAAACAGACCATGCAGAAAATTGGTCAACCGGTTATTCCCTCAATAATTGCAACCGATGTTGAGAGTGCCCTTGAGTTTGCAAAAAGTAGTGGCTACCCTCTTATCATTCGTCCTGCATTTACTCTCGGCGGTAGTGGCGGCGGAATTGTCAATACCGAAAAGGAGCTTATTTCGGTCACCGAAAACGGACTTGCACTCTCTCCGATAACCCAGGTTTTGGTGGAAAAATCCATAGCCGGCTGGAAGGAAATTGAGTTTGAGGTTATGAGAGACGGCAACCGAAACACCATCACCGTCTGTTCTATGGAAAATTTTGACCCTGTCGGTATACATACGGGCGACAGCATTGTTATTGCACCTGCCGTCACCCTGGCCGACAAGGAATATCAGATGTTGCGCACGGCGGCGATGGATATAATTGACGAGTTGGATGTTGTTGGTGGCTGTAACTGCCAGTTTGCATTGCACCCGAACAGCTTTGAATATGCCGTAATCGAGGTTAACCCACGTGTATCACGTTCCTCCGCGCTTGCCTCCAAGGCTACCGGCTACCCGATAGCAAAGGTTGCAACCAAGATAGCGATAGGCTACAACCTTGATGAAATAGTTAACGCAGTTACCGGTACAACCTATGCGGCGTTTGAGCCTGCCCTCGACTATGTTGCGGTTAAGTTCCCAAAATGGCCGTTTGATAAATTTGTATATGCCAAAAAGGAACTCGGCACTCAGATGAAGGCGACCGGAGAGGTTATGGCAATTGCCGACAGTTTTGAGGCGGCGTTGCTAAAGGCGGTAAGAGGTGCCGAGATAGGACTTGTTGACCTTAATCTTCCGCGGCTGAAAAACAAGCCGGACGGCGAAATTATAGAAGCCCTCGACACGGTGACAGACCAACGACTTTTTGTTGTTTATGAGGCGTTGTTGAGAGGTTTTACCATAGATGAAATATTTGAAATCACAAAAATTGACCGTTGGTTTTTAAGCTGTTTAAAAAACATCTGCGAAGGGTTTAAAGGTGGCGACGAGCTTTCCTATAAGATGGTTGACACCTGTGCCGGAGAGTTTGAGGCAACAACCCCGTATTTTTATTCCACCGCAAATGGTGATGAAAGTGAGGCAACCGAGTTTATCGCACGAAGTACCAAGGAGAGAATAGTCGTACTGGGTAGCGGACCCATAAGAATAGGTCAGGGGATTGAGTTTGATTACGCCTGTGTACACTGCGTTTGGTCATTAAAAAAACTCGGCTACGAGGTTATTGTCATAAACAACAATCCGGAGACAGTATCGACCGACTTTGACACCGCAGATCGACTTTATTTCGAACCGTTGTTTATAGACGACGTGATGGCAATAATTGACATAGAAAAACCGATAGGCGTTATAGTCTCATTCGGTGGCGGTACGGCTATAAAACTGACAGGCGAACTGCAAAAACGCGGTGTAAAAATAATAGGCACCTCCGCAGATAGTATAGATATCTGTGAAGATAGGGAGCGTTTTGATGCATTGCTGGAGGGCCTGTCAATACGTCGCCCTAAGGGCAGCTGTATAAACACCGCAGAAGAAGCGCTCGTAGTGGCTAACGAGATAGGTTACCCCGTTCTGCTTCGCCCGTCATATGTGCTGGGTGGACAGAATATGATTATAGCCTTTGGCGATGATGATGTAACCGAATATATGGGAATTATACTCTCTCAAAAGCAGGAAAACCCGATACTTATCGACAAATATCTTTCCGGTCGTGAGATAGAGGTAGATGCAATATCCGACGGAATAGATGTATTAATTCCCGGTATTATTGAACATATCGAACGAACCGGTGTGCACTCCGGCGACAGCATTGCGGTTTACCCTCCGGTAAATGTAAACGACACCTTATCGGAAGAGCTTTTCAACATAACCGAGAAGCTTTGCAAGGCATTAAAGGTTGTCGGTCTTGTAAACATTCAGTATGTATTGCATGACGGAGAAATATATATTATCGAGGTTAACCCACGTGCCTCCAGAACTGTCCCCTACATTAGCAAGGTTACCGGCGTGCCGATGTGCGACCTTGCAACCAGGGTGAGTGTTGGTGAGACCTTGCAATCACTCGGCTACGGCAGTGAGATTGCAAAGATACCTCCGTATTTCGCCGTGAAAGTTCCGGTATTCTCCTTTGAAAAGTTGACCGACCTTGACACCCATTTGGGTCCCGAGATGAAATCTACCGGTGAGGTTTTAGGCATAGGTAGAAACCTTGACGAGGCTCTTTATAAAGGGCTTGTGGCGGCAGGTTACAAGATGCATAAGGAGGGCGGCGTTCTCATCACGGTGCGAGACAGTGACCAGTTAGAGGTTTGTGATATCGCACAGAGCTATGAAAAATTAGGCTTTGAAATATATGCAACCAGAGGAACAGCAAGGGCTTTGCGCTCCTATGGGCTTGCTGTTGACGACGTTAACAAGATACATGAGTGTAGCGAAAAAAATACTATCTCGCTGTTAGAGAGCGGAAAGATAAGTTATATTATTTCCACCTCCGCAGGCGGTAGAGACCCTGCAAACGACGAGGTTAAGATGCGTCGTAAGGCGTGTATGCTCGGCATACCCTGTCTGACATCGTTAGACACCGCGACGGCAGTTGCAAACTCACTGAAAAGTGGTTATAACGAGTATAACACTGAGATTATTGATGTAAATAATCTTAGGGATGTTAGGATGAAGTTGCATTTTACCAAGATGCACGGATGCCGAAATGACTACATCTATCTCAACTGTTTTGACAATGCCGCTACAAACGGACGACCGTTAGAATCCCCCGAGTCTCTTTCGGTATTTATAGCCGACCGACATATCGGAGTGGGCGGAGACGGTGTTGTGCTTATTCTGCCATGCGATGTTGCAGATGCCAGAATGAGAATGTTTAATCTGGACGGAAGTGAAGGTATGATGTGTGGCAACGCTATAAGATGCATTGCAAAATATCTTTACGATAACAACATTGTCCGAAAAACAACGATGAGTATCGACACCATGTCAGGCATAAAATCGCTACAGCTTTTTACCCAAAACGACCTTGTACACTCGGTAAAGGTGGACATGGGCAAAGCCGAGCTGAGTGCCGATAAGGTGCCGGTTGTATACGGCGGTGAGCGGATGATTGATAAGCCGATAACGGTTAACGGTAAAGAGCACAAGGTGACTTGTCTGTCCATGGGAAATCCACATGCAGTTATATTTGAATGGGATAAAGGTGTTTCTCTTGAGTCGCTTGATGTTAAAGGCATCGGAAGCGCAATAGAGAACAGCGAACATTTCCCCGACAAGGTTAATGTGGAGTTTGTAAAGGTTCTTACAAAAAATCGCATTAAGATGCGCGTGTGGGAGAGAGGAAACGGAGAGACGCTTGCCTGTGGAACCGGCGCATGTGCCGCAGTTGTGGCTGCTGTGGAAAACGGTTTTTGTGAAAAAAATGCCGACATAACGGTAGAACTTGTGGGCGGTGATCTTATAATTAACTACAGCGACGATGTCGTTTACATGACCGGTGAGGCGGTAAAGGTATTTGACGGGATAGTAGAGATATAAATAACCTAATTTCCATAGGAGATTAACCTCGGTGGAGGGGGTTTGTATAATTTGCTGAGTCCTCGCCTTTGGCGGGATTAAAAATCAATAACTTGAGGTGTAAGATGAAAGAAAGTATTAAAGAGTTAGTTTCAAAGATGACTATTGAGGAGAAGGCTTCGCTTTGTTCCGGCAAAAACTTTTGGACATTGCAGGATATCGAGCGTCTTGGTATTCCGTCGATAATGGTTACCGACGGACCTCATGGGTTGAGGAAGCAGGATATGTCGGCTGATCATCTCGGTTTAAACAGTAGTGTTAAATCCACATGTTTTCCCCCGGCGTGCCTTACCGGTAGCGGATGGGATATGGATAATCTTTACACCGTAGGGCAGGCAATAGCAGAGGAGGCGGCACAGGAAAATGTTGCGGTTGTGCTGGGACCCGGAGTAAATATTAAGCGTTCGCCGCTTTGCGGAAGAAACTTTGAGTATTTCAGTGAGGACCCTTATCTATCGGGTGAGTGTGGAGTAGCGTGGGTAAAGGGTGTTGAAAGCAAAGGGATAGGTAGCTCGGTAAAACATTATACCGCAAACAATCAAGAAGACAGACGCATGACCGGTAACTCGGTGGTCGATCTGCGTGCACTGAGAGACATATATATGTCTCCCTTTGAAGCGGTGGTGCGCAGGGCAAAGCCGGCGACCGTCATGTGTAGCTATAACAAGATAAATGGAGAATACGGCTGTCAAAATGAGTATACCTTAAATACCTGCCTGCGCAGTGAGTGGGGTTTTGAAGGCTTGGTGGTTACTGATTGGGGCGCAATGGACGAAAGAGTTCAGGCATTAAAGGCGGGACTAGAGCTGGAGATGCCGGGCAAAAACAGCTTTAATGACACGCTGATTGTAGAGGCTGTGAAAAACGGAAGTCTAAAAGAGGATGTTTTAAACAACGCCGTTGAAAAAATATTAGAACTAACCTTCCGTAAACATACGGCAAAGGGAAGTTATGATGCCAAAGAGCACAACGAACTTGCAAGAAAAGTTGCGGCAAACTCTATGGTTTTACTGCAAAATAAGGATGGTATATTACCGCTGAAAAAAAGTGTGAAATGCGCCTTAATCGGCGATTTTGCAGCTGAGGCAAGATATCAAGGTGCGGGTAGCAGTAAGATAAATCCCACCATGAAGGATAGTATCGAACAGGAATTTTCTTCGCAGGGTATCGAATTTAGCTATTCAAAAGGTTATGACCGAGACAGCGATGAGGTAGACCACGAGCTGATAGCTCAGGCGGTAAAGACGGCGAAGGATGCCGAGGTGGTCGTGCTGGTTGTGGGGCTTCCTGATGCGTACGAGAGTGAGGGGTATGACAGAAAGCATCTCAATATGCCACCCTCGCACAACACTCTTGTGGAGGAGGTTTCTAAGGTTAACGAAAACATTGTTGTGGTTATCTACGCCGGCTCACCGGTGATGATGCCATGGAAAGATAAGATAAAGTCAATTCTTTTAGCATATCTTCCCGGACAGGCTCCGGGCGGGTCGGTCGTCGACGTGCTATCCGGAAAGGTTAATCCAAGCGGTAAACTTGCCGAAACATTTCCACTCTGCCTTGAGGACACACCCTGCTACAAACATTATGGCATAGACTGTGACGATATAGAGTATCGTGAGAGCGTTTTTGTGGGTTACAGATACTACGACTGGGCAAAGAAGGAGGTATTATTTCCGTTTGGATTTGGGCTTTCCTACACAAACTTTGAGTACAAAAATATGACGCTATCATGGGATAACGCAAAGCAAACCGGTGAGGTTTGTGTTGAGGTAACAAATGTCGGTAATGCTGATGGCAGTGAGGTTGTTCAGCTTTATGTCGGCATGGAGAATAGCGCTGTTATGCGTGCCCCGAGAGAGCTTCGCGGTTTTTGTAAAAAGTTTATCAAGGCAGGTGAGACGGTTGTGGTAACCATACCGTTGAACCGTGACAGCTTTAAAACCTACTCGGTAGAGCACAACGCATTTGAAGTGGAAAAGGGCTGTTATAACCTATCGTTAGCGGCATCAAGCAGGGATATTAAATTTACACAGAGCATTGATGTTGACGGTGTAAAATTTGCATCTCTACATAAATATAATCCGGATGAAGTTATCAAGGACGGTATATTGGATGTGAGTCGTGACGAATTTGTAAAGGTGTACGGTTGTGAGCTTCCACTTACGGCAAAAGCCGAAAAACTACACATCAACAGCAGGCTTGTCACCGTGCTTGCCACAAAGGGCGGTAGTCAGGTCTTTAGCGAGATTAAAAAAAGCGTAGAGGCGATGTTCTCGGATGGAAGCGACATGTCACGCATGATGCTTGCAATGGTTAACGATATGCCGATGAGATCACTCTCCATGTTCAGTGGTGGACAACTTAACAGAGGAATCATTATCGCAATGATAGAGCAGGCAAACAGCATTAACAATGCGTAGCCGGTAAATTATACCTGTTTAAGGGTAAAGGGTTTTACATGAAAAAGATTATACTAATATTATTAATTTCCTCCTGCTTATTGCTATCGGCTTGCCTTGTGGCAAGAGAGGAGGACACATCGCAGGTTGACTCGGAATCACAACCCGTTTCCGAGTCACAGCCTGAGGTAGCTACTGCTGTAAATGTGTTTATCGACTATTATGAAAAAAGCTACAGCTCAACCGGCGTCGTAGAGATACCTATGTTTGCAACCGAAGATGGTAACGGTAGTGGCGAGACAGAAAGGATAAACGACTACCTTAAAACCGAGGTTAATGATTATGTGCAACAGCTACGTCAGGTTGATGAGGATGAATATCAGGGCGTCGGAGGTCTTTCGGTAATGACCTATCCGATAACCTCGGAGAGGTATATTCAGCTCATAACTTTAAGTAGGTTAAATGCAGAACCCGACAACTCGGGGAAAATAACCTCTGTAAGCTACAGCATCGACGAGGATAAATTTTTATCCTTAGAGGATGCATATACCATAGAGGAAACAACCGAGGAGGAGCTTCTAAAACAGGTAAACGAGCTGACCGACAATATAGAGGGTACTGATTTTGTTGGCGAGCCGACCGTGGCGGGGTTTACCTTGATAACCGATGCTGAGCTTTATGTCGAGTTTTTTATTTATCTAAAAGAAAATGACGGCGTTAATGAAAGGGAATATATTTACAGTTTTATTCCGAGAGATCCTACCGCCGACAGTGCAACCCTTACCAAGCTGGACAGTTCGGCACTTTTGCCTGTGGATAGGATTGATACGACCGAGGAGCCATTAAGACGGCATTATGACTATGAGCTCCATGTCTCCACAGCACAACAACTGCTACAAAGTTCTGTAGAATTATCTGAGGATTACAGCTTTTTTGTAGAGGGTGAGGTAGTGTTAAATGGAACCATGTGTGTACAAATTGCCGCAAATTCTAACGATAATGAGAATCTGATGTTTGCTGTCGGTATGTTTGGCGCCATCTATGAATATACACAGCCCGAAGAAGGGGAACCTTTCTGGTCGGAGTATTCTCCCGACACCGTTTAGTAATGGAGTTTAAAAGCATGAAAATGTTTGATGTGATTTCTCTGCCGGAGCTCAGCGTCGAGTTTTTCAGAACCGAACTTGACATCCCATTCTCAAAATGTTCCGAAATGATAGGTCCATTTGCGTCTGCCGCACCTGCGATATTTGCCGATACCTTTGCAAAACTCGGTGGTAAGGTTGCATACCTCGGCACCGTAGGGGAGGATGAATTTGCCGACTGCGTATTGAACAAGCTGTCTAACGACGGTGTAGATGTATCAAGGGTGGTAAGGCTTAAAGGAACCACCACCGGAACTGCATTTACCAACTACTACAGTGATGGCAGTCGTAAATTTATTTTTCACGTCCTCGATGCCGCACCGGGAAAATTCTGCTGTGAGCATCTTGATGAGGAGTATTTAAAGTCCTCAAGATGGCTACATATTTCAGGAAATGCACTGTGCTTTGGTGAAGAAACTAAAAAAGCAGTAATGAGGGCGGTGGATATTGCATGCGACAACAACATTCCGATAAGCTTTGATCCAAATCTTCGACTTGAGATAATGAGCCATGAGGATATAGAAAATCTGCTTTCGCCGGTGCTTTTAAAGACTACAATGTTCCTGCCAAGCAGGGGCGAAATGGGCGCGGTAACCGGAATTTCTGACGAGGAAAGTGCGGTTTCCTATCTATTAAACTTGGGCATAAAAATTATTATTAAGAAGGATGGTGAGCTGGGATGCAGTATATTTACCGAAAAGGATAAAATATCCGTTCCCGCATTTACCGATATTATAGAAGTCGATCCCACCGGCTGTGGAGATTCATTTGCGGCAGCTGCAGTTCAGGGATACATGCAGGGAATGCCTTTGTATAATTTAGGGCTATATGCAAATGCAGTTGGAGCAATCGCTGCCACAAAAAAAGGTTTAATGGAAGCAGTGGAGTCACAAGAACAGGTGAATGAATTTTTGAAAACACATGGGTTTTCTAACATCATTGCATAAGAGTGTTAGCTCTTAGTTTAAAAGATTGTGTGTTATTATTCCAAGCCACATACATGTTATTATTCGTATAGACAATAGGTGGGAGGAATATAATACCTACCTTACCATCAAAAGAGATGCGACTGCTGCATCTCTTTTGCGTTTTAGAATGTTGCATTTTATTTTCGAATGGGGTATTATTAAGTGAAACTTTAGAAAGAAACACAAGCGAGCGAGGTGCAATATTCTTTACGGTTTAAATACACCGTTATATATGAAAGCAGCCACGGGAATATCGGCTGTGGTAACGGTGGTTACTGCATTGCTACTAAAGCATAATTAAATAAAGTAAAGGAGTTTATGAAAAAGAAAGTAATAAAAGTTGTCGCTATCATTTTGGCCGTGTTAATTTTAGCAATAGTCGGCACGGGTGTGTTTGACTATTTCAGGGTGCGTAGAGCAGAAAAACCGATTTTTACAATACCGATTACTGCCGACGACGGTGGCACAGGTACTTACTATGGGCTTGGTTATTCGATAGAAATAAAGGGCAACTTCATGCCGGAAGACCCTTTGCCCGGAGTGAAATATTATAAATATTCTATCTTGGGTATACCTGTTGAGGAGACCTTTTTTGAATAACATAGGCAAAATTCTATATCGTATTATCGCAAAGGAGTTTAATGACAGACATCAATATACAAACATTTGAACAGCTATCCCCCACCCAAAGAATCCAGTTTGTAGAAGTTTTTATAGACGGATTCGGTCATCTTTTTAACTTTAAAAAGGATAAAGACAAATTTATAAAACTGCTCTGCGTATCATTTCACCCACAAAACTCCTATTGTTATATCATTGATGAAAAGGTTGTAGGGGTGATGATGCTTGCAACAAATAAGCTGAGACCGCTAAAATTTAAAGAGGATGAGGCGGTGAAACTGTTCGGAAAATTCAGAGGTATGATGATGTGCCGACAGATAAACGCATTTTTTCAAAGCAAGGTTGTTGAGAATGACAGCGATTTATATATAGATGAAATAGCAGTTTCCAATACGGTGAGAGGTCAAGGGATAGGAACAAAACTATTGCAGCATGCATTTTCCATGAAAGGCTTTGATGCCTATTATCTGGAGGTGCTGTCAAAAAACACAAATGCAAAGCGCCTTTATGAGCGGCTCGGCTTTAAGGTTTATAAGAAAGACTATTTTTCACCTGTTCGGTTGTTAGGGTATGGCTACTCAATAAAAATGAAGGCTACAAGAGCATAGCGAATTAACGCTGTTTCAGATGTATTAATTATAAGGAATTATCGGAGTTGTAAAATGAAAACTATTAAAATTATATCGCTTGTACTGCTTGCAATGTCGACATTTATTACTGTCGATCTGCTGTTAAATTTTCTTTCGGCTACCGTACCATCCATGAATGATGGAATTATGTGTAGAAGTTTATTTAAACCTTTTTTTGGCGAACAATGGAGTTTGAAGGGCTTTTATAATGCTTTTGCAACTTCGCTTTGGGTAACTACTGCTATTGCTATTGAGAACATAGCCTTAGCAATTACGATAACTATTAAAAAAAGGAATTTATAATCAACCAAATCACAAAGCGATACATAATATCTCAAATATCGCTATGCGATTTGGGGCGCACAAAGTGTGCAATTTCACACAAGATGTGCAATTGAAGATTTTGAACTACTATATAACCTAACTGTGGTAAATTCCAACCTCAAACAGCATCTATTAAAAAAAAGGGTATAAAGTCTTTTATAATTCTATGGAGTTAAGATTTGTTTAGTCCTTTAACAAAACGAGCTTTTTGGTTACTGCGTATGTAACCAAAAAGCTCGTTTTAATGTTATAGGAAACTATTTTTTATTCGGGTAGTTTATCGCCGCCTGGGCCGCCGCTAAGCGAGCTATCGGAACACGGAAGGGAGAACAGCTTACATAGGCAAGACCTATCTGTTGGCAGAACTCGATGGAGGATGGGTCTCCGCCGTGCTCACCGCAGATGCCGAGTTTAATATCGGGACGTGTTTCACGTCCGAGATCGACGGCTGTTTTTACAAGTCGTCCCACACCCTTACGGTCTAACTTTTGGAATGGATCATATTCG
The DNA here is from genome assembly GCA_964370825.1 of uncultured Oscillospiraceae bacterium. Classification (GTDB taxonomy): domain Bacteria; phylum Bacillota; class Clostridia; order Oscillospirales; family Ruminococcaceae; genus CAYJBH01. Next base: position 28,186 of record CAYJKY010000019.1, read on the forward strand.
TAGATCTGCTTTGCATAGTAGCTGTCAAGAAATGCACCGGCATCGTCTCGTGAGAAACCAAAGGTCATCTGTGTCAGATCGTTGGTTCCGAAGCTGAAGAACTCCGCCTCTTTTGCAAGGTCGTTTGCACGAAGTGCGGCACGAGGTATCTCTATCATGGTGCCTACCATATACTTAAGCTCTATACCGGAGTCTTTAATTATTCTATCTGCCGTTTCGGTTACAACGGTACGCAGGAACTGTAACTCCTTGTATTCACCGATAAGCGGTATCATAATTTCGGGCACAAGATTTAGCTCCGGGCGACGCTTTTTAACGCTTATTGCCGCCTCGATTACAGCGGTTGTCTGCATTTCGGCAATCTCGGGGAAGGAAACGGCAAGTCGACAGCCACGGTGACCCATCATCGGGTTAAACTCGTGAAGGCTCTCTATTACGTTTTTGACCTCCTCAACAGACATCTGCATCTCGTCTGCCAAAACCTTAATATCCTGTGGATCGGTCGGTAAAAATTCGTGGAGAGGTGGGTCGAGATAACGTATGGTAACCGGAAGATCACCCATTACCTCATAAATCTCCTCAAAGTCACCTCTTTGCATCGGTAACAGCTTGTTAAGTGCCTTTAAGCGTTGCTCGTGCGTCTTAGATAATATCATCTCACGCATTGCCTTAATGCGTTCACCCTCAAAGAACATATGTTCGGTTCTGCAAAGACCTATTCCCTCGGCACCGAACTCGAGAGCATTTTTTGCATCCGCAGGCGTGTCGGCATTGGTGCGAATTCTCAGCTCACGGAAGCTGTCTGCCCATGTCATAAGCCTTCCGAAATCGCCGCCTATTTCGGCGTCACGTGTTGAGATTTTTTCACCGTAAACGTTGCCTGTGGATCCGTTTAACGAGATATACTCACCGCGGTTAACCCTTACTCCGTCCACCTCAAAATAGCCATCTGCCTCGTTGATAACGAGTTCACCGCAGCCGGCTATACAACAGGTGCCCATTCCCCTTGCAACAACCGCCGCATGGCTGGTCATTCCTCCTCGTGCAGTTAATATGCCCTGTGATACATGCATACCTTCAATGTCTTCGGGGCTGGTTTCAAGGCGAACAAGCACAACCGGTGTACCGTCGGACGATACCTTTATTGCCTCCTCGGCACTAAATGCAACAACACCGCAAGCGGCACCTGGCGAGGCGGCAAGTCCGGTGGCTATCACCTTAGACGATTTTAGCGCCGCTTCATCAAACTGAGGATGCAGTAGTGCGTCCAACAGTTTTGGGTCAATCATCATTACCGCCTGTTTTTCTGTTATATGCCCTTCGTCGACTAAGTCGCAGGCAATTTTTAATGCGGCGGCGGCAGTTCTTTTGCCGTTACGGGTCTGCAACATATAAAGCTTACCTTTTTCGATGGTAAACTCCATGTCCTGCATGTCATGGTAGTGGTTTTCTAACCTATCCACAATGTCGGTGAATTGATTATATACCTCCTCGTTTATCTCTCTGAGGTGATCAATGGTCTGCGGTGTTCTTATGCCGGCAACCACGTCCTCACCCTGAGCGTTCATCAAAAATTCGCCGTACAGCTTGCGTTCTCCGGTTGAAGGGTTGCGGGAAAATGCAACGCCGGTACCGCTGTCGTTCCCCATGTTCCCGAATACCATAGACTGCACATTAACAGCGGTTCCCCAATCGGATGGTATGTCGTTCATACGGCGGTAGAAAATTGCCCTCTCGTTATCCCAACTACGGAACACTGCCTCGATTGCACTCAGAAGCTGATCTTCCGGGGCTGAGGGGAATTCTGTGCCAAGCTGTTCGCTATAATAAGCCTTAAATCTTTTCACCATCTCCTTAAGGTCGTCGGCGGAAAATTCGGTATCAAGCTTAATACCTTTTTCCTCCTTCATCTCATCAATAATAACCTCAAAGTTACGTTTCGGAAGTTCCATAACTACATCAGAAAACATCTGAATGAATCGACGATAGCTATCAAATGCAAAACGGGTGTTGCCGGTAAGACTTGCTACCGATTCAACAACCGTGTCATTCATTCCAAGATTTAAAATTGTATCCATCATTCCGGGCATGGATGCGCGCGCACCGCTACGTACCGATACCAACAGTGGGTTTTGGGTATCACCGAATTTTTTCCCTACTATCCCCTCCATCTTGCCCATATACTCTAAAATTTCGGCGCGGATATCATCTGCTATTGTTTTTTTGTCTTCATAGTATCTGGTGCATGCTTCGGTAGTTACTGTAAAACCCTGTGGCACCGGCATTCCGAGTCCGGTCATTTCGGAGAGGTTTGCCCCTTTACCGCCCAAAAGTTCCTTCATGTTACCCTTGCCTTCGGTAAACAGATAAACATACTTTACACTCAAATTGTCCTCCTTTATCGTCCTAATCTTTTATTGTTACAATATAATTCTACCAAATTTTTGATAAAAAATCTACTGTTTTAATTAAATAATTTATTTAACTCGTTAATTCATGCGATTTTATAGTGAAACAGGTGACAAAATGTGTAACATCTCATCACCTGATTTATATTGATAGTTTACAGTTCAATTCTACGCATTAACAGCAGAGAAATTACAAGGTTAATACCAGAGAGCACCGCAAAGGTTATTATGGGATTGATTACCGACCTACTCTCCTCAAATATTCCTAAGGCGAACAGAAATCCTTCAATCAGGCTTACTAAAAATGCAGTTGATGTAAGCTGCGGAGCAATCGCAATAATCACCGAAATCAATATCGGTACCGCTAATAGGCAGAAAACAACTATCTTTTTGGGAAATTTTGCGAACAGGAGTGTAACAATATATGCAAGGGTGGCAATAGTCATATAAAAAGTGGTTAGCAGGAAAAACGCTGATAGTATGTTTAACTCGTCGCCGTAAATAAGCTGAAAGGTAATACTAAAACTAAATTGTGTCAGTTTTTCGGTAATTTCTATTAAGGCTATTGAAACTGCCGCGAGAAGAGCCGAATTAATCAATATATCACATATATTAATTTTGAAAATCTCAAACCGTGTAAAGCCGTTTTGCATATGAAGTTTATATCCCTCGCTAAAGCTCATATTACCTACAAAGCCCATAAAAACAGCTCCGGAAAAAAGAATATCGAACGCGCCGGCAGAGGTTACATCCCCTATCTGATATGTTATTATGGTAACACCCAAAAGATTTAACAGCAGTAGTACGACAATATAAATCCCCATGCTAGTGAGCGTTTTTTTCAGCTCATATATCAGTACTGTTAAATTAGTTTTCGTTTTAGTCATCTTCGTTACCTCCGGTAAGTCTTACAAAAAGTTTTTGTAGGTTAAGTGGCGATATGGTTACCGACTCCGGTAGCCCCTCAGTGTTCGGCTTGTCCAGAAGATATGCTATCTTCATTCCGCTTATCTCCTCGGTATCTATAACATTTCTACCCTTGATGTAATCATCGATAACCTCCGGACGTCCGGCTATGCTGTAACCGCTTTGCAGGAGATTTTCCACACTGTCGGTTGCAATGATTTTTCCGCTGTCTATGATTACTACATCTTCCACAATGTTCTGCACCTCCTCTATGAGATGGGTGGCAAGAATAATAGTCCGCTCTCCCTCGGCATAGCACTCTAACAACAGCTTGTAAAACAGCTCTCGGTGGTATGCGTCGAGTCCCACCACCGGCTCGTCAAAGATTATATAAGGTTGATTTTGACAGAGTGCTAATATCAGCTTAAATATGTTTTTATAGCCGGTCGAGAGTGCCGAGAACTTCTTTTTATCGTCGAGCTTAAAAAGATTGATGTATCTCTCCGCCCTGTTTGTGTCAAACCCCGGGAAAACATCCGCCGTAAGCTTTAAAATCTCCTTTACCTTCTGTGTACCGAAGAAATTCTCCTCGGTCATGAAATAGATATGTTTTTTCATGTTTGGGTTTTCGGTGGCAGACTCGCCGTTTATCTCTATGTTTCCGCTCGTAGTAAATGCACGATTTGTCATTATCTTTAAAAGGGTGGACTTTCCCGCGCCGTTTCTCCCGAGTAATCCGTATATCTTCCCATCTTCAAATACAACACTCACACCCTCAAGTGCGGTTGTTTTTCCGTAACATTTAGTTACATTGTTTACACTAATCATCACCTAACCCCTTTCCTATCATCTCAATAACCTGTTGTTGTGAAAGCCCTAAGGATTTTGCCTCCCTCAACATAGGTTTTATATAGCTGTCGTAGTATGCCTCCATATGCTTTTCCTTAATCATATTCAACGCACCTGTTGATACAAACATTCCAACCCCCCTTTTTTTGTAAATAATCCCCTCGTTTACCAGCATTGTCATCCCTTTAAGTACCGTTTGTGGATTAATGTTTAAAAGTGCGGATAGCTCGTTAGTAGAGGGTATTTGTGCCTCCTCGGTGTAAATGCCGTTGAAAATTGCCGCCTCCAGCTGTTTTGCTATCTGTACAAAGATAGGCTGTGAGGAACCTAAATCTATCTTCAATAGTTCACCTTCTTTCTTCTTCTTGTTTGGTTAGTTAGTCAACCAACTAACCGTGTGACATTTGTATAATAACATCATAATAGATAAATGTCAAGCGTAATTTTAAAATTTATTTTTTTAAATGCAAATTTCGTTTGTAAACATAAAATAACAAATTTGTTATTGTGTAGGAAACATTTTTTTGCTATAATATGTAGGAGAATAATTACAACATATAGGATATATAAATGAAACTTGGAATACTCGGTCTGCCCAACGTGGGTAAAAGCACACTTTTTAACGCAATAACCGGTGCAGGTGCACAGGCGGCAAACTACCCATTTTGCACCATAGAACCAAACGTTGGCATTGTTCCGGTGCCGGACAAGCGACTTGATAAGCTTGCCGAAATGTACAACCCGAAAAAATACACTCCTGCCGTGATAGAGTTTGTGGACATTGCAGGGCTTGTACGTGGTGCGGCAAAGGGCGAGGGGCTTGGAAACAAGTTTTTATCCCATGTTCGTGAGGTGGACTCACTTATCCATGTCTGCCGTTGTTTTGAGGAAGGCGACGTGGTGCATGTGGATGGCAGCGTCGACCCTGTGCGTGACATAGAGACGATTGATGTTGAACTTTGTCTTGCTGATCTCGAGCTTTGCGAGCGTTGGATTGTGAACAAAAACAAGGCGGCAAAGGCAGACCGCACCGCTTTGCAGGATGTAGAGATGCTGAAAAGGCTCTGTGAACATCTCGAGCAGGGTAAAAACGCCAGAGGGTTTGAGACGACAAATGAGCATGAGGAGGAATTTTTTGCGACAATTCCTCTACTCTCGGCAAAGCCGATAATATACGCAGCAAACATCTCGGAGGATGAGCTTGTTTCAGGCGAAGAAAATCCGTATCTTGCCTCGGTTAAAGAGCACGCCTCTAGGGAGGGTAGTGGCTGTATTGCAATATGTGCTAAGCTAGAGGCGGAATGTGCCGCACTGCCTCTCGAGGAAAAGGAGGAGTTCTTAAAGGAACTCGGGATAGAGCACACCGGACTAGATCTTCTTATCACCGAGAGCTATTCTCTGCTGGGTCTAATCAGCTATCTTACTGCAGGAGAGCAGGAGGTAAGAGCCTGGACGATAGAAAAAGGCACAAAGGCACCGGGAGCCGCAGGAAAAATTCACACCGACTTTGAGCGTGGATTTATACGTGCCGAGATTGTGGCATTTGATGCGCTCATGGAGTGCGGAACCATGAATGTCGCAAAGGAGAAGGGGCTGGTTCGTAGCGAGGGCAAGGAATATGTAATGCAGGACGGTGATGTTACCCTGTTTAGATTTAATGTTTAGGAAGGGGAGCATATAATCTATGTCCCAAAAAATATTGAGAATAAAGGCACTTGTTGCACTTTTCTTTAAAGGATTGCGTGAGGAAGGGTTTTCCATGACCCTTCAAAAGCTTGGCAAATTTTTGAAAAGACGCACCCGCAGTCGATACGGAAGATTTATTCCGAGCCATGAGGAGTTGGAGGAGCAACGGGAGCAGATTGACATAGGAGTAATAAGCCTACTGGTTCCGCTCTACAACACCCCAATGGAATACCTCGAACAGCTCTGCGACAGCGTAATTCTACAAAGCTATCGCTTTTTTGAGCTATGTATAGCCGATGCCTCGGATGTAGAACACAGCTATGTAGGTGAGTATATAAACTCGCTTAAAGATATCAGAATCAGATATATAAAGGTTAAAAACAGCGGAATAAGTGCCAACACCAATGCCGCCGCCACCCTTGCTACCGGCGAACTCTATGCTTTTTGTGACCATGACGATATTCTTGCGCCGGACGCATTTTACCAAATTATAAAGGCATATGAAAAAACTGGAGCGGACTACATCTACTCGGATGAAGCCTTGTTCGACAAGGATTATAAGCTACCTATTGCAACACATTTTAAGCCGGATTTTTCACCGCACTATCTTTTATCCTGCAATTACATCTGTCATCTCTCGGCTGTTAAGCGGGAGATGTTTATGTCACTTGGCGGCCTAAGACCGAAATATGACGGTAGTCAGGATCACGATCTGGTACTGAGGGTATATGAGAACGGTGGAAGCTTTTATCATATACACAAGATACTTTACTACTGGAGGGTACACGATAACTCCACCTCAAAGGGCACCGAGGCAAAACCCTTCGTGCAGTCCTCTTTAGAGCTGACCGTCTCGGACTACCTTGAAAGAAAGCGCATACGCGCCGAGGTTACCGAGGGGCTTTTCCCATCTACCTGCCATGTGAGATATAAATTTACGACCGGAATTAAGGTTTCTATAATAATACCGACCTGTGACCACGCCTTTGACCTTGAGAGGTGTGTTGATTCCATCTATCAAAAAACCGAGTACCGTCACTTTGAGATTATTTTGGTGGAAAACAACTCGAAACAGCCCGCAACCTTTGAACTCTATAAGGATCTGAAACAACGGTATGAAAACCTTATAATCACAAAATATGAGGGCAGTTTCAACTTTTCTAAAATCTGTAACACCGGTGCCATGGCGGCAACGGGTGATCATATTCTTCTTTTAAACAATGATGTCGAGGTTATATCTCCGGAATGGCTTGGCGAGATGGTGGGACTTTCCTCTCAAGAGGAGGTTGGTGCTGTCGGTGCAAAGCTACTCTACCCCGACGGTCGCCTGCAACACGGTGGAGTTATAGTTGGGCTTGGCGGCTACGCAGGTCACAGCCACAAATACTATGCCGGTGACAAGAGTGGGTACATGTTCAGGATAGGTTGCATCAACAATTTTTCGGCGGTTACCGGTGCATGTTTGATGGTAAAGCGAAGGCTTTACCGCGAGCTATCCGGTCTGGACGAGAAGTTCGCTGTTGCATACAACGACGTCGATTTTTGTCTGCGTCTGCTGGCGCTTGACCTTTATAATGTTTACACTCCATACGCTGTGCTATATCATCATGAGAGCCTAAGCCGAGGCTTAGATACCCACGGCGAAAAAAAGGAACGTTTTACAATGGAGCAAAAGCTTCTTTTCAGCCGATACGGCGACTCTCTAAAGCAGGACCGTTTTTACAACCCCGGACTTACCCTCGACTCGGAGGATTTTGCCGAAAATTTATCCGGGATATAACACAGAGGTAGATTTTGAAATACAGCTTTTTATTAAAAAGCAGGCACTGCATAACAAAACTTGTTGCAAGGTTTGGCAGAGGTAATAGGGGTAGCTATGAAATAGACATGTGTAACGGTCCGTTACTCGGAAAGATTATCCGCTATGTTGTGCCGCTTATCCTCTCGGGTGTGTTGCAGCTGCTGTTTCACTCTGCCGATTTAATAGTGGTTGGGCGCTATTCCGGCCCCACCGCACTTGCTGCCGTCGGAACAACCGGTTCAATAACCCATCTGCTCACCACCCTGTTTTTAGGAATGTCGGTGGGTGTTAATGTGTTAGTGGCAAAATATTATGCGGCTAACAGACCCAAAGACCTTTCCCGAACGGTGCATAGCGCAATTGCGATTGCGATTTTATTCGGTGGTTTTCTCTTTATATTTGGTCAGCTTGTGACGAAGCCTATCCTGTCGGCAATGGGTACACCGAACGACGTTATAGATTCTGCGTCCCTTTACATGAAAATAATTTTTATGGGAATGCCGGCACAGCTTATTTACAATTTCGGCTCTGCGGTTTTAAATGCTACCGGCGATACCCGTCGACCACTTTACTTTTTAACGATAGCCGGCGTTATAAACGTATTAATCAACCTGTTTTTGGTAATAGTTGTCGGACTGGGTGTCGACGGCGTTGCTATTGCGACCATTATATCTCAGTATCTTTCGGCAGCACTTGTCGTTCGGTGCCTTGTCGGTAGCACCGCAGTTTACTCGATAAATATTAAGGCAATAAAAATACATAAAGACAAATTCGCAGAGATAGTTAAAATCGGACTCCCGGCAGGGTTACAGGGAGCGATGTTTTCGATAGCCAATGTATTGATACAGTCCTCCATAAACTCCTTTGGTTCTGTTGTAATGGCAGGAAACACAGCGGCAGGCAGTTTAGAGGGGTTTGTCTATGTTGCTATTTATGCATTTCATCAAACCTCGATAACCTTTGTATCCCAAAATATAGGCGGTAAAAAATACTCTCGAATACCGAGGATAGCACTGCTGAGCGTTATCTGTGCGGTGGTGGTTGCAATGGTGCTCGGGTATGGCTTGTTACTGCTTGCAGAACCGTTACTTTCAATTTATAATGATGATATGGAGGTCGTGGCCATCGGAAAAACTGCGTTGTTTTACTTCTGCCATTTTTATATTGTATACGCCGTAATGGAAACACTTTTCGGTGTGCTTCGTGGCATGGGGTACTCCATAATGACCATGGTCACCGCACTGATAGGGATATGTGGAGTAAGAATTATATGGATATTTACCGCATTCGAATATACTAATAGCCTAGATGTGCTGTACATGTCCTTTCCCGTAAGCTGGATTATAACCGCAACTGTGGCGGTTATAGAATTTTTATGGGCAAAGAAGAGGCTATTGAGAGAGCAAGAAAAAAAATAAAAATTTTTTTAAAATAAATTTTTCCTTTAAGGTTTGTTTAAGGTTTGTGGGTTATTCTTAGGTCACAGAAAAAGAACAGACACACAAACCTACACATCCAAAAAGGAGAAATATATATGAGTTACTATGATTATCAAAACGAAAACGGTTATTCTACCTCCTACGAAAATACACAACCAACACCGACGATAGAGGTAACCCCGACACCGGCACCGGAAAAGAAGGGGAAATCAAATAAGATTGTTAAGGCGGTAAGCCTGCTGACAGCGGTAGCATTAGTTGGCACCGCAAGCGGATTTGGGGGAAGCGCACTTTACAGCTCAATGTATCCTACAAGTTCAGAACAGGTTCTTTTATCCGACGGTGATTTTGAATTTACAACCTCAGATCAGCAGTCAGGTGACAACATCACCACAACCGAAGGTGGCTCAACAGGCACCCTCTCGGTTGCATCGATAGCACAAAAGGCTCAACCATCGGTGGTTGAGATAACGACAGAGGTGGTAGCGCAAGGACAGTTTAGTCAATCTTATGTGGGTACCGGTGCAGGTAGTGGCGTAATCATAAGCGAGGACGGCTACATTGTTACCAACAACCATGTAATTGAGGATGCATCAACCATCACGGTAAAAACTATCGATGGTGAGAGCTACGAAGCAGAACTCATCGGCACCGACGCTGAAACAGACCTTGCGGTTATCAAGGTAGACGGTGCAGGAATGGCAGCTGCAACGATAGGAAGTTCGGCAGATCTTGAGATCGGCGACTATGTAATGGCAATCGGAAATCCCCTCGGCGAGCTTGGTGGCACGGTATCGGACGGTATAGTAAGTGCACTGTCCCGCGAGATTACCATCGAAGGTGAGACCATGACACTGCTACAGACCAACGCAGCGATAAGCCCCGGCAACTCCGGTGGTGGATTGTTTAACGAGAACGGCGATCTGATTGCTGTGGTAAATGCAAAATCCTCCGACATAGATGTTGAGGGAATCGGCTTTGCAATTCCGATAGATATAGCCGTAGGTGTTATCGAAGACCTCATAGATGTAGGATATGTACAGGGTAGATTTACCTTAGGCGTAAGCATTATCGAGATAACCGACGAGACAACCGCCATGATGTACCGTGTAAACGACTTAGGCGTATATGTTCAGGGATTAACGCAGGGCGGAAATGCACATATAGCAGGCATTCAGGTTGGTGACCGTATAGTTGAATTTAACGGCGTAGAAATCAACAGCTTTGATGACCTATCACGAGAGCTGGAAAACAGCGAGGCAAACCAATCGGTTGAGGTTGTGGTTGAGCGAGCCGGTCAGCTTGTAATTATCAATGTAGTTTTAAATGAGGAGACAAACGAAACCTATCAAGCTGTTAATAGCTGATCGGTAGAAGTGCCAAACAATATAAAGGTTCCTCCCTTTTTTGAATATAGAGTCATCTCATACGAAGGTGTTATGACTTAAACAAAACGGTCGATGCGGTAAAATGCATCGACCGTTTTGTTGTTATATAGTAGTTCAAAATCAATCCTTGTTTGATTATATTTTTGTTTTCAAGAGTTTGAAATTCCTCTGTGTTCATGTTATAATAAACCGAAGAATTATCTAACATGGAGGATACACAGTTTGCATAGGTTAAATCTCAGCAAGGAGGAAATACGTCTTTGTCTGCTTCGCAGTCTTTGCGTTTCGGTTTTTTTATTGCTATGCTTTTCGGCAATGCATCTTGTCGATGATACTATATGGGCGGTGTCACTTGCGGCAACCTCCTTTATTGCCTTTGCTTTTCCCAAGGCGGACTCGGTTAAAACTCGTGTTTTAATTGGCAGCTATCTTATGTCAGGCGTTTTCGGCACAATAGCATCGCTACTGCTTCGGCTAATCGGCAGAAGCTATATGCCATCCATAGTTTTGTGTATTGTAGTCATTTTTATAGTATCCTTTGGCATGACGCTGTTTGACCTGGAACACCCTCCTGCGGCGGCGTTTGCTGTTGGGCTGACACTGTTTGAAATGCCAATAGTTTATGCCCTTTTTGCGATTGCATCGGTTGCGGTTCTCTGTCTGATTAAGATGCCACTCGCACGCCTTGTGCTGGGTGAAACCAAGGTGAGTAATTCCACATCTTTTACAGATGAACCAACCTTTGAGTTTAATAACGATACAAATGTTTCGGATGTAACAACGACACAGTGAAAGGAGCTTTATGGATATTAATAGGTTAATTTCGATAACGCCGTCTGAAAGACAGCTCGCCTGGCACCGCTTAGAGTTTTATGCGTTTGTCCACTACGGCATCAACACCTATTACGAAAGGGAGTGGGGAGACGGCAAGGAGCAACCGAGCAAATTCAACCCGACCGAGCTTGACACCGACCAGTGGGTTAGAAGCCTTGTAGAAGGTGGACTTAAGGGTCTTATCCTAACCTGCAAACATCACGATGGTTTCTGCCTTTGGCCGAGTGCATACACCGAGCACTCGGTAAAAAACAGCCCCTACAAAAATGGAAAGGGCGATATCGTGAGGGAAGTTTCCGATTCATGTAAAAGGTATGGAATTGCTTTTGGGGTTTACCTCTCACCATGGGATAGAAATTGCAAATACTATGGAGACTCTCCCAGATACAACGAGTATTTTATCAACCAGCTTACCGAACTGCTCACCGGATACGGTGAAATATTCAGCGTTTGGTTTGACGGTGCATGCGGTGAGGGAGCGAATGGTAAGGTTCAGCAATACGACTGGGAAGCGTACCACAGCACCATTCGTAAGCTACAGCCGGGAGCTGTCATAAATGTATGCGGACCGGATGTACGATGGTGTGGTAACGAGGCAGGCGTCTGTCGAAAATCCGAATGGAATGTCGTATCAAAGCGGCTGCAATCTATCGAAGGGATTGCGGCAGAGTCTCAGCAAACCGACGGTGTCGAGTTTCGCGAAAACCCAATAACCAGCTCAGACGAGGATCTCGGCAGTCGAGAGGCATTAGCAAAGGAAAAAGATCTTGTCTGGTACCCCGCAGAGGTGGACACTTCAATCCGTCCGGGATGGTTTTACAGCGAAAATGACGATGATAAGGTGCGCACGCTTGAGGAGCTGTTGAACATCTACTACAGCTCGGTAGGTGGAAATGCCTCACTACTCCTAAACATACCGCCCGACAAGAGAGGTTTGTTTCACGAAAATGATGTTGAAAGACTTAAGGAGGTAGGAGACTACCTGAAAAGCAACTTTACGGACTACATCTACAATATAACCTCACCTACATTTACGCAAAATGAGGATGGAAGTTATGAGTTTTCCTTTTCGATTGAAGATGATTCGGTCGCAAACCATATAATTTTAAAGGAAAATCTCGCCTTTTCGCAGCGTGTAGAGCGATATGAAATAACAGCCGGCAATGGCTTTACCTACAGCGGAACGGTGATTGGCTCAAAAAAGATAATTAAAGTCACAAAAACAAACATAAAAGAGATAAAGATAAAAATACTTCAATCAAGAGGCGAGCCGAGGTTAGATTTTATCGGAATTTGCAGAACAATCGGGTCGTAAGCAACATATCGCCTAAAGCATTAAATCCGAAATACTTGCTGATCTGCTTTTTATATTCCTAAATTCAGATTGCTTATTCTGTTATTATCAAGATGATTTAGCTGTGCAATATCGCTGTAATTTGCAAGGATAGAGCCTTTTTCTATCATGTCTTTCTGCATCCTTGCGTGTACAACTGCGCTTGCGTGATATCCGTCGATAAAATAGCTGTCGTCACATCCAAGGTTTGAGACCTCGGTATAGTCGTAAAACTCAAAGCCGTACCCATCGAACATTTCTTTTAACCTCTCGGGTACCGTATCTAAATATTGATAACCCCCTTCAGACATTTTTTCGTTAACGGTCGGGGAAAACGGTGGAAGATACGCTATTACGCTTATCTCCCTTTCCTCGCAAAGCGCCAAAAAGTTTTCTATCATTTTAAAACTTTGTTCCTTTGGTGCTTCTCCATGTTGAAAAACTAATGCGGAATTTTCTATGTTTAGCAGGGTTGGTTCCATTCTCTCATAATCAGAATAACCATCACTGAATACATGCCCATAATGATAAGAACCATCGTTGAGGAAACCATGGTTATTTACCAGCGCATTTATTCCTATATTTAGCGGTGATGCCAAAAAGTCTGAGTAGCTGTATTTCCCTGCAAGTAGATCGGAGGATACAGTTGTTAATGTATACTTAAAATCTGTAGGTTTTGAGACGATTTCATCATAATCGAAAAAAAGTTCCTCGGTGCTTGTGTTCCATCCTTCATTAAAAAAATTTTGATCGAGCGAGATTATTAGTATTTTAGGGGTTGCCTTCTCTAAGTTTACTATAAAGTTCGAAAATTCATTAATATTTGCCACTGCAAAACCGGAGTTGTAAAAGCTGTCGGGATCGGTAAAAAACTCCTCCTTAATCTGTAAGACACGAGAGGTTCCGAGCGTCATGACCTCGGGTGAATTTTCTATTGATGAAAGGTATTTGTAATAGGTTCCGTTATCGTTGTACAGCGGCCCGTAAATTGAGCCTTCCGTAACGGATTGCAGCCACATCGCACTCTTAACATCGAGGTATTCCTTGCTTATCAATGCAGGATAAAACAATATCGATAATATAAACAAAAAAACAACAGCCTTAAATATTTTCATCATACCTCCTGCTAAAACTGAAAATAGATAAATTGGGCGCCGGAATAACCGCTGCCATATGCTCCGAGATAAACTATCAAAAGTATCAGCGCAAGGTAACAACTCCATCTGAACCACAGCTGTTGTCGATTTATAAATTCTGCTATATTTATCCTTGAGCGTAGATTATCAAGCACAACAAACGCAACTACACAGATCATCATAATTGTCAGATCGGTTTGTGAGACGCCAAGCTCATACACGGTCCCATGAAAAAATGACGATAAGTTCATGTCGCTAATAATAGTATTAATTACTCGAACTCCGCCGGTGATGCTTTGTGTCCTAAAAAATATCCATGCAATATCTACCAAAATAAACACTGAAATTTGTTTCATCAGTCGGTAGGAGAAGGATGAGGTGTTTAGCTTTATCTTGACACAAAGCTTTTTCCTTAGTGGCTGTGTGATCTCCCCGACAATCTGATAAAATCCGTGCAGTAATCCCCAAAAAACAAATCCCCACCTCGCGCCATGCCAAAGACCGCTTATCACAAAAACAGTCATAACATTAAAATATTTTCTAATTGCAGAACAGCGATTTCCACCAAGCGGGATGTATAAATAATCCCTAAACCAACTGCTTAAAGAGATATGCCACCTGCTCCAAAAATCTTTAACGCTTACGGCACTGTATGGGTTGTTGAAGTTTTTCATCAGCTCAATTCCTAACACCCTTGCCGCACCCCTTGCAACATCTGAATAGCCTGCAAAATCGCAGTAAATCTGAACCGCAAAAAGAATTGAGGCGACCAAAAACAGCTCGCCCTCCTTGCCGGTGTATTCGTTGTAAACGGCATCGACAAATACTGCAATCCTATCCGCTACAACCATTTTTTGAAATAGTCCGTACAGCATTAGTAAAAGCCCGTTTTTTACACGCTCGTAATCAAAACTGTGCGGAACCTTAAGCTGATTTAATAAGTTTTTTGAGCGCTCGATGGGACCCGCGACAAGCTGTGGAAAAAAGGAAACAAAGAGTGCATATTTAAATGGATTTCGTTCAGCCTCAACCTTATTTCGGTATACATCCATCGTATAGCTTAACGCCTGAAATGTGTAAAAGGATATACCTACAGGCAGTAACAAATCAAAGGTGGGCACCACAAGCTCGATGCGAAAAACGGTCAATGCATGGTTTAAATTATCTATAACGAAATCAAAATACTTGTAGAAAAACAATATCGATAAATTAAGAAAAAATGCAAAAAAAACCGCTATTTTTTTGACATCCGACCTGCTGGATTTAGAAATCAGCAATCCGCTTAGATATGTAACCACTGTGGAGAATAACATCAACAGCACATACAAAGGATTCCAACACATGTAAAAAAAATAACTCGTCACCAAAAGCCACGCCCATTTTATCTTTTTTGGAAGCAAAAAATAAAACAGTGTGACTATCGGAAAAAAGAGTAAAAATTCAAAGGAGTTAAAGTTCATAATACCCCCAACACCTGCCACAGCAATAATATCACAAGTGTGATTATAAGTCAATTATTCATCTTAAAACGTATATATTTACAGTGTGAAATATTATTCGAAATTGTCGAGACTTGTTTTTGAGTGGCGAATATGTTAAGATTTTCGTAATGTTTTTATCGACTTAATATTTATACATAGCTGTTATACTAACCACATGACGGCAAACTACAGGAGGAAGAAAATACGTATGGACAATTCAACCGTTTTGATTGTCGACGACGACCGCGAAATTGCCGGTGCCATATCTAAAATGTTGACTCGAGAGGGCATTAAAAACACGGTTGCCTATGACGGATTACAGGCGTTGCAGACAGTAGCTGAAAGAAAAATTGACCTCATTGTCATCGATATTATGATGCCGAGAATGGATGGGCTTTCTGCCACAATGAAACTTAGAGAGAAAAACAACATACCTATTATTCTTCTTTCCGCCAAAAGTGAGGATAGTGATAAAATTCTAGGACTTTCGATGGGTGCGGACGATTATGTCACAAAGCCGTATAATCCTGCAGAGTTGCTGGCAAGGGTGAAATCACATCTTAGGCGTTATAAGGTTTTAGGATCGGCACAGCAATCGCCCGAGAATGAGGACATACTCAAGGTTGGCGGTATCGAGCTTAACCGTGCGGCTAAAAATGTTGTGGTAGATGGCGAGCCGGTAAGACTTACCGCCACCGAGTATAAAATTTTAGAACTCTTAATGGTTAATAAAAACCGTGTCTACTCCGCCGAGCAGATATATCAACGGGTGTGGCAGGAAGAGAGCTTTAGCGTCGAAAATACCGTCATGGTTCATATCCGCAGAATTCGTGAAAAAATCGAAATAAATCCGAAACAACCAAAATATTTAAAGGTGGTGTGGGGAATTGGCTACAAAATCGAAGATTAGTTTTTACAGTATTTTTTTTAAACTTATTGTTTGCGTCGTGCTTATTGCATCGGCAATGGTTATCGGCTTTCTGCTTACAAATATTCCGGTGATCATGGCACTGTTCAGTCCGGATAGCGTGATGAGGGAGAACCTTTATCTTGAATATTATGAGATACAGGATTTTGCCGAGATGGCATTACTGCCTGCGGAGCAACGAACCGCAGAACAGACCGACCTATTGAATGAGATGATATATGAGGGATATTGCTTTTTTGTTCCGGGAAATGAGGAGACATTCCCATATCCGGATAGCTCGGATTATATATATTTGCAAAGCACCGGGTATAACGATGTCTTCTTTGAGATCAGCATAACCTCCGAGCGCTGGAATAGCGAGTATGATCAAATATCAGACGACATAGCAACCGCCGAAATATACCTGTGGGTCGGGATTATCGCACTTTTCCTAATGATAATATCTACGGTTATCTTCGGAGTTCTTTCGGGGCAACGAGAGCGGGGCGGCGAGGTAATAATTCTACCCTTCAACCGCATTTTTAACGACATTCTCACGGTTGTTTTTGTCGGCATTGTGGCGATTATCGCCGCATTTGTTGCAATGATGTGGAGCGAAATATTCTATTTCTACAGTCAAGATTTCAGTGGCGGGTTTTCCACCGATAGCTATGTAACAATAGGAACTGCTGTGCTTTATGTGGGCATTGCTGTCCTCTGTCTCCTCTGGCTCTACTATATAAACTGTATCGCAAAGCGGATTAAAAGGCGGGAGTTTTTTGCCTATACCACTATAGGTGCGGTCTTTCGCTTTATAAAACGAATTTGTGTCGGCATAGGTTACACCGTTAAAAACATGTATAACAAAAAGATAATTAACTACATTGTGCTTGCGACGGTTTTATTTGTCGGGTTAACGGCTGTACTTCCGCTATTTCTTGCCGTGCTTTTCAATGCATTAGAAACCTATCTGGTTTTAAGCCTGCTATCCATAACCGTTATTTCGACACTATTTGCTATTGGTGCGCTTAGGCGGATTGGTGAACTTGACACGATAAAGCGGGGGCTCGCCGAAATCCGCTCCGGAAATACTCATCACCGTATACTCCCTGTAAAATCTTCACTGCTCGCCGACATGGTAGACGATATCAACAATATCTCGGAGGGCTTGGAAAACTCGGTCGAATCTGCAATGATATCCGAACGTATGAAAACCGAGCTGATAACAAATGTATCACACGACCTAAAAACGCCACTCACCTCGATAATCGGATATGTAGATCTCCTTTCCAAGGTCGATGACCTGCCGGAAGAAGCGCTGGACTACACAAGAATTTTGCAATCAAAATCCTCTCAACTCTCCGGCATAATATCCGACCTTTTCGACCTTGCCAAAAGCAGTAGCGGTAACGCCGAGCTTGTGATGGAAAGATTAGATTTAAAAAAACTTATAGAGCAAACCCTTGCCGATCTGCAGGACAATATCGACAGCAGTGAGTTGATTATTAAAACCACACTACCGATGAATGAGGTTATGATTGAGGCAGACGGAAACAGGCTGTCCCGCGTGTTTAGAAACCTTGTGGACAACGCACTAAAGTATTCCATGCAGGGTAGCCGTGTATATATAAAACTTTTAGAGGAAAACGGGATTGCAACTGCTGAGATACTGAACATATCGGCACACGAAATAACCTTCACCGAACAGGAAATACTTCAACGATTTACAAGAGGAGACGAAAGCCGGACCACCGAAGGCAACGGTCTGGGCCTCTCCATAGCAAAGAGCTTCACCGAACTGTGCAAAGGCAAATTTGATATCAAGCTTGAGGGTGACATGTTTAAGATTACGGTAGGTTTTAAAACCGTGTGTAACGATGATGATGAGTAGGATGGTAAAACCAAGGGATTATTCGCCTACCGGTTGCTATGCTCCGCATTGAAGTCGGTCAAATGTATTTTTTTATTAAGTTCGACGGAATGTCGAAATAGGTTAGACGGCTACTGTACTTTATCCTGGGGTTGGAGTTACAGCTAGCCGTCGCTATTGTGGCGAGTGTATTACGCTTGAAATATTTTTTGGACTTTAACCTTGAGGATTTATAAAGTAGCTTGATATTATTTTTAATATGCGGTATGATTTATCTAACGCAAAGAATTCTGGCGTTGCGTTAGATAAGGCGGGCGCGCCGAATGTCATGGACGACAAAATCGGGCTCTAATCTCTATAGGGAGTACTATGCATAAAAAAATTATATGTGAAGTTGTAAACTACATTTTAAATAACAAGCGAAGGGGTGTGAGCACAATCTGCGTGCTTTCGCCCTATTCACACAATGCAAAGGAGGGTTACATGCAACGTGTTGTCGCTATAGACAAATACGTGCTAAGCCCTCTTTGCTGTGTGCATATAGATTTTGAAAGCGGCGAAGAAACGCCAAGGGTTGAAATGCTTGACGAGCGACATTTGGTTGTACACCTTTTACCACACGACAAGCAAAGTGCAAACACAGCCGTTAAAATTGCGAAAAAATGCAAACTGATTTATATTCACAGTGCAATTAGGTGCAAGCCTAATATAGTTGGAGATGTGGCAAAACGCCTTTTAAAGGCGAAGCATCTTTACAAGGTTTGGGACGTACACGGTGTTTTACCGGAAGAGAGTGTTATGCAGTTGAATTTTTTAGAAGCGCAAAATGCCACCGACGCAGAAGAAATGCTTCTAGAACATGCGGATTGCACGATTGTTATAAGCGACGCGATGGTAAAACACTATAAAAAGAAGTACTCAAAGGTGCCCCAAAATATTATCGACACAAGTGTTTTCACATCAGACGCTCTGCACAATTTTGATGATATTATAAAAGAAAAACCGCAAGAAACCCGCTTTAACTTAGTTTATGCGGGTAATACAATGGCATGGCAAAATGTGCCGCTTATGAAGCAGGTTATAGGGAGGTGTGCTGATAAATTTAACTACTATGTTTTCACGCACGACATAAAAGACTTTAACAGCCAAAACAGGGCCGAGGTTATGCCGAAAACTTTTATGATTGACAGCGTGCCGATTGAAACGGTATTTGATACATATAAAAAGTGTCATTTCGGCTTTGCGCTGAGAGACGACACACCTGTAAATAATGTTGCAACGCCGACGAAAATTATCGAGTATATTCAATTTGGAATAATACCGATTTTCAAAAGCGATAAAATCGGAGACTTTGCCGCCCTAGGTTTAAAATATATAGACTACAGCGAACTCGCAAAGCTTGAAATGTCCTTTGATGAGTACAGGCATATGGCAGAGCATAATTACAAAATTGTACATAAGCTTGAAAGCATACGAAAGAACGGCATTAACGAGCTGAAACAAGTAATTGCCACAGCGATACACCGAGTTTAAAATAAAACATCAGATAGGTTCGGACAAATAATTTACGAGGTAACATGATAATGTATTTTAAAAAGCTCTTGTTTACACTACGTGGCATATATCACCTTAAACTCAGAAAAAAAGGAGATGCAAAGGCAATTGTTGTTAATAAATTCGACGATGAAAATGTTTATGAGTATGTATTAAACTACTATATGAAATTGAAAGAAGAAGGTGGTAAAGTTTATATTTTATCGGCTTTTAACAGTGCAGCACTTGCGATAAAACTTGATGATTACCGTGACATTTTCATTTTTGAGAATGATGCTGAAAAACTTATGAATTTTAGTATAAAGCACGGTGTAACCGGTTTTTATTACTATGACAACATGGTATTACATAATTTCTATAAAAGCATGGGATTGTCGGTCTTTAACATCCCACCAAAATGATAAGTCATCAATATTGCACGACAAAAACATGTAATTTTGTTTACAAATAGTTAAAATCGTGGTAAAATATAGAAGTATAAATATCAAATGGAGAATGCTATTATCATGAGGAAAAGAATTTTCGGATTGCTGTTAACAGTAACATTACTATTTACGTTGTTTGCATCATGTTCATCGACAGATGAAACGAATGAAGGCACAGCGGATGTCGATAATTCTGCAGTTTCTGAAGCTCAGGCTGAGACGGGGTCAGAAGAACAAAGCGCAGTGTCTGAGGTTGCAATGGACACCTTAATGGTAGGCTCTGTCGAAATGCTGGGCGATTTTATCAGTGGTTTTGGCACAAACGCCGCCGACCAAGCGATTGTCACATTAGTCGGTGGATATATGAGTACATATGATTATAACACACTTGGCGAAATTCAACTTAATGAGACTGTGGTAGCAAATGTTGAGACCTCTATCGATAATGATGGCAATAAAACGTACCATTTTACACTGCACGATGATATTTTTTGGAGCAACGGGGACCCGATAACCGCAAAGGACTATGTAGCCTCGGTAATGCTTTACGGCTCACCGCAGTGGGTTGAAGTAGGGGCTAATGCTTATTCATATACGGAACTTTTGGGATACAACGAATATTCAAAAGCAGAGACCGACACCTTTTCAGGCGTAAGATTGATTTCTGATCTTGAGTTTTCAGTAACCGTTTCTGCGGATCAGATACCATATTTTTGGGAGTTTTTGGATGCAGCTGTATTCCCGGTACATTCCGACACATACCTGCCGTCTTGCGAGATTATTTCAGACGAAAATGGAAGCCGTTTGGAATTTACTGAGGGCGATCTGCTTACCAACTGTACACGTATAGCGTCGGAGGAGCGATATGCGCCGACCGTAACCTGTGGCCCTTATAAATTTGTATCCTTCGAAAATCAGACAGCCACACTTGAAATCAACGAGCATTTCAAAGGCGATATGGATGGAGAGAAGCCAAAAATGCAGTATGTTGTACAAACAGCTGTTCCATTTGATACAAATGTTGAGTGGGTGATAACCGGTCAGATAGACCTACTCACAACCGTAACCCAACAGGAAAAGATAGACTCGGCAAGGTCGGCCGAATCGGTATACACAGTGTCCTACCCAAGCACCATACTGGGACATCTTTCGGTGATGTGCGATTTTGGCCCTACCGCAGATGTAAACGTTCGTTGGGCTTTGGCATCGCTAATCGACCGCAACGAGGTGTTAAACTATACCTCGGGAGGCTACGGTAGTGTGGTTGATTCCGAATACACTCTCGGTCATTGGATGTACCAGGAGAATGCCGCCGAGTTGCAAGAGATGCTAAAACCAATATCATTTAATATAAATACCGCTAACGACTACTTAGACGAAACGGAATGGAAGTATGAGCAGGACGGATCGACTCCGTTTGACCGCACAAAGGCAACCGAGGATGGTAGCTATCTTCGCCACAACGAACAGGGCGAACCTTTTGTCATTAACTATCTCGGGCAGGAAGGTAGCGGGCTAACCGATATTATTGAAATACAATACGTTGCAAATGCACCGCTTGCAGGGCTTGAATTTAATGTAGAGCGAGGAGAGTGGGCGGCTGTGTTAGCAAACTATTATAATGCGTTCGAAATTTCGGAGGAGGAGCGTGTTTATAGTGCATTTGGTCTTGGAACAAGCTTCTCGGCAAGCTTTGACCGCTATAACACATGGCATTCTGATCATTTAGGAACTCAAAGTAATCGTGCGCAATTTAGTGATGAAGAGTTAGATGAAGCGATAATTGCCATGCGCGAGAGCGACCCGAATGACATAGACGGATACCTTGAAAGCTGGATGGAATATCAACTTAGATGGAATGAGTTGCTACCACAGGTGCCCCTTTACACAACCGAAGTATTTGACGTTGCACATGTAAACGTTGATAATCTATACACTAACACATATGCCAAATACGAAGATGTGATTTGCAAAATAACAAAAAGTGAAAAATAAGCCATAAGGATAGGGCTATGCTTCGGTATATACTCAAGCGACTTTTGATATTGATACCGGTTGTATTTTTAGTGTCGGTACTGATATTTGCAATAACAAAAATAATGCCGGGTGACCCGGTTGAGTTTATGTTGCCGGATGACCTTACACCGCAACAGTACGAAGAAATGTACGATGCCGTTCATAAGCGACTGGGGTTAGATAAGGACATTGTTACCCAATATTTTGCGTGGATTACAGGCGTTTTTAACGGTGATTTCGGCTACTCGAATCATCACAACCGACCTGTATCGGATGTGATAGGTGTACCACTTAAAAACACACTTATACTAAACCTCGGTGTTAACTTTATCTATCTTCTCATCGCAATACCGGTGGGTATACTTTGTGCTGTTAAGCGAAAATCGTTGTTTGATAATGCATGGCAGTTTTTTTCGCTTGTTACATACTCAATTCCATCTTTTTTTGTTGCAATAATATTAATATATGTTTTTTCGGTCAATTTAGGCTGGCTGCCCATGGGCGGAATGCCAAACTCTTCAATGCTCAGCGATTTCGAACTAATAAAGGAGTGGGTTCGAATACTTGCGCTTCCCACCTTGACATTGACCGTTATCAGCCTTGCAGGTGCAATTCGTTATGTCCGTAACGCTATGATAGACGCACTGAATCAAGACTATATCAGAACTGCACGTGCTAAGGGACTATCGCAAAAGGTGGTTATATATTCGCATGCGTTTCGCAATGCGCTCATACCGGTATCCTATATTATGGTTGGGACATTATTCTCTCTCTTTGCGGGCGCAGCTATTATTGAGACTATTTTTCAGTACAACGGAATAGGCTCGCTAATTATAAGTGCAGTCTATACGCGTGACAATCAACTTATAATCACCCTTAATCTATTTTATGCCGCCATCAGCCTTTTATCTGTGCTGGTAGCCGACATTGTCTATGCCATTGTCGACCCACGAATTAAGCTGAATTAGGGGGGATGATGAAGCAGGATAAAAATACACCAACGATGTTTGATTCGTTAAAAAATTTTTTTAAGGGCCCCGGTCATTCAGCTGTTCCGCTAAATGAGCAGGAGCTAAGAACACCGCTTCACACTATTATGTTGAGGCTGTTGCGTAATAAGCGTGCCATATTTGGTGCTATCGGTTTTTTGGCGGTGCTGTGCTTTTCGTTTATAGGTTCATTGCTTGTAGAGCTTGATGTAAATTACACCGAACTTACGCACCGTAATTTGAGACCAAGTCTTAATTATCTGCACTTTCCGGAGGAGTTGTCCGAAGTTGAAATAAAAAAGATATCCTCCGGGGTTTCTTTTAGTGCTGCTGTGACCGAACATGGAGATTTTTATATATGGGGCACAGAGCCGAACAAGGAGCAGGATAATATTTCAGGACCGATATTTGATGTGCCACCTGAGGTATATCAAAATGAGATTGTGGACATAGAATGTGGTGCTTACCATATAGTTGTGCTTGATGAAAACGGTGTTTTTTACAGTTGGGGGTACAACAGCAATCAACAAACCGAGATACCGCGTCAGGTTAGCGACAAATATGAAGGTTTAAGAAAAGAAGTCGTTCAGATGCAGGCGATGGCACAATGGACTGCAGTGCTTGGGGATGACGGAATTATTGATATTTGGGGTAGCACGCAGGTTGAAAACACACTACTTGTTTCTACGAGGATAAACGGGCAAATCACAGCTTTTGCCGGAGGGGACAGCAACATAGCACTTCTGTTAGACGACGGCACAGTTCAAATAGTTGGCGATCGAGGCACGGAGTTCGCACAGCAAATACCAACAGAACTAACCGATGGCAGTGTAGTGGTGACGCAAATTGCTGCCTCTAACCGTAATGTAGTGGCTATAGACGAGAAAGGTAAGCTTTACAGCTGGGGAAGCTCACAGGATTCCCTTGCCGACGTACCGGTCATTGAGGATGCCGTCTCGCTTGCCGCGGGATACAACAATTTATTAGTGCTCAGCAATGAAGGCGAGCTGACAATATGGGGCGACGATACATTCTCTCAAACAGATATTCCGAACATAACAACCAACATAAAGAGTATGTATGCCGATTATTTTCAGTTTTACGCCATAGCCGAAGATGGTCAAATACATGCCTTTGGTAACGATGGATATATTTTTGGCACCGACCATTTCGGACGTGATGTTTTTACACGAATTATCCATGGAGGGCGAATATCGCTTACTGTCGGGGCGGTAGCAGTGGTTATATCCACAATAATTGCCATGGTAGTAGGAATGACAGCGGGATACTTTGGCGGATGGGTAGACCATCTTCTTATGCGCCTAACCGATGTTTTTTCTGCAATACCATTTTATCCCATCGCTATAACGCTTTCCTTTGCTATCGGATTCGAGCTCTCCGAGGAACAAAAACTGCTTTTAATAATGGCAATTCTGGGCTTACTCGGTTGGACT
Source organism: uncultured Oscillospiraceae bacterium (assembly GCA_964370825.1). Classification (GTDB taxonomy): domain Bacteria; phylum Bacillota; class Clostridia; order Oscillospirales; family Ruminococcaceae; genus CAYJBH01. The sequence goes on from CAYJKY010000019.1 coordinate 52,662, forward strand.
TCCCTTGCGAGGCTGATTAGGGCGCAACTGTTGCTGGAACGAGAGAAGGATTTTGTGTTGGCTGCACAAGCTTTAGGGCTAAAAAACCGCGCAATAATGTGGAGACATATTCTTCCCAATGTGTTTAATCTTATTGTAGTTAATATTACGCTCGCATATGCGTCGTCACTTCTAACGGAGGCTTCCCTATCTTTCCTTGGGTTTGGTATTGCCGATCCAACACCTTCATGGGGCAACATGTTATCTATAGCGCAGGAGTTGACGGTTATTGAATTTTATTGGTGGCGATGGCTTATACCGGCGCTGTTTGTTATCTTCACAGCGTTGTGTGTAAATCTATTTGGAGATGCCCTTCGTGAGGCACTGGATCCACGTGAAAACGATTAGAGGAGGGGTGGGATGAGTCTGCTCGAAATAAATAACTTGCATACCTATTTCACTACGAAAGAGGGTTTAATAAAGGCTGTAAACGGTGTTTCGTTGAGGGTAGATTCCGGTAAAACTCTTGGGATAATCGGAGAATCCGGATCGGGAAAAAGTCAAACTGCCATGAGTGTGCTAAGGTTGTTTGAAAAAAACCAAAAAATTCACGAAGGCGAGATAAATTTTGACGGTAAAAATATATCGTCACTCTCGGATAGAGAAATGCGAACCATAAGAGGCAACTCGATTTCCATGATATTTCAGGAACCTATGACCAGCCTTAATCCGGTTTTTACGGTAGAGCGCCAGATATCAGAGGTGCTGATACTTCATCGAAAGATGGCGAAAAGAGAGGCAAAGCAGGAGGTTATTAAGCTTCTTAAAGATGTAAATATACCAAGTCCCGACAGCATAGCAAAGCGATATCCGCATGAGCTTTCAGGAGGAATGAGACAACGTGTAATGATAGCGATGGCACTGGCATGCAGACCAAAACTGTTGATAGCGGATGAACCTACAACGGCGCTGGACGTTACGATACAGGCACAAATATTGTTGTTGATGAACGAGTTAAAAGCAAGACACAATACAGCCATCATGTTTATTACTCATGACCTCGGAGTAATAAGAAAAATGGCGGATGAGGTTGCTGTAATGTACTGTGGCAGAGTGGTGCAGCAATCAACCGCCGACTTCCTGTTTGATAGAAATCAAAAGTTTTCACACCCATACACCGAAGCCCTTTTTAAAAGCGTTCCATCCTTTGCGGCTCGTGATACCGACCGCCTTGTGAGTATCGAGGGGAGTGTTCCTCACCCGTTAGATCTGCCAAAGGGTTGTAGTTTTGAACCTCGATGTGAATACGCAACCGAAAGGTGTAAAAGCGAAATTCCGGAGCCGGTAAATGTCGCCCCTGGACAATGTGTTAGATGTTTTTATCCGGAAAACACCAGGGAAAAAACCAAACGGTTTGAAAGGAATGGTGAGACAGTTGGAGAATAAAAAGGTCCTCATTTCGCTAAAGGGTGTAAAAAAGCATTTTATGCTAAAAAAATCATTAAGCTTTATCGGAAAAAAAACATGTGTCAAGGCGGTAGACGGAGTTACACTGGACATTTACGAAAACGAGACACTTGGCCTTGTAGGCGAATCAGGGTGTGGAAAAACAACATTAGGCCGTGTAATATTACAGCTATATAGGCAGAGTGATGGGCTAATCTGTTACGAGGGGAAGGAGCTTCACCGGCTGACGAAGGATAAAATGCGTAACCTACGCCGTGAGATGCAGATTGTTTTTCAGGATCCATACTCCTCGCTAAACCCACGGTTAAGCGTTGGGCAGTTAATATCAGAGGCACCGATTGCGCATGGTATGTTTAAACGTAAAGATAAAGCGTTAGAGCAGTACATTCTTTCGGTAATGGAAAAATGCGGCCTGCAACGCTATATGCTTCACCGCTATCCACACCAGTTTTCGGGAGGACAACGCCAACGTATAGGTATTGCACGGGCACTGGCGCTAAAACCTAAGTTTGTGGTATGTGACGAATCGGTGTCAACCCTCGATGTTTCGATACAATCACAGATAATTAACCTATTGATAGACCTTAAAGAAAAGGAAAATCTTACCTATCTTTTCATCTCGCACGATCTTAGTACGGTGAGATTTTTGTCAGATCGAATTGGTGTTATGTATCTCGGCAGAATTGTGGAGCTGTGCGAAACCGAGCAACTTTTTTGCAATCCGCAGCACCCATATACCGTCGCATTAATCAGCGCTGTACCAACCATAGACGAGGTGGGAGAGGCGGAAATGTTAAGCGGGGATATTCCAAGCCCGATAGATCCGCCAAGTGGATGCAGTTTTCATCCACGGTGTAGATATGCAACCGAAAAATGCATGTCAACCGTTCCGGTCTTGCAGCAAATCTCGAAAGGTCATCTCGTTGCATGCCACCATCCTATAAACAGGGAGGTTTAAATACTTATGCTTAAAGGCTTTTTTCCAAAGCGCGACGAGTCGCAGCCACTCGACATAGAAAAGGGTGACCTGCTTGCTATGTTTATCGCGGCAATCATTACCTTTGGACCGTTGATAGTAATTGTTTCATTGTTATATGTGGCTATTGCGTATCTTTTTTTATGACGATTAATAAGGCAGGGTTTGAATTTCACCAATTGTGGCGAAAACGGACAATGCGCCAAGAGAGGAATGGACATAAGAATGAAATTTTCACAAATAAAATATAATCGCCCCGACTTTGATCTTTTTTTTCAACAGTTAAATACATACATTGAAAAATTTAAATTGGCAAAGGACGCCGAGGGGCAAATATCTGCGTTTCAAAAATTTGATGGCTTGGTAGACAGCTTTAACACGCAGTATGCACTGGCACGTATCCGAAACTATATGGATACTAACGACGAGTTTTATCGTACAGAGAATCTGCTCTTTTCAAAAAAACATCCGCTAATGAGCAAAACATACAACGAGATGGATGACCTGATGTTGAACAGCCGCTTTAAAGACGAGCTGACAAATCATGTAGGAAAGCTCACCATGATAAATGCCGAGCTGTTTAAAACTACAGTTAATGAACATGTTATTGAGGATCAACGAGAGGAAAATAGGCTGGTACTCGAATATGTTAAGCTGATATCTAAACTATCGGTAGAATGGGATGGGAAAGCTATTCCGCTGACTATGCTGACACCGTACAAGGAGAGCCGCGATAGAGATATTCGTATTCGTGCATATGTTGCGGAGGGAGACTGTTACTGTTCGGTTAAAGGCGAGCTGGACGAACTATTCGATCAATTGGTTAAAAATCGAACCGAGCAGGCAAAAAAACTGGGGTTTAATAACTTTGTAGAGCTTGGCTACGCACGTATGAAGCGTAACTGCTATGGCAGTGAGGAGGTAAAGGTATTTAGAGAGCAGGTGCAAAGCGAACTTGTTCCTGTTGTTAAGCGCATCCAAAGCGACAGGTGCGATCGCCTTGGTTTGTCCTCACTCTGTTTTCACGACCTTTTGTTGCCCTATAGCGAAGGTGCGCCAACCCCACAGGTGAAGCCCGACAAACTTCTCGAGCTCGGAATACAGATGTACAGCAAGATGTCTGCACACACAAAAGAATTTATTGAGTTTATGGTCGACAACGAGCTGTTTGATCTTTACTCAAGACTAGGTAAAGCGCCGGGAGGATTTTGTTCCTTTATTAAGGATTACAACTACCCATTCATATTTTCAAACTTTAACGGCACCTCTCAGGATGTTAATGTGTTTACACACGAGGCAGGACACGCCTTTGCCCAATTTATGTCGGGAAAAGGGGCTGAATATTACAGTAATCCCTCCATGGATGTGTCGGAGTGCTGTTCAATGAGTATGGAATTTTTAACAGGGCCGTGGCACGGTTTGTTTTTTGGCGAAAACACCGATAAATATCAACAAATGCATCTGGAAAACGCATTGATTTTTTTGCCTTATGCGTGTCAGGTAGACGAGTTTCAGCATTATATTTACGAAAATCCAACCTTAACGCCGTCACAGCGAGACGAATATTGGCTTGAGATTGAAAGGAAATATCGCCCGGGAATTGATTATAACGAGCTTCCGTTTTACTCGATTGGTGGTGGTTGGCAACGGCAAACACATATCTATAAAACGCCGTTTTATTATATTGATTATGCACTTGCGCAGGTAACCGCGTTAAATTTTCATACCATCCATCAGGAAAGCCCCGAAAAAGCATTCGATTTATATATGAAGTTTTTATCCAAGATAAATGAACAAACTTATATCGAGATTTTGGAGACGATAGGTTTTGGCTCGCCCTTAAAATCCGGCTCGATAAACGCCCTGATTAAGTCTTTGAACCTGAATGTGTGACGCTTTAAAATATTGACAATCTAACGTAATGTGGTATACTGTAATTAGGTAGATATTTTTAGAAATATAGGTGTATGAGAGACTCATTCATAAAGATAATTAATAACGAAATTATCTTCTCCGAGTTAGCTTCCAAACAGTTTTCTGATTCGACAAATGTCACCAGAGAAAATGTAAAGCAGGTTTTGGAACAACGAGGGGCTGATATACGTCGTATAATTTTCGAAACAAACGAGCTACTCGAAATACACATAAATCCATATCTTGCAAATCCCGAAAAACTTACAAGAGACGAGGCCGAGGAGCTGCAGGAGTTTGCAGAAAATTTGTCCGGATATAAAGAAAATGTTGATACCGGATTATCATATGATATTCGAAATGCATTAATTAAATATGCCGAGACATGTGGCGATGTACAGATGCTTATAAAAAACACTTTTTTTAAAGGTCTTGCGTTATTTTACCTCGACAGAATGTTGTTTCGAGCCGAGATGTCGGATTGCTACGAAAAGGTTATGTCATATGGCGAGAATTATGAAAAATACGATAAAGATATAAGAAATCTTATTGTAAGAGCATACGGAAATTTTTACATAAGCGTTTCGGATCTCAACATCGATGAGATTTTTAGACGATATGACCTTGCCATAGATTTTTGGGAAAATAGGGCAAAAGTGGTTGATCCGGACTTCCCATGGGAGTCTTATTTTTTTAACTTGCATGAAAACCTTTGTTCCACTACCATAACGGCATTGCGTTCCGAGCGAGTTATTTATGTTAAACAGGAACATAAAGATCGATTATTAGACTCTTCAAAAATACTGTATGGTAAATATTTAAGTAATCAAGAGGTGCACACTAACGACTATACCACCTTGCAGGTTAAATGTTTGTATTTTAATATGGCGGCACAGTATCATAATGATCTTATTACGGTAAACGAGTTATGTGACTTTTTGTATGACATTTTTTTGCAGGCAGATGATGAATACACCTACGATGATCTCTATAAAAAACTACATGTATCGGCTTTATTTTTATACTATCTCGACAGGTATGACGCTAAGGACTTAACCGAAAAAGACTTAGATAGTATAACTAAGAGGATAGAAACCGATGTGTTTCGTTATGTTATGAACATACCGGACACCCTTTCCCGCCAGTATGTAACAACCATGCTAACAAACTTTGCACTTGGTAGCCATAAACTTTTAGACGACTATGTCTATATAAAAATGTTGCTTTCCTTGACGGTTTTTCGCCACCCTCCAACCTACGCACACTCTGTAATGGTTTCGAAGATATCGTTTACCATTGTAGAATATATCATAAAGCATCACCCCGACAAACTGATAGGCATACCATCAATTAATAATGTTAATGACGTAACGGATAAAGCCGGAGATTTACTTCTCTTTGTGTGGTTTTCGGGACTTATTCATGATATTGGAAAAATTGTATACTCCCATATGGTGTCGTTTTATGTCAGAAAGTTAAACGACAAGGAATTCGAGATGATAAAACAGCACTCCGACATGGCACGAGACTTTATCAAAAAATCACCAAGTGTGGATGTAGATACAATAATGTACGACACAGTGCAGTCGGCAACAAATATTCGATTTTCTACTAACCCTGAATTGTTTGCATGTTTTTCTGATGTTGCATTTGGACACCATAAGAGCTTTGACGGTAAGTTTGGGTACCCAAAAGATTTTGATAATCTTGCGTCACCTGTTAAAACTATTATAGACATAATATCTATTGCCGATTCTATTGATGCGGCAACCGACAAGGTTGGACGAAGCTATGCACGAGAAAAAACTCTCGAGGATATGCGGGACGATCTCATGTCACAAATAAATACACGTTACTGCCCATTTGTGACGAAGCTTATTTTTGAAAATGAAGACCTATATAATCAAATTGAAGATATTTTAAACAACTACCGTTATGATATATATCATTCCTGTTTTTCTGTAAGCGAATCTATGGAAACAATGCTTCCACCGCAATCTGATTTATTTTCGGGCGAAGAAAAAGAATAGAAAGCCTATAACCCCCACAGTTCATGGTTGTCTGAAACAACAACATAAATATTCTCACCGCATAGATTTTCAAAGTGTTTTTTTAGTTTAAAAGCCATATCCCATTTACTTTGCGGATAATTGCCGTATCTGTTTTTCACGTCGTTCATTCGCTCTGCCATGTCAACAACCTCGGTTCCGGCCAATGCATCACATAGTTGAATTAGCCTGTCGTAGTCATCAAAATCCATGCCGTTCAGTTTATTAAGTATAAACTGAAAGCTTTCTGTGGAAACGTCAACATTCCCGATATATTCATGCACATTATGTGTTGAAAAAGAATGTGACAGGCACACCCTTGCTACCTCGTCATACCCAAGCTCGGTCATATATGTATAACCGTCAAAAATATGCCCGAAGTGTTTTATGCCAAAGTGTCGGCCGATGTCATGTAACAAGCCGACTACATAGGCTTTTTCAGCGTCCATGTTACATTTTAAGGCGATTTTTTGTGCAGCTTTCGCCACGGCATAAGAGTGCATAACCCATGCGCCGGGGTTATTGTTTTCAGCAATTTTTAATATTTCAATTGCCTTGTTTATTGTCGGGTACATAAAACCTCATGTTTATTTAAAATGCATTTTGCATAACCGAATTATATCATATAAGCAACATTTGAGCAATAAAACGTTTGCGCTTACTGAAATGTAGGGGCCTATTTATAAAGTGTCCCCACATTATAGTCCGATCAAAAATTCGTCTCTCATTCTGGCGTTAAAACTTTCGCAAAAGTAGGTTCCTCAAGGCAATGGTCAAACATAATTCCCACATAGAGTAAACCTCTGTAAAACGGATGTTTTACAGAGGTTTTTGGTTGCGGGGGCCGGATGTTGAACATGTGTTCTCAGAACACTTTCGACCCTTCGGGTTATGAGCTGCTAAGATTAAGTCCAAACCGTGCTGTATAGCAGTTTTGTGGCATTTCCGGTGCGTAATTTTTGCGGTAAATCTGATAAAAAGTCCAACTCGTCCACTGTTTCCTGCCGTATCATTGGTCAAGTAAGTGGTCAAAAGGCTGTGGGT
>CAYJKY010000020.1:0-21186 GCA_964370825.1 uncultured Oscillospiraceae bacterium
TCAAGCTGATATACAATGTGATGAACAGAGTGGAAAATAAACACGAACCGCTAAACAGCAAATATTGTTTTATGTTTTGCTTTCGCAAATCCGCAAACACTTGATTTAATGATTTCATTGTGCGTCTACCTCCCCCATAGAGCGAATGACATCTAACAATTCATCTTGAAATGCAAGATGTGTTTTGTCACCCTTTGTAAGTTCTCGCCACACAAGTCCGTCACGCATTACAATAACCTTGTCACAATACGACGCTGTAAACGAATCATGTGTCACCATTAAAATTGTGGCATTAAGTGAAGTTTTAGCCTTTTCAAATGTTTCTATAACGGCACGAGTTGATTTTGAATCGAGATTGCCTGTCGGCTCGTCCGCTAAAAGAAGCATTGGCTCATTGATAAGAGACCTTGCAACGGCAGTACGTTGTTTTTCGCCACCCGATATAACAGCGGGGTACTTGTCTTTTATCCCCGAAATACCGAAAACTTCACACAAATTATCAACGGATTTTTCAGTTTTTTCCGTTACTTCACCTCTGATAATTCTCGGTAATATGATATTATCCCGTACCGTAAGCCCGTCAAGCAACATAAAATCTTGGAACACAAAACCTAATTTTCTGTTTCTCAAAACGGCTAACTGTTCTTCCGTAAATCCTGTCAATTCATCATCACCAAGTTTAATACTTCCCGTATCTATCGGAATATAGCAAGAAATACAGTTTAAGAGTGTGGTTTTACCCGATCCCGATGCTCCCATAATTCCGACAAATTCACCTTTGGCAACTTCAAACGATATACCTTTCAGCACATCATATTTTTCTTTTCCTACCGTGTATGCTTTCTTAATATCTTTAACGGTCAACATAAAAAATACCCTCCTTATTTGGTTATAAGGAGAGTATAACAATCAATTATCAACTTTTTATCTACTGTTTTAAGGCTTTGGCAAAAAACTTGCCGTAATTACCGCACCGCTTTTTCCGTTGCGAGTAGTAACCGTTCCACCGTGTATTTCACACAGCACACGGCTTATATAAAGCCCTAAGCCAAAATGTTCGGCTCTGTCTGTTCCGTCCGTATAATACGGCTCTGTTGCTTTTTTCAAGCCCTCTGGTGTAAATCCTTTTCCGTCATCTGATACAATAACAGTAATTGCTCGGTCTTTATTTGCAACTTCAACTTTAACCGTGCTTTTTGCGTATCTAACGCCATTTGATACGAGATTTTCTACCACAGTGCAAATAACATCATCGTCAATCTGTACATCTGCGTTGCTTGTGAAATCTTCAAATGCAAGTTTTGTGTTTTTATCGAAGCAAATATGCATAGCACTTTGACGGAGCGTATTCACAAGTTCTTTTATATTCGTTCTTTGATAGAATAGTACAGTATCTTCAAGTTTTTGTAAGTTGCTCATGCTGTCAACGTATCTTTCCAGCCGCCCAATATGCTTTTCCATTGTAGCGGCTGTGTCTATCGTTTCGCTGTTTTCGGTATCTGTCTTTAGCATTTCAAGGTGTCCTTTCAGTACCGTAAGTGGAGTTCTCAAATCGTGAGCAAAAGCCGCATTTATCTGCTTGCGCTGTTCTGCTTGTCGCCACATCAGACGATTGTTTTCCTCTAAACAAGTACGCATTTTTTCAAAAGACTTTATTAAATCGCCCATTTCGTCCATGCTATCATACCTTGCGGCAAAACTTAAATCGTTTTCTGATATTTTTTCGTATGCCGATTTAAGTATCTGCATAGGTGCTTTAATTTTTGCTTTGAAGAAAAGTGTAGCCGCCAAAATAAGGCAAATAACGGAGTAAATCGGAATACAGATAATCTCAACTAAATTAACCCACGACATTATACGGCTGTCACTTTCCGAAAACTTTGTTTCACTTGGAATGTATACAGATGTTTGTGAAGTTTCTGATTGAGTGTTGTTCGGCATTTCATAATACGAAGTATCAAGAGGGTAGTTATTGTAAATGTCATTTTTTATATTTTGACAGATTAACAAAGTCGTCATAATAAGTAACACAGCAATTATTGTAAACGACAAAGTATATAGGACAAAACTTGCCTTTAATGACAAATTATGAAGTCGCTTTTTTATCTTTTCCATTTGTACCCACTTCCCCAAACCGTTTCAATATACGGCTCGCCGTTTACTGATTTTAGTTTTCCTCTGATACGCCTTATATGTTCCACTACAACACTGCTATCGCCCTCACTGTCATATCCCCATATACGCTCATAAATACGCTCTTTGTCAAAAACTTGTCCAGCATTCTGTGATAACAACTCAACAATATCAAACTCTTTTTTTGCAAGGGCAACAGTTTCACCCTCTAAGCTGACAATGCGTGAATGGTAGTCAATCGTAAGTCCTGTTTCAAACTTAATTTTCGAGTTAAAAGAATGTCGCAACTCTCGCCTTAAATGTGCTTTTACCCTTGCTTCAAGTTCTGTCATTGAAAACGGTTTTATAATATAATCATCACCGCCTACCGAAAAGCCTTTCACTTTATCCATATCATCTATTCGTGCAGTTAAAAACAGAATAGGGCAAGATACAAAATCTCTTATTCGTTCACATACTGAAATGCCGTCAATATCGGGCATATTTATGTCAAGCAATATAATGTCGGGTTGTCGCTCCGAAAGTTTAATTGCATTTGTTCCGTTTGCTGATGTAAGCACATTATAGTTCCGTTTTTCAAAAAACTTTTTGAGCATAGATAAAATATCAACTTCATCATCAACAATTAGTATTTTATTTTGCATAAAATCACCTCCATGAAAATATTTTAGTTGTTATCTATCAACTATTTATCTACTTTTGAAATTTTTAATCGTGCATCACCAGGCTTTTGTGCATCTTTTGGAATAAGCCACATATTACCCATACGCTCTACTCCGTTAATGCGATTTTCTTCGCATAATTTTTGCACTCTTCTTACCGATATGCCCCATTTTTCAGCAGTCTGTGGTGCTGTCATATAATCCATAATTTTATCCGTCCTTTACAAAGGTATACTATAATTATATGCGTTTACACGAATATAATCAAGGATACACTTGTAAATAATAAAGGACAATCAACTTTTCACATTGACTGCCCTTTGATATGCTATATATAAATTATTTCAGAATAGATAATTTCTTCAATCTGTGCCTTAATGTTATTCATTTTGCCCACCCACAGCATTTGCTCTTGTGATTTCAGTTCTTCTGTCACACCTTGCCTTGCTTTGTATTGAGTGATAAGCCTATCAAGCAAGTTTTGTGCTTCTTCGTTTACATCACGCAAGTGGGAATGTAGTTTGCCACTAAGTAGCAGATGATTATACAAAGGACTTCTACGCTCTTTCAAGTAGATTTCACGCAACATTCCGTATTTGCCTAAAGGTCTGTCATCGACAGGCTTGGTATCTTCATCAAACTGTCCGAAGTCAGGTACATAATAATCACCGACATTGATATATTTTCCACCCATTTTTTCAAAAATTGTTTGTTCTTTGTTTTCGCTCATAATTTTATTCTCGCTTTCAATAAGATTTTCACATCAGCAGTTAGTTTGCCTATTCTTATTGTTATTTCTGCCCTTGACATTGCCCTTATAACATTTGTAAAAACATATAAAATGCTATAAAAACTTATACCATTAGCAATTTCAAATTTTAAGAAAATCTTTGTAAAACCAAGCATTTTACGGTAGTTTATGAGATTATATGAGCATGTACAACTCCTTGCAAGAGGTGATTTCTCTTATGCTCATAATAGGAATTGATTAGGCTTTAAGTTTTTTCTTGATTGGCATCAGCAAATCAACTTGCTGTAAATAGTTATCTTTTTCTCGCCACTCAAATATATTTAAATGCTCTTCCAATAAACCGTTCATAACCTCCTGTGATGGATTAAAATCTCCCTCAAAATGTTCATGACCGGTCAGCCACTCGTCCCACATGCGTGTCCAACCAATACCCACAATTTCGTCCATCAAAATCATGTAAGCAGCATATATCCCTCCACCAAAATGTTTCTTTTCAAGAGGAGCAGGAACATCCATATCATCGGGAATGGTTATCCAAAATTCGTAACCATATAGCCCATTTTCACGTATGCCGGGGTTTGGGTGGTTAAAACCAAAGCAACGTGCAGCAGGATAAATTTCACGGAGTTTTGATTTCTCAATAAAATCATGTAGCATATCGCTTGATGGTCCTTCAGGTCCGTCACCGATATAATGTGCAGATGCTATGGTTGCAGGTGGTAAATGGATTATTCTCACATTTCGGTCTGTAAGCTTACTCAGTTGTTTGTTTGCCTGATCTAAATCTGCTATTGTTTTTTCTTCTTTGAGAGGTGTTTTTTGAATTGCAAGCGAATCCACCACTTCAAGTAAATCGGTATCATCAAGCAAATTAAATTTTACCTCGCCACGAACACTTTCATTAAGCCGATTAATAAAAGTGCTGATTATATCCCTAATAGTTGATAATGCTGTTATTTCTTCGTCAACTTCGGAAAGATTATGACGAAATGTGTCTATAATCTCTGCTGTATTTTCACTTTTAAGTATATCCGAAATTTGTTTAAGTGGTATGCGTAGCTTTCGTAAAACGATGATTTGTTGCAAGCGTCTTACCGTATCCTCCGAATAGACACGATAGGCATAGTCCTCTTTCTTTTCACTTGTGATGAGCCCTATTTGCTCATAATAACGCAGTGCACGGGTAGATAAATTTAACATCTTTGATATTTGGCTGATTGTTTGAAGTTCCATAATATTTTTCCTTTCGTAATTTGATTATAATCAAATTATAAAGTACGACGTCACGTCAAAGTCAAGGTTTTATTAAAATTTTCTTTATAATAGCTAGTATATAAATTATACGAACCTACCGGTACGAGAAATATTACTGTTTTTGCACAAAGTGCAAAATGACGAGAGAAACGAGTCATGTAATATTTCCAATAGCTCCACCGCAGGTGGAGATTATACGTATTTTCACCTATGTTGTTGGCAATCCTCTGTGTGTGAAGGTTTTCATCTCCTTGAGTATGCCTGTTGTAACGCTGTTAACTCCCATTTGCATTAATTTTTTTGCAACCTCTAAGTCGTTAACCGTCCAGCAGTTTATTGCTATGTTTTCCGCTTTTAACATCCTCTGAAAGTCTGATGTAACCATCTCATAGTTTGCGTTTACAACCTCAAAGCCATGTTTTTTGCACGCCTTTATCATTAACGATGCACAGGTAACATCAAAATTCGGTGTGGTTTTATAGCTCTCCTTTGCATCTTTTACCACCTGCTCGATATTATAGTGTACCTCTACTATATTTTTCATATCATCGGTCATATTGTTTGGGCTAACATCGCCGGAATATATCACCCTATCATAAAGACGGTACTCCTTTGCAAGTTCGTATACACATAATTCAAGATTTTTCTGCTTCATGTCGCAGTTTATCTTAACCGTATCGTGAGCCGCAATAATCTCGAAGACATCGGATAACAGCGGTGATTTCTGCGTCGTAGCATCGTGACTTATGGATAGTTTATCCTTTACAAACCTTACATCCACCTCCAAGGCGTCTGCTCCGTTTGCTATTGCATACTTCACGAATTCTATACTGTTTTCAGGTGTATTGTCACATCCGGAATGTGCTGTTAAAAACATACCTATAACCATGCCTTTCTTAAATTCAATAAACTAAACTACATATATCGGACTGGTAAAGCCTAACAGAATATCATCTTGACCGCAGTAATCTCCATACCACTCCATACGCACCCAACCCTTAGATGGTTTAATAGCATTGTTGCTAACATCATTGCTATTAATAAAAAGGTTTACCCTTTTTATCTCTTCGCCGTTGTTGACAATACTTATATATTTTGTAGCCACATCAAGGTCATCCCATAGTGGAATACGTTTTTCATCCTCAATGCTGACAGCTATATTAAGAGCATCATTACAGTTTATCTCGTCTCCGAGCTCTATTTTTTTTGAGTTGCATTCCATTTCAAGGTTTAATACCGGCCCACAGGTTACATACATCCTTCCGCCCTTTATGGCAGACAGTACGTCATCGGTGGCAACTTTGTCGTTATCAAGACCGATATAGGTTAATGCAAATCTTCCATCTTCCGTTGATTTTGGCATGTCATGCCAATCTCTTCCGCTGGAAGCGGCTATTCTAAATCCACGGTTTAATAGCTCTGTCCACATATTAAACGCCCTTATATTGAAATGGGATAACATCGGTTGGGAGCGTGACCAAACCTCAATATAATCGATATTGTTCCAGTTTTTGACAAGATATTTCCATCTACAACCGGTACACATCGGGCTTCCGACCGCAAATGGATGCGCTATACCTGTCGTACCGCCGTTTTGTTTTATTTCGGCGATATACTCATCAATATTGTCCGGAGTGGCAAATCGCCAATCCACAAACTTAGATGACCCTAGCACCACCATATGACCAAAAAAGGTCGTCCATTCAACCCCTTTTATTACGGGTAGAGTTTCATCTATCAGCTCGGATTTAAGAGCCCTGTATCCGGCTGTGGTGTTATGGTCTGTCAGTGCAATTGCATCGTAACCGGCACGAGAGGCGTTAAATAGCAGTTCCTCCACCGCCATTTGACCGTCGCTGTTGTTGGTGTGGCAGTGTATCTCAACTGCCTTATAGTTAGCCATTTTCACCTTCCTCGCCTGCATATACTTCGAGCTTGTATTCACAGCTATCGGTTATTACACTGTGTACATTTAAAACCACACGATACTCTCCCTTTGTTGGACTGTGCGTCTCCAAACCTAATGAGGCTTCATTCTCACTCACCATAAAATCCTGTTTCGGTGCTCCACGGTGTACACAGCCAAGGTGTTTTTGCTCGGCATCCAGTGAAAATGTAATAAGATTTGTTAAGGGTAGATATTTTTTCCAGTCGACCGTTGAGCGTTGCGGTGTGTCGCCCATAAAATCATCAAGGGCTTTATCTATCAGTATTTTCGCCTTTTTATCATCCTGTAAAAATTTTGGGCTGTAGTCTGTTTTAAAGTGCAGGCTTTCGTAATCCTGCTTAAGCATAAACTTGATAATAATATTTGTCTTGTTGTCCTTGGGTGTAAGTACAATATTTCGAGATATTATCTGTTTCAAAATCACTCCTTATTCAAAAGCTGTGGCAGTTAATGCCACAGCTTTAGCCATAGAAATTTGCTTATATAGTACCATCCCATGTCGAAACTTTAGAGCTTTTTGCCTCCTCCTCGTCGAACCAGTGTGTGGTGACCACCTTTGTCTCGGTATAAAAACTAAAGCCATCGCTACCGAGGCAGTGGAGGTCTCCGAAGAAGGAATCCTTGTGACCACTGAACGGGAACATGCCAACCGGCACCGGTATTCCTACATTTATTCCTACCATGCCACCGTCGGTACGATTTGCAAACTCTCTTGAATAATATCCGCTTTGTGTATATATTACACTTCCGTTAGCAAAACGATTTTTATTCATCAGGGTAATGCCTTCTTCAAAGTCGGCCACCCTTTTTATACAGAGAACCGGACCAAAAATTTCGCAATCTCCCACGCTCATGCCCTCACCGACATGGTCTAGGATGGTAGGTCCCATATAGAAGCCATTTTCATAACCTTCTACCGAAACATTTCTACCGTCTAAAACAAGAGTTGCACCCTCCTCGATGCCCTTGTCAATCCAGCTCGTTACACCTTTGCGATGATTTTCGTTTACAACCGGTCCGAGTGTGCTACTCTTATCGTAGGCAGGACCAACCTTTATTTCCGATGCAAGCTTTTTAAGCTCGGCAACCAGCTCGTCAGCTATGTCGTTCTGTACAACCACAACCGGAAGTGCCATACAGCGCTCACCTGCGCATCCGAATGCCGCATTTACTATTCCTGCCGCAGTTCTTTTAATCGCTGCATCGTTGAGCACCAACGCATGGTTTTTCGCCTCACAGAGTGCCTGTACTCGTTTTCCGTTTGATGCGGCTACCGAATATATATGTTTGCCGACATCGGTAGAGCCTACAAATGTTATGCCTTTAACGTCGGGATGATTTAAGAAAATTTCCGCCTCTACCCTGCTACAGGTAAGCACATTTAATACACCGGCCGGAAGCCCCGCCTCTTGGTATAGTTCCGCAATACGCAGTGTTGTTTGAGGGGTAAAAGAAGCCGCCTTAAGCACAATGGTGTTACCACAGGCAATACACATTGGGGTCATCCAGCCCATAGGAATCATTGCAGGGAAATTAAACGGCACTATTCCCGCAAAAACACCGACTGCCTCACGGTATAGGACTGTGTCATAACCTGAGGAGGCGTTCATCATGCTCTCGCCCTTAAGGTTTGTGGTGGCGGTTATGGATAGCTCTGTTCCCTCTATTGCCTTGAGCACATCACCCTGTGCCTCACTCCACACCTTACCATGCTCCCTTGCAACCAGCTCGGTCAGCTCATCTAAATTCTTGTATAAAAGATCCCGCAATTTATAAAGAACCTGCACCCTCTTTACCACCGGAGTTTGCGACCAGCTCGGAAAAGCCGCCTTTGCAGACGCTATTGCACCCTCCACCTCATCGGCAGTACAGCACGGAACCTTTGCGGCCATCTCGCCGGTGCTCGGGTTGAATGCATCGGTAAACTTTGTGGTATCCGACGACTTCATTTCACCGTTAACAAAATATTTTAATGTTGTCATTTAGAATAAATCCTTTCGATTATATTAGCTCTGATAGTTTGACGGGGCGGTTTTCCTCAACCGATTTTTTTGCGGCTAATCCAATTAAAACAGCCTGCAGACCATCCTCCTGATTAACCTCAACCTCGGTGTCGTTCACCACTGCGTCAACAAATCGGGTAACCTCCAGTGCATATGCCTGCATATATCTTTCAAGGAAGAAAAAGAGTGGCCTTGGTGCACTTTCGCCGTCCTTATTAAAGGAATAAATCAATGCGGGGGTTTCGTTTTCTATAGCGGCCATTCCACCGCTACCAAAGACCTCTGCCCTCTGGTCATAGCCATAGGCGGCCTGCCTTGAGTTATCGATAACACAGAGTGCTCCGTTTGACATTTTCATGCTGATAACGGCGGTATCTACATCCCCTGCTTTTCCGATTTCCGGATCTATTAAAACAGCCGACTGAACATAAACCTCCTCAACCTCGGCACCGGTTAGATATCGCGCCATGTCAAAATCATGAATTGTCATGTCGAGGAACATGCCACCGGATACGGCTATGTATGCAGGATTTGGCGGTTCGGGGTCGCGAGATGTTATTTTAACTATATGCACATCACCGATTTCACCGCTCACCACCTTTTCACGAAGCGCCATAAAGTTGCGGTCAAAGCGACGGTTAAAGCCAACCTGATATTTCAATTCCTTACCCACTAACGCCTTTTTCACCTCGTTAATCTTGTCAACGTCGTGGTCAATCGGCTTTTCACAGAACACATGCTTTCCTGCATTTATCGCCTCGATTGATATCGGCGAGTGGGTGTCGGTAGATGAGCAGATTAATACTGCCTCTATCGAGCTATCTTCGATTATTTTTTTATGGTCTTTATAACAATTCTCTATACCCATAGAGCGTGCCCATTCCTCGGTTTGCGGAGTTAAAAACGGGTCTGCAATTGCGGTTACCTTTGCATTTTTCACATAGTTGGCGATACTCTCAGCATGAACCTTTCCTATCCTACCGGCACCGATAATTCCAATGTTTAACATCATCTCTCCTTTATTATAGTCCTGTTTTTTCTTTAATGTATTTTCTTGCCTTTATAGCATATTCCAAAGGATTTGCCACCGCCGGATCCTGCTCGGCCTCTACAACAAACCAACCTTTATACCCCGACTGCTCCAACATTTCAAACACAGGCTCGAAATTTATGCAACCATCACCCGGAACGGTAAAGGTTCCGTTTCTCACGCCCTGCAAAAAGCTTAACTTCTTCTCCCTTACCTTGTTTAGCTGTTCTGTACGAACATCTTTTAGGTGAACATGTTTTATTCTGTTTATGTGCTTGTTTAGCACCGACATTTCATCAACACCTGCGTAAACGAGATGTCCTGTATCATATAGCAGGGATACGAGATTTGGGTCGGTATTTTCCATCATTCTGTCTATTTCTTCCTCTGTCTGCACCACCGTGCCCATATGATGATGAAAGGTCAGTGAAATTCCGTATTCCTTTGCTATTTCGCCCAGACGGTTAAGCCCATCACAAAGTAGCTCCCACTCGTCATCATTCATAACATATTTTTCAAACAAAACCGCTTTGTCGGTTCCCTGTACACTATGGCTCTGCTCCGACACGCCTATGACCTTTGCACCCATTTCACACATGAACGACATTGTTTCACGGAAATCCTTTTCGTTTTTCTCAAAAGGTTCGGTTATCAAAAAGGTGGAATGCCAGCGGTTACAGATTTCGAGCCCTCTCAGCTTTAGTGCTTTTTTAAGTAGATCGGTGTCGGAAGGGTACTTGTTGCCGACCTCACAGCCGGAAAAACCGGCAAGTGCCATTTCACTTACACACTGCTCAAAGGTGTTTTCGCCACCAAGGTCCGGCAGATCGTCGTTTGTCCATCCGATAGGTGCTATGGCTAACTTTACATTTTCAAACATCTTAAACACTCCTAATATACTCTTGCACCTTTTAGTGCTTCGGTCTTTTTCCTATACTCCTCGTTCACGCTGTCACGTTTGGACATCGAGGCGAGTCCGGTATTCCAGAATGCATCGTATCCGGCGGTCATAGTCTTTGGTAAAACCTTTATGTCGATAAGGGTAGATACGCTCTGTTTTTTGCTGTCGGTTATTGCCGCTCTCAGCTCCTCCATAGTTCTTGCCGAATAGGTTTTCACACCGTAGCCCTCGGCGGATTTAGCATAGTCTATATTCATCAGTTTTCCGTTAAGGCCTGCCTCGTCACGATATCTCAATTCGGTGGCAAGGCTTCCTATTCCGCTTCCCATCTGTAGGTTGTTGATGCATCCGAAACTACTGTTGTCGAATAACAGTACATTTATCTTTGTGTTTTCCTGTAATGCTGTTATCAGCTCGGAGTGCAACATCTGATAGCTCCCGTCGCCCAGCATTGCATAGCTTTCTTTGTCCGGCTCAGCAAATTTTGTTCCGAGTGCCGACGCAATTTCATAGCCCATACAGGAATAACCATACTCCATGTGATAGCTGTTTATGCTATCGGTCGCCCACATGCGCTGTAAACAACCGGGCAGACTTCCCGAGGCTCCTGTGATTATTGCATCCTCATCTATCAGCTCGCGGATAGCACATATTGCCTCGGTTTGGGTGAGTGCCGACCCCATAAGCTCAACAAACTCCGGTATGCTTCGTTCATCTCTTGCCGTGACAAGCGGTTCAAAACCGTCGCCATAGCTATATTCGGCAAGGCGCTTCATCTCGCTGTCCCACTCTGCCTTTGCAACATCAAATTCGTTAGTATAGCTCGATTTATAGCCAAGTCCACCGAGCTCATCCATAAGTTGTGTCAACACCGCCTTTGCGTCCCCCACGGCGGTCATTGCATCGAGCTTATAGGCGTGGTATCTACTTACATTTATTGAGGCAATCGGTACATCCAGATTAAAAAGACTTTTTGAGGCTGTTGTAAAATCGCTCATTCTACTGCCTACCGACAGGATAAAGTCGGCACTTTTTGCTACGGTATTTGCCGCCGAGTTACCGGTCACACCCACGCCACCCATGTTATACCGTGACGAGGATATGCAGGCTGATTTGCCGGCCTGAGTCTCACCAAAAGGAATGTTAAACCGCTCACAGAACTCTATAAGCTTTTGTCCTGCTTCGGAATATCTGACGCCGCCCCCACATATAACAAACGGTTTTTTTGCTTGGGATATCGCTTTTGCAAGCTCGGTAATCTCTACCATATCGGCAGGTGGGCGTGTTATTCTGTGTACACGTTTTTGGAAAAAATAATCCGGAAACTCAAAATTTTCACCCTGCACATCCTGACAAAGTGCTATACAAACTGCACCCGTCTCGGACGGATCTGTCAAAACACGCATGGCGTTGATAAGTGCCGGCATAAGCTGTTCAGCGCGAAAAACTCTGTCCCAATACTTTGTTACAGGTTTAAATGCATCGTTAGTAGTTATGCTAAGATTGTAGCTTTGCTCTACCTGTTGCAAAACCGGATCCGGTTGGCGGGTTGCGTAGCTATCACCGGGGAACAACAACAGTGGTATATTATTTACCGTTGCACAGGCAGCCGCGGTAACCATGTTAGCTGCACCGGGTCCTATAGAGGATGCACAGGGAATTATTCTTTTTCGGTTGTGTTGCTTTGCATATGCTGCGGCAACATGCGCCATCCCCTGTTCATTCTTGCCCTGATAAACCCTCAGACTGCAATCCTGCGACTCCAATGCTTCGCCCAGTCCTACCACAATTCCATGACCAAACAGGGTGAATATCCCCTCCACAAACCTGTTCTCCTGTCCGTCTACATTTATGTATTGATTTTCTAAAAACTTTACTATTGCCTGCCCGACCGTCATTTTTATAGTTGCCATTTTACCCCCTTGCTATCATCTCACCGTATTTTTCTTTACTTTCATTAATAAACTTTTTTATCGCCTCTATAGTTGGCATGTCGGCACTGCAACCGTGACTGCTAACCAGCATAGAGGCAGATGCACTGCCGAGTTCAAGGCAATCAAGCATCTGCATTTCGTTCATAACACCGTAAAGAAAAGCCGATGCATATCCATCACCGCCACCAAATGATTTAAGTGCTTCCACTGGGAACGGTTTTATACTAAACTCCTCCCCGTTAGACATATACGCGGTCGAACCCTTTTTACCATGTTTTATCACAACTATCTTTGCATTGTTATTAAACCATAGCTCTGCCGTACTTTTATCATCAAGATCCGGAGAAATGAGTGCCTGTGTTAGCTCATATTCCTCTTTAGAACCAAGTATTATGTCAGCCTCTCTTGCTACCATCGCATAGTAGATGCTTATTTCATCCTTGTTATTCCAGTTGTAGGCACGGTAATCGATATCAAAAACAATAGGCGTGTTGGTCTTCTTTGCTAACATAACCGCCTTTAGTGATGCCTCGCGTGATGGACTTTGGCAGAGTGCTGTACCCGAAACCAAAAGGCATTTTGCAGATTTTATATAGCTCTCATCTATGTCCTCTACTGCAAGGGCAAGGTCTGCCGCCATATTGCGATACATTAAGATACTGCTCTCTTCCGGGCTTAGTATCTCGGTAAAGGTGAGCCCTATCTTCTCTCCATTTTTAGCCCTTGTAATCTGTGAAGTGTCAATCCCCTCGTTATCAAAATACTCTGTAACATAATCTCCAAACCTATCGTCCGAAACCTTGGCAATAAAGCCGCATTTTTTTCCGAGCCGTGATAAACCTACAGCAATGTTTGCCGGAGAGCCACCTACATATTTTTTAAAGCTACTGCTTTGGGATAGTGTTTGGAAGTAGTCTATCGGATTAAAGTCTATCGCCACCCTACCAATTAAAATGATGTCGAGTGGACGATTTTGATCTAATTTTATCATTTTCCCACCTCGTAAATCCATGTATACCGCTCGTCATCTATCCTATCCGTCCATGGATCGCCGTCCAGATGGCGTATCATCCAACAGATGTATAGCTTAAAGCAGGGTGCGGCAGCCTGTGGGTGTGTAGCTCCACCCGGTATAGCGCTGAAACTGCCATCGGTAATCTTGTATACATTGTCACCTACAAAGCTGGCACCAAACCCTTCGGGGCGGTCGAATTTAAAATAGTAGACTTCGGGCTGTGGATGATGATGTGGGAGATAGCTGGACCAGTTACCCTCGTTATTGATAACCTCACCGATAACCATGTTTGAGTATGGGGCGGTGTTGTAGTCAAATATTGTGCTTACGGTGCGTGTGGCGTTGCCCCCATACATCCCCTCACCACTTACGGTGTAAACAATATCCTCCTTGCCATATAATTTTGTATCAAACTCCCGGTCGTTATGGGTCGATTGCACCAACAACTCGCAGCTTGTAACCGCAAGAATCTCCACCTCTTTGCCACGGCAGAAGTGTAAACACCAGGCATCATCGGTAAAAACACCATCCCTTGCTACCTTAGCACTGATGCCCTCATAGGAAAATGTTATCTCGCCGGCGAGCAGTAAAACAGCCGTCTCCTCCTTTTCACGGCTTATCGTTAGCCGTTCACCCTTGCTCATCTTCTTTACATAGATGTCCATTAGCATGTTAGAGTATTCATTCTGATAACCGGTTAGTACTTTTTTGCCATTCGAGTCAAACTGCGGATACCCAAATTCCTTTTGCATGATGTATTTCCGTCCTTTCTTTTTAAAACCTCAGTAGATATATTTTTTAATATTGCAATTAATACAGTAGTGGTTATATGTGTTTATACCTCTTCAATCATTTCAATATTTTCGTTATGGTTAAGCTCTAAAAGCAGCACCTGCCTTTGTGCACTATCCTTTAAATAAATACTTAAAAGCACTGCAATTACCTGCGTTTTTTTCTTGTAACTCTTGTCCTTAGGTCGTGTTACGTTAACATCGATAATTCTAATGCCTCTGGCCTTTGCCGTTGAAATAATTTCACCTATGCAGTGAATGTTCTTCGTCTCAAAATATATATCCATCGCTTTAGAGCGAGCGCTGATATATTTTTCTATCCTTCCCAATACTATAAAAGTAAATAAAATTCCAGCAAGAGTCACCGCCGCGCCGGAAAAGTATCCTATACCTATTGCAAGGCCAATACATCCTGCGCTCCAAATACTCGCCGCTGTTGTAAGCCCTGTTACCTTGTTGCTACCGGTAAGAATTATTGCACCGGCGCCAAGAAAACCAATTCCGCTTACCACCTGTGCACCAAGCCTTGTAATCTCACCTATGCCAAATGTCAAAAAAACATGTTCGCCCGTCATCATCACAAGGGCTGAACTCATACAAACTATTGCATGAGTTTTCACACCCGCAGGTCTTCCCTTACGCTCCCTCTCCCAACCTATTATAATGCCAACAACAATTGCAAACATTATTCTTGGTAGTTCAACAGAAACAGAATCTATAAAACTTGAGGTTGATTCAAAAAAAGCATCCATAAGTATTCCCCCTCATAAAGACTAGTTCAAAATTTCAATTATTGACCTATCCTGTGTGTGTGAGCAATCAACACTGTATATGTTATTATTGCTCTCAAATATGGTTTCGTTTCCGTTTATCACTACCCTCTTTACCGCCTTTTCGCTGTAAAAGACAATGTTTCCACCTTCTTTAATAATATACAACATGCTCTTTTCGCCCTTAATCGAGCTTTCAACTACAGCTGAAGATATGTATTTATCAATGTTTCCTAGGAATGCAACCCCTTGAGTTATCGGTGTTATCGATGCAAGCTCAGAGCTGTTGGCGGCAACAGTCAGCTCTAATGTTTCTCCCCTGTTTAAAATAACAAAATCGTCTTTTTCCTGCAAGTACACTAAATATCGTTCAGCGTCCTTTATCTCAGGCACATCTGCCGCGCCTATTACTGCGGTTGCTGTTATGCTGTTCTCGCAGCAATTAAACATCCCAACATAGCCTGTTTCGCCTTTTATGTTCCATAGTTTTACTGCTCGATTTTCCTTTGAGGGATCACAATATATCTGATCCCTTGTAACCGTCCCCTGATTTTCACAGCGCAATACATATCCGTCGCTGAGGATAAGTGGCCATATTTTTTTAACATCTGTCTCACCAACTCGGTCGCTGATGTACAACGGCCCGCCGCTGATTGCACGTAGATAAGCGTTATTCTGTGCGTCGGGATGCTCTGTCCACCACATATCAAAGTCACCTATCGAAACATGTGAGTGATAAAGCGAGTTATATGCATTTTCGTATACATGAGTTTTAAAGCTGTTTTCCTTTTTAGGAAAAAAATCGTTGCTGTTGCGGCAAACGGCACTTATCGGCCGGTTAAAAACCTGCTCCATTGCCATTCCCATACAGTTAATAAGTGCTCCATCAAAATTCACGCCTGCCGATGCTTCAAGACCAAGGTGGCTTTCTCGGGCGGCTTTTCCTATCGAAAGTTGTCCCTTTGTAAAAACGATAAGTGAGCTTTGTATATCCACCTTGATAAAGTCGATGCCCTGTTGTCGCAGGTAGCGATGCCATGCATTCCAAAAGGCAAAACACTTTTCTTTAGATGGGTATGGAATAATATGTCCCGTATTGGTCGTAAGAAGATTTTCTCGCATAAGGTTGTAGACATCAGAATCGCATTTGATCGTACCCCAGTGCCCGCCAAACCCTTGCCAGACACCTAAATAATCAACTCCTCTTTTCTGCAGTTCCTTTTTAAGCGATTTAAGTCCCCCGGGGAACTTAATTTTATCCTCATCAAAGCCGCAAAGCATCTCATCCTCCTGCCTTGACCAACCATGATCGATAAGCATCCATTTAACCGGCAACTCTTTTTGTAAAAATTCATCCGCCTTTTCTATCACACCATCGCTGTTTACATCACTATAAAAAGCATTCCATGTACAAAACCCGAGATAGTTGAGCACCTCGGGATATCTTCTTGCATCAACCAACCTATTAGTGGTGTCAAGAATTTCAAGTGCATAACGCATTGCACGTTTATATGCGATATAAGGGTCAGTATCACAGCACACAACAAAGGCTTTAGACTGTATATTAGAGTATCCGCATGTGTTGGATACAAGCTCAACCCCAACTGCTTTTTCTGTTGGCGTTATCAGTGATTTAAAGTTATCATCGCACAATGTCAACAACACATAAAACACGCCATCCTTCTGCCAGGAAAGTAGCTGAGTATTTTTAGGAATATCTCTATATTCTTTTGCAAAAAACGGTTTTGTCCACCAACCGTTATAGTTATAATGCGCAAGGAAAGTATCTTCCTTATCGACCTTTAATGAAAATGCAACCTTCTCAAATCTACTATGTATATAGGAACTCTCATGAATGTTACGTAGCTTCAACGATACACAAAAAAGACTATCGTCACCATCAAAATCGATAGTCCCTTTTACATCATTATGAGCAAAGTTTAGTTGATTTTCATACTCCTCAAACCCACAAATGCTACAGGTATCGGCATCTGTGAGACTGTATTTTAGGGATAATGTTTTTTGCAGTTCTTTTCTCATAATAGTTAACCTTCTTTTTTAACACCATTAAAACTATGTGCTTGCATAGTGCGTGCTATGTAGGGCATTTGTATAAGAAATTGCATTTGTGTATGTAGCTATGTGCTATGAATATTTATTATAATATTTATCCCATCGTTTTGTCAATACTTCCGAATCGTTTAAACAATGTTGTCCTGTTGTTCATGGTAATCGAGTATCTCAAATAAAGTGCCGTGACATTATATTTCGATGTATTTTCACCTTTATCCTGGCTTGTTAGCGGTTAATACCCTTGACTTTTCGACATATCTGAAAATCGGATAGGCTAATAGGGTACAGGAGATAATCTGTCCTACTGCAATTTGCAGTGCTATTCCGCCTGCGAAAAGTAGGTCAATCCTTCCGAGCTCAAAATAACATAGCACCGGGCCAAGAATTAATGCATTGGTTAGCACAGCGCAAAAAGCACTTGCAATTGGAAAGTTTAGCACTCTTACCTTGCGAAAGAGGTAACCGAGGCTTACCGCCGAAACAGTTCCGAGCGTTCCGAAAACAATGTCAATCAATCCGAACGGGCTGAAAAGATTGGTTATAAAGCACCCTACCACAAGACCGACAGCCGCAAAAGGCGACAGGGTGGCGAGCGGAACCAACGCTTCGGCGAATCGAATCTGAACCGGACCATAACTCAGCGGTGTAAATATAAGTGATATTGCGACATAAATAGCGGCAAGCATGGCACCCTTTGCAATATCTGCTGCTATTCTTTTTTGGTTAAACATATGTATTTCCTTTAATTCCTTTTTAATTGTTTACTCGTATCTCTGTTGTTCGGTAAAATCGCCCTTAAAACCTTTTTGGCGAAGCTGCTCAAACACAGCAACCGCAACCGAATTTGACAGGTTTAGACTCCTTGCCGATGCAATCATCGGAAGCCGTGCGGTGTTGTAGCTTGAAAGCAAACTCTCCGGCAAGCCTTTATCCTCCCGACCGAAAACCAAAAACACATCTCCGGTCAGGTCGCAGTCGGTGTACAGCCTCGCAGACTTTGTGGAGAACAGTAACAACTCGGGGTTGTTATTCTCTTCTAAAAAATGCGAAAAACTCTCGTAATATCTTATATCTAACAGCGACCAGTAGTCCAGCCCTGCACGTTTTAGCTTTTTATCCTCAATTTCAAAGCCGAGAGGTTTGATTAGGTGAAGTGTTGCACCGGTGGCGGCACAGCTCCTTGCAATGTTTCCGGTGTTCTGCGGTATCTGCGGCTCTAACAAAACTATATCAACCATCGTTAAGCCTCCACAACTCCCTCTCAAAACACAGACCTGCTCGAGTATCCTTCATTTTTTCCTTTGCGCTCGCCTTTATCACCTCAGCAACGAAATCTACCGCAGTCTCCACTGCAGTGTCCATATCGTCACCATGCATCAGCCTACCCACAAGCACACTGCCAAACATGTCGCCACTACCGTGGTAACTTCCCTGCGTCCGTGTTCGATAACAACCCGATATTTTACCGTTATCCCCCAAATAACAGGCACCCACACTCTCCTTGTCCGGATTTACTCCGGTTATTACCGCCTGAGATGCACCGAGCGAAATCATTCCTTTTAGCAGGGTTTCGACAAATTTCTCGTCATGAGGCATAGGGCTATAGGGAATATCTAACAGCAAACATGCCTCGGTAATGTTCGGCATGACAATGTCCGACATGGCAACCATTCGTCTCATTCCCTCGACAATTTTTTTATCGATACTGCTATAAAGTTTGCCGTTATCCCCCATCACCGGATCGACGAAAATTTTAGCGCCATTCTTCTTCATCTCGCCAAAAATGGTGATAAGGATATCCGGCTGTTTTGTTGAACCGAGGTATCCGGTGTAAATTCCATCGAAGGAAAGCCCCTCGTTTTTCCAGTGATTATATATCGGTAAAATATTGTCGGTTAAATCAATTTTCACCGGATTATTAAACCCACCCGTGTGGGTCGAGAGCAGTGCCGTAGGCAACACCGTACAGTTCACGCCGCATCCGCTTATTATAGGCAGTGCCACCGTTAAGGAACACCGACCGAAGCAGGATATGTCGTGAACCGCAATTACAGATTTTGTCATTCCTTTTTAAGCCTTTCTACCAACATTTTTGCCGCCTTATAGATGTCTCCGCAACCCATCGATAGCACGAGATCACCCTCCTGCACCATGTCGGCAAGCTTATCCACCGCCTCCTCAAAGGTTTCTACCCATTCACATCCGATTTTATCGGCAAGCATTGCCGAGGTTATATCGCCCGGGTCGACCTCTCTGCCTCCCATTATTGCGGTTAGCAGTGTAACATCGGCGAGCTTTAATGCCTCACAAAAATCGTCGAACAACAGTTTTGTTCTGCTGTAGGTAAAGGGTTGGTGAAGTGCTATAACCCGCTTGTATCCAAGCTGTTTCACCGCCTTTAATGTCGCCTCCACCTCGGCGGGATGGTGTGCGTAATCATCGGCAATCGTTACGCCGTTAATATTTCCGAGTATCTCAAAACGCCTGCCCGCACCACGAAAAGCCTCAATTCCGGAGGCGATTTTCTCAAAGGGAACCTTTTCGATGCAGCCTATAGCGACCGCCGCCAGAGCGTTGTATATGTTGTGTTTACCCGGTACCGAAAGTTTTACCCTTCCGAGCGGTTTTAGCAGATGTAAAACGGTAAAGCTGTAAAAGCCGTCCGGCTCTACCTTTACATCAACCGCCTGAAACTGGCAACCATCGTTAAGCCCGAAAAGTTGGGCACGCTTGTTATCCAGCGAGGCGACAAGCTGTAAGCTGTTTTCGTCATCGCCGTTAGCAAGCACAAGGTATGCCGCCTTTTCGGCAAACTCTTTAAAGGATGCCATGAGACGCTCCATGGTCTTAAAATAGTCGAGATGATCCTCATCGATGTTTAAAATAACGCTAACGGTGGGATTAAGCTTTAAAAAGGTGTCGGAAAATTCGCATGCCTCTACCACTATGGAATCCGCCGTTCCGTGTCTACCATATCCGTTTATATAGGGAAGTTTGCCACCTATAACGGCGGCATAATCTATATCTGCCATCAACAGCATCTGGGTCGTCATGGCTGTTGCGGTAGTTTTTCCGTGAGTTCCCGCTATACAGACACGGTTATTGTAGCGATCCGACACCGCACCTAGCATCACGCAACGTTCGACACAGGGTATTCCCATCGCCCTTGCTGTGCTTAGCTCCGGATTACCGGGAAACAGTGCGGCGGTGTAAACAACAAGCTCGGCATCGGCGACACATCCGGCATCATGCGGAATTTGCACCGGCACACCCATACCACGCAGTATGTCTATTGTGCTCCCCTCGTTTATATCACTACCGGACACGCTATAGCCGAACCCGTGAAGTATCTCGGCAAGTGGCAACATACCACTTCCCCCTATTCCTATAAAGTGAACTCTTTTCACCCCATCTAAAATACTTTTATCAGCCATTATTTCATCCCATGTTCTTATCTTTAGTAATATTATATAACAAACAGCATAAAAATGCTACCAATTATCCCATTCTATACTCAAGGTTTTCATATATAACCTTACTACCTATCTCAATTTCCTGCGGCAGAAAAAATAAAGCCACCTGATTTTCGCCCTTTTCGCTCAGCAGAATTGCATAGTCCCCAAAGATATCCTTTACCGTATACTCAATCTTATCCAACATATCGATTTTTCCTTAACATAACCTATACTATTATATTGTAATATATTACAGGTAAAATGTAAATAAATTTTTGCATTGCAATATAAAACCACAAAAAATCCCGAGGTAAATCCTCGTGCTAAAAAGTCCCGAAGAAAATCCTCGTGCTAAAAAGTCCCGAAGAAAATCCTCGTGCTAAAAAGTCCCGAGGATTTACCTCAGGACTTTTTTTAAGTTATCTTTATTTAGATATTAGGAGCACTGCGATCCGATGCCGGGGAT
>CAYJKY010000020.1:21286-58722 GCA_964370825.1 uncultured Oscillospiraceae bacterium
GACCTTATTATAGCACATATTTTTTCTTTGTAAATAATTCTAACAGGATTGTAAGTTTTTTATAAAATAATTTTGATGGCTACAAAATGTCGCTTGTTTCGCGCTTCTATAAACAACAAAAAAGTCCTAAGAATTATTCTCAAGACTTTTTAAGTTATCTTTATTTAGATATTAGGAGCACTGCGATCCGATGCCGGGGATTAAAGAACAGCCTTCGCCAAAACCGGGAGCGTCGAAAACGCCTGTGTCGTTACCTGCTTCTGCAAAGTCAGTTGCTGTTGCTGCGATGTTGATGCTCTCTACTTCTGGAGTGTTCCATGTCTTTTTCATAATAATCACCTTTCAAAAAATATATAATGTTTTGTGTTTGTTTTTAACTTGACCTTATTATAGCACATATTTTTTCTTTGTAAATAATTCTAACAGGATTGTAAGCTTTTTTACTGCAAGTGTTAGAAGTTATGCTTTTTCAAAAACAACGATGCACCATATATCATGCCGAAATCTCTAAAGCTGTACCCATATAAATCCTCCGGTACCTGGCTGTTCTCCTCCACCATGTTAGCAATTTTCTCCTCATCAAGAAAACGCATTGCGGATCCGTTTAATATTGTATCCTTAACAACAGGGTATAAATTGTCCCATCTATCTATAATACGTTCCCTCCAGTCAGACGCCTGCAAGCCGCGTGGTGCACTTTCAGGCAAAAACTCCTTCGGTATTAAATCAGAGCAATAGCTACGCACCAACCTTTTGGTCTGCGGTATCTCGTTGATAAAACACTCCATCGGCAAGGAGCTACAAAACGCCTGTAGCCTCGGGTCTCTTGTTGGATCTCTCAACACCATTCCATTTTTAAGAGAAAATGCAGTGTCGTACTCCGAGGTGTGAGAAAAGGTTGAATCACCGCCTATCGTCCTTCTCATTTTATGAAACTCATAGTGTTGATAGGGCTTTTTTGTCATAAACTCATGGTAATGCTTTACCGTGTCTATAACACCGAACTCCTCCGCCTTTTGCTGCGATGTGAAGCAACGTTCGAAAAGGTTTTCACTCGATGCCTTGGTAAAATAATACGAGTAATATTCCTTTAAATGATACTTAAAGTATATTTTTCTGCTAAACTTATGTGCCTTGCAGTAGTTGCTTGCTAACCTGTAAGCCTTTATAAAGTTATTTCTCCTCAGCATTTCGTAAAGATAAAACTCCGGAGCTCTGCCGTATGACACTGTAAAGTTTCCGCATTGACCGGTCAACAGCATGCGACAATTATCCTGCCCCGCCTTTTTGTAAAGGGAGAAAATCCAGTCGATATTCGTCATGGTTTTATAGGGAGTTTCGTACACCTGCTGTATCTCGGCGATGTTGGAGAAACCGTCTGACTCGGGACTTTTTAAAAAGCTTGGCTTTATATTGGGGTACATTTCACATATCTTCAACACCGACTTCGTCTCATCCCCAATGTGATGCTGTTTGCTTGCACGTTGTTCATACCCATCCACCGGAACATGGGTATAACCCAGTAGATTCTTACCCTCGCCCTTTAGCTTAGTTGCCGCAAATGCCGCCACAGTGGAGGAGTCGAAACCGCCCGAAATCATAATCCCGACATTCTCCGAGACTCCATCGATCGCCTCTTCTACACACTGCTTATACAGCTTTCTGAATGCCTGCTTATATTCCTCATCACTACCGAGTTTTAGCGGCGCTACCTTTTCAAAGTCAAAATATTTAGTCTCGTTCACGCCCTGTGCAGTAAACACATTGTACCGCGAACTAACCATCCGATAAACATCCTCAAAAGGAGTATCCACGGCATTTTCTAAAATCATAAGTGCCGGTAAGGCAAAGAAGTTTGCCATCCATTTCTCGTAGAGTTTTTTAGGAGTGACGGCGAGTATCGATTCCATTCTGGTTGCAAAATACAGCCTGTTGCCGTGACGACGATAATAAAGCGCACGACAGGCGGTATGATCCACCCCAAGGGTAAGCTGTTTTTTATTTTCATCCCATAGTGCGTAGGAATAAGCACCATACACCCGCTTTGCCATGTCGGGACCCCATTTTTGTAGGGCAAGATACAAAAGTTTTCCGTCCGGAATCTTATCCTCGCCGGGGCAGAGCTCGGCAATAAGCTCACCGCGGTTATCTATTATACAGTCGGCAGTAAACACAATGCCATTCTCACCGTCCACTATCGGCAGTCTGTCATTCTTAGACCATACCTTTATATACTGCAACCCACACCCCATGGCGA
Organism: uncultured Oscillospiraceae bacterium; assembly: GCA_964370825.1. Lineage (GTDB taxonomy): Bacteria > Bacillota > Clostridia > Oscillospirales > Ruminococcaceae > CAYJBH01. The sequence goes on from CAYJKY010000020.1 coordinate 23,544, forward strand.
CATTGCCGTCTTGGTGCTTTAAATATTCGTCAATCTTAAAATTTAAAAATGGGGTTTCCATCTCTGCTACGAGGTTTTCAGGAAGCTTCTCCCCGCCAAAGTCCACACATCCGAATATAGCCGACATAGTATTTCTCCGATGTTGTTACTATATAATTATACTAACCTTTTATGTGATTGTCAAATACAGTAGACCCACTTCAAAATTCGTTTTATAGTTCCGATTTCATGCATATATTTGATTCAAAAGATTAAAAAATTTACGTGAATACAGTGATTTTGTGCATAGGCAAGAGGGTTTACAACGACTACATTTAGGCATCGGCCAAACAAAATAGTTACTCGACAAAGATGTAGAGGGGGTCGTAATCCTTTGGGGTTATTTCTCCCTTTAATATTTTCACACCCTCATCAAAGGGCGCTCTCTCCCAAAGTTCCGCTATTCCGTATTTTTTCGCCTCCTTTACAAGGTCGTCTATCAGCATGTTACGTTCCTCACTCCCTCTTTTGTGTAGGGTGGCCCGCAGATAATCTACGGCTAGTGATTCCTTCTTTACACGGTGATAAATCGCCTCATTCTCTGCTACCGTCAGCGCCTGTTTAAAAATTTCGGCGCACTCCTCAACCAAACCAAGGCTATGCCAGTGGCGACCCGGGTGGTCGTAACAATACAGATGTGAGCCTGTTTTTTCTATTGCCTCGGCAACCGTGTCAAGGTATTTCTTTATATATATACCCGCTTTACCGTAAACTCCGGCTAAAAATTCCTCCGTTAAAAGTTTATCGTCACATCCTGAATCCCAAAGGCAGTTAGCGAGAATGTATGCCCTTAAATCCGACATCTCACTGCCACCGGGCGTCGCACAGCCCTGCTCAAAAACACCCTTAACATTATTCTCGATAAAAAACTTTATATTATCCGCAAGAACCTTAAAGTTAGGAAATGGTAATAGGTAGTGGGAAAAGTCGGTGACATAATCCCATACATACAGATGATTTGCAACCCTGCCCCAGCCGATTAAATCCTCTGCAAAAGAGCCATTGTATTTTACCGACATCGCCTCGGAGTTTTCGACATGGCAATCCCTCAGCGGATGTGTAAAGCAACACTCTATGGTACAAAGGCGTACACACACGTTAGGGTGCGGTCTTATCGTATTCGGCGGTCGACGTGTATACTGGTATGCGAGGGTATCGATAAGTATGTCGGGGTAGTCGTTTTGTAGCTGTTCGGCAATAGCATTTACAAAATGAATAAGCGTGCCAGCCGCTCCCCCCTCCGGCTCATCAATTGCACGGCATTCGTTACACCGACAGCCGTTCACATTGTCGTTTTGAGACACCGAGATAATTTTTGCGTCGGGGTTATCGGCGATAACCTTCTTTATTTTATTTACCGCTATCTCCAAAACCTCGGGGTTTGTTAGGCAGAGCTGACTTTTTTCACGTAGCCTTACGCCGTCTATCAAGGAATAATATTCCGGGTGTTCGTCATAATATTTATCGGTTGGGAATAGCCGCTCAAAGGTGTGTACAAAGTAATCCTTTGCGTACTTCACACCACCACCATGACATTCTCGCTCGGATATATCGCCGTTTAGCCGAGACTTTACGGCAAAGCCGGCAGTTTTAAAGGGTGTCATGGAGATGTCTCGATATTCTAAAGCGGGTGCATAGCTGTAGTTTAGGTTTTCTATATATAAAAAGGAGTTTTTTGGTACACTCTCAACTTCCGGCGTAAAAAATCTTACACCAATCCTGTTTAATAGTTCATAGGTTCCGTAAAGCAAGCCACGCCCCTCGCCAAGGATAAACCCAGCATCATCCTTTACGACCAGACGAAAACCCTCTATATTACCACTGTATTCCAACCGATGCTTTTCGCATAATGCGGTATACCCCATCGAGATAAACATCACATCATCGGGTATGCCTTCATCATCGTAAATCTGAGGTTCTCTGCCAAAAATTTTTTTAAGATATCTTTTCAACTCCTCTGCGGCATAGGCGGTAACGGAATCGACATTCTTCTTAATAACAATTACCGGCATATTTTCGGTTGAAATATTCATGTTCACCTCTGCTTTTTTTAAAATTTTATCATATAGCACCTTCTTATTCAACCCCTTATTTAGCTCTATAATCAACTAGCTTGAAAAATGGTACATTGCTTTTCAAGCTAAACTACTATATTATAAAAAGATATTTGTAAAATTGACCAAAAACATTCTAATGCTATTGCAATTTTACATCTATGTGTTATCATATTAGTATAACAGAGGACTGCAACAGAGGGCTGTTACCGTTTGCTGTTACAGGTTTCTGTTATAAGTTGGTAAAACAAGAAAGAACGGAGTTTACTATGAAGATGGATTTTGCCGGTAGAAGAGTCGACCTTAAGGACGCATTTTGTGAAAAGGCTGAAAAGAGGGCGGCGAAATTAGACAAATTCTTTTCCGACAATGCCGTTGCACATGTCACGGTAACGGTGGATAAATCGGCACAAACGGTGGAGGTTATGATCAAGGACGGTAAATTCGTGGTTAGAGCAGAGCGCTCGGCACCACGTATGGAAAATGCCGTTGATGCAGTTTTTGATGTAATCACTACCCAGATAATAAAGCACAAAAAACACCTTGAGAAAAAACTTCATGCCAAGGCATTTGACGACTATAGTGTTGAGGAGCATGAGCAGGAGGAGTTTGAGGTTATAAGAGAAAAAAGATTCCCTGTTAAGCCCTGTACCCTAGAGGAGGCTATTTTAGAGATGAATCTTCTTGGACATTCCTTTTATATGTATATGAACGCAGATACCGGATCGATGGAGTTATGCTACCGCCGTAACGACGGTGGATACGGCGTGCTTATTCCGGAACTCGATTAATGGCAAAATATAATCTTGTTTCCCCCTGTTTTTTCGGGGCGGAAAAAACCCTTTCCTTTGAGATAAAAAGGGCCGGTGGTGAGGACATACGGGTAAACGACGGTAGGGTGTACTACACCGGTGACGAGTCGGTTATTGCCTCATGCAACCTTAACCTTCGCTGTGCCGAGAGGGTTTTGATACTGCTTAAAACATTTACGGCAGAGACGTTTGATGATCTTTTTGACGGCGTCTTTGCCGTTCCCTTTGAGGATTTTATTCCTAAAGACGGGCGGTTTCCTGTAAAAGGCGCAAGCCTTTCCAGCACCCTATCCAGCGTGCCGAGCTGCCAAAGCATAGTTAAAAAGGCTGTGGTTAAACGACTTCAACAAGGGCATAACACCCAGTTCCTTCCCGAAAAGGGCAGGCAATTCTCGCTGAGATTTTCTATCAGAAAAAATGTTGTCGAGCTGTTTTTGGATACCAGTGGCGAGGGATTGCATAAGCGCGGTTACCGCCGTAACGCAATGGCGGCACCGATAAGGGAAACCCTTGCGGCAGCAATTGTAGATCAAGCTCGTATTTATCCCGACAGCACTGTTATTGATCCCTGTTGCGGAAGCGGCACGTTGCTAATCGAGGCGGCACAAAAAGCACTGCGAATTGCACCCGGTCTAAATCGCAGCTTTGCCGCCGAACGAAATGGACTCATACCCTACTCTGTATGGGAGAAAGCGAGGGAGAGTGCCTCCGCTACAAGACTCATTGAGGCTGATTTTAAAGCAATCGGTTATGACATAGACGACGAGGCGCTTACCGTGGCGGTTCAGAATGCCGAGCTTGCCGGCGTTGCCGAATACTGTAGCTTTGAGCGTGGTGACCTATACGATTTTAAAGCTACCGAAAAAAGTGTGATACTTGCAAACCCTCCCTATGGTGAACGTCTCGGTGAAGACGCGGAGGCACAGCGTATAATTAAGGCACTTGGAGAAAAAATAAGACCATCCTCCGCCGCCGCTTACATCATATCACCTGAGTCGGAGTTTGAACGGCTTTTCGGTGAAAAGGCAGACCGAAGGAGAAAGCTTTATAACGGAATGTTAAGCTGTCAGCTATACATGTACTTTAAATAAGTGGGTTTATGACAGAATTTTTACTCGTAACGTTATCCGGGAAGGATAGAAGCAGAGAGGGGTATGGGCGTGCCGCCGGACTTCTCGGTATTATCAGCAACATTATTATCTCCCTACTAAAGCTTATAGTCGGCATACTTGGCGGGAGCATTGCCATTATTGCCGATGCGGCAAACAGCCTAAGCGATGCCGCAAGCTCGGTGGTGACCATGGTGGGTTTTCACCTTTCGGGTAAGCCTGCCGACAAGGAACACCCTTATGGTCATGCAAGAATGGAGTATATTGCAGGGCTGACGGTATCCTTTGTGGTTATATTTATCGGAATACAGCTCGCTTTTGAATCCTTTAAAAAAATAATTCAGCCCGAGGCAACCGGGCTGAGTTTTATTGCAGTTGCAGTTATGCTTTTCTCCATACTAATTAAACTATGGCAGATATATATTTATCGCTTGGTAGGTAAAAAAATAAACTCCTCCACCCTTATGGCGACGGCGGCAGACAGCCGAAACGACATAATAGCAGGTTTGACGGTGCTGATAAGCATACCGCTCTCCAAGCTCACAGGCTTTTCGCTGGACGGATATGCCGGCTTTGCGGTTGCAATTTTTATTATAGTTTCCGGCATAGGTTTTGTAAAGGAAACCTCCGCGCCGCTTTTAGGTGCACCGCCGGATGAAAAACTAATTTTGGCAATAACCGAAAGAATAATGTCGAGCGAGGGAGTGCTCGGGGTTCATGACCTTATAGTTCACAGCTACGGCGAGGGAACGGTTTTTGCCTCGGCACATGTCGAGATGTCGGCGGATAACGACCTGCTTTACAGTCATGAAGTAATCGATGAAATCGAATTTACCGTGCATGAACAATACGATGTAAACCTTACCTTACACCTCGACCCTGTTGTGAGTGACGAACGTGTAGAGGCTTTGAGAGATATCGTAGAGGGTTTAAGCCGTGAGATATCGTCGGAGCTTAAAATGCATGATTTCAGGGCTGTTTTTACGCCGGAAAACATTAAAATCAAGTTTGACCTCACCCTGCCCATTAAGCCGAAGCTCATTGCAAAAGAGGTGAGGCGGGAACTTACCGATAAAATCACCGAAAAGGTAGAAAACTGTAAGGTGGTTATTATTATTGAGCAACACTACACCGACGTGCACAAACGAAATTTTTTATAATAACGGAATATCAGCCATTTTTTGAGGCTATGGTTTCATCCCAATACAAGCCGTAATGTCGTGAAACATATTTTTCTTTACAAAACTCGTTGTAGGTAGCGTCTAAGCCGTCGGCTTTTAGCGATTCTATTTCCTGCATTGATGGGATAGGTAGGCATATCTCCATGTCGTCCTGCCAGCTTGAAAACTTTTCATTTAAACCTTTTTGCACCTTTGGCGTGTTGTCCCACGCCTCTATTTTTGCGCCCTTGGCAACCACCATATAGTCAATAATATCTGCCATGAATTTCAGCTTCATCTCCTGATATTCCGGCAAATCTGCGAGGTTGTTCGTTTCATCGGTCAGTAAAAACAGCTCACACTCCCCGGTAAAGGGAAAGTATGCAAAGCGGTATTCCTTGGTAGAGATCACCTTCATTGAGTCGCTGAACTCCGAGAACATCTCCCGCCTTGCGTATCCTGCATCGTTATACATTTTGGCAATGTCTCTTGAATATGCCAATGCCCTGTCATCACCACACGCCGCTAAAACGGTAGAGGCTATGTCGAGATTTCCGGTGAGTATATCGCTTGCAACATTTTTCGGCAACCTGTCGTTGTTGGTTATTATCAGCGGCACTTCAAACTGTGCAGAGTAGATGTAAGGTCCTTTCTGGTGCATGTTGTAGTCTCCGCACATGTCGCCATGGTCGGTAGAAAAAATTATCATGGTGTTTTCGTACAGACCGTTGTCCTTAAGATAGGAAATAATTCTACCCACCTGATTGTCTATAAACTCAACCAGCTGTGCATAGCCTTTTCGATACTCCATCTCATAACCGATATCCTCAACCTTTGCACGGCTTCTGCGGTATTTTGTAACCTCACAGGGCGGAATAAAATCTCTATTATGCGGTTCCTTGACCATGTTGGTATCGACTGCATAATCCGTCTGCGGAGGGTCTATCGGTGTATGTGGTCCTTGAAAGGACACCCATGTAAAAAAGTTTTTGTCCTTGACGCTTTCAATATATCGAACAGCTCTTTTTGCTATCTGTGCCTCGTAATACTCCTCGGGAGAATATGGAAAACCGCCATCCTTGAGCCCGAATGAATCCTGCACCTCGGGATGTATTTCGTGCAGATACTTATAGTAATCGTCCTCCTCTGCAAGCCGATTTTCCTCCATCTGCCAGGCATAGTCAAAACCCTTGCTGTCCCTTGCAGGGTAGTGGTGCAACTTCCCGAAAGCGCCGCATGAGTAGCCGTTTTCCTTCATTCGCTGTGGAAGAAGCTCCATTCCGTCTCTAAAGGCGATGTCATTCGTCCATACACCGTGATCACTCACGTATCTTCCCGTCATAACAGAGGCACGGCTGGGTGCGCAGACCGGAGATGCGGTCACGGCATGTTTAAACAGAACCCCACCCTCTGCAAGAGAATCGATATTTTTGGTTTTTACCGCCGAGCTTTCATTGTAGCAGGACAGATGGTCTACCCTTAACTGATCACACAGAATAACAACAACATTCTTTTTCATGCCTATTCCCTCTCCTCATTGATTGCAGGTTTTACATCCAAAAGCTTTGTGCCATTTAGACAATCCATTCCATTTACCCTTATAACATTTTCTGCTATATCTACTATCTCAACCACGGCAACGGCTATTGGGTTTGGTCGGTGTGGCGTTCGCAGGGCAAATGCACCGTAAAACAGCTTTTTTTCGATAGTTACATCGCAAAGCCAGTAGAGTAGCATTATTTTTTGCCCCCTTCGCAGTCCGAACATTTCGGTTTTATAATCGTCATAAATTACGACGCTACACGGCGATCCTTCCTGCGTGATGTTTGCGGGGCATTGTTCTATACTCTCGTAGGGCGTATGTATTTCGCCTATAAACACTAACCTATCTCTCATATTTCACCTTGCGTCTATCTTAGTCTAAGTATAATATTTTACAACGAAGAAATCAACAATCATTTTACTACTTTTATATTGTTTATGAAACATAAAGATGATATAATAAAGTAAAAACATACGGAGTAAAAATTTTGAAAATTGCAATGTTAGGACATAAGCGTATACCTTCACGCGAGGGTGGTGTGGAAATTGTGGTGGAGGAGCTTGCTGTAAGAATGGCGGCACTCGGTAACGAGGTTGTCTGTTATAATCGCAGGGGTAAACATGTTTCCGGTGAGGAGTTCACAAATAAGGAACAGCTTGATAGCTACAAGGGGATACGGATAAAATCTGTACCAACATTAGATAAAAAAGGATTAGCGGCGATGACATCATCTTTTTTTGCTACAGTAAAGGCAACCTTCTCCGGCTGTGATGTTATTCATTTTCACGCCGAGGGTCCCTGTGCCATGATGTTTATTCCTAAAATATTCGGTAAAAGGTGCATAGCCACCATACATGGACTGGATTGGCAGAGGGGTAAATGGGGCGGTTTTGCCACAAAATACATTAAGTTTGGCGAGCAGATGGCAGTTCGATGTGCCGACGAGATAATTGTGCTCAGCGAAAATGTCAAAAAATATTTTAAGGACACCTACAACCGAGACACGATATTTATACCAAACGGCGTTAACAGACCTCAAAAGGTGTCGGCAAAAGAAATTACCGAAAAATTCGGTGTCGGTGAGAATGAGTATATTTTATTTCTTGGAAGAATTGTTCCGGAAAAGGGCATAAGCTACCTTATATCTGCGTATAAAGATGTTAAGACGGATAAAAAATTAATAATTGCCGGCGGAGCAAGCGATACCGACAGCTACTATAACGAAATCAAAGAGCTTGCAAAGGGTGACGACAGGGTAGTGTTTACCGGTTTTGTTTCCGGTAGAACATTGGAGGAGCTGTACAGCAACGCATATGTTTACACCCTACCCTCCGATCTTGAGGGAATGCCACTTAGCCTATTAGAAGCGATGAGCTACTCCGGCTGTGTTCTCGGTTCCGATATCGATGAGATTGCTGAGGTCGTGGAGGACAAGGCGGTTATGTTTGAACGCTCGAATGTCAAGGAGCTCACCCAGAAACTACAATATTTATGTGATAGCCCCGAGCTTGTTAATGGCTACAAAGCAGTTTCTGCCGACTTTATTTGCAACAAATACAGCTGGGATGATATAGCCGAGAGGACACTCAAATTATATAAAAGGTGAGATTTATGGATAATTCTACCAACTATCAATGCCCCGCCTGTTCCGGTCCGCTTCGTTTTGATGCAACGCTCGGTATGCTTAAGTGTGACCACTGCGAGAGCACCTATAGGGTGGAGCAGATTCAACGATTGTACGAGGAACAAAACACCGATGCTGCAAAAGCTGCCGAACAATCAGACTGGAACAACGCAACATTAAACAACAACTGGGGCGAGGATGCCGCACATATGCGAGCCTACGGCTGCACCTCCTGTGGTGCCGAGATTATCTGCGACGATACCACCGCCGCCACCAGCTGTCTATACTGTGGCAACAATACCGTTGTGCCGGGACAGTTTGCAGGCGCACTTCGTCCGGACTATGTGATCCCCTTTAAGTTGACCAAGGACGACGCTAAAAACGCACTTAAAAAACACTGTAAAGGTAAGTATTTACTACCAAAATTCTTTACACAGGACCTACATATCGAAGAGATAAAGGGCGTTTATGTTCCGGTGTGGCTGTTTGACGGTGCCGTGGACGCAGATGTTAGGTATAAAGCCTCCAACTCAAGTTCGACGACCAGCGGTAACTACCGAACCACCACCACAAAACACTATGATGTTCATCGTACCGGTAGGATAATTTTTGAGGATATACCGGTGGACTCTTCCAGTAAGATGCCGGATGAGTATATGGAGTCGATAGAGCCATATGACTACAGCGAGTTAAAACCTTTTTCCATGGCTTATATGCCGGGATTTCTTGCAGATAAATACGATGTTTCTCTCGAACAGTGTGCCCCCCGTGCCGATTCAAGGGCGGTCACTACCGCACTCGCATTACTCAGAAGAAGTGTTGAGGGTTATGATAAATGCAACGAGACATCAAATAACACCAACCTTATAAGAGGCGAGGTGCGATATGCCATGACTCCGGTATGGCTTCTCACCACCCGTTGGCGAGGCAAGGTATATCTCTTTGCAATGAACGGACAAACGGGACAGTTTGCCGGGAATCTCCCCTGCGACATGCTTAAATATTTCGCCTCTGCCATAGGGTTAACCTCGCTTGGAACCGTGGCCATATACGCAATTATCGCCTTTTTAGCGAGCTGAGGGAGGATGAGTATGAAGAAAATTGCTTTATTATTGATACTTTTATCAATTATGATTGTTCCGGCTTATGCCGAATCATCCCTTTCAACCGATTATGTGATGGATGAGGGCGACATGCTTACCGGCGAGCAGGAGGAATATTTCGAGGCAGAGTCTCAACGAATTTACGAACAGTATGGACTGAGTTTTTATGTTGTAACCGGCCTAGACTATACCGAGCAAGAGCATCCCAACATATACTCGGCGACTGAGAAATATGCCGAAGCGCTCAACCTTGACGAACACCCGGGAATGTTGCTCTATATAGATCATGCATCAACCGATTTTGACTACTATACCTCATATGCATATGCCAATGAGCAAAATTACAGCTACCTAATTTCATCCTTTTTCGAAACCACCTACTACTATGATTTTATAGTCGATTACTACATACTTAACGAGAACAACATCATATCGGTGCTAAACGCAGAGCAGTCACGCATAGAGACTTATGAGAGTATCGTTATCGGCAACGTTATGGATGCATCGGACATTCTTTCCGACGCGCAGGAGGCAATGCTCACCAGCATGACACAGGCGATAGCGCAGCAACATCAGGTAGAGGTCTACATAATGACCATAGATGATTATAATGTCATTGAGGATTCCTACTACATTGAGGACGCCGGAACAAAGTTTTACAGCGATAACGACCTCGGCTACGGTGACGGCAAGGATGGCGTAATGCTTATGCTGAGCATGAATGCGAGGGATTTCACCTACTTCATCTACGGTGATAAGGCGCACGAGTTTTTTCCCGAGAGCACATTGATTTATATCGAGGAAAATTTTCTGGATAATTTTGCAAACGATGACTGGTACGGTGGTTTTTACGACTTTGTAAGTCTAACCGACGAGGAGTTTTCTGCCACCTTTTTCGATCATTTTATCAGGTCGATAGAAGGAACATATCTATTGGCCGCCTTAGTGATTTCCTTTATACTTTCCTTCTCCTTTATGACCTCGCAAAAACACAAGCTAAAAAGTATAAACAAAAATTCAGGTGCGGTGCAATATGTTCCTAAAGGCGGGGTGAACATCCACCATAAGGAGGAAGTATACAGCCACACCACCACAACCCGAACCAGAATAAACACAAGTAGCGGCGGCAGTGGCGGCGGCAGTAGCAGAAGTTTTTCGGGCGGCGGATTTTCCGGAAGAAGCGGCAAATTTTAGCATAGCCGTTTAGCTTGATAAACGACGCAGGATCGCCGAGGAATATAATCTATAATATTAAAGAGGTATTAACATGAAACGAATAGCAAGCTTTAGCGTAGATCATCGTGAGCTTCCAAAGGGCGTGTATATTTCACGAACCGACGACGACATAATAACCTACGATGTTAGGATGTGCGAGCCAAATGTTGACACACCGCTCACACCCGGCGTATCCCATACCACCGAGCATATTCTTGCCACCTACCTTAGAAACAGCGAGTACAGCGACAACATAATCTATGTAGGGCCGATGGGATGTCTTACCGGTTTTTACCTTTTAACAAGGGGAATTTCCACCGACACGGTGCTGGATCTGCTTCGCAGCGGATACGCATTTTTAAAGGATTTTGAGGGTGCTATCCCCGGTGCGACTGCCGAGGAATGTGGCAACTACAGCCTACAGGATCTACCCGGTGCTAAAAAGATTGCGGCAGAATACTGCGAGGTTTTAAAATCTTTGTCTAATAAAAATACACCCTATCCGAGAATGTTAAAATACAGTAGTTCAACTTGAAAGACAATATGTTTTTCAAAATCAATCGTTGCTTGATTTTTGTGCATGAAATGCACATGAACTACTTCAAAATCTTCTATTTCACACCAACGTGTGAAATTGCACACTTTTGTGTGCACCCAATAGCAAAGCGATAACGACATATCGCTTTGCTATTGGGCTGAAAAACGTTGTAGCGTTTTTCAAGTTGATTGATTATAAAAGTTGCCTACAAGGGCGGTATCTGAATTTTGTATCGAAAAAGGAATGGGCTTATTTATGAAAATATTAAATTACGGGTCCTTAAATATCGACCTCGTTTATGCATTAAACAGATTTCCGCATGTCGGCGAAACAATGCACTCCGATTCATACGAAAAGCTTGCAGGTGGTAAAGGGCTTAATCAATCTGTCGCTGTGGCGAGAGCCGGACAGAGTATTTTTCATGCCGGAAAGGTCGGCGGTGATGGACAATTCTTAATCGATACCCTGAAATCGAGTGGCGTTAACGTTGATCACACCTTTATTAAAAACAACGCCTCCACCGGACATGCCATGATTCAGCTTACCCAAAAGGGTGAAAACATCATTATCCTTTACTCCGGCACAAATTTTGAGATAACCGAGGAGGAGATAGACTCCACATTATCGCATTTTTCCGCCGGTGATTTTTTGCTTTTGCAAAACGAGATTAACCATATACCATATATAATTAAGTCTGCAAAGAAGATCGGTATGCGGATTATCTTTAATCCCGCACCCATGACTTCTGATGTTTTAAATTACCCTCTCGACATGATAGACATCTTGGTTGTAAACGAGGTAGAGGGTGAGCTTTTAACAGGAAAATCGGAACCATCTTCAATAATAGATATCGCAGAAAAAAAATTTCCCGAAAGCCGCTTTGTTCTTACACTCGGAGAACACGGTGTGATGTACCGAGACAAGAATGTTCGGCTTGAATATCCCGCCGTTAAGGTACAAAAAGTGGTGGACACCACGGCGGCAGGGGATACATTTATAGGTTACTTTGTGGCGGGTCTTGCCGAGGCGCCCTCAGACACACCGGATAATATTGTGATTAGCACCATTTTAGAGCGTTGTATGAAGGCATGTGCGATATGCGTAACACGTAAAGGCGCCTCCCAAACAATCCCAACCCGTGATGAGTTAAAGACATTTAATTTATATGAAGGAGTGGATGCATGATAAACCTAACCGAAAGATTAACCAAGCCATCCGAAGTCGTCGATGTCGTTTTAGACACGGACACCTACAACGAGATTGACGATCAATTTGCGCTCGCATACCTAATTAAGAAGGAAAAAAGATTAAACCTTAAGGCATTATATGCCGCTCCGTTTTATAACGACCATTCCGAAAATCCGGCAGACGGAATGGAAAAAAGTTATGACGAGATACTAAATGTGCTCGAGTTAATGGAGCGAAAGGATTTATTTAACATTGTCTATAAGGGCTCTACTCATTTTCTTAACGATGAAAAAAGCCCTGTCATATCCGACGCCTCAACAGACCTTAGCACAAGAGCCATGAACTACACACCGGATAATCCACTGTATGTAATCGCTATTGGTGCGATAACAAATGTGGCATCGGCAATACTTCAAAACCCGTCGATTATTGATCGTATAGTCATAGTGTGGCTTGGCGGAAACGCACATCATCTGAGCGACAACAGGGAGTTTAATCTGTGCCAAGATGTTGCCGCCGCAAGGATTATTTTTGGCTGTGGTGCGGCGGTTGTACAGCTACCCTGTGTAGGTGTTGTGTCCACATTTTTAACAACCGGTCCTGAACTGCGTTACTGGCTGGGTGGTAAAAATCCGCTTTGCGACTATCTAATTAACACCACCGAGCAAGAGGCGCTGCGCACCGGCGATTCACCCTGTTGGAGTCGCATAATTTGGGATGTAACCGCCGTTGCATGGTTGCTTGACGATAAATTTATGTCGGACAGGTTGGTGCCGAGTCCGATACCGCAGTACGACCATCACTATAGCTTTGATGAGGGTCGACATCCTATTCGATATGTATACAACATCAACCGAGATGTATTGTTTGAAGATCTTTTTAAAACCTTGGCGGAATAATTCCCCTGCTAAATATCGAAACTTCTGCTGTTTCTTGCCATCGCGAGATCATCAAAGTTGATTTTTCCGTCCTTATTTATATCTGCCGCCGAGTTGCTATCGACATCATCAGCTGGGCGATTATAGTTTTCGGGCGTTATTATCTCCTCCAAATCCTCACTATTCACAACATCGTCGGAGTTTATATCTCCGGCGATAATTTTTAGTGTATAGGTTATCGATGTGGTGCTGTATTTTTCTGCAACGCTCTCTACCGTCGCAGTTATCACGGTAATGCCTACGCCTGTAACGGTGATTTTACCGTTACTATCCACCGTTGCTACATCGTTATCACTGCTTGTATATACAACCTTATTTGAGCCACCTGTCGTATGAACTGCCGCCTCGATAGTCTCCCTCAACGAATTGATATCCATCGTAATTCCGTTGGTCTGGAGGTCTGTGCTATTCCATGCGAGGTCATGCCGTGGCAACATCTCCACCTCTACCGCCGCCGACGTACCTGCCATGGCGATATCGGTTTCCCTTATTCGTATTTCATAACTGCCGACCGACAGTCCTCTTATCTCGGTTGCACCGGCAGAAATCTCCGTCCATGTCGATGTATTGCTACTTCTGTATTCATATAACATTGAAGGTTTAAGTCCCATTATCCTACCGTCGCTTCCGCCCTCATAGGATACCCCTATGCTCGAAAGTCCGTTCGGTGCCTCGGGCCCGACACTCTTTGAAACCACAAGTTTATATGTTATCTGTGTTGTTGCGTAGCTTCCCTTTGCGGCGGCGGTTGCCGTTACCGTAACCGTGCCCAGCCCCGTGATACTAACCGCTCCGGTCATAGAATTAATCGTTGCAACTCCGTTGTTGCTCGGTACCGAATAGCTTATAGCGCCTCCACCCGATGTTCTGTTAACCGCTGAATATGTAAAGGATGCATCGCCATAGGCTTTATTTACCGTTCCATCGTTTGCAAGGCTGTTATTCCATACCACCGATTGTTTCGATGCATCATATATCATATCATAACCAACAGGATATAACGTGGTGGTTATGGTATAGGGTATTATCCCTCCTGTGCTTACACCTTGGGTAGCTATATAGCTACGTGCCTCATGTGTACCGGATATCGGCGGAGTTGCATAGCTACCAAGCCCTAACAGCCATTCTATGTCGTAAACAGGTCTATCCTCAAATTCAAATACTCCGGTAGAGTCACTCGCACCGTTTATTCCTGAAATAACTCCGAGCACCCTGTTTATCGAAACGAAGGAGTTGGGCGGTAGACCCGAAAGCTCGAACTCTCCGTACCATCCTATTCTCCTTGCAATTTTTGTGTCGGTAGACGTTACGGTACTCGTCGTCATGTTTATGGCAAGCTTGTTTTCGCCCTCGGTAAAGTAGGTTTCGGGTAGACTGTTCATATAGGCGACAGGATCGAAGTCGGCGGTGTAAAACTCATCAACCGACACTGCCGCTACTCTAACCTCATTAAAGATTGTTCCGCTCGGAACAATGCTATGATTCGGTACCATCGCCTTTGCATATTTATTTTCAATCGCCTCATAGCCGGCATATCCGCCAACAATTTCAAGGTAATCATGCTGTGAATTTTCTGCCTTTAGCATAACCATCGCAACGTTATATCTGCCAACCCCATCGCCGTCAAACATCACATAAGGTACCGACGCACGGTTAGCTCCGGCGGATGGTATTTTAAACTCTAAGTTCGTTATAACCGGATTAACGGCATGCACAGCAGAGGGGCATAGCCCCAATACTATACACGCCGCTAATATTATTGCCACGATTTTTATCGGCATTGCCTTCTTTTTACTTTTAATCATTATCATCGGCAATACTAAAATTTAAGTTTTGGAGTTCTTGCAGCCGCCGACTCGTCCGGTCGGGAGATAATTTTATTATATGGTGCCTTTGCGAAATATTCCGGATCGTTTTTTGCCCTCTCGCATATCTCAATAATCCTGTCCGCAACCTCGTCGATGGTTTCCTTGCTCTCGGTCTCGGTCGGTTCAAACATCAACGCCTCCGGCACCAACAATGGGAAATACATGGTAGGTGGGTGAAGCCCTACGTCCTGCATTGCCTTTGCGATATCGCCTGCCGAAACGCCATATTTGTCACGATACGGTTTTGCCGAGGCAACAAACTCATGGAAGGTATCGCTCTCGTAAACCGGAGGAAGCACTTCACTCAACCTATGTTTGAGGTAGCATGCGTTAAGCACCGCCATACAGCTCGCCTCACGCAGGCCGTCGCCTCCAAGCGATAGCATGTAGGAATAGGCTCTAAGTGTTACAGCTACATTCCCATGGAAAGCTTTTACCCTTCCCACCGACTTTTCCGGAGTATGTAGGCTGTACACTCCGTCCTCACATCTCACCACCGGTGCAGGCAAAAAGGGTGCAAGAAAATCTCTGCAAACTATCGGTCCGCTTCCGGGGCCACCACCGCCATGCGGTGTTCCGAGGGTTTTATGTACATTAAAATGGCAAAGGTCAAATCCCATGTCACCGGGTTTTGCAACCCCCATAATTGCGTTAAGATTTGCACCGTCGTAGTAGCAGATTACGCCTTTTTTGTGACACATTGAGGTAATTGTGGGGATTTCTGTCTCAAATATTCCAAGTGTGTTGGGGTTAGTCAGCATTAATGCCGCAACATCGTCGGTCAACGCCTCTTCAAGCTTTTTAAGGTCGACCCTTCCATCCTCACCGCTCGCTATGTCAACGGTGGTATATCCACACATCACCGCCGTTGCCGGATTAGTTCCATGTGCAGTGTCCGGCACCAAAACCTTTGTTCGGTGACCCTCTCCCCTACTTTCATTATATGCCTTAATAACCATCATTGCCGCAAATTCGCCATGTGCCCCTGCCGCAGGCGACAGCGCTGCAACGTCCAGGTTGGTCAACGCACACAATGCTTTTTCACAGCCATACATCGCCTCCAATACACCCTGTACATCCTCCTGTGGAGCAAGCGGGTGAATTCTCGCAAAATCGGGACTGCTCACCACACGCTCGGCAACCTTCGGGTTGTGCTTCATGGTGCAACTTCCCAAAGGATAAAAGCCACTGCTCACCGCAAAGCACTCGTCTGCAAGAGCTTTGTAGTGTCTTGCAAGTTCCGGCTCGGCAAGGCATGGAATGTCCGGTGTTTTGCCAAGCAACTTCTCGTCGGGAAGCCTCGTTGGAACCGAAAGGCTCGGCAGTAAATTTGTATGATGACCCGAGGCAGGGCGTTCAAATATAGTTTTCACCTTAAATAGCCCCCCTTACCAACTCAATCATTTTATCTATTCCCTGTGCATTGTTCATCTCGGTGAAGCACCAGAGAATTCCCAGCTCCGTTTTGACTCCACCAAGTATATTGTTGTCGTTTAATACTTTTAGTATTTTATCATCGTCGGAAGTTTTGGTTATAAATTCAAACAGAAAATCGGCAGAAAACACCGGTTCTACGCCATTTATACCACATAACTTGTCATATGCATAGTGCGAGAGGGAATATCCATCTACGGCAAGTTGACGTAAACCCTCACCACCGACCGCCGCCATGTATACTGCGGCTCGCAGTGCACAGTTTGCCTGGTTGGAGCATATGTTACTGCTTGCCTTCTCACGGCGTATATGCTGTTCTCTAGCTTGAAGTGTAAGGACGTATGCCTTTACACCATTTCTATCCACCGTCTCCCCCACAATACGTCCGGGAAGCTTGCGTGAGAGTTTTGTACTTGTTGCCATAAAGCCGAGATAAGGACCACCGAAGGACATAGGCATACCAAGTGGCTGTGCTTCACCTACTGCAATATCTGCACCAACCTCGCCCGGTGATTTAAGGAGAGCGGCAGCATATGGATGAACGCCCATTATTGCCTTCGAGCCGGCCTCGTGAATCTGCGTAACCAATGCCTCGGCATCCTCAATAATTCCGAAGCGATTGGGCTGCTCAAAGTATACTGCGCCAACCTCGGCACCTATATCCTCTATAAAACTTTTCCCATCCTTAGAGGGCGCAATCCGAACATCAATGTTACGACCGTATGCGTAGGTTTTAATAACCTCCATGCTCTGCGGTTTTACAGTGTCGCTCACGATTATTGCTGTATGTTTTTTATCAAGGCACATTACACAAGCTTCGGCGGCGGCTGTTGAACCGTCGTATACCGAAGCATTGGATACCTCCATGTCTGTTAGTCTACAGATAAGGGTTTGATATTCAAATATCGACTGCAGAATCCCCTGAGATATTTCAGGTTGATAGGGTGTATAGGCAGTCAAAAACTCCTCTTTATCGGCAACCGCCGGAACGATGGAGGGTATGTAGTGATATTCTGCTCCGGCACCGCGATATATTGAATCATAGTGACGGTTTTTTTTGCCAAGTTTCTCAAATTGTTCTGTAAGCTCCGCCTCCGAAATTCCCATCGGAAGTTCTAAGCTTGTTTTATATTCATCCTTTGGAACGGTGTCAAAAAGCTGTTCTACACTTTCTATCGAAAGCGCCTTCAGCATCTGCCCTACCGAATCCTCCTTGTTGCAGAGATAGTTCAACTTCAGTTCCCTTCACAAAATGCGGTGTACTCTTCCGGTGTCATTGTTTCGACAGGCGGTTCACCACTAATTTTAAATATCCAGCTGTCATAAGGTGCGGTGTTTATATCTCCCGGTGCATCGGCAAGTTCATCGTTAACCTCAATTATCTTTCCGGTAAGCGGTGCAATAATTTCCGAAACCGATTTAACCGACTCCACCTCACATATCGAATCACCAGCCTGTACATCATCATCCACCGTCGGTAGCTCAATATATACTATGTCGCCAAGCTCCTTTGCGGCATGTTCGGAAATACCGACAAGATATCCGTCTGACTCCTCCTTAATCCACTCATGACTCTCGGTGTAAAGTAAATCTTCCCTTGCGTTCATAATGTTCCTTTCTGTTTCTCTTTTTCTCTGTTTATTTGTTTCGTAATCATTTCTTATTTGACTTATTGTAAAATGGAAGTTCACAGCGTTTAGCTCCCACCCTTTTACCGCGAATAACTATTTCATAAACCTCAGCATCAGAATCTACTATTGCCATTGCGTAAGCGCCGCCAAGGGTGGGGCAATGTGTTCCCGAGGTAACAACCCCTACCTTAATATCACCTACCATTATCTCCTCGCCACCACGCGCAATTCCTCTACCGGTAATCTGCAGGCCTATCCTGAAATTGGGAGTGCCTTGCTCCAATGCCTTTTTCCCGATAAAGTCTTCTTTATTAAACTTTACGGCAAAGTTAAGCCCACAGTCAATTGGCGAGATGTTTTGAGAAAGTTCATGTCCGTATAGCGGCATTCCGGCCTCAAAACGCAGTGTGTCGCGACATCCAAGCCCACATGGGGTTACATCGGGATGAGCTATAATCGCAGAATAAAGCTTTCCCGCATCTTCGGCTTTGCAGTACAGTTCATATCCATCCTCGCCGGTATATCCCGTTTTTGAGACAAGACATTCAATGCCGGAAACCTTCATCTTGTCCACAAAACTGTAATAGGCGGATGGTAGGTCAGAGCTTACAAGAGTCTGTAATATCTCCTTTGCAAGCGGTCCCTGCAGTGCAAGCTGTGCAATTTTGTCGGACTGATCTTTAAACTCTACTTCATCGATGAGATTTTGCGAGATATATTCATAATCCTTCTCATGGTTTGCGGCATTTCCTACTATAATATAACGGTTTTTTGTTATGCAGTAGACAAGTAGGTCATCCACCGTTCCACCGTCCGGATAGCACATCGGGCTGTACCTAACGCGCCCCGGCTCTAAGCTGTCAAAACTGTTGGTTAGAATTTTGTTAAGACACTCTATCGAATTATCCCCGGTAAGCAAAAATTCAGTCATGTGTGAGACATCAAACAACCCTGCCTTACTGCGAACCGCATTATGTTCTGCCACTATACCCTCATACTGAACCGGCAGATCATATCCGGCAAATTCAACCATTCTCCCCTTTTGTTCGATATGGTTATTGTATAGCGGAGTTTTTTTACCCATATTCCCCTCGTTTTACTTCTTGTTTAAACTGCGTAGACTGCACTCTCTCTTACCTCAGCTAAGGTTATAATAATATAATTACCGCCCGTTGTCAACATCATTTTACAACAAAATCGATTACATTAATAGCGAAACCGGCAAATGTTAACTTATATGTTACATTTTTCAAAAAATACAACTATATTACATTGAATTAACATAGTTTAAGGCTAATATTAAATCACAGAATAAATAAGAGTTATACAAGGCATCTCGGAAGGTAGACCTTATAATAAATATAACTACAATCCTCTCCATTCACAACAACAATTCTTCATCAATAGTATTTTTTCACAACATAACATCATTTTTATACAATCACCAAACAATTTGACTACCTTCCGTTTTCAACCCCTCCGCCATGTATGGCGGAGGGGATATTAAATAGTGTAGCATCCGGCCATTTCATGTTAATTATTATGAAAAAACCACATAAATGTTTACAGAAAATACACATAATAAACATAAGTATAGATTACTATATAATCAATGGATGAGAAAGGTTTTTATCAACTCATTCGTTAGTATGGCACGAAGGTAGGCTTTCGCATCAAACAGAACTCCAACCTCTCCATAAAACACAAATTCATTTCACACTCTTAAACTATTAAAGTTCATACACAATAACTAAGCCTACCGAATCCAAGCACATAAACTCCTTCTTAGAGAAGGAGTTTATGTCGTTTTACATATTGTTATTATTAAACTACTACGCCTTTTTTTAGTATTATGTTAGCATAGAGAGCCCTCTCGCCCGTCATAACGACCAGGCTTGACTGTTTTACACGTTCGTAAAACTCAAAACGCTCCAGCTGGCCGAAACACTCTGCGCCTCTTTTGTCCTCCGTTGATACTATACTCTTGTATTCGTCCCATATTGGGGTTTCAACAGTGTCGCCGGGAACCTTTTCCATTATCAACACAGGTTTTTCAACATAGCTGTCGAGCGGTATTAGTTTAAGTACTGCTTTTAAAATCTCCGGCACCCCATGTCCATCCAGCCTTATAACCTTTTTTCCAAAGGTATGTCCGGGAAAATTGCCGTCTGCAATACATATTTCGTCGCCATGTCCCATCTCGGCTAAAGCTTTTAACAACTCGGGTGAGATAATTTCGGGTATTCCTTTTAACATTGTTATATCCTTTCCTTTACTCTATATTTAACCAAAACCTTGAGGTTGGTTTTCAAGACATTTGTTAGTTTTCCTCTTCCTGTGAGCTGTCCTCTTGTGAAATGTCGCTTGTGGATGAAACCTCTTCGGATGAAGCTATTTCACTTGATTCAATCGAGGATGAAGATACCGACGTACTACTGCTTGAGGAGGATGACGAGGAACTGCTCTGTGCATTATCCGTCTGTTGTTCAATCAATGCCTGTTCCAATATGTTTTCTGATATGCTGTTAGGAGCCGGAGTTGCAGCCGCCGGCGCGGAGGTAACCTCGGTCATAGTCTCAACCTTCATTTCGCTCTCTGAAATTGCGTGAATAAAGTATCCGTCACCGTTTCTCTTTAAAATATAATCAAGGTATTTAATTGGTGCCATGTCTGAATTAATCGTCTCGATAGATACACCGGCAGGTTGTTTGTAACCAACCGTCAATCGCTTTAGGTCGCCATCGTTCTCAATTGAAATAACCTCCGGAATATAGTTTATCGGCTGTGAGGTGATGGGGATAACATAACTCTGTCTCGTCTCATCAAGCACAAACTGTAGACCGCTGTCTACAAAGGTTTCATGCACAAGCTGAAAATCCGGCCCGAACAATGTTAATGCCCAGTTGTCGACCAGTGCGGTCGGTAGGTACAGCGAACCAAACTCGTCACGTTCAAACAGGGATTGATCCTCCCGAGACAGTGCAAGCCATATTGCAGCCTGACGCAGTGTATTCGGCGGTGCTGTTTCCAGCGACTCAAAGGGTAACGGATCGAGCAACACCAAAGGTGTGATAAATTCTGCGTAATATTCTCTTTCCTCGGTGTCGTCGAAAAATGCCCTGATAGCACCTGTTGCAGAGGCAATGATGCTAAAGACACCAAGTGCCATCAAAAGTACAACCGCGGCACCTATAACCATCCGCCGTGTTCTTCTTGCCTCTCTTCTTAACTTTTCGCTTTTTGCCATAATTATATACGATTACAACATATCATAGCATCATACTCCATGACATGTCTCGCACCTTTCTTTTTGTTTGTCTATTTACTTTTTAGTTTTTGCAACCAGTCGGTATTATTGATATACCATTCGATGGTGCTCACTATGCCATTTTCAAAGGCTGTTTCCGGCTTCCATCCGATTTCTCGTCCGATTTTTTCGGGGTCAATTCCGTATCGACGGTCGTGTCCCTTCCTATCCTCAACATAGCTGATGATATCCTCGGTAATTTCGCTGTCATACCGCTTTGCGAGCTCGGCAATTATTGTTTTTACTATAACTATGTTTGTTCTCTCGTTATGACCTCCAATGTTGTACACCTCAGAAAGCTTGCCCTTCTCCAGCACCATCTGAATAGCCTTACAGTGATCCTCAACATAAAGCCAGTCACGCACATTAAGCCCGTCACCGTAAACCGGAAGCGGCTTTTTCTGCTTTGCATTCTCTATCATTAAAGGTATAAGCTTTTCCGGAAACTGATATGGACCGTAATTGTTGCTACACCGTGTGATATTTACCGGTAGCTTAAAGGTATCGCCGTATGCAAGCACAAACATATCTGCCGATGCCTTGGCGGCACTGTAGGGTGAATGGGGGTTAATGGGGGTATCCTCGGTAAAAAAGCCTTCGTCTCCAAGGCTTCCATATACCTCGTCGGTAGACACCTGCAAAAATCTTGCACCCTCCTTATAACTGTCGTTACCAAGCTGCCAAACCTCCCTTGCCACGTCGAGAAGTGTTGTAGTTCCAAGAACATTAGTACGCACAAAAACCGATGGATCGGTAATGCTACGGTCTACATGGCTCTCAGCAGCAAAGTTAACGACATAATCTATGTCGTATTCCACCATAAGCTTTTTACACAGCTCGGCGTCACAGATATCGCCCTTTACAAAGTGGTAACGCTCGTCTGACTCTACCTGCGAAAGATTGTCAAGATTTCCGGCATAGGTCAGCTTATCCAGATTTACCACCCTGATATCGCTATAATTTTTTAACAGGTATATGATAAAATTTGACCCGATAAAACCCGCTCCGCCGGTAACAAGATAATTTTTCATCTAATTCCCCTCACTAATTTATAATCAGTTAATTTTAAAAAAGATACATCATTTTTAAAAATTATGATGTAGTTCAAGTGCATTTCATGCACTATAATCAAGCAAAGCTTGCTCTTGAAAAACAATATATTTTTCAAGTTGAACTGCTTTATATACTTCTCTTATCCTGCAACTGGATGTTGGTCTCGATGTATTCCCTCATGTAATCCGCAAGTGCAACATCCCATTTTCTCATTTTATCACCTATGGTGTTTCGCAACATGGAGTTGCTGAGCACAGAATATGCCGGACGTTTCGCCGGTGTGGGGTACTCTCTGCTTGAGCAGGGTCTCACCCTCGTGGTACTGCTCAGATGCCTTGCTATTTCACAAGTGAAGCCGTACCAGGTTGTGTTTCCGTTACCGACACAGTGATAAAGACCGTATTCCTCGGTTACTGCTACCGCTAAAAGATGATGTGCAAGATCCTCCGCATTGGTTGGGCATCCCCACTGATCGTTGACCACGTTTATTGAATCTCTCTCGGTACAGAGGTTAATCATAGTTTTTACAAAGTTTTTTCCTGTTCTGCCATACAGCCAAGCTGTGCGTACTATAAAGTAACGAGAGCAAAAGTCCGAGACATATTTTTCACCAAGCAACTTGGTTTTTCCATATGCGGTAACCGGTATGGTAGGTGAACCCTCGATATACGGTTCGTTTGCAGAACCGTCGAAAACATAGTCGGTAGAAATGTGCATAAATTTTGCACCGACAGCCTCGGCTGCCTGGGCAAGATTTCGCGGCACTATTGCATTCCCCTGCAACGCCTCGTCCTGCATACTCTCACAATCGTCCACACGGGTGAAAGCGGCACAGTTAAAAATCACATCCGGCTGCAACTCGGTAATCGCTGTTAGGGTGACCTCACGATCTGCCGCATTTAGCTCATGCATATCCACAGCAACAAGCTCTGCTCCGTCATAAATCTCCGGTATTTCGCCGAGAACCGAACGACCCTCGGTAAGTATTCGAATAAGCTCGGTACCAAGCTGACCCTTATGCCCTACTATCATAATTCTCATTATAACATTTCTTCCTTTCCTTACCACTTATCATTGACCGTATTGGTCTATCCAATACTTTGCGACCTTTGTGGTCAATTCGTTATATTTCCACCGTTTCGGCGATATTAAGCAGATATTTTCCGTATTCCGTCTGCTTGTGTTTTTCTGCCAACAGTTTAAGTTTATCCCTATCAATAAAGCCCTGCCGATATGCTATCTCCTCAGGGCAGGCTATGTACAGTCCCTGTCTTGTCTGCACCGCTTCGACAAAGTTGGCAGCATCTAACATTGCGCGATGGTTTCCTGTGTCCAGCCATGCCATACCTCGACCGAACAGTTCTACCGACAGCTCACCTCGCTCAAGGTAATGGTTGTTAACCGAGGTTATCTCGATTTCTCCCCTTGCCGATGGCTTAACATTTTTTGCTATCTCCACCACCCTATTATCGTAAAAATACAATCCGGGTACAGCATAGTTGCTCTTGGGGGTTTCCGGTTTTTCCTCAATGGATAGAACCTTTCCGGTGCGGTCAAACTCCACAACACCGAACTCACTCGGGTTGCTGACATGGTAACCGAAGATGGTTGCCCCTTCCTCCTTTTCTGCCGCAGCTTTGAGCCTTGCAGAAAATCCGTAGCCGTAGAATATGTTATCGCCCAGAACCAGTGCAACGCTATCGCTGCCAATAAATTCCTCGCCCACCAAAAATGCGTCGGCAAGTCCACGTGGCTCGGTTTGAACTGCATAGGTAAAACTCATTCCCCAATCGCTACCATCGCCAAGCAGTTCCTTAAATCCTTCGATATCTCGCGGAGTGGAGATTATAAGAACCTCCTTTATTCCTGCAAGCATTACGGTGGAAAGCGGATAGTAGATCATCGGCTTGTCGTAAACGGTAAGCATCTGCTTTGATACCGCAAGTGTAGACGGGTATAACCTGGTTCCGGCACCGCCTGCTAACACAATTCCTTTCATTATTAATCCTTTCCGCTTGATGAATGTTCGTTATAAATTTTGGGGCGTACAATGCCCCACCTCACAAAAAAGGTAAACATGGAAAACAGCTGTAAAAAAAAGAAATTTATCTTTTTGCGAGGTTTTCTCTGCCAAAGGTGTTGTACCGTTGTTACAGGGAGGTATTTAACACTGCCCTTTTTGAGCATCAGCCTTGTAATGTCGGCATCCTCAAAATATAAAAAATATCTGTCCGAAAATCCCTTTACCGCCTTTAATTCCTTTGTTTTTGCAATAAAGAAACATCCTGTACAGAAAGAAATTTCCTGCGTTTTATCCAGATCCCTGTCTAGCATAAGATATTTTTTTTCAATTTCCGGTAATATTCCGAGCTGTCTTGATATTAACGACAGTGGAGTCGGCGAAAGCTTTGGGGTATACTGCGGGCTACCATCGACAAAAATTAGCTTACAGGTTGCCATTACTGCGTTTTCTGCAACCATTGCCTCGGATAAAAGGGTTAAACTGTCTTCAAAAAGAATTATATCGGGGTTTACCACAGCGTGAAATTCGCTGTTTGATAGTTCTATTGCAAGGTTGTGTGCCAGACCGAATCCTATATTTTTTTCGTTCCTTATAACCACAACATGCTCGTCTTCAATCTCCTTTAACCGCGCGACCTCTTCTTCACGAGAGGCATTGTCCACAACATAAATTTTATAGTCTATATTCTTGGTGTGTTCTATTATACTGCAAACAGCAGCGATAGTTTCATCACTGCAGTTAAAGTTTACAATCGAAACGGTAAGACGGGGCATTAAATTCTCCGAGACATATACATTTTAACATCAATATTATTTTTTTGCAAGTTATTTGTTTTTTACAAGCACTATGCTACGGCTCTTTTTCTTCTCGTCGTACTCTAGCGTTGTCTCAAACCTTCCGGTGCTTTCCAACAGCTTATAAAGTTTTGCATAGCCATAGTTTCGAGAGTCGAAGTCGGGAAACTGCCTTGAAATAATTGTACCGAGTTTAGAGAGCATCATTGTGCCATCCTCCTCGCTGTCCTTGTCGATAATTCTTCTAACCTCGTCTACCATCTTTTCAGGCATCTTCTTGTGCACCGCGGCCAGTGGTTTTTCCTCCACCAATAGTGCCTCGAGTATGGTAAACTTGTTGCACGCGGAACGAAACGCTACCGGTGTTTTTTGCTCGCCCATGCCGAGTACATACATCGCCGTCTCCCTAAGCCTTTGTGCGAGCCTTGTAAAATCGCTGTCGCTGGAGACAAGACAAAAGCCATCAACATTACCGGCATATAGAATATCCATTGCATCGATAATCATTGCGCTGTCGGTTGCATTTTTGCCCTGGGTGTAGCTGAACTGCTGAACAGGTGTTATTCCGTGCTCTAACAATGTTTTCTTCCATGCGGTCATGTCGGTACTGGTGAAATCACCGTATATGCGACGATATGCAGGTGTCCACTCTCGTGAGAGCTCCTCAATAATTGCCTTTATGTATTTTGGAGAAATGTTCTCCGCATCGATTAAAAGTGCAATGCTACGCTCATTAATATTCATATTATTATTTTATGACCATTCCTTCCTGAATTTTGTCCGTTTCTACCTCGGTAATGTGGTAGAATTTGAGCGTTTTCAGCTCTCATACACAAAATTTGTGGTTTGAAAATTTATTTTTCAAGTTTATTTTCTTATTTCTATTTTAGCTGTACCTATATAGCGCTGTAACACCTTTGGAACATTAACCGAGCCATCGCCGTTTTGATAGTTTTCAAGTATTGCGGCGGTGGTTCTTCCTACGGCTAAACCACTTCCGTTAAGCGTGTGAACGAGTGCAGCCTTACCATCGCTGTTACGATATCTTATCGCCATGCGGCGCGCCTGATAGTCCACAAAATTCGAGCAGGAGGAAATCTCGGCGTAGTTATTGTAGCTCGGCAACCACACCTCTAGGTCGTAGGTTTTTGCGCTGTTTGCGCCCATATCACCGGTGCAGAGCAACATGCGACGATACGGCAGTTCCAGCGCCTCAAGACAGCTCTCCGCATCCCTTGTAAGCATCTCGAGCTCGTCGTAACTCTGCTGTGGTGTTGTAAACTTAACAAGCTCTACCTTATTAAATTGGTGCTGTCTTATAAGTCCTCTGGTGTCACGACCTGCCGCGCCTGCCTCACTTCTGAAACATGCCGAATAGGCACAGTAGCGCAAAGGTAGCTCTGCCTCGTTCAATATTTCGTCTCGGTGGTAGTTTGTTACCGGTACCTCGGCGGTGGGCACCAGATAATAATCCTGACCCTCCAACTTAAATGCGTCGTCCTTAAATTTTGGTAGCTGTCCTGTTCCTGTCATGCTGTCGGCATTCACGATAAACGGCGGAAGTATTTCGGTGTAGCCGTGATTTTGGGTGTGCAGGTCAAGATAAAGATTAATTATTGCACGCTCTAATGTTGCACCAAGTCCCTTATAAAAGTGAAATCTTGCGCCTGTCACCTTTGCGGCTCTCTCCGGGTCGAGTATTCCGATGTTTTTTCCTATCTCCCAGTGCGGAAGCGGTTCATAGTCAAACGCTCTGGGTGTTCCATACTTTTTCACCTCTACATTATCTTCGGCAGTGCTGCCTACCGGCACACTTTTGTCCGGTGTGTTTGGAACCGAAAGCAGTATATCCTTCTGTTCCTTTTCCAGTATGGAAAGTTCGCTATCATTGTTTTTCACTGTGCTTGAAAGGCTTTTCAGCTCAGCAAATAGCTCACTGCAATCCTCTCCCGCCTTCTGTTTTTGCGGTATTAACTTGCTGTTCTTGTTCTGTTGTGCCTTTAGGTTATCATTTTCAGAGGCAAGTTTACGGCGTTTTTCGTCAATCTCTAACAATCTATCTATCTCGTTGCCATAGTCCTTTCCCCTACCCTTTAACAGGTTTTTCACCTCGTCGGTGTTTTCTCTAATTCTTTTTATGTCTAACATTTTAACTCCTCTTTCCTTTATTATTCAGTTGTTATCTGTCCGAGTCTGTTTGCAAAGCTTTTCAGCTGATCATCACTGTAAAAATTAACCTCTATTCGACCCTTACCATTTTTATAGTTTATCTTCACCTCTGTTCCGAGCACCTCCTGCAAGGCTATCTCAACTTCGGTTGCTATTGTCGGTCTCAACTTAAGCTTTTGCTGTGAGCCTCCCGGCTTTTTATTAATTTTACGGCACACCGCCTCGGTCTGTCTTACATTTAAGTCCTCCGACATTACCGTTTTTGCTACATCAAGTTGAAGTATTGGATCGTTGATTGTTAATAGCGCTTTACCATGACCGGTAGATATTTTTGAAAATCTCACCATCTCCACTACCTCGGGATGAAGTGACAATAACCTCATGGCATTTGCCACAGCCGGACGGCTTTTTCCTACTCTTTTCGCCGCCTCCTCCTGTGTTATCCCAAAGCTGTCAATCAGCCTAACAAAGCCCTCTGCTTCCTCGATTGCATTAAGATCGGTACGTTGTAGGTTTTCGACCAACGCAATTTCCATTGCCATCTGTTCGCTCGCCTCTAAAACTATGGCAGGTATCTCCTTTAGCCCTGCCTTCATTGCGGCGCGCCAACGACGCTCGCCTGCTATTATTTTATAGCCATCTATTCCTACAGGTCGTACGATTATAGGCTGTAGAAGTCCATGTTGCGCAATACTCTCGCTGAGTTCCGACAGCTCCTTCTCGTTAAAGGTTTTTCTCGGTTGCCCCTTTTCCGGCTCGATAAGCCCTATTTTAATAGTTTCTTTTACTCCGTTTTTTTCCTGCCTTACATCCTGAAATAAAGAATCTAAGCCTTTTCCGAGGCCACCTTTTTTAGCCATTTCTCCTCCAATATATCTTTGGTATTAACCGATTGATTTAATCAATTATTTGTACTGCCAAACTCTACTTGTTACCTTCCAACAGCTCCTCGGTGAACTGCATATATGCCGCGCAACCCTTTGAGGTTGGATCGTAGGACTGTATCGGTTGTCCGTAGCTCGGCGCCTCGGATAATCTTACATTTCGAGGAATTGTTGTTTTATATACCTTCGTTTTAAAGAATTTTTTCAGCTCCTGCGCCACCTGTAACGTAAGATTAAGCCTACCATCATACATTGTCATGAGTACGCCCTCAATGTCGAGGTGAGGATTGTACATTGATTTAACCTTTCGCACCGTAGACATAAGTTCGGACAAACCTTCCAGTGCAAGAAACTCACACTGCATCGGTATTACCAGCGTATCTGCGGCACATAGCCCATTTAATGTCAGCAAATCCAACGACGGCGGACAGTCGATAAGTATGTAATCATACCGCTCACGAACCTTCATTAATGCCGACCTCAGTCGAGATTCTCTATTATCCAACGATACAAGCTCTATGCCGGCACCTGAAAGCTCTATATTTGCCGGGATTATATCTAACTTAAAGGGTGTTGTTACAATTGATTTTCCGACATCGGACGGGTTTATCAAACAGCTGTAGGTGCCGAACTTTATCTCCGCCTTACGAACCCCAACTCCGCCTGTTGTATTTCCCTGCGGATCCAGATCCACTATTAGCACCCTTTTACCCTTTATTCCAAGACCACAGCCGAGATTAACCGCAGTTGTTGTCTTGCCTACCCCACCTTTTTGGTTTGTGATGGTTATTATTTTAGCCATTTATCCCCCGTACGCAAAGTTATTCTTCCTTTACCGTGTTTGTACCCCTTTAACCCACAAAGTATCATATGATTTTCGCGTGGGTTCTTTATTTTGCTCTCTTGTTTATCTTTGCTCAAACACCTTTGATGGCTCTTGTTGCTATAAAGCAGGGAATCCCCAGCTCATGCAGTGCACCATAGCCGTTTGTATCCTCATATATATCGGCAAGTGTAAAGCCTGCCTTTAGCTGACAGCCTATCTGCTCCTCCATTGTATGTGAAAACTGCACTCCGTCGTCATTCTTCATTGAAAGTTCGTATAACTCTTTATCCTTCAACGGATTATATGGTAACCGATTTACAATTCGTGTCTCATCGTCAAAGCCAATCATGTAATTCACACCGTTATCAAGTCCTGACAGTAATACACCGCCCTTTTTCAGCACTCTGAAACATTCCTTAAATACATGCGCAACATCCTCTACATAGCAGTTTGATACCGGATGAAAGATAATGTCAAAGCTCTCCTCCTCAAAAGGAAAGCTTTTTGTCATGTCTGCCTTCACAATATCTATCTTGTACCCTTCCCTTTCCTTTATAAGGCGTTCGGTTTCAAGCTGTGCGTCCGAGTAATCCAACACTGTACATATTGCACCGGCAGCTGCGAAAATCGGCATTTGCTGACCTCCGCCACTGGCAAGCCCGAGTAATTTTTTACCTTTAATATCTCCAAACCACTCCTTAGGAACAGGTTTCGTAGGTGTAAGCACTACCTCCCAGCTACCTTCACTCGCCTTTATATAGCTCTCATGGTCTATAGGTGTTCCCCATTCCCAACCGTTTTTCACCCATCCGTCTATTGTTTGTGCATTGATATTTGTATAGTCCATTTTCAACCTATTTGTTGCATTTTTATTATTCTATCATAAAATCATCATCTTGAAAAGACATTTTTTTCCATTATATTTTTATTTTATTTTCAAAAAAACTATATTTTGATTGTTCCACGTGGAACATTTTAATGTGTTTTTTATTTTTTTCTTTTAATTATGCTATTTTTATTTA
Source organism: uncultured Oscillospiraceae bacterium (assembly GCA_964370825.1). Taxonomy (GTDB): domain Bacteria; phylum Bacillota; class Clostridia; order Oscillospirales; family Ruminococcaceae; genus CAYJBH01. The sequence goes on from CAYJKY010000020.1 coordinate 53,878, forward strand.
TTATTGCTCTTTTCTCTTATATCTATATGTTGTGTATTATTTTTTTATTTACATATTAAGTTTTTGGTGTTATTATGTAGTTAAATAGTTAGTGTAGCTCGGAAAGGGGCAGAAAAAAATATGAATGATAAAACAACCACAGTCTCGGAGCTCCGGGAAATTATCAACAAATTTTGTGAGGTAAGAGGATGGAAAAGAAATGTCAATGCTAAGGACATCTCTATTGCACTTTCGGTTGAAACGGCCGAGCTGATAGAGATATTCACCTGGTTAAAGGAGGAGGATGTTGTAAATTTGCCCAGTAACGACGCAAAACTTACGCATCTGAAGGAGGAAATCGCCGATGTCTTTTGGTATCTGGTGCGAATATGCGAGTATTATGATATAGATTTAACCGAGTCGGTAATGGACAAAAAGACAAAGAACGCAGTAAGATACCCAGAGCCTAACTAACCGCTTCGATATGTTAGTTCAGAGATAAATGTTAAGGTTATGGGCAGCACTTACATGTATATTATCTACCATAATTATGCTGCAATGCTTTTCGGCAGAAATAACACCACAACATCTCATTTTAGCTCTTAGCTTTAAGAAAGTTTGGCAGTCGACCTACCGGGTTGACTGCCTTCATATCTATTCTCATTGCCTCAACAATCTCTTCCCTATTATTGTTATGTCGTAACAGGTAACTTAATACTTTTTCGGCAAGATCGTTGTGACTCTCACCTTTTTTTATCTCCGCTTCCTCTGCCAAGCTACTCAAAATATCGAACGCATCCTTCTCAAATCCATCTATATTTCTTATCGTATTCCTAAATCGTCCACTGTTATACAGCTTATCTAAGATATGATCAATCATTTTAAGCTTTTTAAGCTCGTTTTCGCTTATCCAAGGTGTTGAAATCACCTCGTATGGGGGTTTATCCATAAATACACCTTTAGGACTTTCAGCCATCGGCGAACCGGGCAAAAGCTTTAAAAAACCGAGTTGTAGCACATTTGGCCCTAGTGCCATAGCCTCATTAAAGCTTTGTTTTAAGCTTTCGAGCCCTTCATCAGGCAAGCCAGCTATCAGGTCGAGATGAACATGCATTTTCCCGCAGTCGGTTAGCTGCATTACGGTTTTTTTCAAGCGCTCGAGGTCTGTACTACGGTTTACCGCCCTCAACGTACTGTCGTTAAAACTTTGCAAGCCTATCTCCAGCCTAAACAAACCTTTCGGTGAGCTGCAAAACATATCAATAAGCCTTTGTGACATTATGTCTGCGGCAATTTCAAAATGAAATTCGACCCCGCTCTCAGTGAAGTTTTCTATTATATATTTTACAATTTCAATCGCCCTTTGCTCATGAACATTAAAACTTCGATCAACAAACTTAATTGTTCTTGTGCCTGAACCTACAAGAAGCGATAGCCCTTCCTTGACCTGCTCCATCGGCATATATTTTACCGGCTCATCTCTGCCCGAAAGGCAAAAGCTACAACTAAAGGGGCACCCTCTCACCGTCTCTATATAGCTAATCCTACCTTCCAACCGTTTAAAGTATTCCTCGGTATACGGGCTTTTAGGAACATTGTTGTCAAAATAGCTTGACGTTTCGTAAGATATTGTCCTAACTCCGCCTATACCATCGGTATTCTCTCCATTTTCAAGCCGAGCTATCAATCGTTTGAACGGAACTTCTCCCTCACCGGCGATAATGTAGTCAACCTTTTCGTCTATAAGCAGCTCCCGATAGCCGAAACTCACCTCAGGCCCACCTAATACAATCTTTACCCCCCTTATCTCTGTTTTAAGTATATTAATTACCGATGTAATATATTCTATATTCCAGATGTAACAGGAAAATCCGATTAGTGTCGGGTTTATTTTTTTAACCTCTTTAATAAAATCATTTTTACAACGATTAATTGTCCACTCCATTATCTCCGCTTCGTTATCGATTGCAGAATATAAATAATATATAGCTAGCGAAGAATGAATGTATCTTGAGTTTACGCTACAAAGTAAAATTTTGTTTTTCATTATTTATTATCTTTACCATTATTTCTGTTCTATAATATAATACGACATTTGATTTATTATTGCAACCATTCGCAATTAAAAGTTATTGTTGAAAACTTTTTAATTTGGTTGAAAGTTTTCACATCGTATATTTGTTTTATTGCAACGGTTTACAGCCTTTATTGTAGTTGTGCTGTAAATCTTTCAACCAAAACTGTATTACTAATGTTATATTAACTGTAGTCTGACTATATATCTGTGTTAAATTATTTATTTCATAGCACATCATTAATCATAAATTTATCTGCAATATTTTTTTTAATGCAAAATTCATTTCTACATTTTTATACAACTTATTTTTTTAATACTACTGTATTGTAAAAGTAATTTAAATTGCAGAGCGCTGAATTGATTTAAAATAATCAGCTATAATGTAAATATTAAAAAACAACAAGCCCATATGTTCCACGTGGAACATATGGGCTTGTTGTACAAAAGGCACCTTTGCCTACTATTTATAAAAAAATCACCCATACATAAAATATGAGTGATTTCACGTTCTGCGGCTTTGTATCAGTAAAAAAATATTACGTATTACATTATAATTAAATCGTCTATCATGCAGATTCTCAGTTTTGCTGTGCTGCTGTCTACCACAAGTAATAATAAAAAAATTGTCGATAGATATTTATAAATACAGTTCAATGTTGAAATACATTTTTCAATTATGTATAAAAATGTATTTTCAAAAAATTTATACTAAGTTAAAATAAATAAAAACAATGTACTACTTATGATAGAAAAATACAATTATTGCTTATTGAAAAAATATGAAAAATATGCAATTTTAACATTGTTCTACGTGGAACATCGTAGAAATATTGAAATATATCATTCGATTTTGACCATAGTGGTCAACGGCATTTGTTTAGGTTTTAATTCATTTAACTCTAAGGTCGTGCACCCTTTTTGCCTTACCTGTAAACCTCTCAAGGGATTTTGGCTCAACCAGTGTGATTTCCACCTTAATTCCAAGAGTGTCGTGTACCTTCTTGTCTAGGCGGCGCTTAATTTTCTCGAGGGCAAGCGGCATTGTCAATAGTCCGGCATCATCAACCTCTATCTGAACCTCTAATGAGTCAAAAAACTGTTCGGTTCGCACTACTAAACGGTAGTGTGCCGTCACGCCTTCCGCCTCGATAAGTGCGCCTTCAAGCTGCGTTGGGAACACGTTTACACCTCTAACCTTAATCATGTCGTCGCTACGACCCATAATTTTGGTCATTCTTGCACTGGTACGACCACATTCACATTTATCATAATTAATGGAGGTGATGTCCTTGGTGCGATAGCGTAGCATGGGTAACCCACGCTTAGTGAGGTTGGTAATAACCATCTCACCTACATCGCCGCGCTCTAATACGTCAAGGGAGTTGGAGTCGATGATTTCGCACAGGAAATGATCCTCACAGATATGAAGCCCCTGTCTTAGATGGCACTCACCGGAAATTCCGGGACCATTTAGCTCGGAAATGCCGTAGTTATCGGTAGTGAATATGCCACCTCCCCAACGCTCCTCTATCCTATTGCGCATGGCTTCGGTGGTGCTTTCGCTACCAAGGATTCCAAACTTAATGCCGTATTCCGACATGGGGTGTGTATCGGCAAGTTCCACTGCCGCCTCGGCGAGGTACAGGCAGTATGAGGGAGTTGCAACAATAGCATCGGTTTTGAAATCACGCATAAATTTAAGCTGTTTTTCGGTATTTCCCGACGATGTGGGCACAACCGTAGCACCGATACGCTCAAGGCCGTAATGTAGTCCAAGTGCACCGGTAAACATTCCGTAACCGAAACAGATTTGCACCATAGATTCATCGGTCGCACCGCCAGCGGTTACTATTCTTGCAACCTGTTCCGACCAGCTGTCAATATCCCCCTTTGTATATCCAACAACGGTAGGGTTGCCGGTAGTACCGGAGGATGCGTGTAGTCGAACAAGCTCTTTGGGCTTAACACCGAAAAGACCGAAAGGATAGGTATCTCGCAGATCTTCCTTGGTTGTATACGGTATATATTTAATATCCGAAAGGGTTTTAATTTTATCAGCCGTGACACCGGCATCGGATAGACGTTTTTGATAAAAAGGAACATTTCTCTCGCAGTAATCAACCAACGAGCGCAGACGTTGTAGCTGTAAGGATTCCAGTTCCTTCCTGTCCATGCACTCAGCATCAGGATTAAAAATATTAGCCATTTTGCTCCAATTCTCCTATAGTTTTTATCAAGTATATCAGAAAAACAATAAAATGTAAAGCAAGAGAAACTATAATTGAATTCAATATTATACACACTACTTTTACAGTAGCAAGCACCCTTTATATGCAAATTGGGTTGGCATTTCACATATTTAAATGTAAGTAAACCTTGTCGATGAAACAGGTATAAGATTGCTATTCCTGCTTTTTTATAATACTGCTATAAATAAGCAGACACTATGCCAATCAAAGACGAAATTATTCGTGGATAAAGAAATCCAACAGCTGCTGAATTATCAAAAACGGGTATAACTTTGAGAACACTTCAATATTACGATAAATAAAATATATTTTAATCGCTTAGATCATGCGGTTTTACAGCCGATATGCAATGTTGAAAATAAGAAAAACAGAAAAATATACTGAGTTCGCATTATTTGTTCGAAAAACTTAGTAATATATTGTAATAAAATCGATTATATGATAAAATCAATAAGATGGTTTTATATATTAGTTCCATATCATCAAATGATTTATTATGTATGTGTAGAAGTTAAAAAGGGGATATCATTGAAAATGAAA
>CAYJKY010000021.1:0-58097 GCA_964370825.1 uncultured Oscillospiraceae bacterium
AACTGCCTGTTCTAAGTTAGGCACAGACAAACCTATATGTGAAAATGCTCTTGGATAATTCATTTTCATTACCTCCATATTGTTGTAATATAATTATATACTAAATACAACAACTTAGACAATAACGTACTTTTTTGTACCTATATATCCTCAAGAGCTATTTCATTTTCATTGGCATATTCCTTTGAAAAGTTGCAAAAACCCTCTACAAGTGGGATAAGTCCCTTGTACTGTGTGGATAGTGAATATACAACATTTAACGGTTTTTCAGATACCACAGTTCTTATCAGTATATTGCTTTGCTCAAGTTCTTTTAGTTGTGTCACTAGCATCTTGTGTGTTATATCGGGAATACCTTTTTGCAATAAAGAAAATCTATTATCTCCATTCAAAATATGCCACAAAATCCTCATTTTCCATTTTCCGCCTAATAAATCCATTGATAAAAGCAATGCGCAAGTATATTGTTTTTTTATTTTCACATTATAATCCTAATAAATAATCTCCCCATTATCCACAAGTCAAACAAACCACTGGATAACGAGAATTTTCTTTAATAATTTTATTATACTCCTCACGTTTCACTACGTCAACTAAAAAGTGTTAGTCCTATTATATCTCAGTGGTTTTTGAGACATCAAGGACTAACACTTTTTGAAAATAATAAGGCACAACCGAAGCCGTGCCTTATTATTTTCTGTAGCAGAATTAAGATTTAATATGCACTGTGAAATGCTCATATTGTGCAAGCTAATCTTTGAGCATGTTTTCAAGTTCAAGTATATTTACACCAACATCGCTTTGTTTATGTGCGTCAGAAGCTGTCTCAATTTTCACATTATTTTTTTTAAAAATATATAGCAACTCTGGATTTAAACCTAATTCTAAATCCGAGCAATAATTTAGCCGTAGACCACCACTGTTTTCGGCATACATACCATTTTTACTTAATAGAATTGCTAACTTATTATAATCATCGGTTAAGTCAATATCTGGTTTGTAACCAAAACACTTAATTGAATCCGGATGTGCAAGACCAGTGAAAAGACCGCTTTCGCACAATTGAAACATAATGTTATAGTATCTTTTATAAACATCATTCACATTCATACTTTTCCAAAGCTCTTTTTGTCCTGCATGGTCAAATCCCCATCCATCAATCCAATGTACAGAGCCTGTAAGAAAATCAAACTCATATTTGCCAAGAATGCTTGATAGAACGTCAGCAGTTTCAGGAATATAGCAAACTTCAAGACCAAAATTAATTTTTACGGGGTATTGGGTATCTTTAACTGTTTCTATAAAACTAATATACTCTTTTATCGAACTGGTCATTCTTTCACATATCCAGTTACGCTGATAATTGTTGTATGCTTTTATTGGGTCGTATACTTTCTCAAATTCTATAAACTGATGAGTATGTTCAAGCAAGTATATTTCATTAAGTCCTGTACTTTGTGCAGCTTTGATAAAACTCTCTAGAAAATCAGTATTATAGCCTACAGCATTTCCGTGTAAAAAATGCACGTGAACATCTCTCATTTTCCAACACTCCATTCATTATATAGATACTCTCCCATTATCCACAAGTCAAATAAACCACAGAATAACAAAAGTTTTTTGTAATAATTATATTATACTCCTCACTTTTCGCCCCGTCAACAAAAAAGTGTTAGTCCTATTATATCTCAGTGGTATGAGCTCAAATTAGGACTAACACTTTTGCTTATTTCTCGGACGAGCAAAGCTCGCCCCTACAATTATTCCGCTATATTTTCCGCACTCTCAAGCATGTTCTCAATAAAAAATCGCATACCCCTTTGTTGGGTCGTTTACTAAAAAATGTGTCACCGCTCCTATTATCTTGCCATTTTGGATGATAGGTGAACCTGACATGCTTGTGTCAAGTAAGGACTAACATTTTTTAAAAGAAACAAGGCACAGCCGAAGCCATGCCTTGAAAATAAAGATAATTTTTTTATTTTTGGGATAATAATTATTTTCTGTAGTAAGATAAAGAATTAGTATGCACCGACAAATGCTCATAATGGGTAGTGGTTATGGATTTCACTTAATAGTAGTCTAACTAAATCAGCAGATTTTTTAGATGCTTTTTCACAATTTAATTCAAAATTATTTGTTCCTGCATGTTCTTCAGTATCAGTTATCGTTCTTATTGCTATAAAAGGAATTTTGTTTACAAAACAAGCATGAGCTATGCTTGCTGTTTCCATATCAATACTTAAAGGAGCAAATTCATTATTGAGCTCTGCTCGAAAATCATCTGTAACAAAAAATTCTCCCGTTATCATTCTACCGAAATGTACATTTGAAATATTATTTTTGTCGATTAGATTTTTGGATAGCTGAATCAATGCTTCATCAGCCTTAAAATATATCGAATCCATCCAAGGGTGAAATTCAGTCAAAATCCCTGCCTCTACATCATGATGAGCTATTTCTGTTGAAAAAATGGTGTCATATAATTTGACTTTTATATCCATTCCGCCTGCTGTTCCTGCATTTATTATTATGTCGCAACTATAAGTGTCAATTAAAATTTGTGAAGCAATAGCTGCATTTGTTTTGCATACACCACAAAACATAGTTACAACAGTTACGTCATCAATCTCTCCGCTATAAAATTTTAACATAGCTTTTTCTGTTGTAACGCTATTATTTATCATATGTAAAAAAGGAGCAAGTTCCCTATCTACAGCACATATTATTCCTACTTTCATTTATGTAAATCTCCTCTATTCGTCAAATATAAATACTCTCCCATTATCCATAAGTCAAACAAACCACAGGATAACGAGAATTTTATTTAACAATTTTATTATACTCCTCACGTTTCACTCCGTCAACAAAAAAGTGTTAGTCCTATTATATCTCAAGGTTTACGAGACGTTAAGGACTAACATTTTTGTGGATTATTCGGGCGAACACACAGGTTCGCCCCTACGATTATTCCGCTATATTTTCCGCTGATTCAAGCATGTTTTCTATGAAAATCGCATACCCCTTTGTCGGGTCGTTTACCAGCACATGGGTGACAGCTCCGATTATCTTGCCGTTTTGTATTATAGGCGAGCCCGACATCCCCTGCACTATTCCGCCTGTTTTTGATAACAGCTCCTGATCGGTTATTCTTATTAACATATTTTTTGTAAAATCATCACTGCTTTGGAATACCCTCTCTACCTCTATGCGGTAGGGTTTGGGGCCGGTGGAATCTACCGTTGTGATTATTGTTGCGGTGCCGGTTACTGTTTCTGCGGGGGTTGCTACCTCGTATTCCTCGCCTTCAATCTCACGGTATAGTCTGCCGTACACGCCTGTTTCGTCGTTTTTCAACATCTCGCCGAGTAGGTCCCCGTTGATAAATTCTGCCTTTAGTTCACCTGCAACTCCTGCCTCACCTCTAACCGAGCCGTTTATTACAACCGGCACAATCTCACCGGAGAGTAGCTGTATTGTCTCGCCGGTGTCGCTGTCGCTTACCTGATGTCCCAGACCTGCAAACATCATCTTTTCATGGTCGGCGTAGGTTAAGGTTCCTATTCCCGCTGTGGAGTCTCGCACCCACATTCCGCTTCGGTGCACCGAGGTTGCCTCGTCCTCTACTGCCGTGATAACACAGCGTTTCTGCTCTCCGTCTCGGCTGTATATAATCTCGATAGGGTTACCTTTGGACTGTGAAATTGCGTTGTTGACGTCGATATTGTTTTTCATTTCCACACCGCCTATCGACCGTATCAGATCACCGAGCTGTAGACCTGCGAGTTTTGCCGGGTTTTTGTAGCCGGTTGAGGTGGGTATGTCGGAAAAGCCCACCACCATTACACCATCCGAAAACATCTTTATGCCAAACGGCTCACCGAGCACAGTTACCGTCTGCCTCTCCTGAGGTATTAATCGCACCGTTTTAACAGGCAAAACGCCGAGCAGTTTTAGCTCGGCGTTGTAGGAGCCGTTCTGCCCTGCCGACACCTCGGACAGCTCCTGATATGGTAGTTCTGCCGTTAAAAACGGCATACTCTGCAGAACAAATTCCTCATCGGCCACGGTGGTAAAACTATCCGGCAGATTTTGTGTTATGAAGGACACTATTCCTAATATAATTAAGGCTATTATCGTCAAGGTTATAACCAACCTTTTAAAAACCTTAAAAATCGTCTGCATCATTTTTTCTGCTCCTTTTGCCTTGTTTCACCCCTGTATTATGTCCGAATATAAAAATAAAATACATTACGATTATCAAAAAAAATGAAAAAGGTATTGACATATTGATATTATAATGATATCATTATGATATCAAATACAGGAGATACTATCATGAATACTCAAGGAAATAATTACGGCGAAGAAAAACTTTTAAACCCTAAATCCGGCATTGGCATGCTGCTGTTTGCATTACTGCTCACCACAGCTTCGACGGCGGTGTTTGTGCTGAGTGTCGTCGGTGTCTCAACCACGTCGATCTCCATCCCCCTTGCGGTTGTCGGAATTGTTTTATCATCTATAGTTTTTACTGTCAGCATATTTATGTACTCCGGTTTAAAGGTGATAAACCCGAACGAGGCAGGTGTTTATCTTCTTTTCGGTAGGTACTACGGCACGATAAATAAGCCGGGATTTTTCTTTGTAAATCCGTTCTGCACTTCTTTTAACCCTAACGCTACGGTTCAGCTTTCGACAAACAGTGTGTCAATAATGAACCGTAAGGTCTCCACCAAGGCGATTACGCTAAACAATGAAAAACAGAAGGTTAATGACAGCGAAGGTAACCCTATCGAGATCGGTGTTGTGGTAATCTACCGTGTAATCAATGCGACCAAGGCGGTGTTTGAGGTGGAGCACTACTCAAAATACGTTTCGACACAGGCAGACGCCTCGATACGCCAGGTTGCAAGAAAATATCCGTATGACATCACCGAGGGTGAGGATGAAAGGTCGTTGCGTGGCAGTAGCAACGAGGTTGCAGACGAGCTTATTAAGGAGCTACAACAGCGTGTAGATATTGCCGGTGTTGAGATTTTAGAGGCAAGAATAACACACCTCTCCTACGCTCAGGAGATTGCGGCTGCCATGTTGCAACGTCAGCAGGCAAAGGCAATTATTGATGCAAGACAAAAGATAGTAGAGGGTGCTGTCGGAATGGTTAAGATGGCTCTTGAACAGCTGGACAACGATGGAATTGTTGAGCTGGACGAGGAGCGCAAGGCGGCGATGATATCAAACCTGTTGGTGGTGCTGTGCGCAAACAAGGATACACAGCCAATAGTCAACAGTGGAAGTATCTATTAAATGGCGGCGGGCAAAAATGAAAAAAAACAGCTGTTACTAAGGCTACCACCACAGCTGTACGAAAGAATAAACCGTATGGCCGAGGATGAATTTCGCTCGGTCAACGGTCAGATAGAGTATCTCCTCACCGAGGCGGTAAAAAAACGTTACCCGGAACTCTATAAGGATAAAAACGGGGATGTCTGACGCACAAAAAATGTGGATATAGTAGTTCAACTTGAAAAACGTTGTAGCGTTTTTCAAGTTGATTGATTATAGATTGCAGAGCAAAGGCTCTGTGTTTACCGTTAAGGTAGAGGAATAGTAAAAAGGATAAAATAAAAAGGCTGTGACCTGCACTATATGCATCGGTCACAGCCTTTAGGCTTAGTTAGTTGTAGCCTTAAATATCTCTACCTCGTTGGGACTTATTTCGGATTTAAAATTATTGTTATCACGGTGAAGGTTGCCACATGGACAGTCTTCAGATCCGTTGCCGTCTAACGGCATATAATAACCACACTGGATACAGCGTGCATAAAGCCCGGGTTTACGCTTAAAAGTTTTAGACATAAAACCGGTGGCTTTCGGCCCATGCCCTTTATATACAAAGTTACACTTTTTCTTAAGAGCCTCCTGCTGAGCCTCTATTTGCGATTTATCTACATTCCAGTTTTTCAACATAAGTTTCCCTCATGAGTTTAAAATTCTCAATATTGACATTATATCAGAGTAGGGTTAAATAATCAAGACACAATGCTGTTTTATTTTTTTATTGCAAAGAAACTTCCTACCTCGTTGCCCTTTAGTATGTCGTAAAGAACCTCCGGGTTTCTGCCGTTTGCAATAATCATAGGTATTCCATTTTCGGTAACCAACCTTGCCGCAGTCAGCTTGGTTGCCATCCCTCCGGTTCCACGTTTACTGCCGGTAGGTGCAACGAGTGCCTCTACTTCTTCTGATATTGCCTCTATCCGATGGATGATTTTTGCCTCGGGATCCGTTGGGTTTCGGTCATACAGTCCGTCGATGTCGGAAAGTATTATCATGGCATCTGCCTTTAAAATTGTGGCTACATAGGATGCCATCATGTCATTGTCGGTAAACTTAATACCCTCAAAGGATACCGTATCGTTTTCATTTACGATAGGTATGATCCCCATATCGAAAAGGCATTCAAAGGTGTTGACAGTGTTGTCTCGACGGCTATCATTATCAAGCACATCCTTTGTCAACAGTATCTGAGCTATCTGCTTGCCGTATGCCGAAAAAAACCTATCATACATGCTCATGAGCTCACACTGACCAACCGCCGCCGCCGCCTGTTTTAGGCGAATATCATCCTTCGTGGGTGATAGCTGTAGCCGACCAACCCCAAGCGCAACCGAGCCGGAGCTCACGAGTATAGGTGTCAAACCACTGTTAGAGAGGTCGCTTATCACCATCGACAGCTTTTCTGCCCTTGCAAGATTCATCCTTCCGGTCTCGTGGGTCAGGGTAGATGAACCCACCTTTATTACAATTTTTTTTGCATCTCTCAACACACTACGCATACTTTTACTTCACCCCACATTTAACTCGAATTTTATTATACATTTAATCTATTTTCATGTCAATAGCGACATAGAAATAGATAGCACAACACAAAATATCCGCTTTTTTTGTTTGTTCTTGCTATTGTAAGCTTGCTATTGCACATTTTTTTTGCTACAATAAAGGTGATAAATCGACATAAAAAAGGAGCGGATATGAACATACTGTTTATACATGTATGGAACCCTGACGATATGAGTTATCGGGGCACCTTTTCAAAGTTATTTTGCTATCCGTCCCTTACACTTCCAGCCCTTGCCACACTTGTGCCGAGCGACATGGATGCCAACATCACACTTTGCGACGAGCTGTCCGAAAAGGTTAATTATGATAAGGTTAGATACGACGTTGTAGGACTCTCCTTCGATACCGCCTCGAGCGCACAGGCATATAAACATGCCGCCGAGTTTAAAAAGCGTGGTGCGTATGTTATATGCGGTGGATATCATTCAAGTTCGGTGCCGCAGGAGGCGTTGTTACATGCAGACAGCGTTATCGTGGGTGCCGGTGAGGTTTCTATGCCGATGTTTTTTGCGGATTTTATTGCGGGAGCTCCTAAAAAAATATATGATTTTCAGGATTACAATGCAGGTGAAATTGAATTTCCGAGGCGAGATTTACAAAATTCAAGCAAAAGCTTGAGCATTCCGACAATAGTGGCAGACAGAGGGTGCGATAACCGCTGTGAGTTTTGTGCCATAAGCCATATGTGGAGGAGTAATCCACGCCCTATAAAAAATGTTGTTGAGGAAATACGCTCTCTAAAAACCGACAAACTGATTTTTTTCGACCCTAACTTTTTTAAGCCGAGAGACTATGCTTTGGAGCTCATGGCAGAGCTTAAGGCTTTGAATGTGCGTTGGGCGTGCAACTCTACCGCCGATGTTGCATTTGACGACGAGCTGTTAACCGCGGCGAGAAACAGTAGGTGCACCGGCGTGCTGATAGGCTTCGAATCGCTTAGCGAGGACAGTTTAAAAACCGTAAAGAAACGCTACCACAACACCGAAAAGTACAAGGAAATTGTGGACAGGATGCACAGCTACAAACTTTCGGTAAACGGATGTTTTGTACTGGGCTTTGATCATGACACCGAGGAACAGCTGCTTCAGATGCCGGAAAAGGTAGACTACTTAGGGCTTGACATGGTACGCTACGCAATACTTACACCGCTTCCCGGCTCAAAAATATTTACCGACCTGAGCGAACAAGGTCGAATAATTACTAAAGACTGGTCTAAATACAACCAAAGCTGTGCCGTTTTTCAGCCAAAACACATGTCGCCGGAGAGGTTGGAGGAAATTCTTCGTATGGTGTGGCGAGAATCCTACAGTTGGAAAAGGGTTTTGGGCAGAACCCTCAACTCTAAAAATGATGCATTTATAGAAAAGATGGTTTTGCTCGGTGCAAACATCGGCTTTAAGTTCAACTCGGTTTAAGGGTGGTCTATGAGGATAACTGTCATTAAGGTTGCGATGTTTGAGGGAAAAGGTGCCGACGCACTAAAGCCGATTTTTTTTGAAATTATAAATGAGCTGTTGCCGAAGGAAGCAGATGCTATCTTTATCGACGATCGTAAGGAGGCACTTCCGGATAGCATCGACAGCGATATTATACTGCTTTCGGTAGACACATTTTCCTGTAAACGTGCTTACATGCTGGCAAAAAGATATAAATCCAAGGATAATCTTATTGTGATGGGCGGATTTCACCCAACCGTATGCCCAAAAGAAAGTGCCGAGTTTTGTGACGTTGTAATATGCGGCGATGCCGAGGGAACACTGCCGGAATTTTTTGCCGACTATAAATCCGACAAGGTGAAGAAGCTATATGATAAACGGTCGACGCCATGCGACATGGTGCGTATTCATACCGAGAAAGAAACTCCATATAAAAGCAGATATCTACCGCTGGGACTGGTGCAGTTTTCACGTGGGTGCAAATACGACTGCGATTTTTGCAGTGTGAAAACTATGTATCCGGGAAAGGTTTTTACCAAGCCTATCCCCGATATAGTGGAGGAAATCAAAGCCACAAGAGAAAATTTTATCTTTTTTATCGACGATAATATCCTTTACGATGAAAAAACCGCAACCGAGCTTTTTACCGCAATTACACCGTTAAACAAGATGTGGGCATGTCAGATAAGCATTGAAGTTGCAGGAAACGACAGACTTTTGTCTCTCATGAAGCAGAGTGGTTGTATCTGTGTGCTTATAGGGTTTGAGTCGCTTAGCAGGCAGAATTTAATTAGCATGGGAAAATCCGCAAACCTAGTTGTTAGCGACTACGAAAAGGCGATAAAAAATCTACAGCGGCATAAGCTGATGATTTACGGAACCTTTGTTATAGGTTATGACGACGATGATGAAAACACTGCGGGTGAAATACTGAAATTTGCACTAAAAAATAACCTTACCGTAGCTAACTTTAACCCATTGATCCCCTTCCCCGGAACTGCACTCTATGAACGGCTTAAAAAAGAGAATCGGCTTTTATACGATGACAGATGGTGGCTTGCCGATAACTATCATTATGGCGACACTGCATTTATTCCGTCAAGGATGACCGCCGAGTCCCTTAAAAATTCCTGCAGAAAGGCGAGATACAGTTTCTACGGTTTTAAGAGCATAATAAAAAGATTTTTTGCACTACATGCCTATATAGGATTAAAGGCCGCATGGTACTTTTTAGTTATAAACATTGTCTCCGGCATTGAAATTCATCGCAAACAAGGTGCACTTTTAGGAGGTGAAAAAGAGGTTTGATACTTACATTGATAAAGCCCAACATCGGGCGAAAAGGTCACAGCATGTATGTCGATGAGGGACGAATGGAGCCGTTACAGTTGGGACTTCTTGCCGCATTAACACCCACGGACGTCACCGTAAAGCTCTATGACGACAGGTGCGAGGAAATCCCGTACGACGAGGATACCGATCTGGTTGCGATTACGGTAGAAACCTTTACCGCACGACGAGCCTATGAAATCTGCCGTGAATACCAAAAAAGAGGCGTTAAGGTTATAATGGGCGGAATACACATCACCCTGATTCCGGAGGAAGCGGCAGAAATTGCCGACAGCATTATAACCGGAGATGCCGAATCGGTGTGGAGCGAGATGATTGAGGACGCCAAAGACGGCAGATTGAAAAAAAGATATAATGCCGAGTTTTGCCCCATTCCGCAGCAGGGAATAATCACCAGGCGTGACCTTTTTGAAGGCAAGGGCTATCTGCCGATTACGTTGTTACAGTTTTCACGCGGTTGTCATAACGGATGTAGATTTTGTGCCTCCAGTGCATACTTTAAGGCAAAGCAGTATATAAGACCGGTAGAAGAGGTTGTAACCGAGATAAAATCTCAACGACGCAAGCTTTTGTTCTTTGTAGATGACAACATAGTTGCTGATAAGGAAAAGGCAAAGGAGCTGTTCAGGGCACTTATTCCGCTAAAGGTAAAATGGGTAAGCCAAGGCAGCATCGACATGTTAGAGGACGACGAGCTTATGAAACTCATGGTTAAGAGCGGTTGCCTCGGTAATGTTATAGGGTTTGAATCTATAAACCCTGATAACATGACAGCGATGGATAAAAAGGTCAACATTAAAAGAGCAGAAAATGCGTACCATGACGAGATACAAAAGCTAAGAGACTACGGACTTCAAAGCTGGGCGGCATTTACCGTGGGGCATGACGAGGATACGATGGAGAGCATCAAAAAAACCTGCGACTTTGCAATTGAAAACAAGTTTACATTTGCCGCTTTTAACATTCTGATGCCTTATCCAAACACACCGCTATACGAAAAGTTAAAGAGTGAAAACAGGCTGTTGTATGACGGTAGATGGTGGCTACATGAAAATTACCGCTTTAACTACGCCTCCTTTCTCCCAAAAAATATGACGGCGGACGAGCTGACCGAGGTGTCCTTCGGTTGTCGTTCCGATTTTAACAGCCGAATGTCCATATTTAAAAGAGCGCTTGACCTAAAAACCAACATGCGCACCCCATATCGTTTTATTACATATCTGCTCTATAACCCACTCTTTCGCAAAGAGGTGTTTAAAAAACAGGGCATGGAGTTTGGAATGAGTGAAAAGCCCTAATAAGGAGGTATTATATGAGTGTATTGGACGGCGAGATTGTCGAAGTTGCCCTACTAACCAAGTGTGATAAGGAAAGAATGTTTTTCCTTATGGATACCTTCTACGAATACATACGGTGGGATAATTTTATTAGGGATTTAGAGGATAAGGATTACTGCATAGTTTTGTATGACTCACACAAGGTGATACAGGGTTTTTCCACACAAAAGATAGTTTCGATTAACTTGTTAGGTAAGACGATATACGGAGTTTTTTCCGGCGATACCATAGTGCATAAAGATTTCTGGAAAACGGCTCACCCGCTGTTTAAAATCTTTGGGAACTTTTTCGAAAAATACAGTCGTGACTATGACGAATTTTACTGGTTCTTAATATGTAAAGGATATAAAACATATAAGATTTTGCCTACGTTTTTTAATGAGTTTTATCCGAGATTCGACGTTGAAACTCCAAAAAGAATTCAGGAAATAATCCATGCATTCGGAGAAATTTACAGCAGCGATTACAACAGAGAAACCGGAGTTATAGAGTACAGCACCCTAAAGGACACCCTAAGGGTCGGTGTTGCAGATGTTACTGCCGAAAAGGCGAAAAACATACACACTTCATTTTTTATAAAAAGCAATCCGGGATATCTGCAGGGTAACGACCTTGTGTGTATCACGGCTCTGCATAAACACAACTACCAAAAAGGCAAAGAGGGTTATCTATGGGGATAGCGGTAGGTATTGTAAATCGGCTTCTCATGCTTATGTATAAAAAGTGTGCCGAAAGCTTTGAGCTGAACATACATAATCTCGAGGAGGAGCAGGAAAAGCTGTTGCTTAATATCATAAGCAATAACAAGGATACCGAGTATGGAAAAAGGTATGATTTTGCCGGAATAAAGAATATAGCCGATTTCAAGGCTAAGGTTCCGATTACCGAATATCCCGACTATGAGGACTACATCTCACGTATTGCCGAAGGTGGTGAAAACCTATTGACCAAGGACAGGGTAAACATGTTTGAGGTGACAGGTGGTTCCGGCGGACATGTAAAGCTAATTCCCTACACAAACGGATTGAAAGAAGAGTTTTTACAGGGCATAAAGCCGTGGATATACAGCCTGTACCGAGATTTCCCAACACTGAGAGACGGTAAAAGTTACTGGTCCATAACACCTCCGACCTTTGAAAAGCGTTACACCGACGGAGGCGTTCCCATAGGATTTGAGGACGACACCGCATATTTCGGTAGGGTAGAGCAGTTTTTGACCGATATTATCTTTGTGAGGGACAAGGGGATTCGTCAGGAAAGTGACATTGATAGCTTTTACTTTAACACCTGCCTATGCCTTTTAAAGGAAAGGGCGTTGACGCTGATATCGGTATGGAATCCCAGCTACCTATTAATATTGCTTGGTTATATAAAAGAAAATCAAAAAAGATTAATTTCTGCACTGCCCAAAAAAAGAAAAACCGAGATAGAAAGGTTTATTGAGGCTGAGAACTACGAAAAAATATGGCCGAAACTTACCTTGATAAGCTGTTGGTGCGACGCACATGCAAAACAGGGCGGACGTGAGATAGCGAATTTGTTTCCAAATGTGCATATTCAACCCAAAGGAATACTTGCTACCGAGGCATTTATGACCTTGCCATATCGTGACACCAAAGCCTCACTGCTTAGCTACAGGTCGCATTACTTCGAGTTTTCGGATATGGAGAGCGGGGAGATTGTCCCTTACTCTCGCCTTATTAAAGGCAGACGCTACGAGATTATTTTCACCACATCGGGTGGACTGTATCGATATAAAATTAACGACTCTGTGGTCGTGAGCGACTTTACACGACATTCCGTTCCTCTTTTAAATTTTGTAGGGAAAACCGATAAAACCTCGGACTACCACGGAGAAAAGCTGAACGAATTGTTTTTAAAAGAAATACTTGAAAAGCTGGAACAGACCTATGACATCAGTAACAGTTTCAAACTTTTCGCCTACGAAAAATCGGGCTACATGCTTTTTATAGAGGATTATTTTGACGAAGAGTTTGCCGTCGAGCTTGAAAACATGCTGTGTGAGAGTTATCACTACAAGCTTTGCCGAGAATTAGGACAGCTCGCTCCTGTCAAGATCGAGTCGGTTCGCGGTGATTTAAAGCAGGTATACCTTAACTTTTATCTGAACAAGGGAAAAAAATTAGGCGATATAAAGCCGGAGGTGTTATCCCTTCACACCGGTTGGTTGGATGCATTTACGGAAGGAAACATATGAAAATAGCATTAATGGCGCCAGCAGGTGCAATGCACAGATATAACGGCTCTTTTGCAAAAACGTTGCAGTATGCACCGCTCACCCTTACAAGTCTTGCGGCACTTGTGCCGGAGGAGTTAAATGCCGAGGTTGCAATCTATGATGAAATGGTAGAACCTATTCCTTTAGACCTCAACTGCGACATAATCGGCATTACCTGTATCACCGGCACAGCTCCACGTTGCTATGCATACGCCGACTATTTCAGAAAAAGGGGGATTACCGTAGTGCTTGGCGGTGTTCATCCATCACTAATGCCGGACGAGGCCGCCGAACATGCGGACGTTGTGATGACAGGGTTCAGTGAACAGACATTCCCGCAGATGCTACGAGACTTTCATGACAACAAGCTACAACGAATATATCGGCAAAACGATGACTACAGCATTGCAAAAAAACCTGTTCCGAAACGCAATCTCCTAAACAAAAAAGGCTACATAACCACCGCAACCGTCGAGGTAATAAGAGGCTGTGCCCACCCCTGCACATTCTGCGCATATCCTGCCGCCTTTGGTAATTTAACCCATCCACGACCGGTGGAGGAGGTTATATCCGAAATAAGAAATTTACCGGGAAAAATCATTGTCTTTCCCGATGTTAACCTGATTGCGGATGTCGAGTACGCAAAGGCATTTTTCAAAGCACTTATTCCACTTAAAAAATATTGGCTCGGGCTTGTAACCTCCATGATAGGGTTGGACGATGAGCTGATAAATCTGTTTAGAAAAAGCGGTTGCAAGGGATTGCTTATAGGCTTTGAATCCATTGTCGAGGAGTCGCAGGGATATGTTCGCAAGGTGAGCAACAGATTTTTAGACTATAAAGAGTTGATGAACAAGCTTCATTCAAACGGCATTTTAGTTCAGGGCTGTTTTGCATTTGGTGGTGACGAGGAGGACAGTTCGGTATTTGAGAATACGGTAGAGCTCGTCACGAAAACAAAGATAGACCTACCACGTTACAGTATTTTAACACCCTTCCCAAAGACACAACTTTATAACGACCTACTCTCACAGGGCAGAATATCCGAACACAATTGGGCTCTCTACGATGTTGAGCATGTGGTCTTTAAGCCTGCCAAGATGACACCGCAACAACTCATGGATGGGGTTACCTTCTGCTTTAAGGAGACATATAAAACCTCTAATATTCTAAAAAGGCTCGCACCATTCAACCACAGCCCATGGCTGTCTTTCCCGCTAAATTTGGGATATAAAGAATATGCGAACAGATATGATTACTTTACGCCCGAGGTGATGTGTGACAACTCGGATATTCCGACAGGGGAATGAAAATAAAATGGATGTTACTATTATTTTACCTGCGATAGGTAAAAAGAAAAATCAAAAATACATCGGTAGTTGGAAGATGGAACCGCTTACCGTGGCGGTGCTAAAATCGGTAATGCCGAGCTATGTAAACCTCACCTTTTATGACGACAGGTTGGAGCTTATCGACTACGACAGGAAAACCGAGCTCGTCTTCATTACGGTGGAAACCTATACAGCACGCCGAACATATAAAATTGCCGCAAGGTATAGGGAGATGGGGATACCTGTAGTCATGGGCGGATATCATGTTACACTACTGCCGGAGGAGGCTTCGCTTTATGCCGATGCTATAATAACAGGTAATGCCGAGGGAATAATTGCAAGCTTGCTTGATGATTTTAGAAACGGCAGAATGCAAAAACGCTACACCGGAACAACCATGTACAGCAGCAAATTACCCGATCACTCAATTTTCACCGGCAAAAAATATCTACCGGTGTCGTTGGTTGAGACCGGTAGAGGTTGCTGTCACAGCTGTGAATTTTGTGCGATTTCAAGCTACTATGGGTGTAGATACCACCGCCGACCCATCGAGGATATAATAAAAGATATAGAGCTTCACCGTCACAAATATTATTTTATGGTGGATGACAACCTTTTTGCCGATCGCAAGCACCTTTATGACCTATTGCCCCGAATAAAGGAATGTAACATTAAATGGGCAAGTCAGGGAACCTTGTCACTTGCGAGCGACCCGGAGCTTTTAAGGATGATGAAGGACAGCGGCTGTGAAATAATATTAGTGGGCTTTGAAAGTCTTAACGAGGCAAACCTACTGCAGATGAACAAAAAGGTTAACATCTCAAAGTCAGACAGAGACACGCTTGTACAGAGGATACACGATGCCGGAATAGGTATATATGCAACCTTTGTTTTCGGGTATGACGAGGACGATGAGAATACGGTTGCCGAGGCTTTGCGATTTTCTGAAAAGCACAGATTTTATACCGCCGCCTTTAACCATCTGCTCCCCTTTCCGGGAACCGAGCTTTACAACAGGTTAAAGACTGATGGGCGTTTGCTCTACGATAATTGGTGGTTGCAGGAAAATTATAACTATGGCGAACTTTCTTTTAACCCGAAAAAAATATCCGCCGAAAAGCTAAGCTTAGCATGTTTAAATGCACGGAGAGACTTTTCCGGCGCAGGCAACGTTTTTGCACGTGGATTTCAGGCTATGGGACATGCATCACCGGCAATATGGTCACTGTTTTGGGCTATGAACCTAAAAATCGGTGGTGAGGTGGATATGAAGATGAACATACCTATCGGAGAAAATTTAGATGAGCTACCAAAGTAGGTTTACCTTTTCGCGTGCCACAGCCGAGGATGCAGAAGCAATACGCGATATTTTTAACGAGCTAGCCTTCGAAGGCAACATTGCTGTGCAGTATCTGCGAGGCGAAAACCCCGTTGAGTCCTTTGAAAACGAGTGCGACGAGTTAGTAGCACTGCTTTTGCGGGATGTTGAAAACGATAACAGGGCTGTAGGAATAGGATGTTGCACAATAAGAAAAGGATATGTTTCGGGGAAGGTCTGCAACATCGGGTATCTGACCGGATTGAAGCTTTGTTCTGATTACCAAAGGAAGTTTCACGGAATAATGGATGCCTATAGATGGATTCATGAGAACACAATTGATAAGGTTGACTATTACTACACAACAATTCTTACCGATAACGTCTATGTAAGGAAAATGCTTGAGAAAAGCAGAAAAAACATGCCTATTTATCACTACATTTCGGATTATAATACCCTGCTTTTTAAAACCGGAGGAAGGATGCGGGGCCACGATTTTCTGATTGTGGATGCATGTGATAGTGCTACCGCCTGTGATTTTTACAGCCAAAAGGCGGTTCATCTTGATTTCGCCGTTAAGAGTCTCGACCAAAACCATCTTAGCTCGGCAAAATTCTATGCACTTTACAAAAACAAAGAGGTGATAGCCGTTGCCACCGTGTCCGACATGCGTCAATTCAAGCAGAATATCGTAAGAAGCTACGACGGAATATACAGACTGTTGCGACATCTACCCACGAAATTAACCGGTTATCCACCGTTTCCAAAACCGAACGAGACGGTAAATTTAGGTAGCTGTGCAATCTATTGCGGTGCTGATGCCGAGGTAGAGGAGTTGCAGTGTTTTTTTCAACAAATACAAGCATACAGCACGGAATTTGAAATATTAATGATAGGAGTTACTGCCGGAAGCACACCCTATCAAGCTCTTATAGGTCTAAAAAATATTGGGTATAAAAGCAGGTTTTATCAGGTAAGCTACAAAAAGGATGATCTTCTCTCATGCGATACTGTGTCAGGCGTTGATGTTTCTTTTATGTAACCCAAACCATAGTGTAAATTCCCAAACCAATGAACCTCAAACCGATGCAAAATGCTTGACAAATTATATCTGAGCATGATATAATTGGTTACTTACAAACTCGCAGGATAACAGCGTAAATTAATAAACTCACCTAAAGGATACAATAATGATTATAAAGCAGATGAAATACATATTATTTTTTGCATTAGCACTCTCAATGTTCACTATATTTTCCGTTCAGTCGTTTGCGGCAACCCAAACGGTGGGGGATTTTACCATAACGGGAGATGAAAAAAATTATTCATTTTCAAATGGTACTTTAACAATAACGGGAAGCGGTGATTTAACCATTTCCGGAACCACCACCAGTCATAAAATAGTAGTTCCCTACAGTACACCATCTGCAAACCTCACCTTGGATAATTTGAGTATCCAGTTTAATGATGGTAAAGATAATAGTTCCGGTCAGTATGTGGAAGGCACCTGCGCTATTTACATTTACGCAAATACAAACATCACTCTTGTTGGAGATAACATAATGAAGAGTGGTGTGCAAAGAGGTGGAGTACAGGTTCAAACAGGTATTAACCTAACTATTGATGGCACAGGCTCTCTTACAGCAACAGGTGGAGATAGAGCCGCCGGAATCGGCGGTGGCGATGCATTGGCATTTTATGGTTCAGTTGGTGGAATCACTATAAACGGTGGCACAGTTAATGCATACGGTGGTCAATACGCGGCAGGAATAGGTAGTGGAAACGCAGGCAAAGTTTATAGACCCATTACCATAAACGGTGGCACGGTTACTGCAGTGGGTGGGGCCTGGGGTGCGGGTATTGGTACTGGTTTTGGAGGCGATGCAACCAATATCATTATTAATGGGGGTGTTGTTAATGCCTCCAGCCGATCCAACACATCTGATGCTGCCGGTATAGGCGGTGGTCTTAATGGACAAGGTGGTACTATCGAAATAAATGGTGGCATTGTGAGGGCAGTAGGTAATAATAATGTACCACACGATATCGGAAATGGTAGGTTTTTAACTGCATCCGAGGAGGTTCCCGGAGTGTTTCGGACAAGCAGCGCCGGTAATGCCTTTATTTTTGGTTCTATTCAAGACACAAGCAATCAAGAAAACTGGAACGGTATTTTTTTTAATGGCAACAATGGTATCGTGCATGGCAATGTCACCTTTGACGCCGACGATACAGGCACTATCGATCTTAATCATACACTAACCGTACCGGAAGGTTCAAGCATTACTAATAACGGCACACTAATTGCTAACGGTGTTATTACAGGAAATGGTGTATTAACAGGTAGCGGTCGTTTTATAATAAATAACTTCACCGCTAATAATATTTTCTCTATCCCCGACCAACTATATGTCGGCAATCCCATTGAACCTGAAGTTATATTTGATGATATAACTTATCTCGATGTTAACTTTGAATACGATTTAACCGGCTGGACGAAACAGTTTGTTAATAACGCATCCCCCGGATCTGCCAGCGTGCAATTTTCTAAAGATGGTTCGGTGGTTACAAAAAACTTTAATATTATAATTCATACCGGTGATTTTCTTGTTACAGGCGGCACCTTAAACACAGATTACTCCTTTGCTGATAATGTTCTTACCATTATAAAATCCACCGAGTTAAATATTAGAAATATCTTCCCGTTAGAGCCTACCGAATGCAGGATTGTCGTGCCTACAAACACAACCGCAAACATTGCATTAAGTGGTGTGAATATTGATGTATCTGATGTTGAAATGATCACGGCAGACAACCGCAATGCTGCCTTCGATATACAGGGTACAGGTATAGCGAATATCACCCTTATAGACAACAATATACTTATCGGTGATTCAAGTCACGCAGGCTTGCAGGTGCCGAATGGCGCACAGGTCACAATAACAGGCACCGGGACGCTAAATGCAACCGGTGGGAATGGAAGTGCCGGTATCGGGGCCGGATCATCACTCAATAACACATGTGGTGTCATTACTATAAATGATGGCACAGTGAATGCATACGGCGGGGACTTTGCTGCCGGTATTGGCGGAGCTTCCGACGGAATAACCGGTGGATTTATCACAATAAATGGTGGTGTTGTGAATGCAACCAGTAGTGCTTCCGGTGCGGGTATCGGTGCCGGTTTTCAAGGTGTTATTGATAGTATTACCATAGCCGGGGGTACCGTAACTGCAAATGGTGGAGTAAGAAGTGCAGGCATTGGCGGCGGAGATCTTGGCTATGCCAAAAACACCACCATATCCGGTGGTACCGTGAGAGCGATTGGGGCAACAAGCCCCACAGGAATTATTCCTGATGCTCCATATGATATCGGACATGGTTATGGAACAACCTCAAAAGGCGTATTCAGTACAGGCGAAAACGGTAATGCTATAATCTACGGTTCTATTGACGATGAATCAAAAAAATCAGAGTGGAGTGCTATCATTCATGATGATAGTATCTTTACCGTGTATTCAGAGCAGACATTTTCAAGCGGTTTCACTTTAAACAGTGATGAAACACTACTCATTCCGGCAGAACAAACGCTAAGTATTGCACAAGGTGCGATACTTACTAACAGAGGAACGTTAAGGGTGTATGGTACACTTACAGGTAACGGAATGCTTACAGGCGATGGTACTTTTTTAACCAATACCTTTGATGAGAGCGATTTAGAAGATATTCCCGCACAGAGTTACAACGAGCGACCGGTGACACCGGTTCCATCCTATATATTTCCATCAACGATAATAAAGAACCGGGTATTTCAATATACAATGGATGGTTGGGATAAAACATATAAAAACAATAATGCTATCGGTGAAGCGACCTTAACCATGACCAAACCCGGAAGTGCCACTATTGTCAAAACATTTAATATTGTTGTGGATACAGGTGATTTTGCTATAGTAGGCGGAAGTTATGGAGACGATTATATATTTGACGGTAGCTACTTCACAGTCAAAAGCTCAACTCCACTAACTATAAGCAACGCAGATTCTGTTGTCACCGCTTCAAACGGAATAATTGTACAAACAGGCATATCGGCGAACCTAACACTCAAAAGTGTGAATATTGCTAATGCGTTGGACGACAACTTTACTGCCCTTGAAACACAAGGCACAGGCGTGGCAAACATAATCCTTGTAGGGGACAACACACTGATTAGTAGAGATTTTACCGCAGGGTTACAGGTGGAAGAAGATGCTACGGTTATTATCGAAGGTGAAGGCTCACTTGTCGCTACAGGTGGACAATATGGTGCCGGAATCGGCGGTGGTCAGCATGGCACTGCCGGAACTATTATTATTAACAGTGGCACGGTGACTGCAAGCGGTGGAACTGTAGGTATCGGTGCAGGTAGTGAAGGAAACTCCGGCGGTAGCTTCCAAACTGATGTAAACGGTAATGCATTTATCTATGGAACTATTCAAGACAAAACAAACCAAGCAAGCTGGAGTGGATTCTTTTTCGAAAATAACAACGGGTATGTGTATGGAACTCCGACTCTTTCAAAAAATTTCACGTTGGCTAACGGTAATGCGCTAACTATTTTAAGTGATGCAACCCTGACAATCCCGAATAATGTTGCCTTAACCAACAATGGTATAGTATACCGCGATGGAACATTGGTCGGTTCGCTTACCACTCGATCCTTTGCAGGTGATGTAAATATGGATAACATTATCGACATAGACGATTTAGCAATTATTAATAATGCCGACAACTATAACAGACCGTCCGCGGGAGTGGAAGCGGCACACAACAGCCATGCCGATGTAAATCGTGACGGAGTAGTAAATTTCTACGATCTTTCTATAGCTAGAAATAGCAAAACCTTTGGAAGATAACACGAGTGCACCGAATGAAAGGGCAGCCCAAAACAAAGGATAAACTTTTTATTTTGACATCTCTATAACAAGGAAAAAACAATGAAACGTTCAAAAATAAACAGCGCAATAAAGGATATGGAACAACTTATTAATGAGTACAGGTTTGCACTTCCACCTTTTTGCCACTTCACACCGGAGGACTGGCAGAGCAAAAACAGCGAGTATGATGAAATTCGTGACAATATGCTGGGGTGGGACATTACCGACTTCGGCAGGGGCGACTTTGACAATTTCGGATTTGCCCTTATAACAATTCGCAACGGAAATCAAAATAACGATAAATACAAAAAGGTGTATGCCGAAAAACTGCTGATGCTTAAGGAAGGACAGCATTCTCCGATGCACTTTCACTGGAGAAAAAGCGAAGACATCATAAATAGAGGTGGCGGCACACTAATAATTCACGTTTATAACGACGATAACGGTGAGCTTGCCGACACCGATGTACTGGTCAACGCAGATGGGCGTTCCTATTTCGTTAAGGCGGGCACCGGCGTTGAGCTTAATCCCGGTGAGAGCATAACAATTTGGCCACACCAGTACCACGATTTTGACGTCAAACCCGGTACCGGAGATGTTCTTATAGGTGAGGTTTCGATGTGCAACGATGATAACACCGACAACAGATTTTACGAGGATATAGGACGATTTCCGACAATAATTGAGGATGAGCCCGCATACCGTTTGCTATGCAACGAGTATCCTTCGGCATAAGTCCGTAAAATAATGATTGTAAGGTGATATTATGAATGTATCAGCAAAGGATCGCGAGAGGCTACGTCTGCTTGCAAATCGCCAGATGGAATTTGCCTGCTGTGCCGAAAACGATAACATCCTAAAAAAGTGGCAAGCACAAGCAGAAAAACACCGTGATACACCCACCGTCAGATTACTTTTTTCCAACTTCCCAAATGAGGTTGTTTACAACCGCTTGGAGTGTGAAGGAGAAACCGCCCGCAGGATAGAGGAGACTTTTCTCTCCTCTCTTGTTGGGCGTGAACTGTTTTGTGACGACACACCGATAGCCGATTATTTTTCGATTAATCAAAAGGTGACAATAAATCCATTTGGACTCACACCGAAGCTTATCAAGCAAACCTCGCACGAATATTCAAACGGCTACCATATTGAAAATATTATTGAGGATTTAGACGAAGATTTCGAGCGGTTGAAGGGTGGATATTTCAAGGTTAACATCGAAGAAACAACGAATGAAATACACCTTGCCGAGGAGATGTTCGGTGACATTTTACCGGTTAAAATGGCAATGCCCAGCTTGGCTGCCGGTATAACAAACTCGCTTGTGCATCTGATGGGTATGGAAAATTACTATATATCCATGATGGATACACCGGATACGCTTCACAAGGTCATGGACATGGCTACAAGGCTGTATGAGGACTATTTTGATCACCTGGAGACCCAGGGGCTACTGCTACCCACCAACGGGTTTTCCCCAGTTGCACAGGAGAGTTTTGCTTTTAACAGTGAGCTATCGAGCGAGCCTCTAAAAACGACCGACTGTTGGGGCTTTTTGGAATCGCAGGAGACAACGGCGGTGTCGCCGGAAATGTTTGGTGAGTTTGTATTCCCCTATCAAGACAGGCTTGTTAAAAGGTTCGGGCTACTATCCTATGGCTGTTGCGAGAGGGTGGATGCTATACTAAAACAATATATAATGAAATGGGATAATCTGCGTAAACTGTCGGTTTCACCTTTTAACAATGAATACCTGATAGGTGAGCAACTTCGGGGCACAAACATTGTATACTACAGCAAGCCGAGGGCCGAACAGGTAACCATGCCGGGTGAAATGGATGAGGCGGCAATTAAGGAGAATTTCAAGATGGTCTGCGAGGCGGCGAGTGGTTGTTTGTTTGAGGTTGCACAAAGGGAGGTAGGTACAATATTCGGTGACTACGACAGGGGACGTCGATATGTGCAGATATTAAGGGAATGCATAGAGGATTACTGGAAGGCATAGTTAGTTGATGCAAAAATCGTCGCAAACTATAATCAATCAACTTGAAAAACGATACAACGTTTTTCAAGTTGAACTACTATACATATAGTTTGCGACGATTTTTTATGTTTATACTATATAGGTTATTCTACAAGGTTACCCACTACAGGCAGGTTTGCTTCTCTTCCGTCGGAATGAGGGAATGCTGCCGTAACATCGGTGCCTGCCATTTGTCCGCCATGCTCGCCTGACGTCCATTGTGCATCATCAGTAACGTCATAAATAACACCGTTAATTGCTATGTAGGCTTTTGCCCCATCCTTGCCGTTATACTGTGCCAACTCGTCGAGGGTTAAGTCCATAGTTTCGGTTTCAACTTCCGGCAAAGTACTCTCAGAACCTCCGGTGCCTGCTGTGTCGGTTGTACATGCCACAAACGTAATAGATGCTAAAATTATAAATGCCAGTAGTAATTTTTTCATGGTTACTCCTTTACGTATACATTATCTAGTACATACATTTTACAATAAACTGTTTCAGCTTTCCATTTGCTAATATACAGTATTTTATAATAAAAACACTGCGATTTCTAACTATCACACAATAAATACCTACCGGCTATAGTTTTTAAGCTGACCAAGGATATTATCTGCAAATTATCTCGTTCCAAAGTTCCTGTAACGGTGGAATTCTTCCGAGCATATCGGGTTCTAAAAGGCTCCAGATTACACCCCTTTTTGGGCGTGGGTACTCGTTACGAGTGGGAATTACCTTTGTCGGGGTGACGATAAAGTCTATTGCGGTGTCGTATTCCCTTACCTCTACATCGACATCTACAACCTGACAGTCGTGTCCTGCCGCAACTATCACCGATTTATCCGAGACAAGGCTTTTGGTATACAACATCGCCCATTCGAGATCAAAATATCCGTGACCTTTACCGAAACGAATTCCGCTCGGGGTAATAGCACTGGCACCGGTAACAAGCATGTCGATATGATCTATCCTTGTCGACAGCTCCTTAAGACTACAATGTTTCCAGTATCTCTGCACACCGTCAAGGGTGGAGGCGAGCTCCTCTTTCCCACTTGGCACTGCATCCGGTTCGATGATAAAAAAGCCTCGTGATATGCTGTAGTTAGTCATTATTATCGTTTTTTTATCGAGTAACGCAAGCTCTCTGAAATACTCGAGGTTATTGTCGGGGGTTATAAAGATAACCTTCGCATCTTTGTATTGCTGTGTTGCCGCAAGATTACGCGCCCCATCTGCGCTACCCTCGTAGTCGGTGATGAACTCCGCAAAGTTATAGCTAAATCGAGAGTCCGGCTTTGCCACACCTCGTAGCTCCTCCCAAATCATCACACGTGCTGTTTTTGCATCTGTTTTAGACAAAGTGTTCCTCCCTTATTTATCCCAAAATGTTTTGTTTTTTATGTCCTTTGCAAAGTAGAGTATCTGGAAAAAGAAAACACCTACAAGAGAGAAAAGTGACACATATATCAATGCACCGAAAAACAAACTGCTGTACATATTATTTACCTCCGATTTCTTTAATTTCACTCTGTAGGCGACTGTGATCAAACTCGCCCTTTCCAAACTTGATGAAGATTACCACGACCACCGTGGATAATATCAGTGCAAAACCAAAGCTGTTAAGCGAATTGCCCATTAAATAATATGGCATTCCTATGGCTATACCCGCAAGTGTTGCAATAGCCGCGCCGGTGCCGGAGAGGCGTTTTGAGTACAGACCTATGAGGGTAGGAACCACAGCCGCGGCAGCGAGAAGGTCTGCAAGCAGGAGTGTTTGCAAAACCGATGGTTCGGTGTATGTAATGGCAAGCCCGGCAAGTCCGATGATTATTGCCCCTATTCTTCCTACTGTCACCATCTGCTTGGTGCTTATGTCATTTTTAAGAGGTTTTACAATGTCTATAGATACTATAGAGGCAAAACCGCTTAGTGCGTCTCCACCCGTAGAGGAGGCGGCTACCACGACAACAAGACAGAATATCATCACCACCGGAGCAGGTAACGCATGACTTATAGCCATTCCGGAGGCTATCGAGCTGTGAGGAACCTCAATGTTAAATGCTGTAGCGAAAAGCCCGAGGCTTGCCGCAACTATTGTCATGGGGAAAACCATGATTGCGGCACTTATCAGCGATTTTTTAACTACGGTATGGTCTTTAGCGGTGTATACCCTCTGCCAGAGTGTTTGATTTAACAGCTCAGCAGCTGTTACCGCAATAATAATCATAATAGCAAATGAGATACCGTCTGCCTTGAATATCTCAAGATAGTTTGGTGCATTTGTTTCTAGCAAAGTATAAATTTCGGATATTCCGCCGACATCAAATATACAGATAAGCGCCGGAATAAATAAAAGCGGTGTGACCAGTATCGACTGTAATCCCGATGTGAAGATAGCCGCACCTACGCCGCCGAATGCCGCAAAGTAGATGGTAGGCAGTCCCACAACTGCAATGCTGAGAATCATCGGAACACCTGCCACATATCGGAACATCAGTGCCGCTCCGAGCATGTTGGATATAAAAAGTATAAACATATATACAATAGAAACGGCAAGCGAAACCACGTACATAAATTTACCGTATCTAACCTTGGTGTATTCACCTATTGTGTGCCCTTGCGGTATCATCTCCTTTATACGCTTTGATATGGGAATGAATACAATATAGGCAATGGATATTGCAAATGCATATCCTATCATTGCGGTTACACCGCTGAGATATGCCATCTCTCCCGGCGAGAAGATAAGTCCTGTACCAACGGCATATGCAATGAAGGAAGCGGTCATAAATCCGGTGGAAATATTTCGCCCCGCCGTGAAGTAACCCTCCGAGTTGCGCATCTTCTTTTTGCTGAAATGGGTACCGAGCACGGCTATTGCACCGCCGAGTATCAGCGCCAAAATAATCAGAACTATTGCGAATGAATCCATCAAACACCCTCCATAACAAAGTTTTAAGGCATCGTGATCGAATAATAACATTCGATGAAAATCGACACCTTTAGCGTACCGTTACATTATACAATATAACGGCCGATGATGTCAATTAGTAAACCCTACTAATTTTAATAAAACCTATGTTATACGGGATACAACTTCTTTTTACGACCTTGCTCGATTTTTTTTATTATACTGTTCATATCCTCAACGTTATTCTGTGCCCCAACACAGTACATAACTCCCTCCGGATTAAGCTCATCCATAAGTATATCTATATCCTCCGCAAGGATGGAAACCTGAATGCATTTGCCGGCTTGCTGAATTTTCTTTAGTGTCGAAACCCAGTGCTTTGCCGAGGGTTGACCTGCTCCGTATACCCACTGTACGCCGGCAAGGTTTGGTATTTCAAGAATTCTGTCTAAGTGTTTGAGAGCACCGGGACCATCCAGATGGAAGATGGTATTACCGCCCAGCCAGTCAATCTCCTCGATAAGTTCGGGGAGTATAAACTCATCAAACATATCGGTAGACAGCATACAAATAATATCGGCACTTGTAACATACCATTTTTCCGGATGCCAAATTCCCATCCAGTTACTGCTGCCACCAAGATTTGTTTTTGTGATGTTATATAGCTCATCAAGCTGATATTTGAATGCCGGCAACAGCTCGAAAACTGCTTTTTTTATCCGCTGTGGCTCATCGTACAAATCCATACATACCGCCTCGGGACCTCTTATCGAAACAACCCCGTCGGCACCGGGGTGAATGTCGGTAATCCCTACAAAATAGTCGCCTTTTGCATCGGACACAATGTCCTTTGTCAGCTGTAAAAGTTTTTGCCACCACACATTTTCATGCGAAAAGGATAGGTTTTCAAATTTATCCCAGTCTTCCACAAACGGAATACTATAGCTGGTTGTCTCCTCAAATACAATTTCTGCCCCAAAAGAGGCACCGAACACATCCGGGCCAAGGTTGGGGTTTATCGTAGGAAATGCTTCACAACCGTAGGCTGTATTCTCCATACAAAGTCGAGAAGACTTAATAATAAATTCACTATCCAGCCAAGCTTGCTCCTTCGAGGTAGGTACTGTTGCGATATATTCTTTTTTATTTGCGGTTATGCTGATAATAGGACGATCGAAATTTTCTCGTGCCCAAAACTCCTTATATCGTTGCTGTACCTTATCCCAGTTGTTAATGTATTTCATAACCATTAGCCTCATGTATTTTCTTTAGCGGTAATTTAATTATAGAATAGGAAGAACCTTTGTCAACCGTTATAATTGTTTTGCCTTCGACGCAAACTGTAGATAGTGGTGTTTCATCCGGTAAAAGCGTTACCTTCTTGGTGGCATCGATATAACCATCAGAAATTTCTATTCTAACATTTTCTATAGGTGTCATCTCCTCAACATGGCATGTTCCTGTTACAACACAGTAGTTTATAAGATGTATAAACATGTTGTTTTCGTCCTGTGTTATGTTACACTCAAGTGTTACAGCTGCCGATATTGATATTGTGTCTTTGCCTAACAGCTCGTTAATCACATTATAAACCACATCCTTTATGTACCACTGGGTTTCCTTGTGCAGTGCCGTAAAAATATTTGAAGGACAGTATGCAATCTCACCTCTACCGTGTTTGTTTAAAATAAATGCAGGCTTGCCGGAGCTACTTCCCGGCGGGGAGAATGATGGGTGACGAAAAACTAAAAAATCATCATAGTTCGGCTCTATGAGCGGATAAATGCACTCCGCAAGCGACAAGGCACCCCCCTGTGGAACAATTGAATGCACCGCACTCGGAATCATTAACGGTGACCTTCTTACCCCGCTTGAAATTTTCTCGTCAACCTTAATATAGCCGGTGGAGAAGGAGGATTTTTCTATTGTTTCAAAACCACACAATTCCTTTAATAGTGCTTCATTTTCATAGCTGCCTGTCAGTAAAACCTTTCCACCGTACTTTACATACAACCTCAATGCCTCGACATGGTCGTGGCTTAGGGTGTCAAGTTCGGGGATAATTATAATATTATAGTCCTTGTATTTATCGGTATTATTTGCGAAAACAATATCAAACGGTATATGCTTTTGTGTTAAAACATTTACCGCTGCTATGTAGTTACCACTTCCGCCCGCATAAAAGCTGTAGATATCAATCGCCTGCATATCCTCCATAAGCAGGGCGGCATTTTTAAAGGATTTATGCCCCAACGCATATCCTTCCCTCGTCTTTATAAAGCTGAAAACTTCACCTATATTATTGTATAGCTCACCGTCCAGCGTTCCGTTATGGTATGCCTGATCACCTAGATTTATCATGCCACCGTGTGCCAAAATCCTCGAACACACCATCATCATGTTCGCTGTAGGTTGATCATCCCAACCTCCCCACCCATGAATAAATCTGCTGGTGCAGCTTTCCCACGGCATTTCAAGCGCTTGTAAGTATTTGTACGACAATATTCCTATAGTCCATGCATCCTTAGCGTTTGGGGTTCCGGGATGTGTTTCAAGGCAGTTAAAATCCGCAAGCAGGGTGAGTGCTTCGTCACGCTGTGTGGTGTTGTAGGTCATCGGAATATCGGGTTTAATACCTTTCAGCAGGTTTCTGCATTTTTCGACGCAATCATACTTAGTTTGCTTAACAAATTTCTTTAGCTCTTTGCTTTCCGTCGGCATCTCTTTACTGTATAAAGCTTTATACTTCCTTTTACAGTGCTCACAATAGCAGGGCTGACATTCAAAAATATCCAGCCACAGACCATCTATATCGTAGTTTTTTATCGCCTCCTCAAGCTCGGGTAACACCACCTCCTCTACATAGGGGGAGTTAAAACAGATATTAGCCCATGGGCCTTTTGTGGGTTGTCCCAGTGAGTTTTGCATTTCGCCGTCGATATTTCGCTCCATCCACTCCGGCTTGTTTCGTTGTATGGTAGAAATCCAACCCACCGAATAATATGCCATAACACTAATGCCCTGTCTGTGACATTCGTTTAATATCTCGCCGAACATGTCAAGGTTGTCGGGTAGGGAGGGGTGTCTTGTACCAATCCCGGTATTACTGTAGTGATATCCGTGATGACATTTAATAAATGACACAAGAGAGTTGACCTTTGCCCTTTTTAATACCCCTACATAATCCACAGCATTAAAATCTTTCATTTGCTTGCCACTGTTGGTATCGGGGGTATGGAAATCCATGTGTATTCGTCTGTTAAATTTTTTCATGTCAAACATATACTCTCTCCAGTGTCCTAAAATTATTTGTAGTCTTATCCTCAATTATATTATTACATTTTGTTTCATAATTTTCAAGAAACAATTTTATAACCGATGGAACGCCTTAAAAGAAATTGTGAGATTAAACAAATAACACACAATATGATTGTGCAGGTTGCGAAGAACAGATTTGTTTTTTGTGATAAAAATGTTCTTTTGTTGTGTTTATCATATATTTCTACTAGCAGTACAAACTCAGTTAAACAAAGGAATTTTACACATTAGCTATAAAATATGTTGCTTTTGTGTGAAACTGTTTCTTGAATTACCTTAATTAATGAACTAAACTATAAACAAGGCGACACCTAACGAGGTGTTATTAACATTTAAGGAGGATAACGAGTGAAGAATTTTACAAAACGAATTTTCGCAACCCTGCTTGCAGCATTAATGGTTGTGACATTGGCTAGTTCCTGTTCATCGAGCCCCGATGATGCAACGGGTAGTACGGCTACCGATGCTACCGAGGGTGGTGATGATACGGCTACCGGTGGAGGCGAGCTACAGCTGTCCGGTCCAAACGAGTTCCCTATCGTTTCTGAACCTGCATCCTTTAGCATGTTTATATCGCTTCCGTCACATATTGAAGATTATGAGACAAATGATGTTACCCTATTTATGGAGGAGGCTACCGGCGTAGGCATTGAGTTTCAGGTTGCAGCAGCAGCCGACTTTGAAACCCAGCTTAATCTTACACTAAGTTCCGGAGATTATCCCGAGGTTATCAACGCCATGAATGCTGGTGCACCGGATGTTACAAGATTTGGCGTGAGCGAGAAAATATTTATTCCTATAGAGGATTATATAACTTCCGAAATAATGCCAAACTACACCGCATTAATGGATGATAGCATGTTGAGTAGCACCCGTATGATAGACGGTTCAATCTATGGCATTGCCAATGTCAATCAGTGCTACCACTGTAATTACTATAAAAAGATGTGGATAAACAAGGACATAGTTGCCGAGCTTGGAATGGAACTTCCCACCACAACAGATGAATTCACAGAGCTGTGTGAGGCATACCTTGCCGAGTATCCCAACGGAGTTGCACTTGGCGGAGCTACCGATGCCTGGGGCGGCGCATTTGATGAATTTATTATGGGTGCATTTGCATATTCCCCCAACAATGCCGGTGAATTAGTTGTGACTAAGGACGGAGCGGTTGAAAGCGTCGCTGTTTCAGACGGATACAAAGAGGGTTTACGCTACTTAAAGAGCCTATACGACATAGGTGCACTTTATGACGGCTCAATGACACAAAACCTTGACCAGTTAAAAGCACTTGTCAATCAAGAAGGTTCACCTGTTTTGGCAATCCCGGGTGGCTTTCACGGACTGTATATCGACAACATCTCAAACTACGAGCTGTACAGCCAATATGAAGCATTGGCTCCGTTAGAAGGACCGGACGGCACTCAAAACATATTCTATGATAGACATGCCGGTGTTATCCCTAACATGATTATTTTAACCGATAAGGCAGAAAACCCCGAAATGATACTAAAATGGACGGATTGGCTTTTCGACGTTGAGAACGGAACCGCTGTCGGTTTCGGTCCGGTTGAAGGCACCCACTACGTGATGAATCCCGAAGGCATGGTAGGTATTAACGGCGAGCCTGCTGTAAATAGTATATTAGTACCCTACTCAAAGGAGCTTCAAAATGTCGACTGGCAGGATATGTTGCCGGGTAACGCTTCAAATGATGTGCGTTTAGGGCTTGCAACAGATCCCGACGAGGATCGTTATTCTCCCGAAGGTTTTGAGTTGATGTTGTACGAAGAATCTGCAAACAAGATGGCACCCTACCAGAATAACGGTGACTACGAGACATTGCCTCCACTTGTATTTACACAGGAAGACAATGACGAGCTTTCAATTATTGGTGTTGAGTTAGAGAGCTATATTGCTGAAAATAAACTTGCATTTATAACCGGAGCAAAAAGTTTAGACGACGATTGGGATGCATATGTTGAAGGTATAAACAATGCAGGTCTTCCCACCTACATCGAAATATATCAAGCCGGATATGATAACTTTATAAGCTAATCCTTTTTAAAAAGGCATTGTATCGGATAGCCGACTTCGGCTATCCGATATTTCGATTACTTGTATATAGCAACATCGTATCAACAATCACAAGGAGTTTTAACATGTCCGAAAAAACAAAATCGGCAAACACCGGTAAACGACGCGGCATGACGGGAAACAAAAATTGGCAATTTTGGGCTATAATTGCACTGCCTCTAATCTATATTATTGTTTTTAACTATATCCCCATGTCCGGAATCATCATCGCTTTTAAGGATTATAGCTTTCGAGCCGGAATATTTGGAAGTGAATGGGTTGGATTTAAGCATATAGTATCCTTTTTAACCACCCCTTCCAGCACTAAAATTATTGTTAATACGCTTCAGCTCGGCTTCTACTCCCTTTTGGTGGGTTTTCCCATACCAATTATCTTTGCCCTTGGATTAAACGAGATCGGAAATGCACGGTTTAAAAAGCTTGTACAGTCGATAACCTTTGCACCTTACTTTATCTCGGTTGTAGTTTTGGTAAGCTTAATGATGCAGATAACCGATCCGCGAAACGGAATACTCAATGCAATAATAGGTTCGCTTGGACTTGAACAGATTAACTTTTTCGGCAGGGCAGACCTTTTTGACGACCTCTATGTGTGGAGTGGAGTTTGGCAGGGAATGGGATATTCTGCCGTAATTTACATAGCCGCACTTTCTGGTGTAAGTCCGGAGCTGCAGGAGGCGGCGGTATGTGACGGAGCAACGAGGATTCAACGTATATGGCATGTTGATCTACCTTCGATTATGCCGACAATTATTACCTTGCTGATTTTTGCCTGCGGTGGTATTATTAATATAGGTTTTGACAAGGTGTTCCTCATGCAAACGCCTCTTAACACCGCAACCTCGGAGGTTATATCAACCTTTGTTTACAAGGTGGGTCTTGAGAGTGCAAATTATAGCTTTGCTACTGCGGCGGGTCTCTTCCAGTCGGTTGTCAGCTTTATTCTTTTGTTAGCCGCTAACAGGTTGGCAAAATTCATTTCCGGCATAAGCTTATGGTAGGGGGTAACATATGAAAATTCCATTTAAAAAGGCTCCACTTTCGGACAAGATATTTATAGTTATTGATTACGTCGTCATGACTTTGATAATGTTCATCATTGCAATACCTGTGCTTCACATTCTCGCAGCCTCCTTTTCATCTTCACAGGCGGTTGTTACCGGTAAGGTTTTTATTTTTCCGGTGGATTTCACCCTAACCGGTTATAATGCGGTTTTAGAAAACCCAAAAATTGTATCCGGATTCCTCAACTCGGTTTTTTACACCTTCGTCGGCACAGCGGTATGTATTGCCATGACTCTATGCTGTGCCTACCCTCTCACAAGAAAGGAGTTTAAGGCGAGAGGTGTAGTGACCTATATCTTTATCTTCACCATGTATTTTGGCGGAGGTCTGATACCCTGGTACCTTGTTGTAGATTCGTTAGGTTTAATCAACAACCGCCTCGGAATGATAATACCCTCTGCAATGTCGGTTTGGAACATGATTATCTGTAAATCCTTTATACAACACTCCATCCCGGACGAACTGTATGAAGCCGCACAGATTGACGGTTGCAGTCCTTTCAAGTATATGCTTAGGGTTATAGTGCCGCTTTGTACACCGATTATAGC
Organism: uncultured Oscillospiraceae bacterium; assembly: GCA_964370825.1. Classification (GTDB taxonomy): domain Bacteria; phylum Bacillota; class Clostridia; order Oscillospirales; family Ruminococcaceae; genus CAYJBH01. Next base: position 32,793 of record CAYJKY010000021.1, read on the forward strand.
GGTGTTGACTCTATACTACGGTGTAGGAAAGTGGAACGATTACTTTACGGCAATGGTGCTGCTGAGAGACCAATCACTGCTCCCACTGCAAAATATTTTAAGAGATATCCTGCTTTTAGGTAATGTGGATATGACACAGGTTACCAATGCCGATGCACTTGCCGATTTAATAGGCTTGAAAGAATTGCTAAAATACTCTACAATAGTAGTGGCATCCCTTCCGATGATGGTTTTATACCCCTTCGTGCAGAAATACTTTATCAAAGGAATGATGATTGGTGCCATAAAAGGTTAACCAAAGTAAAGGTAACAGCATGAAAAACCAATCCTACCTACGAAAGAGACAGCTATCTGTATCGGTATTTCTGTCATATTTTTGCGTAGCATTAGTCCCGATAGTCTGTGCCTGGGTGATTTTCACCATGGCACAGGCGTCCATGCTTGATACCCAAATAGAACGTGCAAACAGTCGCCTTTTGTCGGCTGTTTCCGACATAGAAAGCGACATAAGTGAGATAACTTCTTTATCCGCCTATATTGCAAACTCAAATTCATTAACAAGCTCATCCGTGTTAAAAAAATCCCATGAAGATGTCTTTTACCAATTATATCTTTTGTTTAATGATGGGGTGAATTATTCTACGGCAAACCCTATTGTGGAAGACGTTTTGATATTGTATAATGATATTCCTTACATGATCAGCAACACCATTGTGCTTAATAACAATGAAATATATCAAAACATAATAACAGCCGGCTATCCCACACCGCTATCGGATAGATTGATAAATGAGAACACAGAATATTACAATCAAAAAATACACTACGATTATTCCAAGGAAAGCGGGCGATTCACTATATCCGCATTTCAATCATTTCCCTATGCCTCGGGAACAGGTGGTACCAAGGGAACAGTAGTTGTTGTGCTAAATCATGAACAATTTATGGATAATCTAACTTCCGGTTTTAGCGGTCATCCGGATTATACTTTTTATATTAAGCATAACAGCAGTAGTTATTATGAGGTAATTAACGATGACCACAGCCTAACCTCGCATATTGAACCCGACTTTTTGAAGATCAACAATGATGAGTTTGATTTAAATGGTACCACATACCTGCAGCTAAGCGTAGAAAAAAATGATTTATCATTTTATCTCGTACTTAACAAAGAGGATTTGGTTGCACAGATAGGACTCATAAACAGGCTAATTCCGATTGCAGTAATAATATCAATTGCCTTTGCAGTAGTTATGAGCATCTACTGGCTTTACAGACAACGTGCTTTAATATCAAGCTATGCAGATTATGAGCAGACGAATGGTGGTCGTCAAAGTCTGTGGCAGGGATTGCAAAAAGCCATTGACGATAATTTCAAGCTGCGTGACAGCGTGCGAGATCAGAGGTTAGAAAGGGAAAGACAGCTACTGCGTAGCCTGTTGTTGGGTGGATTTGCCAACGGAGAGGTGCTGGAGCAGTCGGTAAAGGACACGATTTTTAGCCAATGTAAAAATATATTTATCGTTGTAATTTATTGTAATGTGCCGCAGAATGGCGAGCATCTGCTGGAGGCTATACAGGACAAGTTGAATTTGCCCTACAGAAGATGTGTTTTAAATCACGGCGAGATAGTGCTTTTTATTAACGCAGACAGAATTTTTTCATCGGAGGAGCTAAAGCATACATTAGACGATGTTTTGTCCAATGCCGATGGTAATCGAATCGAGCCGATTTTTGTTGGAATAAGTGAATTGTTTAACGATTTAATCATCACAAACGAGGCATATGAACAGGCAAAAACCGTTTGTGGATATCTACAGTATCATAACTTTAAGCTTACAATGGAATACCGTGATATCCCTAAGGAGTCGACATACTTCTATCCGCTAGATGTGGAAAAAGCTTTTAGCAAGTATATGGAGAGCAACAACAAGCAGAAGGCTATGGAAATTTTGCAGTCGGTAATTGTCACCAACATGGGGCAAAGAGTTTTGACGATAACTATGCAAAAAAGCTTGCTTCATCTTGTAAAATCCACTATAATAAGATGTATAAATTCCAGCCCTGCACATGGTAATATTGAGGCAACAAAGTCGATATCCGAGCTTGATGATTTAGAAAAGATATTCTTTTTCCTTGAAGAATGTTTTGACCGACTTTTTGGTGCAAGTTTACATCAGGAAGAGGATACGCAGGATAGGATAAGAAAGATGATTACAGACTCGCTAAGTAACAGCAGTTACTGTATCGAAGACCTTGCAAAACTCCTAAATGTTTCGGAAAAAACTTTGTACAATGACATAAAGAGATATTTTAACATGTCATTTACCTCATACCTTGAACATCTTCGTATTCAGGAAGCATGTGTTCAGCTACAGCAGGATAAGCTGATAAAAAATGTTGCAACAGATGTGGGCTACACCTGCGAATATTCCTTCAGAAGGGCATTTAAAAAGGTGATCGGAATTACTCCTTCGGTTTTTATAGCCAGTAAAAAGCAGGAAGAATAAGGAATAGACGGTGCATACCGTTTATTATATATTAATTAAAAATATTGATAAAAAGGTGGTAATTATGTTTAACGGGCTAACAAGCAATCTCAGCGACATCACAAGAATGTCAAATGCAAAGACTCGCTCTATATCTCCGGAAAATTTCACCGGCGAAAAGGGCAAGGGTGGAATGGCTACCGAGGGTACCGGTAAGGAGTGTGCAAGAGATTTAGGTAGGGGCTGGAAAATATCTCCCTCGGTGGCAATTCAGCCGGGAGAGACCTTTACACTGTGCGATATTAATACTATGGGTGCGATAAAGCATATCTGGATTGTGGATTCAAACAACAGAGAACGCGTCAACCGCTCCTCGATACTTAGAGTTTACTGGGACAACTCCGAAGTCCCCTCTATTGAGTGCCCGTTGCACGACTTTTTTGCCTCTGCCGATACCACACAGTTTAAACCACTTAACTCACTTGCGGTAACGGCTACACCGTTACGTTCCTTCAACAGCTACTGGGAGATGCCGTTTAGGTCAAGATGCCTGATGACACTGGAAAACATCTGTGTAGACGAAATCATCGTTTACTATCAGATAGACTATGTAGAGACGGAAATACCGGAGGATAGAGGATATTTTCACGCCCAGTTCAGACGTGTTAACCCACTTCCCTACAAAGAGGATTACACCATCGTAGACGGAATAGAAGGTAAGGGACAGTATGTCGGCACCTACATGTTCTGGGGCGTTAATAACAGTGGCTGGTGGGGCGAAGGCGAGATTAAGTTCTTTATGGACGATGATGGCGAGTTTCCCACCATCTGCGGCACCGGAACCGAGGACTATTTCTGTGGCTCCTACAACTTTGATGTAGGCGGACAGTATGTTGAATACTGCACACCCTATGTTGGTCTTTCCAAGGTGATGCGACCGGATGGAACCTATAAGTCACAGCAGAGATTTTCCATGTATCGTTGGCACATCTGCGACCCGATTTACTTTGATAAAAATCTTAAGGTCACAATTCAGGCACTCGGTTGGCGAGGCGAGCGTCGCTACCTTCCGTTGCAGGATGACATATCTTCGGTAGCCTTCTGGTATCAGGATAAGCCGGCTACAAAAATGCCGACACTACCGGATGTTGACTATCTTGAACTACTGTAGACGATAGGAGTCCGAAAGATGAAATATCCTGATAACTTAGTCGGCTATGAAAAACTCCTAAATGCAACCGCACAGCTGAGGCATGAACTCGGCTGTGGCGGTGTTGAGGATATATTAAAAAGGGCAAGGAACAGCTTGGATGGATACATTGCAGAGCTTAACGGGCTCGCAGTCACTGAGAATGAACCTGAGCTTTTTGATGACATAGTTACCATAAGCGACAATTTAACCGCAACGCCTAACATTGAGAATTATTACGAAAGGCTTAAGGGTGGTATAGTCGGACGGTTTGCCGGTTGCTCATTGGGCGCACCGGTAGAGTTTGTTCCGACGGAGCATATGCAGGAGGTTGCGAGATTAACAAACGCACCTTTTCCTCCCGAGCGGTACTGGGACGATGGTCCCATCTCATACACTGTAAGGTACAAGGTCGGTTATGCGAGAGATTTTTTTAGAAAAAATATTAATTTTGTTCCACCGGACGACGATATCATCTACACCATAGTTTCAATGCTTGTCATGGAGCGCTATAGCACCGACTTTACCGTCGAAAATTTAGCCGAGTTGTGGCTTGAAAAGCTACCGCTTGAATGCACTTATACCGCCGAGAGGGCTGTGCTTAACAATCTGCAACAGGGTATGAAGCTACCACAGGCTACCCTATACAACAACCCTTACATCAACTGGATAGGCGGAAACATACGGTGTGATGGGTATGGATATGTAAGCCCGTTAAGACCTGTACAGGCGGCGAAGCTTGCCTATAAAGACGCATTTTTGACACACCGCAATAGCGGCTTATACAGTGCTATGTATTTTGCGGCGGCTATCGCATTGGCATTTGAAAAACGACCCTTAGAGGATATACTGTCGGATGCACTATGTGTTGTTCCCAAAAATTCAAAGTTTTACAAGGTTGTTACCGATGCACTGTCTGTATCGAGTATGATAAAGGATTACTCCGACGCAAAAAAATATGTAGATGAAACCTTCTGTGGAATGTCCGGAGTTCACAGCGAAAATAACGCCTGTCTGACAATATTCGGGGTTTTGCTCGGCAGAGATGACTTTGCAAAGGGAATAGGGCACACGGTCGCCATGAGTTACGACAACGACTGTACCGCCGCAACCGCGGGGAGCATACTCGGTGTGTATCACGGGATAGAGGGGATTTCCTCTGACTGGTACAGTAGCTGGAACGACAGGGTTAAGTCCTACCTTCATGATGATGAATGGTTCAGTATTGAGGATATGGTTGAACGATTCACTAATATATCAAAAACATTTTAGATTAAAAAAGAAAGGAACGGCAATTTATATGGCTAATGTTTTACCGGCAAGAGAGATACATCTTGACTTCCACACATCTGAAAAGATGCCGGATGTAGCAAAAAAGTTTGATAAGGCACAATTTCAAAAGGCATTAAAGCTTGGTAATGTCAACAGCATAACCGTTTTCGGAAAATGCCATCACGGCTACTGCTATTACCCCACCAAGGTCGGAACACAGCACCCTACAATGGAGCAGGGCTTTGACCTTGCGGGTGAGATGATATCTGCCTGCCATGAGATTGGCGTGCGTGCACCATTATACCTAACCCTTGGGTGGTCGGCACATGACGCAATCGAGCACCCTGAATGGGTGGTTAAAAAAGCTGACGGCTCCATGAGCGGAATGAATGTAGACCTCAATGCAAAGGCTACCGATTTTCGACCACTTTGTTCCTGGCTAAACATGTGTTTTAGCGGCGGTTATGCAGAGTATCTCTACAATCTAACCGCAGAAGCGTGCGAGCGTTACAAAGACCTTGACGGCCTGTTTTTCGACATTGTCTTCATGTATGATGTGTGCTACTGTGATGACTGTCGTGCCGACATGAAAAAGCGTGGATATGATGATAATGATGAGGCACAGGCTAAAAAATATTTGGTAGAACGTCACCATGAAGTTTTAGAGAAAATTGGCGAGATTATGCGTTCATATCATCCTAACGCTACACTGTTTTTCAACTCCGGTGGTGCGGAGGTACATGCCCCACATCGTCACTACCTCAACACCCATTTTGAGTTAGAGGATCTACCAACATGCTGGGGTGGTTACGACAAGATGCCGATACGTGCAAAATATTTCTCGGCAAGCGGCAAGGAATATCTTGGCATGACAGGCAAATTCCACACAAACTGGGGCGAGTTCGGCGGCTTTAAGTTGCCGGAGGCACTTAGGTATGAGTGTGCATCTCTTATGACATGGGGAGCAAAGATAAGTGTCGGAGATCAACTTCCTCCAGATGGATTAATGGACGAGAGCACCTATGAAACCATCGGACATGCATTTAGATATGTAGAACAGCTTGAGCCATACTGCTATGACGTTACCGAAACTACAAGGCTTGGCATAATGATTGACACCTGTGAGGACAGCCACAACGGACTGGCAAAACTGTTGTTAGACTCACAGCTGGACTTCGATATTCTTCATACCCCGGACGATGTCGAGCGGTTTGACACCATTATAATTGCCGAAGGGGTAACGCTTAACGAAGAATTTGCCCGCGCATTTAACAGTTATGTAAAAGACGGAAAGAAGCTGTTGATTCTCGGCGGAGCCGCACTTGATAAAGACGGAAAGGATTTCGCGTTAGACCTGCCCTTTAAATATCTGGGTAAAAGTGATTTCAGCTTTGATTATCTTGTTGCCGGCGATAAGATTTCCGATGGCATGGTAGCCGCACCCATGTTATGCTATACCTCCTGCCACAAGATTTCCGGTGAGGGCGAAGTGCTGGCAAGCATCAAGGAGCCGTATTTTAACAGAACATACGAAAACTATTGCTCACATGCAAACACACCCTACCGCTCGGAAGTTGCAGAATATCCTGCTACAATCCAGAATGAAAATGTAATTTACCTATCACACGACATATGCTCAATATACCTTAACTACGGTTCGGCATATCACAGAAGGTACTTTATAAATGTGCTACGTCGCCTTTATAGTGAAAAGGATCAGGCTGTTTCGGTAAACCTACCGACTGCAACAAGATTGCGTTATGTAAAACAGGGCGAGAGGTATGTTCTTCATTTACTCTACGCACTTCCTTCACAGCGTGGTGCTGTAAGCGTATTAGAGGACTTCCCAAGCCTTTACAACACCAAGGTTAGCGTAAAGGTAGACAAGGATGTTAACTCGGTAAAACTCATTCCGCAAAACACGGAGCTTAAGTTTACACCAAACGGTAACAACCTTGAGTTTGTCGTACCGGAATTTTTACTTCATCAGCTTGTAGTTATTGATTAGTTTTTTCTAAAAAAAAAGGGGATGTGACTTGATAAAAGTCACATCCCCTTTTTAAGTTAACCTTTGTTGTTCTTACTTCTCGCCGTAAAGGTTGAAGCGGAACAGCTTGCTCTCGTCGTCCTTATCGGTACACTCAAGGCGTGCAGTGGATACAATTCCACCCTCGATTAGGCTTGTAAAGCCGATGAGCTGACAGAGTTTGCTCTTTAGGTTTAGGCGGTCACCTTCCGGTGTTACCAGAAAAACATCACCCTTACACTCCGAAATAATCTGTGAAAACTCACTCATGCTTACGTTGTTAACATTTAATCCTGAATCAAACATACTTTTCTCCTTTTCTTACTAACTAAATTACTGGCTTTTTCTTCCTTAGATGACCTTGTTTATTGGTCGATCATCTTTTATATGTAAAAGCGTTACACCGGATTTTCATGTAGCGCTTTTTTTCTTTAGCTTGATATCATTATACATCATTTTTTCGTCAAAGTCAACAAATACCACCTATAAACTTTGTGCAATTTACCAATTGACTTTTGTATAATGTGCATAAAAATATATCCTATTCGACATGCAGGCTTTTTTTGATGACATTAATCTATCAAAGCAGCGCACTTTTTGTATAGTGTGCACTATTTTGGGATAATTATTCTTTTTCGTATTATCAAATGCTTTAATTATACATCCTCCACTACATCGACAAGATGCGTCAAGGCGCACATGGAACCCAGCGACACATATGATATATCAGTCCTGACACACTCTTTTTATGCTCTGCGTGATGTTGTCAGTCTGTGCAGCCAGCTGTGCTTTTAGATATCCTTTAGGTTTTATTTCATCTATCAACAAACCTTGAAGTTTATTACGCAATACCTACTCTAATTCTTTTTTATGTACCTAGTAATTTAGCATATAAATATTTATACTAAAACCCCTACCACACTCTGAAAAATACTTACCGCCGCTATCAGACCACAACAAAGCTCGGCTAACAGCAGTGGTTTTGTGATATCTCGTTGAACCCTTATGAGTCCGTTTTGAATGGTGAAAAGAAACAACGGAAGTATCGGCAGAAAATATCTACCCTGTAGTCCCCAAAGAATAGTGTAGCGTGTAGGCGTCCAGGTAAATATTGCCATCAGCAATGCTCCGCAGACGCACAGCATACAGATAGATGCTATCAGCTTTTTAAATGGGGAGAGTATCGGCGTGTCCTCCGGCTTTATCAGCGTTGACATCAGCAGTATAAGCAGTAGAACAAACACAAGAGGAGGCCACATATAAAGCTCACTTAGAATCGGTTCTCCCATCTCACCACCAACAAGCTGTGAAATATATACCCAGCTGTTTTCCTGGATTGTGTTGAAGAAAACCTTTAGCGCATCCTGAGGGTGGGACAACAGGTAGCTGATACTATAAAATTCCCTCTCGACATAGTCTATGACGGGAGGCGGTGCATTTTCCACATCCTCCCAGGTGGTCGCAAAGGCAGAGGTGCTGACAAAACGGTTTAACCAGCCAATGGTTGCAGCTACTAGCACGGATATCAGCGAAAGGTAGTAGCTGATTTTATTTTTGAACAGATTTATCGGTATAATTCTACAAAACCCTACCACAAAGATATAGACCACCTTCATAGGCGCAAACAAAAAACCAAGCACTGCCATTACTGCTATCTGCCGTTTTTTGACTGCCTTTTCCTGCATGGCAATGTTTAGGCAGAGTGACACAAAAATGGTGGCGAGTGCAATTACCAGCCCGTCGTATGAAAATGTTGATGCAAGATGAACCACACTCGGCAACATTGCAACCACCGCAATAATTTGTTTGTATTTTGGCACAACTCCTACCGCAAAGCCCATCATAACCGAGAAAACAGCAAGGTTAAACAGTCGACCGATAAAAATCAATGTAATAAAATTAACTCCGATAAGCCGTGCAATGGTAACTCCGAGGGTTGTCGGAATATAAATCCAGAAGGGTTCACCCAGTGCAAGGCGTGCCTCAGTTGCGACAAGACTTGTGTCGGGACAGGGTTTAAAGATGTCGTTTGCTACCTGTTGATAGCTGAAAACACTTAGTTCATCCGCCGCAGGAATTTCAATTAAATCCCCTGCACGCATGGTCAAGGTCCCCTCGTTTTCTATGCCGAGAAGAACATTTGAGTAGTAATATGCGGTATGAATGTGCACATCTTCATCGGGGGCAGCACGTGGCGGAAAAACTATTGCATATATCACCCCAAGTGAAAACAGCATTACCGAGATTACTACCGAAAGCTTGACATTCAGCACCATTATAAGCAGATATCCGGTTGTTATCACAGCACAGCTTAAAAGAGCAAGAAGAACCGTCTGCCAAACTATAAAATCACCCGCGCGGTTGTTGACTATTCCAAATCCAAGGGTTGTGTCGGTGAGCTGTCCGTTCTGTGTCAGCCCGTAAAGTCCTACTGATTCATTGCTACGCCAAAGTGCGACCTTATCATCCTCGGTCGCGGGTAATATCTTTATTATCAACTCGTACTCAGCGCCCTCACTGCCCTCCACAGGTGTATCAAACATGATGGCGTGGTCGGTATTATCGAGAAGATGCATCATGTCAAGACTGCCCGATGTCAGCTGAACACCCTGTGCACTCCAAAGCTCCACCAGTACAGTGCCGGCAAGCTCTCTGCCATATGTGTGAAACACAAAAAAAGCACCGTGGATATCGTCGTCACTTGTAAAGGGTTGACGTATTCCCTCCTCAGCAGATACATTCTCTGTCAGTATAAAAATTTCATCGTTAATGTATTCTCGGTTGGTTCTGTCTCGGTTGTTGCTGGTGTTATTCCAATAAACCCACACATAAATCCCGAGGGTAAATGCAACTAAGACAGCAATGGCTATAACATGCCTAAATTTATATAACAGCTTGGTTATGGTTGTCACATATTCTCCTATCATTCCGATTGTTCCAAAACCATAGATATAAGTGCCGCCTCGGCAGTGTTTATCGGATCGCCGAGATACTGCACATGCACCCTATCACCAATTTCCGGTTGATGTTCAAACACGGTGTTTTCGGTTGTGAACACATACACCCTCGAGTCGTCACCATAGACATAGAGCATTTCAGAACTTAGCAACACCTCCCCGGTAGTCACCCCAGACTCCTTTAGCGTTGCAGCCTGCGGTTCAAATACGGTCGGGCTGTCGATAAACGTTACGGATACAGCGGTCGGGTATCCGGCAACCGTGTCCATATATTCTATGTTTATGTTATCGTTACGCATAATCGGAAGTGGGCTGTCTATGACTGCACCGTTGATTATGAAGGTTTTGTCGGTTCCATCGTCTTGGAGCACCGTAACACGATCTTCATTTATCTCGATAACGGATCCCTCCAATGTATTGAGAGTTGGTATATAGCCCTTTGCAGTAATCTGCGTTGCGTGCAAAAAGTCATTTTCGTTTCGTACTATCAAGGCGGTGACTTCATCTCCAAGTCGTAGCTCTTCATCACTATATATGTTGGTTGCCTCGTTGTGGGAAAAGCCATAGCTGTTGGAATTTTTGGTACGTATCGATACATACCCTGATTCGTATCTTGTAATAACACCGTCAATACTTGCTGTACTAGGCTCGCCGTATAAAATTGGCGTTATCCTTTCAGCAAATATCACAGTGCCTGCGTCCTGAACATTCTCAGAATAATCTACTTTTACACCATCGCCTACTACAAGCCTACCACCGGAAAAGGTATTATCGGGTGTGTAGCCAAAGCAGTAAAGTTCACCCTGATCTGACTGTACCGACACTACGCTGTGGGCAAGGTCGGTTACCACACCGGTGATGCTACCACCCTGTGATACCTCGGTATTAATCTCCACCCTAATCGCCCTGTTATCCCCTATAAGGGTTCCGTGATAGTAGACTGCAACCTCATCTCCTGCCGCAAGATTTGGCGGGAGTATTAACCCGTCGATCAAAAAAGGAAATATATTATTATACATGCTTACCGCCATAACCCTGTCGGTAAGCTCAATGAGTTCGCCGACAATCTTTCCACCGCCTAATGTTAAGACTTCAACCTCTGCGGCGCTGCCGTCTTCTCTGTTTTTTACTGCAACATAATCCCCCACCGATATCCGATCTGAAAACAGAATGTCGGTGTCGGTGTTATCAAAGGTTGCTATCGAACCTTCATTCAGAAGGTCAAAGGAGGATTCATTAACGGCATACACATATCCTGTGATTTCATCACTCGGGTTAAGCTCGTTTGCGGCAAAAATTATCGTAGCCTTATCCTTTACAGCTAAAAGCTCAACAAAATCGCCCTCTGTCGGCTCGGCATAAATCACCGCCTCAGAGATGTCAAGAACTACATCCTCCTCATCGGTTTGAACTGTCATTTTGTCTGCAACCGCATATTCAACAACCTTGCCTGTTATTGAAACCGCCTCGGACGAGCTGTCAAGCTGTTCCGGCACGAAATTGTCGTTCGATGCGTTACACCCACCGAAGAAAATCGTCAATGTTATTAATAAAACAACTAAATAAAATCTTTTCATGCTGATAATTATACATTATATTTGTATTAATGGCAACATGTTTTTTGATTTCGGTGTATTTTACGGCCGTATTCTGCCTAAACTTTTAAAATCTAAGGTGGAGAAATTTGTATGTATGTAATAAAAGGTTTTTCGGGTGAAGCTTGCAGAATAATCAACACTGCCATATCACAGGCGATTGAGATGTGCCACGATCATGTTGGCACCGAACATTTGCTGATTGCCATGGTCATGACGCCTCAAAGCAGGGGTGCAATACTTTTGTCGGCACATGGACTCGGGGTGGTGGGGTTGACCGAAAAGTTATCTCATCACTTTCCTAAGGGTGACAAAAGGGTTAAACTCACTCCGGACTCGTTTGATGAGGAAACAAAGAAAACCCTTCTCTGTGCCATAACGTTTGCCGCAGAGCATGGAAGGGTCGAAGCTACACCATTCGACATAACGGCGGCACTGTTGAGCAACAAGGAATCCTCTGCGGTAAAACTATTGCGTGATTGTTTGATGGATGTCGACGCTCTTTATCGAACATTAATTTTGGGAAGGGTAAATACCGAACCGGTTAAGGCTAAAAAGTCCGGTGCACTGTCAAGGTACGGCATTGACATGGTAAAAAATGCCCTTGTAAAAGGCTACGACAGCTGTGTAGGCAGAGAGGATGAACTTAACAACTTAATGTGCATTCTTTGTAGGCGCAGTAAAAACAACGTATGCCTGGTAGGGCCTGCAGGCGTGGGAAAAACCGCAATTGCCGAAGAACTTGCAATGCGCATAGCAATAGGACGTGTACCTGAGCCCTTAAAGAACAAAAGGTTGATTGCCATCACCTCGGCAGAGCTTGTTGCCGGCACAAAGTATCGTGGTGATTTTGAGGAGCGCCTCACCGCAGTCATAAACGAAGTTATTTCGATAGGCAATATAATACTTTTTGTCGACGAGATGCACAGCCTTTTATCGGCAGGCGGTGCCGAGGGAGCCGTGGATGCATCCAATATTTTAAAGCCCTTCTTGGCACGTGGTGAGCTTCAGCTTCTCGGTGCGACCACCGAGGAGGAATACCGACGTTATATAGAAAAGGATGCCGCATTTGAGCGGCGTTTTGCACCGGTTAAGATAGAGGAGCCCACCAATGAACAGGCGATGCAGATTATAAGGGGTGCCGCACAGAGTTATTCAGAGTTTCATGGTGTCGAGTTTGAAGGCGACGCTTTAACTGCCGCCGTGGAACTTTCGAGGATTTATATTCCATCGAGATTTCTTCCCGATAAGGCGATAGACCTTATCGATGAAGCCGCTGCATATGACAGAATTTTCAACCGCAAGGGCACGGTGGAGCGTGGCGATATTGTGCGGATAATAGACAAAAAAACAGGAATTTCAAGGCTTGGCAAACAACCTCTTGAGGAGGTTATCAGGGAAAACTTTTTAGGGCAGGAAAAAGCCACCGAGAAGATATGTAAGGCAATGAAAAGGTATGCAATGGGAATAGTTAAGGAAAATCGACCTGCCGCATCCTTTATATTTGTGGGTCCTGACGGAGTCGGAAAGACCGAGCTTGCAAACACCATTGCAAAGGCAATGTTTTCACCTGCTCGATTTTTAAGCTTAGATCTTTCACAGTACAGCCACAGCTCCTCCCTTATCGGTGCCGCCGCCGGCTACATCGGTCATGAGCGAGCCGGTGTCTTGACTGAATTTGTAAGGCAAAACCCTTCGGCACTTCTTCTGCTGGAAGGCATAGAGCGAGCTGTGCCGGAAATTCAACAACTGATACTCTCGTTGTTGAAGGAGGGTCGAATATTAGACAACAGCTCAAGGGCGGTTAACTTTCAAAGCACCGTAATAATACTGACTGCAAGCAGTTCTCTTGCAGGAAACAGCTTAGGCTTTGAGGGACAGGAAAAAGCCCCTACCCTACCCGTCGGGTTTTCTTCGGCGGTAGATGAGGTTATAATACTTGAACGTCCGGACGGTAACCTCATGTTTAGGATTGTCGGCTCGGTTGTAGGTGACAGGCTGAAAGCTCTTTCGGCAAACGGCATTATATGCACCGTTTCACAGGAACTATTATACAGCATATCCAACGAGCTGATGTCTAAAAGGGAGGGCGCGGCACTGTTAGAGGGCATAATAAAAAGCCGGCTACTAGACCCGCTGTGTGAGCAGCTGTCCGGCAACACCGGCAGATATCATATAGAGTTGATGGACGATGAGGTGGTGGTTACAGAGCAAGCACCCTCTCCACAACCATCACCGCTAATGCTGCAAAACTAATCCCCATTACACTGCCAGCAATTACATCGCTCGGATAGTGTACAAACAGATAGACTCGTGAAAATGCTATGAGCACGGCGAGTACTATCGCCGGAAGTGCAAATGCGGGTGCCATGAAGTATATAACTCCCGCAACTGAAAACGCCGCCGAGCTGTGCGCTGAAGGAAATGAATGTCCGGACGGGCGACGAATGGTTAAAACATGATCCTTGTCATGGTCACAAGGTCGTTTACGCTTTGCAAAGCGTTTTATAAGCACAAGGCAGAATATCGTGGATATGGCAAGTCCTGTTATCATGGTCTCGCCCGTCTGACCTTCACCCGCAATAATAAAAAATATTGCATATAACAGCCAGATAAAGCCGTTATCACCGAGGTATGTTATAAACGCAAAAATTTTGTCTAACACCTTGTTTCGGTGACGCTGTATCCAGTATATAATTTGTCTGTCGAGTTTTAATATAGCCTTCATAGTTTAAGCTCTCTATTTTGAAACAAAATCATTAAAATTTGAGGATTTGACTATCTCTCCGTCCTTGCCTATCAACATTACCGCTATTTCTCCTGCACCCCATCCCTCTGCCATATCAAGTGCGCTTTCCGGTGGAATGGTAAAAAGTGCGGTCGAGAGTGCGTCGGCTGTCGACGAGCTCTCGGCTATTACCGCAACCGAGGCATAATAGCTCGGAGGATAAAGGGTCGTCGGGTCAATTATGTGTCCGTAACTTATGCCATCAACCGTAAAGTTTCGAAGGTAGTCGCCACTGACCACAAGTGAATATCCTCCCGATACATCTATTTTCTCCAGAATTTCAGGGTTGTTCGGATCGGGGTTTTCTATGCCTGCCGTCCACCCCTCTGCATTTTTATCACCCAAGGATACTATGTTTCCACCCATGGACAGCAAAAGGTCGTCGTATCCCTCTAACAGCAGTATTTCGGTTATCTGCTCTGCAGCGTATCCCTTTGCAATTCCTCCGACATCCAGTCTCAGTTCAGGGTCGGTGAAATATATAGTGTTTTTTTCCTCATCTAACATGACATCTTCTATGTTGCAATGTTCTGCCGCTAAAAAAAGTTGTTCTTCGTTCGGTAGTTCTTCAACCTCTCTTGCGTCTCTCCACAGTGCTGTAACCGCACCGAGGGCAATGTTTACCCTGCCATCAGTCTGCTCATACATTGTTTTTGCAGTTACAATGAGGCTAAAAAGCTCGTCATCCACCTCCACAGGATTTTCATGCGCGATACGGTTTAGCGTTGCAATGTTTGCGATACCATCATACTCGTTATAGGCATCGAACATACGATGGTATCTCTTTGCAAGCTCCTCTACCCTATCGAAAAGCAGATCAAACTCCTGCTCGGTGTCTGCTGGTGCGGTTAATGTCACAACGGTATCGAAATACCCAATCATACTTTTGCTGTACACCTCAGCAGTACAGGAGCTAAGCAACAGCACTGCAATAAGTAGAGTAAAAAATTTTTTCATTACACCACGATGTTTACAAGTCGACCGGGTACGTATAACTCCTTGCGTACTGTTTTGCCCTCAAGCAACGGAGCTACCTCCGGTAGTGCCTTTGCCGTTGCAATAACCTCGGCGGCGTCTGCAGTAGCAGAAATAGTTATCCTCGCCTTTATCTTTCCGGTAACCTGTATCGCAATCTCCACACTGTCCTCGGTGCATTTAGCCTCGTCATAGCACGGCCATTCAGCACCCTCAATACCTGTGCCAAAACCTGCCTTCTCATACATCTCCTCCGCCATATGCGGTGCAAGTGGAGACAGCAGTATTATAAAGGTTTTAAGTTCTGCCTTTGTAATGCCGCCTGCGTCGTTTATGTCGTTTATCAGGCTCATCATAGCGGCAATAGCAGTATTTGCCTTTAGGTTGTCTATGTCGGAACCAACTTTTTTAATTGTTTTATTAAAGGATGTCTCCAGCTCGGCACGGTAACCCTCACCCTCAACAATGTTATCGACAAGGGCATAGCTACGCTCTAAAAACCTTCTGCACCCTTTGATTGATGCAGAGTTCCATGGTGCTGTTTTTTCAAAATCACCGATAAACATCTCGTAAAGGCGCATGGTGTCGGCACCGTAGCTGTTAACAATCTCATCCGGATTGACAACGTTTCCGCGGGATTTAGACATCTTTTCGCCGTCCTCACCCAAAATCATGCCATGGCTGGTGCGCCTTGCGTATGGTTCGGAGCAGGGCACAACGCCAATATCGTATAAAAACTTATGCCAAAATCGGCTATACAGTAGGTGAAGGGTTGTGTGCTCCATTCCGCCGTTGTACCAGTCCACCGGCAACCAGTACTTTAACGCCTCCTGTGATGCTATTCCGGTTTCACAGTTCGGATCAAGATAGCGTAAGAAATACCAGCTGGAACCCGCCCACTGCGGCATGGTATCGGTCTCACGTTTTGCAGGCGCTCCGCAACAGGGGCAGGTGGTATTCACCCAGTCGGTGAGCTTTGCAAGCGGAGATTCACCGTCCACACCAGGCTCAAAGTCAGGAAGTTCCGGCAATAACAGAGGAAGTTCTTCCTCGGCAAGCGGCACCCAACCGCATTTGTCGCAGTACACAACAGGAATAGGCTCTCCCCAGTAACGCTGACGGGAGAACACCCAGTCACGAAGTTTAAAGTTTGTTTTTGCCTCGGCCTTTCCTTTTGAGGCAAGGCGGTTTACTATTTCTACCTTAGCATCCTCCACCGACAACCCGTTAAGGTAGTCGCTGTTCACCATTACACCGGTGTCACAGTCGGTAAATGCCTCGCTTGATATGTCGCCACCGGCAACAACTTCAACTATTGGGAGTTCGAATTTTTTTGCAAATTCATAGTCCCTTGTGTCGTGTCCGGGAACCGCCATAATCGCACCGGTGCCGTAGCCGGCAAGTACATAGTCAGATATAAAAATCGGTATTTCCGCACCATTTGCTGGGTTTATCGCCCTAACGCCGTTAAGCTTTACACCGGTTTTTTCCTTTGCAAGTTCAGTACGCTCAAAATCGCTCTTGGAGGCGGCTGTGGCAATGTATGCATCTATCTCATCATTGTTGGCAAGCTGTCCTCTCCAGCTTGTTACAAGCTCATGCTCCGGTGCAAGCACCATATAAGTTGCCCCAAAAAGCGTGTCGGGGCGAGTTGTGTACACCGTTATCTCGTCGCCTGCGGTTGTGCCGAACACAACCTCGGCACCATGGCTTTTACCTATCCAGTTTAGCTGTTGGGTTTTTACACGGTCAATAAATTTAACGCCATCGAGATCATCTGCAAGGCGCTCTGCATACTTGGTTATTGCGAGCATCCACTGGCTTTTAACCTTTCTTTCTACGTCACTTTTGCAACGCTCACAGCACCCATTTACAACCTCCTCGTTCGCAAGCACAACACGACAACCGGTACAAAAGTTTACCGACATCTCCTTTTTGTATGCAAGCCCCTTTTTAAACAGCTGTAAAAATATCCACTGTGTCCATCGGTAATAGTTGGGGTCGGTGGTATTGACCTCCCTATCCCAATCGAAGGAGAGACCGAGGCTTTTAAGCTGAGATTTAAACCTCGCAACATTATCTGCAGTAACCTTTGCAGGATGAATTTTGTTCTTCATCGCAAAATTTTCGGTAGGAAGTCCGAATGCATCCCATCCCATTGGGTAAAGAACATTATATCCCAAAAACCTCTTTTTTCTTGCAACGGCATCCAGTGCAACGTAGCTACGCGGGTGACCTACATGCAGGCCGGCTGCCGAAGGGTAAGGAAACTCTACAAGGCCGTAAAACTTTGGCTTGTCACTGCCGTTTTTTGCGGCAAATGGCTTAGTCTCATCCCAAAAATTCTGCCATTTTTTTTCTAAATCGTTGTGGTTATAGCTCATCTGATTTAACGTCCTTTCTCCATTCCTTATCGTCTATCGGCTTTGCATCCGCCCATAGCGTCTCTAGACGATAAAACTCCCTTGCCTCGGGGTGAAAAACATGCACAATAACACTGTGGTAGTCCAGTAAAATCCAGTTGCGACTCTCATACCCCTCTATCCTTGCAGGCGGTGTCCCCTGCTCCTTGAGCTTAAACTCAAGTTCATCGGAAAGTGAGCGAACCTGTGTTGTGCTGTTACCGGTTGCAATAACGATGTAATCACACAAAACGGTCACCTCGTCCGTCTTTAACACCTTGACATCTCCTGCCTTTTTGTTGTCTAAAATCTCTGCAATGTTTATTGCTAAATCCTTTGGATTCATTATTCTGCTCCTTCATTGTCTATAATTGTTCCCATACTCTGTACCGAACCGTCCAGTTCGTATTGTTTTACATACTCGATGATGCCGAGTTCCTCTGCCGGTACCGGGTCGGAGTAGGGTCTAAAATAATCGTTTAATATCTGATATGTTGGGCTGTAGTGTGCCGAGAAGTAGGCACTTGTCTGCCCCACAATATCGAAATATTCGTTAAATCCCTCACCGGGCAGGGTAGCTATTATTATGTTCTCCGGTGGAACATTCATTGCCGACATTGCTATACTACCCATCGTCGCAAGATCCATATCGGTCGTCACGAAGCTGACGTAGTAGGGCATCAGCTTAATAAGGTCGGAGATGGGTAGGGATACGAATTTTTTATAGAGCCCCGCATAGAAATACCGTTGTACAAGAAGTCGGTCGATATCTGCAAGGGCATATTCACGTGATCTTACAAACACCTCAGCATGTGCGCCATCCACCGTATAGTAGTTGCCCGCTACAAAGGTTGGGTCCGACATTGTTACGCCGTTTGCATCCTTTTGATATATGTCTCTCGGTGCGTAAATCTCTACGCCGCCCATTGCATCGACAACCCCCTTGAAGGATTCCATGTTTATGGTTACATAGTAGTCGATAGGGAGCTTAAACTGGTCATAAATACACTGTGCAAGTGCTCCTATTCGATCATTCGGGTCATCGGCATTGCTATACAACGCATTAATTTTTAGTGCTCCCGGACCGGTGCCGGTGTCGTAGTTTGAGCCGATATAGGTGTCTCTCGGTATCTGAAATATAGATATTTTTTGCGCCTTTATGTCATAGCTCACATACATTATCAGGTCGGTTAGCCCCTGGCTTGGGTCGCTACCTCGTCCCTCCTCAAAGTCTATTCCGGCAACAAGTATGTTTACTATATCGTTACGCAGTTCGGGAGAGGTGGCAATCTCGCTGGGAAGGACGCCGGAAATGCTCGTTCCCACCAGGCTGTCTAGATACATATATGCGCCCACACCGATACCGCCGAGCGATATCAACATTACAACCATCAACGTCATAAAGCGTGCAAAGATACTCTTTTGTCGTCGTATCTGCCTAACCGTAAGGTTACTCTTTTTTTTCCTCAATAACTTTTCCTTTCAGCTCCTCAATAGCCTCTACTGTATTGGGAGATATGTCTTTTTTGTCGCGAGAAAGCCAAAAAAGGCTAAGCTCGAGAGATGCAAGCAGTGCCGCATCCATATCCTTCATGGCAAGTTCACGCAGTCGGGTAACCTCCTTGTAGCTCCTATCCTCGCTTATCATGTCGGAAAGGTAGATAATCTTTTCGAGCACTGTCATATTCTTTTTGCCGGTGCTGTGACAGCGTATTGCCCAAAGTATCTCCTCGTCGTTTATGAATAGTTCTTTTTTTGCATACGCAGCTCCTGCGTAGCCGTGCCGGATGGAACAGGGTATATCCTGCCATTCTATTATTATATCATCTTCCTGCATCAGTTGCAACATCTTTTCCTGCGAAAATTCTTTTGCAACATCGTGTAACAGTGCTGCGGCGCACACCTTATAAAGTTCAACACCCTTTATCCTCGCGAGTCGAATCGCCATTTTACATACCATAAGGGTGTGGTGATATCGTTTTGGGCTCATCAGCTCCTTAACATGCTGTGATATTGTTCTCAGATGAATCGGACGATAGAGTTTATCCACCTTAATTATCTCCAAAACCTCCTTCGGAATAAGATGTGAACAGTCCTTTGATTGCCGTAGCTTCTCCCTAATCTCACGGGAGGATATGACAAAAGGTTCAAACCTCAACAGCTCGACATTGCCACCGAAACCGCGAATTTTCTCTATAACAGATGAGATTTTTTCTATATCCTCATTCTCGCGCATTGCAGCAACTATAGTACAACTTTTTATTATTTCGGTGTAGCTATACCAGTTTAAAAAGTACAAAAGCATGTCACCGCCGATTAAAAGGTCTATCTCACATTCGGGATATTTTTTTTGTATATGGTGGATGGTGTTTATAGTATAGCTTATCGTCTTTTTCTTAAGCTCATAATCCAAAACTTCACATTTCTCATCTGCTATTCCCGCAAGTTCATGTGCCATTCTGAGCCTGCTGTGCTGGGGGCAATCGGCTATTTTTTTATGTGCCGGATTTCCGGTTGGCACAAGTAAAACGAGGTCGGGATTCCTTTTCTTTATCGCCTCGTTGATAAGACGGAGATGACCATTATGCGGAGGATTAAAGGCAGAGCCAAACATTAATATCTTCATTTTTCACCGGTATGTTAATATGTACTTATTGTATCTTATAAAGAGTAAGCTGTCAACATATGCAAATGCATATTATAGTAGTTCAACTTGAAAAACAATATGTTTTTCAAGTTGATTGATTATATAATCAGTTAACTTTTTAAAGACAGCAAAACAGCTATGAGCGAAATCGCCATAGCTGTTTTACCACTACATAACATAACACTTTGGAGGTGTGTTATTATTTATTATGCCTGAGCCGGTGTGTTAGTGTTTTTGTCTTCGTCCTTGTTTTTCTTGCCGGCTGCAGCCATTACTGCGAACTGGAAGAGTACGTATACAACGTGTAGGATTGTCCACATGTCGATGATTGCCATCGGGAGTGTTATATCCTGTGTTAGGAAGAAGGTTACTATTGCAAGCAATGCTGAAAGCATGCTCATTACCTTAAATTTCCTTGACTTCTTTTCGCGACGGTTTTCGTATGTGGGGTTGTTGTATTGCTTTTTCTCCTCATACTTCTTGAACACCTGTACGCCTGCAATGATGATTGCGAGTAGTGAAAGAATAAGGTTTAGAAGTGCCCAAGATGCGCCGTTTGCTGTCGGTACATTCTCGTCCTCGATTTCTTCGGTTCCGGGACCGGTCGGTGTTTCCTCTTCTTCAATCTCAACTGGGGGCGGTACTATGGCATCAAAAATGTCTGCCGGTAGGAAGGTTGCCTCGTTTGTGATGAAGTAGTTTGCCATGTCTGCGCCTGTGGCTGTGTAGCCTGCAGCGTCAACCGGTATGTCGGTGCCTACATTCGGATCTGAGAAGGTTGCTGTTCCGTTGGTTATTGTTGCGCTCTCGCCGGTGAGGAAGCCCTCAAGAACCGGCTCGGTTATCTTGGTTGTGCTTGTGTTTCCATCGTAGGGTTTGTCTTCAACGGTTCCTACTGTCCATGTTAACGGTGCCGGTGTAATGTCTGCCGGCAGGAAGGTCGGTGCATTAGAGATTACATAGTTTACAAGTACCGGAGATGCTGCTACCGCTGTGTAACCGGTGAAGGTTATAGCCTTGTCCACGCCTACCGTTGCAGTTGGGAACGCTGCCGTTCCGGCTGTTGTCGGTACTGTTTCACCGTTAATAAATCCGGTTAATACAGGTGTTGTTGCTATTGTTGCGGTTGTTGTCTGGTCATATACCTTGTCTAATACGGTACCTACCGTGTAGGTTAATGTAAGTGGTGTAATCTGTGCTGTTACTGTGGTTGTTGCAGTTCTACCATTGTCGGTTGCTCTAACTGTTACCGGGTAGCTTGCAGTTGTGATAATCTGCGGTATTGTTGTGCTGTATGCACCACCGTTGATGCTGTACTCAATCAATGCGCCCGGAACATTTGTCGATACCGAGGTTATTGAATTGTTAAATATCGCATTGTAGGGAGCAACATAAGGAGTTGCTGTTACGGTGAGTGTTCCCAGCGGGGATATTGTAAGGTCTGCCTCGTTTAAAATAATGTTATAGTTTGTAAGTGTAAAGCCTTGGTTTGCAAGTACTGCATCGATAACATCGGTATAGGTGTTTGCGACTGATGTATCATCGATGGATGCATCCAACTCTACGCTAAACTGCTGTCCGTACACAAAACCTATGGAGGTTAAGGTGTCGGTGCGTCCGCCGTTAGCGGAAGCATCCTGTAAACCGGATACCGAGTAGGTTGTTGCACTGTCATCAAAGACTAGTAGTGAAACTTCGCCCTGGGTTGCTACCCTGTTTTGCGGTGTTACAATAAGGTCTACCTTGCTGATTTCTGCTGTAACCATGGTGTTAGCTGTTCCGTAAATTGGATGTGTAGCCATTACATATACATCGTACTCGCCTGTTTCTAATCCTGTGGGAATTGTCGTTGCGTAGTCAGCTGCTACCGGTGCGGTTGCACCCTTAGCTACTGCTGCGTAGGTTACTGTGGATGTTACGGTAATGTCGTTGTTAGCACCTGCGAATACAACTGCCGGGGCTGTTAGTAGATCCTGGTCGGCTGCATTGTAGTCGCTGTCAAGCTCAACTGCGGTTACCGAAATGTTGCTCTGCCAGATTGCATAAAGTGTGGTTTCTACCGACGGCATGATAAAGTTTGCGCCTTCGGCGTATGATGTACCACTACCATCAGCCATAGTGTTCCACTCTACAAAGCTAAATCCTGTTTCTGCCGAGAAGATGGTGCCGTTTAGCAGTGATAAGTTATTGCCTGCGGGAATGGCGATTCCCGGAACAATGTTTCTGCTACTGTGGTAAATCTTGGAGTCGTTTGCACTGTTAACCACATAGTTTGAGTCATAGATAAGCTGTTGTGGCTGGAGTACATAGTTAACGGTTACTGTGTTAAATCCGGAAAGGTTCGCACCTGTTAATGTTCCTTTTATATCTCCGTTTACTACCGTGTTACCAAGATTTATAATACGGTTTGCTATAGCGGTAGGTGCATAGTTTTTGTTTGCATTGTCTGCCGGCTGATTGAGGTCTCCATCTACCACGCTTACGGTGGGTAAAATCGATGTAGAAACTTTATAAACTTCGCCGGTTGCTGTTGTAATACTCTCAGGTATTGAGAAGCTAAAGCTGTCGTCTCCGTCCTCGGAGTAGCCTGTAATAATTGCTCTGTTAGTATCGTCGAGTACAATCGGACTTCCGCTTGCATCGGTTATGTTTGCTACAACGGTAAGGTCTCCCGTGTAGAAGTTGGCTTCAGGTCTGTCAAACTCAAATTTGCTTGTTCCGACGGTAAGCTCAGCCTTTTCATTGGTTGTCTGCTGATGGAGACCGTTTCCGATATATGCGGAATTTGTTTCATCAAGTACATTCGGGTCTATCGTTACGGTATAATTTAATACAAAGTCTCTGTTGCCTGTTCCTGGTGTAGTAGATGCCGGAGGAGTCCAGTTAATAACGTCTGCAACTGTTGATATTTGATTACTAATATCAACACCACCGAATGTTACGCTGGTTATATCGGCAAAGTCTACCTCTCCGAATACAGTACCCATCTGGTCACTGAGTCCACCAAACTTAATCTGATCCAAAATCGTATTGTATATTCCGGCTAACTGGGTTGCATCATTTGCGGTAGTAAAGCTCTTTCCGGGAGCAAGTGCATTAAGGAAGCTAGCGCCCACTCCGGGTAGTCCGATTGCATAAAGAGTTATGTTGTTGCTTGCTGTTTTTGCCTGTACGCCGGCTATAGTTCCGGATTTGATGGTCTCGCTATAGTTTACACCACCGTTGGGGGTCGCCGGGTAGTATGTGCTCAGTGCGCTTCCGTACTGATAGCCATCCTTTACATATGCGGTAGGTTCGCCGTCGGTCAATACTATCATGTATCGTATCGAGGAGCCAGAGGTAAAGGTGGAGGCAGCGGCATCAACCGCTAACTGAAGGTTGGTTCCGTTGGTTACATAGCTTCCGTTGTTATAATATTGAGATACGCTTACTGCGCTCTTTAATCCTGCGAGGTTGTCAGATACGTCAACCATAGTTTTCTGCGGTTGCTGTATTCCACTAAACTCACCCTGTGTAGGGTTGTACACCGAACCGATGGTGGTGACAGACACTCTTGCATCCGGAAGATCTACACTTAGCTGATCTAAAAAGGCCTGTGCCGAGGCTATTGTAGCGGATGTATAACCGTTAACATACATCGAGTCTGAGTTATCGATTACAAGTGCAACCTCTACAGCACCGGAGTTAACAAAATTCTCTATCGCTGTGAAAGAAAGTGTAACATCCCACTGGTTGTATGAAGATCTTATTGCGGTTTTGGACATGCTATCTTCGAGTTGCTGAAGGAGGGTAGAATCTATAATACCTGCTGTGCTAATTGGGTCAGGGTCGGCGTAACCGGTTACCTGATTCGGTGATCTGTGGTAGTTAAATACATCAACAACTACAGTTAAATCGCCTTCGGTGCCTGCAGGAATGGTTAGCATGCTACCTGCAACCGTTGCACCGTTTAGTGTGGAACGGCTGTTGTTTACCGATACAAACTCAATGTCTCTAACCGTGTCGAACTTTGTATCAGCGTTTGTCTCTGCATAGCTAATAACATCTGTGTTTAGATCAATGATTTTATCATCGCTATTGCTGCTCATGTAGGAGCTATCGAATGTTACTTCATTGTAAATGCCGTAGAACTGTCCACTGTATCTAATTGTATAGGTTATATTGTGCTCTTGCTCAACGATATTCTTATCGTCTAACAGTTCAATTCCGGGGATAATGGCTATCTCGATATCGCCTACATAGTTTGCGGGAATTTCAAGGGTGTAGGTCTTAATTGTCTCGGTGGTTTCTTCAGAGTCAGCATCAACCGATGCAGGGGTTTCGGTAACTGTTATTGAAGCAATACTGTCTGTGTCTGCTATTGCATATCCGCCGAATACAAATCCCTCTGGAAGTGTAGGCTCGGTTAAGGCTATGGATTGTACTTCCTCAGACTGGGTGTAGCTGTTTGGTGTGTGTGCAACAGCGTCACCGGCGAATGTATAGTTGATAAGTGTAGACTCGGATTTGGGTTCTTCGCCTTCTTCGTCACCTTCCTCATCGGATTCCTCGCCCTTGTCGGCTACTATGGTGATAAGAATGTCTGTGGCACTGTTGCCATTTACGGTGAGTTTCCATGCTCCGTCTACATTTTCAACGATAGCATTTGCGGCGTCTCCGTCAAATCTAAACGAGTTAAATATGAAGCCTTCTGCTGTTGGTGTTTCAAGACTAAATGACTGATCATCTTCACTTTCTGTGTAAGATACTACAGGGTTTTCGGAGGTATATGTATATACGCTTCCATCTTCAAACTGGTAGTTGATTTTATATGCGGCTGGTTCCGGTGTCGGTTCCGGTGTCGGTTCCGGTGTCGGTTCCGGTGTTGGCTCCGGCGTTGGTGCCGGTGTTGGTTCCGGCGGTGGGTCCGGCGTTGGCTCCGGCGTTGGTTCCGGCGTTGGCTCCGGTGTTGGCTCCGGTGTTGGC
>CAYJKY010000022.1:0-14063 GCA_964370825.1 uncultured Oscillospiraceae bacterium
CACAACATTGTAGGGGCGGTCCTGTGTGACCGCCCATGGGTGTGATTTCCACCATTTTAGGTTGGCCCCACAGGGCCGCCCCTACAAAACATTACCTATTACAGATAGTGGGAGATTATGGCAGATAAACGTGATTTTTATGAGGTTTTAGGGGTATCCCGTTCGGCAAACGAGTCGGAGCTTAAGTCGGCATACCGCAAGCTTGCGAAGAAATACCACCCCGACATGAACCCCGACAACAAGGAAGCCGAAGCAAAATTTAAAGAGGCGAGCGAGGCATACGAGGTGCTGTCCGATACGGATAAGCGTTCAAAGTATGATCAGTTCGGTCATGCCGGTGTCGACCCTAACTTTGGTGCGGGTGGCGGCTTTGGTGGCGGTTTCGGCGGTGGATTCGGCGGAATAGACCTCGACGATATCCTTGGTAGTTTTTTCGGTGGCGGTTTTGGTGGAAGCACCAGACGCAACCCCAATGCACCGCAACGTGGTGCCGATTTAAGGGTAGCAATACAGCTTAGCTTTATGGAGGCCGCAAAGGGTTGCAAAAAGAATATAACAATAAATAAGCAGGAGGGCTGTGACGAATGTGGCGGAAGCGGAGCCGCAAAGGGTTCATCGCCGGAAACCTGTAGCGAGTGTGGCGGTCGTGGAGTTGTGCTTGTACAACAGCGCACCCCCTTTGGTGTAATTCAAAATCAACGACCCTGCCAAACCTGTGGCGGTCGTGGCAAGATAGTAAAAAACCCTTGTTCAAAATGCCGTGGAAGCGGCAGGGTTTCCAACCCCAAAACCTTGGAGGTGAATATACCGGAAGGTATAGATGACGATCAGAGCATCGCACTTCGTGGCATGGGAGATGCAGGCATTAATTCAGGACCTGCCGGCGATGTCATTGTAGTGGTATCGGTTGCAAAGGATAAGCTTTTCGAGCGTGACGGCTACGACGTATGGGTAAAAATTCCGATAACCTTTGCACAGGCGGCTACCGGCTGTGAGCTTGTAGTGCCGACTATAGACGGAAAGGTGCAATATAATGTACCCGACGGGACACAGAGCGAAACGGTTTTCAGGCTAAAGGGCAAGGGAATTAAATATCTTAACGGCCGAGGTCATGGTGACGAATATGTAAAGGTAGTTGTGGAGATACCCAAAAAGCTTAACAAGGAGCAAAAGGCGGCACTTTCGGCATTTGAGGCCACCCTTAAGGACGATAACTACGAACAGCGCAAAGGATTTTTTAGAAATTTAAAGGACTTCTTTAGTTAAAAAAACTTTTTTTAGTCTGTTTCTGATAGTAGTTGTTGGTTATTTTAGCTTTTTACACAATTTTTATTACAAAATGTTTACAAAACGTTGACAAATGCAAAATAGTAGACTATACTTATCATATCGTCGAATTTTGGTGCTATAAATGAAGCTTGACAACGAGACAATACGGCACGCAAAAACCGGCGACAGAGATGCACAGGAGGCAGTGGTTGCCTCGGTGTCCGGTAGAATACATCACCTGGCACTTCATTATTCCGGTTTTGGCCTTGAGTTCGATGATCTGGTACAGGAAGGATTAATAGGATTATTTTCCGCACTTGAACGGTACGACGAGAGTATGAATGTGCAGTTTTCAACCTACTCTTTTCGGTGTGTTACCAATAGCATTCTCTCGGCTGTAAGAAGTGCATCACGCAAAAAACATTTACCACTTAACACAGCACAAACATTATCCGATATGGTAGCGACGGTTAGCACCGAACAGCTTGCCATTAATAACGAGCAGTATCAAATTCTGCAAAATCGTATAGAAAAAGAGCTTACAAAGCTCGAAAAACAGGTTCTTTTTGCATATCTTGATGGGGTTGACTATAATACCATAGCAAACTTCTACAATATTTCGGTAAAATCGGTAGATAACGCATTATACCGGGTACGCAAAAAACTTACAACTAGGATTTAGGCAAAAGTTGCCTAAACATATAGCCTGAACGGATGAAACTGTTCGGCACAAAACCCCTAAAGGAGAGACGACCCATGTTTGAAGACAAGACCTTAGTATGCAAAGAGTGTAACGCCGAATTCGTATTTACATCAGGTGAGCAGGAATTCTATGCAAGCCGTGGCTTTGAGAATGAGCCCCAGCGTTGCAAGAGCTGCCGCGACTCTCGCAAGAGAAACAGCCGTGAAAACCGTGACATGTTTGTAGCTACCTGTGCAAGCTGTAACAGCGAAGCAAAGGTTCCTTTCAAACCGCGTGAAGACCGCCCTGTATATTGCAGCGAGTGCTTTGCCCGTATGAAGGAAGAGGAGCAGGCATAATCCACGATACAATATTTGTATTACTAAAAAAAACACCCTTTCGAGGGTGTTTTTTGTGTCCGGGGCATTGTTAAAATTGCAGAGTAGAAAAGAGGACATTCAGCTTTATCTAAACAAAGTGGCGCATCCCCCCACTTAGTATCCTTCCTCTACAGCCTTTTCCGCATCGTCGGTAATCTCTTGAAATCCCGATTTTGCAGATGGGTTGCCGGGGAAAATATTCTTTATTTTTACAATCACCGCTAAGGCGAGCAGTGCAATAACAAGTATGAACAGCTCTATGATATACATACTTACGCCGTTGAGACTAAGCAAAACGCTTGCCGAGTCGAGAAGGGTGTGCGCCGTCATAACAATCGCAATACAGGGTATCAATTTTTTCACAATAAATCCATAGCATATTATCAGCGACAGTGCAATATGAATAACCATCGTCATTATCCTCTCAAAACCTGCCATAAGGAAGGCGGATGACGGTGTGTCTGCAAAAAGTTCTATCAATCCGACAGCAAGTTCCTCACTGCCGAGTGCCTCGGTTAGCCCCGGTACTCCGCCCACATTAATCATAAAGGCATATATCAGATTGTTGACATAGGTCAGCCCTACAAGATAAATCGCCTCGATTGCACCATGTCCGTAACCTACGCCGAAACCAAAGGTATAGCTGAGCTTTGCCCTCAAAAAATAGAACACCACAATCCTTCCCACGGTTTCAAACAGCGCCGCCGAAAAGCCGAGGGCAAGCGCGTAAAGAGTGGGGCTTTGTTCTATAAACTCCGCATACCATGTCTGTGAATTTAATAGCTGTAAAATCGGTATCCTAAAAACTATCTGAGGAATATAAAACCCCAACACACCTGCTATTATTGCTCCCGACATTCCCCTCGTCTTTTTTGCAAGAACAATCCAACCTACAAAGGGAAGAATAAGGGTTATTATAAGAGTTATTACAATAAAAAGCATGGAAAGACCGCTTATCGCGCCTCCTGCCGCCATCATATAAACTTCACCGCTGTGCCGTATGCCATTACCTCTGCGGCACCTGCCATTACACCTGCGGAGGAGTACCTCATGGCAACAACAGCATCTGCACCGAGTGCAGCTGCCTCCTCTACCATCCTTTTAGTGGCAAGCGCCCTTGCCTCGTTCATCATTTCGGTATATGATACAAGCTCACCGCCCACAAGGGTTTTAAGGCTGGAGCCTATGTCACGACCGATGTTTTTGGACTGTATGGTTGAACCCTTGACAAGTCCAAGCAGTTGCAGGTTTTTTCCGGGTACGCTCTCTGTGGTAACTAAAAGCATAATTGCCTCCTTGTGAGTCGTTTATTTCATGTGAATTATAGCACAGTTTCATCCTATTTGCAATACGAGATATTCAATTCATTCTATCGATTGCATCGGCAAGGCGGTTCAGCTCCTCGTTTGAGATATTGTCGTTTTCGGAGTAGCGTACGCGGCTGTAACAATCCGTTATTCCTCTCCACTCCTCATGGGGGAGAATTTTTTCTGCCTTTTTTAGTATCTCAAACGGGGTGTCCGACGGTGCTATTGCAACCTCTTCTATCATCAGTCTTTCCATCGTTAACCGATACCCCAACCGATATTTTTCAACTGAGGGTGGCATCTTTAAAAATTTTGCGTACTGTTTTCGCCACTCTCTGAAAGTTTGTTTTTTTTGCCCTTTTCCGGACAAATAATTTGGGTCTATCCTATTTTCACTATCCACATAATAGCTCGATTCAGGGCTTTTAAACATGGTGGCGAGCGGTGTCGGGCTAAGTAACTTTGTTATGGCGGCGATAATTTTAAGGAGAATACCGGTTATTAAGGAAAGTAGTTGTGTGCGGTATCGATAGATTAATGCGACAATGACAAGAACAAGAATTATTATCGAGATAAGATCTATTAGGTCGGAGTAAGGGTTTTCAGAACCCCCGAGACCCA
Organism: uncultured Oscillospiraceae bacterium; assembly: GCA_964370825.1. GTDB lineage: Bacteria > Bacillota > Clostridia > Oscillospirales > Ruminococcaceae > CAYJBH01. The sequence continues at coordinate 4,260 of CAYJKY010000022.1, forward strand.
TATCCCCCTGCTGTACCGTTGTCGTCTCCTGTGCTGTCTCCTCCTGCGAATATATTGACGGCAGAAGGGACAGTAATAACCCGATAAGAGCATAAAGCACCGAACCGAGACCGCTCACCGCTGCGGCAATCTGATCTCGAAACAGCAGAACAAGAGCCAAAATTGTTATCACTACTCCGGTAAGAAGAAAAACATATCTGCGTATAGAGTTCGGCAGATGCTGTAGCCGGTGTTTTCTTCGCTCCATCATGAAATCTATGTTGCCCTGTCCCTGCACTAAAAGCTGTGTCGACAGCTGTACAAGAAATATTATTGCAAGGGGAAGTGTAAATGTCTCGAGGTCGTTGAGCTGTAGTACTATTGTGACTATAGTGGGTATGATAATTATGCTGCCGATCCATGCCGAGGTCAAAATATCTCGATAATTAAGATAGAAGTGTCTATCGGCAACGATAAATGCAACAACGGCAGGTGCAAGGCATAGCAGTTCAAAGGGCGAGTTACCGTATGAAAGCGTTAACGCCATCGCACCACCAAACACAAGTGCAGAAACGGCAACCCCGACAGCGGCACGAAGAGATGCAACGAAGCGACGATTTTCGGTAGATAGAATTTCTCTTGAGAGTATAAAAGCTTTAAGACACCCAAACCCTGTGAAAACCCACATAACAACCGAATAATATAGTGTTGATGCGACATCAGCAACAAGCACCCCCGAGGGGATTTCGTCCGCCTGCGAAAACACTGCCTCTAAGGTTTCAAACGGCAGAGCGGTGAGTAAGAACAGGCATGAAACCATAAAAAGCGGCCAGACGGCAAGTGCCATAACCTTTAATATTTTAGTATACAGTCCCCATCTTTCCATCTACGCCACCTCCTCATTTTTGGGGGTGATAAACTTATCACGAAGGTGGGTAAGCAGTACTATCTCCGTCCCGACTTCGCTCGCCAACGAGGTGTCGCTCAGCGAGAGTATCTTTACCTTGCTCCCATAAAACTGCTTTTGTATTGCGTAATCCACCATAGCTTCGTCGACATACGAGGTCACTATCACTATGTCTGTGGCGTCGATTCCTCCACAAATATTCTGCAAAAATATCGGAAACTTCTCGGTAGAGTCGTTAGGAAGCAGTGCGAGTAGCTCCATCAGATTTTCACGGTGAGCAACGCCTCGGCTTTCCGAGCTTACAACACAGTCGTTGCGTCGACCAAATGAGGTGTTGCAATATAAGCGAAAGGGCACATCTGTCAAAAATCCACGCTCCATCACGCCGGCGGCAATCTTTATGCAGAGCTCCACTAACTCTCTGTCCACGCTGACTTCATACTGAAGCTCTCGTGACTGTAGGTTAAGGATAACGGCAAGGTTTTGTTCCGAGGTGGGATCCTTTTTAAAAACCATTAACCTGTTTTCCTTTGCTGTGGCACCCCAATGAATATCCCGAAAGGATTCCCTTCCGGAGTATTCCCGCACACCACTAACCTCGAACGGGTCCGGTATAAGCTGTCGAACAACCGGAACATTTCCGGTGAGATGATGTGGAGTGAGGTTAAAAACCTCCTCGGTAAGTGGGGACGGTAAAACAAGCAGTCTCCCCTGTGCCTCTCCCTGTCGTGAAAGTGTTACGCCTCCGAAAAGGTCGGTGGAAACAAGTGTCACGCTGTCTATGCCGTAGCTACCACGCTTTAAGCATTTAACATGCCAACGTCTTGTTACACTGTGGTAACTTTTAAGCATGAAAAAGCTCGGAACAAATCTGCTTTTGTCTGAAATAACCGACTGTGCACCGGCAAATTCCAACCATAATGAGGTGGTTATCTCGGTCTTAAACCATGCAAGCGGAAGAAGTTTTGCATTTGATACCTCCTCGACTATCTCGACAACATCCCCTTCGGTAGCCCTGTCGGTACTAAAATAACATCGGTAATTAAGATTGTGCAGTCCGTATTTTTGATACACTTTGCGTTGCAAAAAAAGCACAAAAAAGAGAACTGCTATTATGGCGAGAAACTCCATTGCACACCGCCCTAACCGTTGTTCGTGGTGGTTTCTGTAGGTGCGGGAACAATTTTGAGCATATTTTCGACAATCTCACGTGCGGCATTTCCGTTTCTTGATAGGGTAAATCCCTTTGTTATAATACGATGTGCCAGCACATCAGCCGCCACCGCCTTCACGTCCTCCGGTGTTACATAGTTCCTTGCATTAATTGCGGCTCTCCCCTGCGAAGCACGCATTAGGGCGATGGAACCTCGAGGGCTTACACCGAGGCGGATGTCGTCATCCTGTCGGGTTGTCTCGACAATCCTTACTATATATGCAACAACATCATCCGATACCGAGATTTCACCCACGCTCGATATTGCCGCTATAACTTCTTCTCTTGAAGCTACCGCAGACAGCGGAACACGCCCCTGCGATGTTATGTTGCTTTTAAGCATGACAGCCTCGTTTTCGGAGTCGGGATATCCCATCGACAGCTGCATAAAAAAACGGTCGAGCTGAGCCTCGGGCAGAGGAAATGTTCCCTGAATCTCGATAGGGTTTTGGGTTGCGATTACCAAAAACGGCGGGCTTAGGGGATAGGTTTCACCGTCGGCCGACACCTGACGTTCCTCCATGCACTCCAAAAGGCTGGATTGTGTCTTAGGTGTTGCACGGTTTATCTCGTCGCCGAGTAGAATATTGGTAAACACCGATCCCTTTTTAAACACAAACTCCGACTCTTTTTGGCTGAAAAAATTTATGCCGGTAATGTCGGAGGGGAGCAGATCAGGTGTAAACTGCACGCGTTTAAAGTCACAGCCTATCGAGCCGGCAAGTGCCTTTGCAAGGGTGGTTTTGCCGGTTCCGGGTATGTCCTCAAGCAGAATGTGTCCACCACAAAAAAGGCATATAATCATTTTTTCTAACACATCTCCCTTGCCAAAGATGTGCTTTTCCATGTTTTGTTTTAGCCTTCCCGCAAGATCCCGAATTTCCGATACCGTCATATAAAACCTCAGTTGTGTTTTTAATAATTATTCATTATAACATTTTGTTGAAGATGTTTCAAGGGCAAGGGCTTGTTTTATGGGTGTTTGCTATTGTTACCATCAATACATATTGACTATAGCCTCTTAATGTGCTAACATGGAGTTGTATTGTAAGGAGGGTGCTTATGAAGGAGATAACCGTTAGCCTACCGGATCAAGAGACGATAAAGAGCTTTTGTGCTACCGTTTCAACTCTGCCGGGCGATTTTGAGCTTGTTCAGGGGAGAACCATCTTAGATGCACGTTCGCTTATGGGGATTTTTTCCCTTGACCTTGACATGCCGATGACGCTTAGAATGAGTAGCGATGACCCCGGTGTTGCCGAGAGTTTTACGTATTTTAAAGACTAAGCCAAAATTATGCAATCCGAACAAGACTTCGGCTAAGGAAAGGAAGATTTTATGAGTGATACCGTATATGTATCCATGACCATCGAGCGCCAAAAAAACATTGCGCTCATAGCACACGACAATAAAAAGCAGGAACTTTTAGACTGGTGTATGCATAACCACGACACCCTTAAAAAGCATTTTTTATGTGGAACAGGCACCACAGCAAGGCTAATATCGGAGCACACCGACCTCCCTGTAAGGGCATATAACAGCGGACCGCTTGGTGGTGATCAGCAGATAGGCGCTAAGATTGTTGAAGGAAACATCGACTTTTTAGTGTTCTTTTCAGACCCGCTCACGGCACAGCCACACGACACCGATGTTAAGGCACTTCTTCGAATAGCACAGGTGTACGACATACCAATGGCAATAAATCGTTCCACCGCCGATTTCATGATTACCTCGGTCTTAATGGACGATGAGTATATCCATAAGATAGAAAATTTCACCCTACAGACAAAAGACAGGGTCAATAATTTTTGACTGTATTTCCTTATTAATTTAAAGGGATTTATGTCGTTCGTTACATTTAAACTGCTTTTGGTGACAACAATATGCTTGTCACCATTTTTTTTGATACAATAGCAACTACAATCAATCGGAGGTTATCATGAAGGTTTTAATAGTTATTCTTTCTTTATTATTAATGGTAGGCTGCAACACAGAATCGATACAATCCGACGATACCTCGTCTACCTCCACTCTGCCGCCACAGCCGGAGGAGGTGTCCTCTACCGAGCCGACGCCACTGGACGCCGAAACCACCGAAATGCTTTGGTCGCAGCGGCTTTATCCGCTGTACTGGACTGCATTAAACGGCAAGATGGATGGTAATATCACCATAACAGTAGAGGACATTTCAAGACAGGACATCTTTGAGATGATAATGAGGGAGATAGCCCAGGGCGGTTATGACGAGATAGAACAACAGCTGAAGGAGGGTGAGGAACATCAGGATTTGTTGATATCTTTTGATCTACTCGACAGGGTTAGCCTTAAACTCTTCAACACCGTCTACGACTGGAATGATGTAGAAAACATACATTTTAACGGTGAGCTTGCAACCGTGACCGACGATGCTTGGCAGATAAACCTGTGGTACACACAGTATGCAGAAACCTACCGCTCCGACATACTCTTTAATGAGATTGTGGATTCAAACACCCACGGCTACCCGAAGGCGAGAATAAACAATACGGAATACTATCCGGACGGCACGGTAAAGCTGTACCTGTTTGAGGATCTTTACGGTGATTTCGGAGCCGGTGAATACATGACCACCATGAATGACGTGTTTACCTTTAAAACCGCCGAGAACGGTAACCTCTACCTTTATGAGATAGAACGAAGCTTTAAGGATGCTGACCTACTGAGCATACCCGAGGGTGTGCAAATGGTAGAGAATTACGAGGAGTTTGTCGGTCATTATGTCACCACCATAGGTGACAACATTCTCACCTCTGAGGTTATCGACGGTGTTGCGAGCTACCACCTGTCCGATGCGATAACGGGAAAAAGGGTTGCGAGCCAAAGCTTTCCCAAGGCATCCGATCCTGTATATGAAATATTTGAGTATTTTTATAAAGATGTCGACTACTTTATCGTAAACTCGATGGGACGGTATTACATGGTTGATAAAAACCTTGAAACCGAGCCGGAGCTGTTTTTTACCGATGATGCCGACTATAGCTATCTAATATTTTCACCGGACACCGAACGCTATATATCCCGCACCGAAGATGGGACGTTGCTTGTCGAAACCGCCACCGGCGAGACGGTGAGCTATAGTGACGAAATGCTGAATGCAACACTTTTGAATACCGAAGTAAGCACAGCACCAACCTTTTCAAAGTCGGGCCTTGCAACGGTTCTGCCCTTCCGTGAGACGGCTGTGGAGTTTGAAGAGCGATTTATACCGGTAAAATTTATTGACAATGACAATGTTGCCTTTGCAGTTGCCGCCTATGAATCCTACAATGGGTATGCCATGTTTGATATAAGGACCGAGAGGATGACAAGGTACAGCGATGTAGGCATAGGCTACGAGGGGCTGAGCGGTTATACCGACTTTGCACATGTGTTTACCGATATAAATGACTATTATGTGTACGACCTTGAATCCGGTGATATGACCACCCACCAAAGCGACATTGTGAACTACGCCGGCACAATAACCTCGGTTACACAGCAAAGATATGTTTCGATTTTAAAATGGGTTAACACAGACGATTCAAGCGCTTTTCGGGTAAAAGTATATCTGTTAGACAGCAAAACGGGAGAGCTTATCGATAAAAACGTTGAGATGGAAATTCCGCAACGCTCCAATGTAACGGTAGTGCCTCTTTCGGACGGCAGAACGGTGGTAAGCATGTCCCTTTACGGTGACAGTTTAAGATATATCTTCTGACGACAACCATCTCCCCTATGTACACTGATATAAAAAAAAGAGTTTTTTTTGTTAAATCAATGAGAAAAATGTTGTAAAAAAATTCAGAAAGTGATATAATTTTTATACAGTTTAGAAAAAGGGAGACAGGTGATGAAATCAATCAAACTAAAGATTTTGACCTTGGCTATGTCATTGCTACTAATCAGTATTTTAGCCATTAGCATAAGCTCGGTGCTTGGCACATACAATAGCACCATGTATGCCTTAGAGGAATCCATGGCGGCGACCATTGATGCAACTGCCGACATGATGGAGGTTCAGCTGGAATCCTATCAGGAACTTGCAAAGCAGTTTGCGGTTGATCCGATATTATCACAGGAGGTTCCGGAAGAGGGTGACGAAACTTCTGATGGCAGATCATACGCATCGGTCAGAACCGAAATACTGGACTATGCCGAAACACTAAAACCCATTCACGACATTGAATCTATAGATATATTGAGTGTGGATGGAATCGCACTTAATAACGGAATGGATTTCTCGTCAGCTCCCTTCTTCACCGTACCAAGGGATACAGGAGAACCGTATGTTGCCGACCCTACACTTAGTCCCGAAACAGGCGAGTTGACAATGCCGGTAACTGCACCGATAATAAGGAACGGCAACTTCGAAGGTGTTGCATTGTTTGCGGTTAATCCGGTAATCTTTTCTGAAATTATCGCCGGAGTCGCAATTGGAGAGGGAAGCACCGTCACTATTATAGATCAAAACGGTAACACCATTGCTTTCAATGACACACGGCTTGTATTCGACGCATTTAATACAATAAACGAGGCTAAAACCGATCCATCTCTACAGGCACTTGCAGATATGGAACAGAGACTGATATCAGGGGGCGAGGGCTTTGACTCGGTACATTACGACGATGCCGATTGGTTCTCGGCCTATACCCAGATTGACGATTCTAACGGCTGGGGTATCTATATCTTAGCACATCAAGAGGTATTCCTTGCACAGATGATAACCTCTATAATAGTGATACTGGTTTTAAGTGTGGTCATAATTGTCATTGCAGCGTTTGTAATCATTTTTGTTTCAAACAAAATATCAAAACCGATAACCGTCTGTGTTGACCGACTTAACCTTGTAGCACAGGGCGACCTCAACTCTCCCATGCCGGAAGTCAATACTTCCGATGAAACCGGCATACTTGCTAACTCAACCGCCTCCATCGTCAACTCGGTGTCGGTGATGATAAACGATTTAAACTATGTGCTTTCCGAGGTTGCCGCAGGTAACTTCACGGTACAGAGCAGGGCAAAGGAATACTATATAGGCGATTTCAACTCGTTAAGCGGCTCGCTTGAGCAGATCGTTTCAACCCTTTCCTTAACAATGCGCAAGATAAATGATGTCTCCGATCAGGTAAGCAACGGTAACAATCAGGTTGCACTCGGAGCACAATCACTGGCACAAGGTGCAATAGAGCAGGCCTCGGCTGTTGAGGAACTCTCCGCAACCATCGACGATATCGCCGGCAAGATAGGCGAGACAGCGCATGATTCGCAAAGTGCAAAGATGGCAAACGAAAAGGCTCAGCAGGCACTCGGAGTTAGCAACGAGCAGATGCAGGAGATGGTTGCCGCCATGGCAAACATCAGTGAAAAATCTATGCAGATAAGCAACATAATCAAGGCTATTGACGACATTGCTTTCCAAACAAACATACTCTCACTCAACGCCTCGGTTGAGGCGGCAAGGGCGGGCACAGCCGGCAGAAGCTTTGCGGTTGTAGCGGATGAAGTTCGCAGTCTTGCAACTAAGTCGGCACAGTCGGCAAGCGATACCGCTGCACTTATCGAGGAAACGGTCGCAGCCGTTGAGGTAGGAAACAAAATTGCCGCAAGCACCTCAGAATCCATTAATATAGCAATTGACAGTGCAAACGAGCTGAGCTCACTTGTTGACAGCATTGCTATTGCCTCGGTAACCCAATCCGAGGGTGCAAAGCAGGTCAGCATTGGAATAGAGCAGATCTCTGCCGTAGTTCAAACAAACTCCGCAACCGCAGAGGAGAGCGCCGCAACCAGCGAGGAGCTTTCCGGCCAATCTCAGATACTCAAGGAGCTGCTCTCCGAATTCACTCTCGATAAATAAAACAAATCACATACAGCAGGAGAATATTTATGTACAATAGGTAGACAAGAATTTTTCAATAGACGGTGTGGGTTTCTTTCCCCTTGTCATGAAAAATCTGTGTTTACCTTTTGGTCAGACGTAGGCGGTTGTTCCGTCACATTTTACCTATTAATAAAACACCGTTTTTTTCGTAGCCAAGGACTTGAAATTCATTTACAAGCCCTTGGCTTTTTTTGAACCTCACTTTTGAGGACAAAAACAGTGTTTGCAGGGTTAGATATGGAGGTAATATGTCACAGATAAGCGTTAACAATCTCACCTTTGGTTACGACGGAGGTTATGAAAACATTTTTGAGGATGTATCATTTATTATAGATACCGACTGGCGACTCGGCTTTTGCGGTCGAAACGGTCGGGGAAAAACCACCTTTTTAAACCTACTTCTCGGTAAATATTCCTACTCCGGTAGCATAAGCGGACCCGTTGATTTTGAGTATTTTCCCTACGAGGTGTCGAGCAAGGAGGTTGACACTATAGAAATAGTTGATAACATCACAGATGGTTGTGACTGGCGTATTTTCAAGGAGCTTTCGCTCTTAAAGGTTGACTCCGAGCTACTATATCGCTCCTTTAACACCCTCTCAAACGGCGAGCAAACAAAGGTACTGCTTGCCGCACTATTCTGTCGTGAGAACAGCTTTCTTCTTATCGACGAGCCTACAAATCATCTCGATGTTGAGGCGAGACAAACGGTCGCAGATTATTTAAACTCCAAATCCGGCTTTATTTTAGTGTCGCATGACAGGGCTTTTTTAGATAGCTGTATCGACCACACCCTCTCGATAAATCGTGCCGATATAGAGATAATAAAAGGTAACTTTTCGGTCTGGTATGAGCATCGGCAACGCCGAGATGCCTTTGAACTTGCCGAGAATGAAAAGCTGAAAAAGGATATAAAACGGTTAAAACAGAGCGCACTGCAAAAGGGCGAATGGGCAGACGCAGCAGAGCGACGTAAAATCGGCTTTAACCCGAACGAGGTGGAAAAATCGCAGGGACGCCGTCCCTTTGAGGCGGCAAAGGCTAAGGCGAGCATGAAGAGGATGAAGGCAATAGAAAAGCGGCAGAGTGCGGCGATAACCGAAAAGGAGTCACTGCTTAAAAACCTTGAAAAATCCGATAGCCTAAAGCTGCTACCCCTCAACTTTCATTCGAAAAGGCTGATCGAATTTAAGGGTGTTTCGTTGAGTTATGGCGAGCGTAAAATTTTTGCCGAGCTAACTTTTAACCTTAATACCGGCGACCGCCTTGCGATAAGAGGCAAAAATGGATGCGGAAAAACCAGCATTATCAAACTTATCATGGGCGAAGATATAAGTCACGAGGGCGATGTTTATATTGCAAAGGGCTTGCAGATATCCTATGTTAGCCAAAATACATCGCACCTACACGGCAGTTTTTTGAACTACGAACAGGAAAATGGACTGGACTCGGCACTGTTTCGGGCGATACTTCGCAAGCTTGATTTTTCGAGGTTGCACTTTGAAATGTCGATAGATGCATTTAGCGAGGGACAAAAAAAGAAGTTGCTACTTGCACACTCCTTAGCCACGATGGCTCATCTATATATATGGGATGAACCGCTAAACTATATCGATATACTGTCACGAATTCAGATAGAACAGCTCATACAAGAGTACAGCCCCACCATGATTTTTGTGGAGCATGACAGCCTGTTTTGCGAAAACGTTGCAACCGTGACGGTCGATTTATAATCAATCAACTTGAAAAGCGATATGTTTTATCTCAAAGCGATATATTTATATCTCAAAGCGATATATTTATATC
>CAYJKY010000022.1:14163-54857 GCA_964370825.1 uncultured Oscillospiraceae bacterium
GATATGTTTTATCTCAAAGCGATATATTTATATCTCAAAGCGATATATTTATATCGCTTGAGATTTGGGGCGCACAAGGTGTGCAGTTGAGCTGCTATAATCAGCTTAAAAGCATCATAGAACGCCAAAATCACTCCTAACCAAGGCATCCTTAGCTAGGAGTGTATTAACCAAAAGAAAAAACTACTTTACGTTAAAAGATTTTTATTTGTGGTGATGAATAGGGCCGGCGTTTGCAGCTCTCATAATCTTAGAAACGCGACGAGCAGCGGTCTTCTTATGAAGAACACCCTTTGTACATGCTCTATCAACGGTGGAAACCGCCTTTGCAAGATCAAACTCATGTCCTGTCTCGATAGCCGTTATCGTTTTTTTAATGGTAGAACGCAGATTTGACTTGATAGCCTTGTTGCGCTCGGTCTCCTTGCGAGTCTGAATAACTCTGTCCTTCTGAGACTTAATATTTGCCATCCGAATTGCTCCTTTAGATTTATTTTTATTATTCTGTAATAATCAGCTTTAATATAATACCACAAATAAAACAATAATGCAACCCCTAATGCAATTTTTTTATTTTATCACAGCATAATTATTAAAAAATCACCCTTGTGCTACCTCCATTGCGATTTCGGCCCACTCGGTCAGCCTTTTGGGGTCCTTCCTCACGGTGGAAATATCCTTTAATATATACTCAAGGTTTGCATTGTTCGCCTTCGCTAAATCATAGGATAGCTGCAAATCCTTCCTAACCGCCTCTTTATCGAAGGAGTCGGTTGCAAGAAATGCCGGTGACGGCTTGTTCGACATTACGATTTCGGTTCCGATTTTCTCGGCAAAACTTTTCCTATCACTCCAGGGGCTACAGGAGATTTTTTTGACATTTTTCAGCCTTTTCACTATCTCCAACCTGTCGTCCAACCTGTCGCAACAGCCATAATACAGCATCCCGAAATATTTTGAAAGTTTTTCTACATAAGGAAATTCAAATTCCTCAAACATCTCCGGAGAAATTCCGGTGAAAATCTGTGCGAGCCCAAACGCCCATGTGTTTTGCGAAACACTTTCGTGAGCAGGATTAAAATCGGGCATAAGCTCGTCGGTGAATATGTGTGAGCAATGACAATATGTTGTTGCAATATCATGAATCTTAAGCTCGTTGCCCTTCTCTATTGCGCTTATTGTGGATTCTGTCATTCTTTTCATAGCTGCATGTACAAACTCCGGCTCGGTGAGCACGTTAATATATGAGTTTTCCACCCCCATGTACTCCGACAGAACATCCCAAAGCCCCAAATAAAATCCGTAGTTCAGATGACTGCCGATATGATTTCTCATAAGTATGGGTGCTGTGTCCTTAAAGATTATCTTCGCCTCATCCTCATGTTCCTTGGTGAGACTTTTGTCGTAGACAATCTCCATATCCTTTATCTTCTCGACATCCTCTTCAGATTCTATAACCGAGTTAAAGTACATACCCTTAGCCGTTGAATCCTTTTCTCCTCTTACATCTACATCCAACGTAACTCCGTAGCCACTACATGTCGTCGATATCGGCACAGAAATATACGGCTCTAATACCATATCCACCGGGAAATGCTCCCACTTATAAATGTTGAAACGAAGCCCTTCCTCAATACTACGCCAGAACGGATCGCTAATCACTGCCGTTAAATCTTTGCACATAATTTCGTTGGTTGGTAGCTGATCCATACAGACCATAGGCCTTTGCATTTTACCGGAATTAAGTGCCCGCCAAAGTTTAATTTTTTCCTTATGTATAGGTAAATTCGCATACCCCATGTATTTTTCGGAAAGACTTCTTAAAACATCGATTTCGTTGGTGTTCAGATTCATGACCGCTCCTCATGTTTAATTTTATAAGTAATATTATATAAGCATCATTGGAAAATGTAAACCTTTAAAATTACCCTGTTTTACCTTAAAATTAACATTCTATGGCAGATAAGAGTATTTAAGCTTATACTCACGTGGGGATACCCCATATGTTTTCTTAAAGGTTTGACCAAAAACTTTAGAATCCTTATACCCTAATAGCTGTGCTATCTCAAAGCTCTTTTTCCCTTCTGCAATATGTTTTGTCGCAAGCGACATTCTGTACTTTGTCAGATACTGGTAAGGCGTTAAGCCTACATTGTGCGAAAAATGTCGTATAAAATATTCTGTGCTGTAGCCACACAAATCGCTCAGGTGGTTTATATTAATTTTATACATATAGTTTTGCGATATATAATCTATTACTTTTTGTATATCATCAGAGTAGGAGTTAAATTTTTTGTGGGTGATAAGATAGCCTGTAAACACATCGGATAACGCTTCGATAATCAATGTCTGGGAGTGTGTGATAGCCTCCAAAAGCAACTCAAAAAGTCCGGCTAAAAATGCATTTTCCTTAAAATTTAATGCTACAACATCGTCAACCGGGAAAGGCAGATTGGTCAGATGCATAAAAAGGCACTGCAACGGAACGGATTTGTTGGTTCTCATTTTATACGGTTTGTTGGTTGGAAACAGATATACGTGATGTTGTTTAAGCTTAATAGTGCTAACCGCATCCTCATATATAGTTTCCCCTCCCAAAACAAAGTAGACTCTATTTTCCGAGGCATTGGTTTCGTCCACAAACCAATCGAAAGGTGCGGTTATATTGCCGTAAATTGTTAACATTATGCCACCCTAAAACAGAATTATTTTTTTGTTACAGATATTATACCATATAATAAAAAATATGCAAAAAGATAACGAATCTGATTGACTAATGGCTAATGATAAAAGATAAAGGATTGAAAATTGTATAATCTCACAATTAAACAAAATTTTTTTACAAATACTATGGTAATTTTTTTATTGTTATGATATAATTTTATCAAGCGTCCAAAACAAATGTTACCAATAAGTTATAAGAAAGGAAAATGTATGGCAAAAAATGTTAAGGTGCCGGCTTTTAAGGGAACACAACAACAAATTGATACCCTAAAAGCTAAGATTTCTGACATTAAGTCAGAGCCCGGTGCACTTATGCCTGCACTTCAAATTGCACAGGATATTTTCGGATATCTACCGATTGAGGTTCAGCGCGTGGTATCGGAGGAGTTAGACAAGCCTCTTGCAGAGGTTTACGGAGTTGCTACCTTCTACTCACAGTTTTCACTCACACCCAAGGGGGATTATAAGGTCTCGGTATGTCTTGGAACGGCATGTTATGTAAAGGGTGCCGGAGATATATTTGATAGGTTTAGCCAGAAACTCGGAATTGAAAACGGAGAGTGTACTGAAGACGGTCGCTTCTCGCTCGATGCATGTCGTTGCATCGGTGCATGTGGTCTTGCACCGGTTCTTACCGTTAACGAGGATGTCCACGGACGTCTTACCGCCGACGATGTAGACAGTATTCTTGCCAAGTACGCACAGTAAAAAATGCAGGAGCTATCGCTAAATGTGCTTGATATTGCACAAAACTCGGTAAAGGCTAAGGCAACCCGGATTGATATTTCGCTCGACGAAAAACCCGGGGTTTCGGTCATCGTGATAAGGGATAACGGCTGTGGTATGTCACAGGAGCAGCTGCAAAACGTAACCGATCCCTTCTTCACCTCCCGAACCACTCGATCGGTAGGGCTAGGAATTCCGTTTTTCAAAATGGCGGCAGAACAGACGGGTGGTGGTTTCGACATTACCTCACAGCTCGGTGTAGGCACCGTGGTAACGGCAACCTTCAACACCGATCATATCGATGCGCTTCCCATGGGAAACATGGCAGACACGCTTTATACATTGATAAGCTGTAACGAGGATATCGATTTCTACTATACCCATAAAAGCCCGAAGGGTGAGTTCACTACCGACACGGTACAGCTGAGGGAGATTCTTGACGGAGTTCCGCTTAGCGAGGCAAGCATAGCAAATTTTTTGCGCGAATATTTTAAAGAAAATATAGAGGAAATAAGTTTATGAAAAGTTTAGAAGAACTAAAGGCTCTGCGTGACAAAGCAAAACAAAACATCGGTGTTCGTGACGACGGCGAGGGTAACTATCGTGTTGTTGTAGGTATGGCTACCTGCGGAATTGCCGCCGGTGCACGTCCCATACTTACAGGCTTTTCCGAAGAGGTTGCAAAGCGTCAGCTTGCTAACGTAACCATAGCACAGACAGGATGTATCGGCATCTGTCAATACGAGCCTGTTGCAGAGGTTTTCGCACCAAACGGTGAGAAGACAACCTATGTTAAGCTAACCCCTGAAATGATTTCAAAAATTGTTAGCGATCATCTTGTAAATGGAAATCCGGTTTCCGAATACACCATAGGTGCAAATAAATAATCGACTTATAAAAATTCTTATCGTGCGAGGGGCTCACGACGTGCGGTAGAATTGTTTAAAGATGTGAGCAGAAAGGCTTATGGTGCTTTTATATGTATCGTTCCCATGTATTGGTATGCGGCGGAACCGGATGTTCATCGTCAGGCAGCGCAAAGATAATCGAATCTTTCGACAAGGAAATTGCGGCGGCCGGACTTTCCTCCGAGGTTAAGGTGGTTCCCACCGGATGTTTCGGACTATGTGCACTCGGACCCATCGTTGTTATCTATCCGGAAGGCGCCTTCTATTCAATGGTTGATGTGAAGGACATACCGGAAATAGTTTCCGAACACCTGTTAAAGGGTCGTATTGTTCAACGTTTACTCTACACCGAAACGGTTGAGGACGGCGTTATCAAATCTCTTAACGAGACAGGATTTTACAAAAAACAGGAGCGTGTTGCCCTGCGTAACTGCGGTGTAATCGATCCCGAAAAAATTGAAGAGTATATTGCATACGACGGATATGCGGCACTCGGCAAGGTTTTGACCGAGATGAAGCCGGAGGATGTTGTTCAGACAATACTCGATAGTGGACTTCGCGGCCGTGGTGGCGGCGGCTTCCCAACCGGCTTAAAATGGAAATTCTGTGCTCAGAGCCAGGGCGACCAAAAATATGTATGCTGTAACGCCGACGAAGGCGACCCAGGTGCATTTATGGATCGTTCCATCTTAGAGGGTGACCCACATGCATTGCTTGAGGCTATGGCTATTGCAGGATACGCAATCGGTGCAGACAAGGGCTATGTTTATGTTCGTGCTGAGTACCCAATCGCTGTTAAGCGTCTTGAGATTGCACTTGCTCAGGCTCGTGAAATGGGTCTTTTCGGTAAAAACATCTTCGGTACCGACTTTAACTTTGACCTTGAAATTAAGCTTGGCGCCGGTGCGTTCGTCTGTGGTGAGGAAACAGCACTGTTGACCTCCATCGAGGGAAACCGTGGTGAACCCCGTCCCCGTCCTCCTTTCCCTGCAATTAAGGGTCTGTTCGGCAAGCCGACAATCCTAAACAATGTTGAAACATATGCAAATATACCGAGAATTATCCTTCTGGGTGCAGATTGGTTTGCCGGAATGGGCACCGAAAAGTCTAAGGGCACCAAGGTTTTCGCACTCGGCGGCAAGATTAACAACACCGGCCTTGTAGAGGTTCCGATGGGTACAACCCTTCGTGAGGTTGTTGAGGTTATCGGCGGTGGTATTCCGGACGGTAAAAAGTTTAAAGCGGCACAGACCGGCGGTCCTTCCGGCGGATGTATCCCCGCATCGCACATCGACACACCTATCGATTATGATAACCTTATTGCAATCGGCTCCATGATGGGTAGCGGCGGTCTCATCGTTATGGATGAGGACAACTGTATGGTTGACATCGCACGTTTCTTCTTGGATTTCACCGTAGACGAGAGCTGTGGAAAATGTACACCCTGTCGTGTAGGTACTAAGCGTCTTCTAGAGTTACTTGACAAGATTACCGACGGACGTGGCGAAGCCTCCGATCTCGACGATATCGAGGAACTTGCGGCATTTATTAAGGACAACAGCCTTTGCGGACTTGGTCAGACAGCACCAAACCCTGTTCTTTCCACCATGAGATATTTCCGTGAAGAGTACGAGGCACACATTTTCAACAAAAAGTGTCCTGCCGGAGTATGTAAAAATCTGCTTAACTTCTCCATTATACCGGAGAAATGTAAGGGCTGTACCGCATGTAAGCGTGTATGTCCGGTCGGTGCTATCACCGGCGATGTGAAACAGGTTCATGTTATCGACACCGAAAAATGTATCAAGTGTGGCGCCTGTATCGAAAAATGTAAGTTCGACGCTATCATCAAATCTTAACTGGAGGAACTTCGAATAATGGCTAACGTAAATATTAAAATCAACGGTGTTGATTATTCGGTAGACAGCTCAATGACCATCCTCGAGGCCGCACATTCGGTCGGCATCGAGATACCGACACTGTGCTACCTTAAGGAAATCAATGCTATCGGCGCCTGCCGAGTGTGTGTGGTTGAGGTTAAAGGGGCACGCACCCTGGTAACCGCCTGTGTACACCCGGTAAGTGAGGGTATGGAGGTTAACACCCACAGCCCCCGTGTGCATAATGCACGTCGCACCAACCTACAGCTCACCCTCTCCACCCATAATCAAGACTGTCTCGGCTGTGTACGTAGTGGAAACTGCGAGCTACAGCATCTATGTCAGGAATACGGCATAACCAACACCGACCGTTTTGCGGGAATTAAGAATGAATATCTAACAGATGACAGCGCCGTTCATATGAGCCGCGACGATTCTAAGTGTATTCTCTGCCGTCGTTGTATTGCGGCATGTAAAAACTGGCAGAATGTTGGATGTATCGGCACTAACGACCGTGGATTTAAAACCCATGTTGCTTGTGCATTTGAGGCAAATCTTAACGATTCTACCTGTGTATCCTGCGGTCAGTGTATCGTAGTTTGCCCGACAGGTGCAATCACCATGAAGGACGACACTCAAAAGGTTTGGGATGCACTTGCAGATCCAAGCAAATATGTTATTGTACAGACCGCTCCGTCGGTTCGTGCAACACTCGGCGAGGCATTTGGTATGCCGGTAGGCACCAACGTAGAGGGCAAAATGGCTGCCGCACTTCGTCGCCTTGGCTTTGACGGTGTTTTTGACACAGACTTTGCCGCCGACCTTACAATCATGGAGGAAGCAACCGAGTTTCTACACCGCTTCCAGCATGGCGGAACACTTCCGCTTATTACAAGCTGTAGTCCGGGCTGGGTTAAGTATTGCGAAACCTTCCACCCCGACTTTATCCCGAATCTCTCCACCTGTAAATCACCCCAACAGATGTTCGGTGCAACAGCTAAAACCTACTATGCACAGCTAATTGGCAAGGATCCTAAGGAAATCTTTGTTGCCTCGGTAATGCCTTGTACAGCAAAGAAGTTTGAGGTTGGTCGTGAGGATCAAGCAGCGGCAGGCGCCGGAATTCCCGACGTTGATGTTGCCCTCACAACCCAGGAAATGGCAAGAATGGTTGCCCGTGCAGGTATCGATTTTGTTAACCTACCGGACGAAGATTTCGACCCGGCTATGGGCGAGGCAACAGGTGCCGGACACATCTTCGGCGCAACCGGTGGTGTTATGGAGGCCGCACTTCGTACGGCGGTGTTCACCCTTACCGGCAAGGCACCGGAATCGCTTGACTTCCACGATGTCCGCGGTACCGCAAACATTAAGGAGGCAACCTACGACATTAACGGAATTAAGGTTCGTGTCTGCGTTGCATCTGGACTTGCAAACTGTAATGAGGTTCTTCGCCGTGTTAAGGCAGGCGAGGCACAGTACGACTTCATCGAGTTCATGGCTTGCCCCGGCGGCTGTGTAAACGGTGGAGGCCAACCGGTACAGTCGGCGGCTGTTCGTAACTTTATCGACCTAAAGGGTCTGCGTGCACAGGCATTGTACGGCGAGGACAAAAACATGGCTGTTCGCATGAGCCACGAAAACCAGTCGGTAAAGAAACTATACGACGACTACCTCGGCGAACCCGGAGGACACAAAGCACACTCCATCCTACACACCAAATACTCCGAGCGTACCAAGAGATACTAACCCTCGGATAGCGGCAACAATAAAAGGTATAATCAAGCAACGCTTGATTTTGAACTACTAAATAACTGTATATACGGTTACCGCTAAAGAAACAAACTACCACTATCAAAAATTGATAGTGGTAGTTTTACTTTGTAGAGATTATGTTCATATAGCGAAACAAGTTTAGCATTGGAAGTTAGGTTAGTCTGTTATTCTTGTTATGCTCATTGCACTAAATTGCTACGCAGTGGTCTTGACGAACTTTAAGCAGTCTGATAAAATTTTACCACAATCTAAACCACGTTAATCCCTATCGAAAATCGACTGGAAATACCAGTAGGGGTTAGTTTTATCCAGTATCTTTGGTCGATTTCACCATACCTCTCTATTGATTTTAATTTTATTATATCATCAAATAATATTTTAACCATTCCATATTTGCTATACTTCTGTATTAAATTGAAAAGAACAAATAGGACATGCATTAATTTTCAACTTCTTCGCAATACGTCCTACAATCGCAAATTTGCATAGTTTAATAGCGGTTGTAAGGAGGCCATATTGTAAAAAAAGTTGACAAAATGCATGTCCATGTTTGTCCCATAACTACTAACTCGCTATTCCCAATTTTATTCGGTCGGGCATAAAGCCATATACCTGTTCTATGTCAATCAATTCTTTTTCGTATGCTTGTGTCAATGTGTAAATTTCATCATCTTTAATGGCATAGATTGCAATGGAATAGGGCTGATATATACAATAATGGTGGAATGTGTATTCCCCTAATGTTTCTGAACATTCCGCATCAGCTGCGAATTGATTATCATAAACAGCCTGATATACACGCCAATCATTTGAGGTTCCGAAAAACATAATACGATTTTCACTTATTGTCGGTTTATCTATTGAAAGACTGTCAGCAAAGTATGTTTCAAAAGCATTTATATCCTCCTGCAAAAAAGAAGTGTCTGCTATTTCCTCAGAGTTTGTGTTGTCTTGTTCATTGCCTCTAGCTTCGGACATATCCTCGCTATTTGAAACAGGCTCACCGTTTTCCGCTAATTGATCGCACCCGGCTAATGCAAAAATACAAAGGAGCAAAAGCAATAAATTTAATATTTTTTTCATATTGTAACACCTATTTTATGATACACGGTCCCTTCGTTCGTCTTTAAGCTTTTTGATAGTGGATAAGTGACTTTCATTTTATCAAACAAACTATAAAATGTAAAGCATTAATCGTTGCATGACACGATTATTTATGATAGTATAGAAATAAATAAAACAGTAGGGTGAGCATTATGAAAAAATTTTTGGATAAAGACTTTTTACTGCAAAGCGAAACTGCAAAAACACTGTACCATGAATATGCCGCAGACATGCCGATTTTTGATTATCACAACCATCTTAGTGCCAAGGAGATATACGACGATGTTACCTTTGAAAGCATCTCTAAGGTTTGGCTTGGAGGGGATCATTACAAATGGCGGCTTATGCGATCAAACGGAATAGATGAGGAGTGCATAACCGGTAACAAAGGCGATCTTGAAAAGTTTACTGCCTATGCATCGTGTATGCCCTATGCCATCGGAAATCCGCTCTATCACTGGAGCCACATGGAGCTGCAACGTTTTTTTGGGATATATGATATCTTAAGCGAGAAAACCGCCGAGGACATCTATAATAAATGCAACGAAATGCTAAAGGGTGCGGATTTTTCGGTCAGAAACCTGATAAAGCGTTCTAACGTCATGGCTCTTTGCACAACCGATGACCCAAGGGATGATTTAAAATACCACAAGATGCTTGCAGAGGAGAGCTTTGAGGTGAAAGTTCTCCCAACCTTCCGACCCGACAACGTTGTAAACATAGAAAAACCATCCTTTTTAACCTACCTAAAATCACTAAACGAGATGGGCTATGCGACGGACAGTCTACAGGATTTACTTGATTTTTTAAAGGAACGCATAAAATATTTTCACGAGGCAGGCTGTCGGCTGTCCGACCACGGGTTGGAAATTGTCATGTGCCTCGATGCCGAGGAATCTGATGTGGCGGTAATATACAACAAAGCGCTTTTGGGTGAAAACGTTTCGATAGATGAGCTTCGCAGATACAAGGGCTATGTCCTGTCATTTCTCGGGAAGGAGTACAGCAGGCTCGGTTGGGTACAGCAGTACCACATCGGTGCGCTGAGAAATAACTCGACACGAATGTTTAATATGGTAGGGGCGGATACCGGCTTTGACTCCATAAACGACAGACCCATCGCCGAAGATCTCTCAAGGTTGATGAACAGCATGGATGTAGACAATCTTCTACCGAAAACAATTTTATACACGGTGAACTCTGCCGATAACGCAGTGCTTGCCGCAATGCTCGGAAACTTTCAGGGCGGTGGAGTGGTAGGCAAAATACAGTTCGGCTCCGGCTGGTGGTTTATGGACACCAAGGCAGGCATGATTAAACAGATGGAGGATCTTGCCTCGATGGGGTTGCTTTCACGCTTTGTCGGGATGCTAACCGATTCGAGAAGCTTCCTCTCCTTTCCACGTCACGAGTATTTCCGCCGTATTATGTGCAATGAAATAGCAAATCTCGTAGAAAACGGCGAATATCCCGCAGACTATGAGGCACTAAAGGAGATAGTCTGCGGGATATGTTACAATAATATTAAGAATTATATCAATATTGATTTATAGTATATAGTTGTCCAAGTTGAATGACTATATTATTATCACTCTGCACAAAAGACATATAGCTGTGATGTGAAATCTCCCATATCGGTGCCGGCGGTGAGCTTGCCTTTAAAGCTTTCCGACTGTATCAAGCCGGTAAACTCTATCTCGGGCGAAAAACCGTAGTTCATCAGCTCGTCGCCGTGGTATTTTTTTCCGTTGCAGCTATAACTGTACTCCTCGCAAAGTCCCGTTAAGGCAATTCTTTTAAGGGATGGGTTTGGTGTTGCCAGTATCTTATAGTAGCCAAGTATCGCCTGTTTTTTATCCTTAGAAACAACCATCCACCCATAATGATTGCCGGACATGAGGCGGTAGAAATCACCCTGATGTATCAGTGCTTGATGCTTTTTAAAGAAGGCTATCTGCTCCCTAACCTCATCCCTTTCACCGTCGGTCAATCGGTTTAAGTTTAGCTCATAGCCGAAGGTTCCGAAGTATGCAACATCGGCGCGCATCTTAAGAGAGGTTTCTCTCATGACCTGATGATTCGGCACTGCCGCAACATGGCTTCCCATGGAGGAGACAGGATATAGCATGGAGGTTCCGTACTGTATGTGCAGACGCTCCACCGCATCGGTATCGTCTGAACACCATGCCTGTGGAGCATAGTACAACATGCCCGCATCAAACCTTGCCCCACCCGAAGCGCAGGACTCAAACATGATGTCTTGATACCTTGCAATGAGCAGATCGTACAGCTTGTAAACCCCTAAGATATAGCGGTGAAAAAACTCCTTCTGTCGGTCGGCAGTCAGCGAAATGCTGTATGCCTCGGTGATGTTGCGATTCATGTCCCATTTGATGTAGGATAGCTCCGCCTTATCCAAAACAGCACACATCGCATCAAAAATATGCATTACAACATCCTCTCTCGAGAAGTCCAGAACAAACTGGTTTCTTCCGTATGAGATGTTACGGTTAGGAGTTTTTATCACAAAATCGGGATGGGTTTTGTAAAGCTCGCTCACCTCGTTCACCATCTCCGGCTCGAACCAGAGACCAAACTTTAACCCCATTGCACGGATATCTCTCGACAAGCCCTCTATTCCTTCCGGAAGTTTTTCGAGGTTTACCGTCCAGTCGCCAAGTGATGTGGTGTCGTTATTTCTTTTGCCAAACCAACCGTCGTCCAGCACAAACAGCTCGACACCGAGTTCCTTTGCACCGGAGGCGATTTCAACTATGCTCTCATGTGTAAAGTCAAAGTAGGTTGCCTCCCAGTTGTTTATCAGCACGGGACGCTGTGTATTGCTGTATTTAGGGTTGATAAGATGATTGCGAAACAGGTCGTGAAAGCCTTGGCTCATTCCGTTAAGCCCTTCATCGCTAAAGACCATAACCGCCTCGGGCGTTTGAAAACACTCTCCCTTGTTCAGCGTCCATTGAAATTCAAAAGGGTTAATCCCAACCATAACACGGGTTACGTCATAGCTGTCCACCTCTGCTTGAGCCAAAAAGTTGCCGCTGTAGATGAGCGAGAACCCATACGCATCTCCCGCCTGTTCAGTTGTGTTCGGCCGCTTTAGTGCCAAAAAAGGATTGTGCATTGCACTGCTTGCACCCCTTGCGCTTGCAACCGACTGAACACCCCTTGACAATCTGCGTGTGGTAATGTGCCGTTCACGACTCCATGCACCGTCCAAAGTAATCATGTCGTAGTCATAGTCGGGTAGATCGATACTACAGGAGAGTGCCCTGTCTATAATTAGCTTACCGGAACCGTTATTGACAAACTCGGCACTGCGTACAACGCAGGAGAGGTTACCGAAGATATGATATTTAAGTATAAGCTGTGCGTTAATCAGCTCGTCCTCAAGTGTAATCTCGAGCGTCTCGATTCCTTCCCCGTGCGTATGAGGCAGTCCTTCAAGTTTTGGTTTGCCATTGTAAATTTTATGTTTCTTATGGACAAAATTTGTTATTCGGCTACCATTTTCCTGCTCTACCACATATGCAGGGTCACGGAAATCTCCGGTGCCGTAGGCAGGATATTCCTGCATTAATACCTCGCTCGAGAAATTTAAATTCCCCTCAAAGGTGCAGGGGGCAAGTACCACACCCCTTTGTAACGACATGTGTGAAAAGTCGTCCCTGTCCTTTATCTTTTTTCCGAAATAAAGTTGCCCAAGCTGTCCATTTTCAAGAATTTGTATAAGATAGCTGATTTTGTTATTGTAAAGATGGAATGTGTCGACGCCGTTATACCTAATCATAATACAAGCAACTCCTTTTCATTAAGTAATAATTTATTATTCTGTTTTGTTAAAGTGCTTTTGCAGTGCGATGGATGCAACCGCACAGACTACTCCTATTGCAACAATAACGAGCAGGGTGTCTATACCAAAACCGCTTTCTCTGGCAAGTCCGATTTGTGAAAAAACCGCATACATGCTGAGCATAACAAAGATTACAAACCCGCTGAAGGTGAAACGATGTTTCCATGGGGTGAGGGATACCATGTTATTTACAGGTAGCTCATACTCCGTCTTCATAGGTGCTATCTTGCCGATGATAAACATTATCAGGCAGGATAGTACAAACAGTATTGCCGAGATGTGTAGGTAGTGTAACCCTGTGTTCCAAAGGCCCAGCTGTGTTGCGGCGTAAACGCCTACAAAAAACACTATTGCAACCTTTGCCGCGATAGGCGGAACCTTTTTTGTCATGTAGCCCATGAATATAATGGTGAATATCGGAACATTGAAAAATCCGTTTATAGTCTGCAGATAGTCAAAAAGTCCGGCAGGTGCATAAAGGATAAATGGTGCACCTATCATGGAAACGAGCGCAATGATTAGTGCAAAGATTTTACCAACCTTAATAAAATGCTTTTCCTCTCTGTCCTTGCCAAATTTCGGTTTATATACATTTAATGCAAAAAGGGTTGAGGCACTGTTGAGCACGCTGTTAAATGTGCTAAGTATCGCGCCCATCATTGCAGCCGCAAACAGTCCGATAAGCGGAGTAGGTAGAACGGTGCTCACTATAAGTGGATAAACGGTGTCCATGTCGGTAACATTGCCACCGAGAATTTGAAACGCCATTATTCCGGGAATTATAACGATAATCGGTGTTAACACCTTTAAAAACCCTGCGAAAATAACGCCTTTTTGACCCTCTTCGAGGTTTTTTGCACCCAGTGCACGTTGTATGATGGATTGGTCTGTTCCCCAGTAGTAGAGGTTAACCAACAGTAACCCTGTAAACATAGTGGTAAATGGCAGATAGCTGTCCGATGTGCCGATGGCATCAAATTTTTCGGGCGATGAGTTTAAAAACACATCAAATCCCGCAGAGATATTTCCGTCGCCAAGGAAGATAAGAGCGAAAACAGGAACCAATAAACCGCCTATAACCAGCGCGATACCGTTGATGCTGTCGGATATGGCAACCGCCTTCAATCCGCCAAATATGGCATAGATGGAGCCGATTATTCCGATTATCCAAACCATAACCCAGATGGACTGTGCATAGGTTATGTTAAAAACTTCCGAGATGTTGAATAGCTGCCCCATTGCCACCGCACCGGAGTAAAGGGTTATCGGAAGAAGGTTGACGATATAGCTTACAAGAAAGAGAATAGTAATAAACTGCCTGGTCATGCCGTCAAAGCGAGACTGAATAAAATCGGGTATCGTTGTTATCCCCTGCTTAAGATAGCGAGGCACTAAAAACAGGGCAACAATGATTAAGGTAATGCCCGAGCCGACCTCCCAGCCCATAACAGCCATGTTTTGGCTGTAGCTTTGTCCCGACATACCTACAAAGCTTACAGCACTCAGATTTGTGAGAAGTAGCGAGCCTGCAATCACCTTTGCCGTTAGGCTTCTACCGCCGAGAAAGTATGCGTCGCTGGTGTTAAGCTTATCATTTCGGGTTTTTAGGAATGTGATCAATCCCACTATTCCTGAGAAAATCACAAACGAAATAATAATGGTAGTATTCATATCGTCCTCCTGGTTTAATCAACCTTTATTTCTTGAACACGTGTTCAGAAATATTATATTATTAAGCTCGGTCTCCCCGAGCCTATCAGCGCCGTGTTTATTTTACATTGAAATTCTATGTTTTAGCATTGCTAACCGAATTTTTTTCGATCATTTTCGGTGTGCAGACTACGTGGTTTACTTC
The DNA here is from genome assembly GCA_964370825.1 of uncultured Oscillospiraceae bacterium. GTDB lineage: Bacteria > Bacillota > Clostridia > Oscillospirales > Ruminococcaceae > CAYJBH01. Next base: position 29,005 of record CAYJKY010000022.1, read on the forward strand.
CTTGTCGGAAAAAAGTAGGTCAACTGCACCCTGAGCAATATCAGAAAAGGATATTTCAAGTGTAGTGACGGAAAATCCAAAGCCGTTAGCTATGTTTAGGTTGTCGTATCCAACTATCGAGACATCGTTCGGTATATTCAGTCCAAACTCGCTCAATGCCCTTGATGCGCCTATCGCCATTATATCGTTTCCTGCAAAAAAAGCTGTCGGTATCTCACCGTTTTTCAACATAGCTTTCACCTCGGAATATGCAACGTCCTCACGATACATGCCGGAGATAATTCTTACCCTCGATCCCATGCACTCCTTCATTGCATTGAGATATCCTATTTCTCGTTCCATGGAGGATAATCGGCTATCTCCCGAAATATAGACTATATCGGTGTGCCCGTAGGCTTGCAGATGCTTTGTTGCAAGATACCCCCCTAAAACATTATCCGAGTTGACAATCTTCACACCCTCGACCTTATCTTCTTTTAGGCTGAGCTGATCTATTAAAACAACGTTGTACCCTTTATCGGCTATGACATTAAGCTCCTCTGTTTGATATGGAAATCCGACATAGATTGCACCGTATAACATTCTGCTTTGCAGATGTTCCTCCATCTCGTCTAAAACAATGCTGTCGGTAATTACATCAACCAGAACCGAATAGCCACGCGCCTTTAGTATCCGAATTAGGTTTTTTAAGAGTTCCATATTGTAAGGAGAATTTGAACCGATTAGATTTGTTGGGCTGTCGGTCATGTTTATGTCGGCAATATATATCCCGATAATGTTTGCCGATTTACCCACAAGCCCCCTTGCAAACTGATTTGCTTTGTAACCATGTGTGCTTATAACATCAATAACTCGTTGTTTTGCCTCCGGCGCAACATTCCCCTTGTTGTTGATAACCCGTGAAACGGTGCTACGTGAAACATTGGCAAGCTGTGCGATTTTGGTGGTATTCATCTTTCTCCTCAACCATATGAACACGTGTTCATCTCTTGTTATCATGATACCACTTTTTTCGATAAAGTCAATTAAAATCAGCATAAAATCTCAATTTTGTGCATATGAACAACTAATCAATTATTTTTTGTACAAAACGACAATATGTTGTAGAGCATTAGCAGTTCAAATTCTGAAATACAGTTTCCTGCGCAAGCTCCCAACCGTCAAAAACTCCTGTAAGGCGAAATTCAGCGTCGTGTTAAAAAAGTGCTATGTCAATAATTCAGCAATCGATATTTTTTTGAGAAATAGTATATCAATATTACGAACCGATCACAGAAGAATCAATGCTCGAAATACTAATCAGGGCAGCTTAGCTACATGAATATCACTTTTGGGCAGGATAAAATAACCTAAGATATTTTGTCTCATATACTGCCACTAATTGAAGTGAATAAAATAATATTATTTATTTTAAGAAAAGGTATTGACAAACAGTTACAAAAGTGTTACAATTTGGTTACAGAAAAAATACAAGTGTATTTTGCTCCTAATAGAAGATACGGTACTTATCCTCCTCGGTACGCTAATGCGTATTGTTAAGTACCGTATCATTTCTTTTTGTAGTTGAAATCGAAAGGGCCGCGCATGAATGACTTTACAATAGACGAAATGATGGAGATGCAAAGAGCTCTACAGGATAAATACAGGGATAAATGGGAGGGCATCTCACCGGATGTCGGAAAAAACAAACTGCTTTGGATGGTGGGCGAGATAGGCGAAGTGGTTGATATTGTAAAAAAGCACGGAGGTAAAAAGGCGTGTTATGACGAGGAACTACGTGTGCAATTAATCGAGGAGATGGCCGATGTGCTGATGTATTACAACGATATTCTGCTGTGTTACGGCATAACATCCGACGAGCTAAAATCAGCATACACCGAAAAGTTTCAAAAGAACATGAAACGCTGGTAGAGGATAGGGTGAAACGCCTATTAATTCAACAGTTATAATCACCTAACTTAAAATAGCACCGCATTACTTTGCTATTTGGGGCGCACAAAGTGTGCAATTTCACCCGAAGTGTGCAATTTCACCCGAAGTGTGCAATTTCACCCAAAGTGTGCAATTAAAGATTTTGATATATTTCAAGTGCATTTCATGCACGTTGAAAACGTATTGTTTTTCAAGTTGAACTACTATAGCATGAATTTTTAGTAAACAAAAAAACTTGACGAAAATTGTCAAGTTTTTTCTATAGTTGCAATATTTTAAAATTAGTCGTTGGTGTAGGGCATAAGTGCTACATATCTCGAACGCTTGATTGCGGTTGCAAGCATACGCTGATGCTCGGCACAGGTGCCTGTAACTCTACGAGGTATTATCTTGGAACGCTCGGTAATGAATTTACGAAGTCTCACAAGATCCTTGTAGTCGATAGATTTTGCATGCTCTGCACAGAAGGTGCAAACCTTTTTGCGGGGACGTCTTGAAGCGGCACGAACAACCGCGCTGGTGCTCTCTGTCGGATTAGCCATATTATAAATTCTCCTTAGTTAAAATTAAAACGGTAGATCCTCGCTGTCGTCAACGATGGTGAAATCATTGTTGCTACCTGAGGAATAGGCTACCTCGTTGTTAGTTACTGCCGGCATTGCGGCACTGTTGTTATTTGAGGACGATCCCCTGCTCTCAGCAAAGTATACATTGTCGGCAACAATCTCAAATGCATAGCGATTATTACCGTCCTTGTCGGTGTAGTTCCTTGTCTGGATAGAGCCGGAAACGCCTATCATGTTTCCTTTTCTAAAGTATTTTGAAACGAACTCGGCGGTACTGCGCCAGGCTACAACATCAATAAAGTCTGCCTTTCGTTCCTCACCCTGCTTAACATAGGCGCGATTAACCGCAATTCTCATACGTGTAACGGCTAATCCCTGAGTGGTCTGTCGAAGTTCCGGGTCGGCAACCAGCCTCCCGAGAAGCGCAACAACATTCATACTCTTAATCTCCTATTGAAACTTAGTCATTCTTGCTGATAATCATGGTGCGAAGAACACCGTCGGTAATGTTGAAAATACGGGTGAGCTCCTTCGGAAACTCGGTGTTGCTCTCAAAGATACAAAGGATGTAGTATCCATCGTTTTCATAGTTGATCGGGTAGGCTAATCTACGCTTTCCCCACTCATCAAAACTCTCAATGGTAGCGTTGGTCTCGATGATGTCCTTAAATTTCGACACCAATCCCTTTAGTGCTTCTTCGTCCCTGTTGCAGGATAGCACTATCATGGCTTCATATTTGCTCATTATACCTCCTTACGGTCATAAGCGGCGATTTTTCGCCGAAGGATGCCCCATATAACTTTTACATGGTTAGCCTAAATATTATATTATATTAATGTTATTTTGTCAAGTGCTTTTAAATAGGTTTTCACCCCACTTTAGCGTGCATATAGGGCTTAGCTGTGTATATAACGGCGAAAAACGATCCCTTACTAAGTTTGCATATTCTCTACTGCCCTGCATCATGGAATGCTCATCGGTCGAAGAGGCACTCGGAAGTGAGAGGATAACGGTGCTTCCCAAAAACTCTTCGCTTTCAATCTGCAGTAAGCCGGAATACCTCCTTGCAAACTCACATACGAGAGCAAACCCCGTACCGGCAGTGTTTTGTCCCGAGCACGGCGAAGTACTAACACTTCCGGAGCGGTTAGACATCCAACGCAGCTGTTCGTTCGGTATTCCGACGCCTTCATCTACAAAGGTTATTACAATGTTTTTGCCGATACTCTTACAACCTATTTTAATGACATTTTCATCCTTCGTGTATATCATTCCGTTTATTATTATATTTAGCACCGTGATTAAAAATTTATCCTTATCACAGGTTAAAAACAGTCCATTTGCATCGCCTACAAAAACTACCGGCACCTGTTCGGGAAGGGAAAAACATGTCTCGTTACATGCCTCGGCAATCTCCTTTAAAAAGATTGCCACGTCGAAAGTTTTACTGGTTAGGTTGCAGTTTGACACTAAATCGATAAGTGTTTCGGTGTTTTGCACTGTGCGAAGGATGGAGAAGCAGGAACGATGAATGCGATCAAAGCTCTCCATGGTAAGATGATCGCCACTTCCGTACTTAACAAGAACCGGAAGCAGGGTAAATATACCATCTAAGCTGTCGGTAATATCCTCAAAAACATCCTTCAAGGCCGGCTCGACGGATGGTGCATTTGTAAGCTGAAACACTATACTATCACCTACCGGTATTGCGTTAACCGCAATGGCATTAGAGCTTGCCTCAAATCTCAACAGTAGTGCAGGCTTATTATCTTCAAGCAGTATGTCCGCACCCGATGTAGCATTGACTGCACTAAATGGGTCAAAGGTATCGGCAAGATAACCTCCGATAGCCGCTTTATTACAAAACATACGATTATATTTATGATCTGTTATAATGGTCGGGATGTCCATATTTTCATAAAATTTTTTTAATTCTGCTAACTTCATAGCCAACTAAACCTCGGCTTGTATTCTTATATTAACATTATACACTAATTAATGACCTTGACAATAGAAAACATTAATTATTTTGATAAATTTAACATATCGTTCATTAACTCTATGTATTGCGTGGGGTATTTGGGATGAAACTCTCTTACAATGGAACTACGGTTAGGTTCGACCATTTTTGTTACACCGCCGGCACCTGCCGAGATTACTGTATGCAGTTCGTCCATCATATATACATTGTAAAGACATTCATACCCGCCTTTTGCATAGCCTACATTTTCAAGATTAGCAGGTGTTTTCTTTTGCCGATAAATGTAGTATGGATTATACCCTGTAAGAAGCTCGTCTCTTATTCGCATCATCTCGAAAAGTTCGGGATTTGCGGTAAAATCCCCACCCGAAAGCATAGAGCCGCTTTTTTTGGTAAAGCAGTGTACCGTTATGCCTGCAGGGTTGAGTGCTATGGTTTTAACAAGGCTTTCGGCAAATCCCTCTGCAGTGTCACCCGGCAGACCTGCAATTAGATCCATGTTGATGTTATCGTGCCCTTCGCAGACCGCCTCATTATAGCAACGCAGTATGTCCTCCGATGTGTGATTTCTTCCTATCCCCCTTAACACATCATCACGAAATGTCTGCGGATTTATGGATATCCTGTCGACTCCGGCCACCTTCATAATCCTAAGCTTTTCCCTGTCGGTACAGTCCGGACGACCCGCCTCCACCGTAAACTCTCTGCGGTTCGGAAAAAGTTCGATAACAACATCGAGCAGCTCTTGCAGCTGTGGTGCTGATATTACGGTGGGTGTACCTCCTCCGATGTATATCGTCTGTAGCAGCTTGTTTTTGTTTTTTTCGGCTATTAACCGCAACTCCTTAATCAGAAGGTCAAGATAGCATTGCATCTCCTTTTTGCTGTTTGATGCCATGGATATGAAGCTACAGTATCGACAGCGTGACGGGCAGTATGGAATGGATATATAAAGGCTGTAGCTGTTTGAAGGGCAGTGCAAATCCATTTTCTGCTGTGTTTCATAGCATTTTTTAAGCAATAACGCCTTTTCGTCGGATATATCAAAATCCCTTTTCAGCTCCTCGATGGTCTGTTTCGAAGTTAACCCAAGCTCAATTCTTTTTCGATACATCCAGAGTGGGCGAACACCGCATAGCATTCCAAACGGCGGTTTCATACCGGTATATTTCTTGAAAAAGGTGTATAAAAACATCTCGATGTTATCGTATTTATCGTAGGAAAAGGTTAAATCACCGAAACGGTTAACCGCCACAACCGCCTTTTTTGCAGAGTAGCGTATGTAGATATAATCTTCACCCTTCCGTCTGCCGTGGCAGAGTTCGGCATCGGGGAAAAAAAGTCGAACGATATTTTCGGCTTTATATTTTTTTGAATGATCCCATAAAAAAAGCTTCATTTCGAGAGTGCTTCCCTGATGTATGGGTTGTATATCATCTCGTCCGACATTAAGCCGAAACGGTCATGCCCGGGATAAACCTTGGTGTTCGGTGACAATGTGGATAGCAGTTTAAGACTTTTAAGCATGGTGCCGTAATCACCACCGGGCAGGTCACACCTTCCGCAGTTATGATAAAACAATGTATCACCGGCAAAAAGATGCCCTTCTGTGTAGTAGCAAACACTGCCCGGCGTATGTCCCGGTGTTGCAATCACAAGAAGCTCGGTGCTACCGATATTAATCCTGTCCTTGTCCTTTATTATTACATCCGGAGTTATTCCGAAATGCTCGGCGTCCTCCTTCGACATATACAGCTGTGCACCGTCTGCCTGCAGGGCTTTTACCGCACCGATATGATCGTGATGCCCATGGGTGAGCAGAAGTTTCATCCCATCTCTTGCCCGCTTTGTGTAGCAGGAAACATCGGCGGCAGGGTCTATCACCGCTACCTCGTTGTCTTCGGTAAGCATAAAGGTGTTGGTATAGTACGGCGCATTCGCCACGATGTGTTCAATGTTCATACCTTGCTCTCCTGTAAAGCTATCTTCGATCTATGCTGTGAATATCCCTTATCTTTCTCAGTTTGCCAAGCACCGTGTTGAGATGTTCGAGATTTGCAACCGATATTGTTATGGTAAAGTCAGCATTTGTACCCTCTGCCGACTGCTTAGCATTTAGATTTACAATGGGAACTCTCATGTTTGCTAGTGCAACGGTTATGTCAGCAAGCAGACCGTTTCTGTTAAGACCGGATATAACCAACATGGCATTGAAGTCCACCTTAACCTTTTCAGCCCACCGCGCCGCAAGCCAACGCACACTGCTCTCGGGTGAATTTATACTCTGCTGATGGTTTATGCACTCCCGCTTGTGCACAGCAACACCGTGTCCTCTTGTGATAAAGCCTACTATGTCGTCACCCGGAAGTGGTGAACAGCATTTTGCAAACTTGACAAGGCAGTTGTCAATACCGTCAATGATCACTCCTTCGTTGGAGCGTTCCTTTCTTTGCGGAATTGCAAAAACATCGGCAGGGTCCTTTGCCTTGAAAATTTTTGCGTATTCCTCCTTGATGCGGCTCATAACCTTTGTAAGGGTTATTCCGCCATATCCGAGTGTGGAATAAAGTTCGTCTATCGAATGTAACCTTTGCCGTTTTGCGATGTCCGCAAGAACATGCTCCTTTTCTTCCTGCGTGAAATTCATGCCAAGTCGCCGAATTTCCTTATCTATCATGTCGCGACCCTGCTCGATATTTTCCTCTCGTCGCTCCTTTTTAAACCAGGTTCGTATCTTGTTTCTCGCCTCGCTGGTTCTTACAATATTAAGCCAGTCACGCCCGGGGCCCTTGTTTTCCGCGCCGGTGACAACCTCGATAATTTCGCCGTTTTCTAAAACATGGTCTATAGACACCAACTTTCCGCCAATTTTTGCACCCACCATCCTGTTTCCCACCTGAGAGTGGATTGCATAGGCAAAATCTATGGCTGTAGAGCCGACCGGCAGGGTGATAACATCGCCTCGAGGGGTAAAAACATAAACCTCCTGCGGAACAAGCTCATACTTTATGTTTCGAATAATTTCATCGCTGTCGTTGTCGTCGTTGAGTAGCTGTCTTACCCATGAAAGACGCTCCTCCAGCTTATCGTTAACGGTAACACCGGCCTTATATTTCCAGTGTGCCGCAACTCCGAACTCTGCGGTTCGGTGCATTTCAAAGGTTCGTATCTGCACCTCTACCGGTATCCCATCGGGTCCCACGACGGTGGTGTGTAAACTTCGATACAGGTTCGGTTTTGGGGTTGATATATAATCCTTAAAACGGTTAGGCACCGGATGAAACAGATCGTGAATAATTCCAAGCACGCTGTAACAGTCGCCTACATTTTCTACAATAACCCTAAGAGCATAGATGTCATATATCTCGTCAAACTCCTTGTTTGCAATAAACATCTTACGGTATACACCGTAAACGCTTTTAATTCTGCTCTCAAACTGCGCACTGTCAATTCCGCCTTCAATTACCCTTGTGCGCACCATTTCGGTTACCTTCTCGATATACTGTTTTGTCTCGCCGGTATTACCAATAGCTTCGGTAATTTCGTTATACCCAAAACGGTCAAGATAAAAAAGACTCCTATCCTCCAGCTCCTCCTTAAGCATCTTCATACCTAAACGGTAGGCGATAGGTGCATAAACCTCCATCGTTTCAAGTGCTGTGCTAAGCTGTTTTTGCGGTGGCACTGCATCGAGCGTCCTCATGTTATGAATACGATCACACAGCTTGATAATCATTACCCTGATATCATTGCTCATGGCAAGTAGCATTTTACGCAGATTTTCCGCCTGCAGCTCGGCAACCGAGGAAAAGGAGATTGCACCTAACTTGGTAAGCCCATCCACCAATTCCGAAACCTCGCTACCGAATTTTTTCCTGATGGTTTCGAGCGGAACGTCGGTATCCTCCACAACATCATGGAGCAGTGCCGCCACTATAGACGGTGTGTCCATACCGAGCTCCACTAACAACATCGCAACGCTCAGAGGATGGATGATATACGGTTCACCCGATTTTCGCATCTGCCCTTCATGAGCCTCCTCCGATAAAAGGTATGCACTGTAAACAACATCGAGGTCCACACCTCGTTGCTGTTCCTCTATACGTGTTTTTAGTGTCTCGTAGGTCAATTTAACAACCCCCTAATAATATCACTTTCGTCCAAACTTCTCTTCTTAGGGTTTTCGGTAAGGCGAATAACATCATTCTTTACATAGATTAAATCCAGCTCATGCAGGCTAAACATTGCCGCTAAAACTTTGCCTGCGTTTTGGTCACCAAAACTCGATATCAACATCGAGCCGTCTAACGCCGAGCAACCATTGACTGCACGAAATACCTTTGCGGTAAAACCCCTGTCGGGATAGAGCAATTTTTTTTGCTCGTCGTCGAGCTTTGCACCGTAATAGTATTTCATAAAAAGGTTTGCGTTATGTACAACCTCCGCCGGCATTCCGGCAGGTCTAATCTCCTTTATCAGCATGGATATGCTGTCAACCGATCCTGAACTGTATATCGACAGCTCCACCATAAGGTCTATTCTGTCCCCCTCCGAGTATCCGAGCGTTGCGGGTGTTCTTCCGAAAAAGCTTGCCCAGTAGCTTTGCCCGAGATGGCAAAAACGCAAACGGCAATGCTGTTCCTTCATTGCGGTAATCTTTTCTATGGTAACATCGGTTATCATAAATTTCGGCATGGGGTTTTCCTGCCCAAACGGTTCAAAACGCCCCAATTTATCAACTTCCTTGACTGTAATTGGAGCGCAGATAAGACCATCAGCGGTCACGATGTTTGGCTTTTGGTCACTCATAGTCGACATTGCATATGCGTTTATCGCCTCTGAAAACCCCTCACAGTTTTCTCGACTTATCGACATTCCTGCGGCGAGGGTATGCCCTCCGTAACCGAGCAGTAAATCGCTACATGCCGACAGTGCGTCATACAGCGAAAAGCCGACAATCGAGCGCCCGCTCCCCTTGCCGACGTCACCGTTTAAGGATATGACTATGGCGGGTTTGTTATAGCGACGTGCCAGTCTTGATGCGGCTAACCCTATAACCCCCTCATGGCAGTCGTCCTCAAACAGTACTAAAACAGGGTTTCTTTTCTGCTGCTCTGCCTTTTCGGTTAGCAGTTCAATTATTGCGAGCTCCTGTTTTCTTCGTTCCGAGTTACTTATCTCTAACTGTTCGGCAAGCTCGAGCGCTTCCTCCTCATCGGTGGAGAGCAAAAGAAGCAGTGCCGCCTGTGGGTCTTCCATTCTGCCTGCCGAGTTTAGCCTTGGACCTATAGTAAAGCCGAGGGTATGTGCGGTAACCTCTCGGTCGCTTCGGTTAGCGGTTGTAAGCATTGCGGCAACGCCCTCACTCGGGCCTTCATTCATGGCCGTCAATCCCGCCCTCACTATGGTGCGGTTTAAGCGGTTAAGCGGCATAACATCGCACACCGTACCGAGTGCCGCAAGTTCGGCATACTCGTAAAGTATATCGTTTACGGTGCAACCCTCCATTGCCGCAACAAGACAAAGGGCAACTCCTGCACCGGACAACGTCTCATACCCGCTCTCATCGTCTGCCCTTTTAGGATTTACAATTGCAGAAGCGGCAGGGAGAGTCTCGGGTGGTTGGTGATGGTCGGTTATTACAAAATCTATTCCGTAATCAAGCGCAAGCTGTGATGCCTCATGTGCAGATATACCGTTATCGACGGTGATAATCAGTCCTACATCCTTTTCCTTAAGCAGTTCCACCGCCTGTGTGGTTATGCCGTAACCATCCTCAATTCTGTTTGGAAGCTTATAATATGCCTCAGCACCTATCCCCTCGAGATAATTTATCATGATGGCACAGGCTGTCACACCGTCCACGTCATAGTCGCCGAAAACAACAATGCGCTGACCGTCCCTCACGGCGTTATAGATCACCTCCACAGCCCTATCCATGTCGGCAATCCGCATGGGATCAATAATCTCGTCCTCGTTCGGGTTGCCTCGAAGTCTCTCTACACAGTCGTAAAGCGAGCTTTGTTCGCCGGTACTTCCGCCCTTTGGTGTTTCCCAAATTTTATAATCAAGATTGATCATGACACCTCGATTACAACGGTATGCTCACCTACCGCAAATACATTATCCATCGACGGAATCTGTATCTGCACCGGAACCTCCTGCAACCCCTGAGCCACATTTATGTCTGCCATGTCTATCTCGCCTATTACAGCGTCACTCAGCAGGGTTTCCAGTGTCTCTGTTTCACCTATCAGTGTAACCGACTGTATCTGTAAGCTCGCAATCTCTATATCCAGGTTTTGCACCGGATTTTTAATCCTAAAATCCTCCACCGTAATTGTTTTCTCGGAAAGGTTGGTGGTGTCAAAGGATATTCTTGCAGTTGTAACGTTGTCAAGATTTGTAAAACCGGAGGGCAACACCACCTCAAATTCATAGCTTGCATTCATTTCAAAGGAAGCGAGATCGATATATCCAAGCAACAGGTCGCCTGCACGGTCGATATCCGCCTCGGCTCCGGAGATGCTTATCACCGATGGCTCTATGGTGTATTTTAAGGTATCGGTATCAAAGCCGCTCGGGGCGTTTACATACTCGAATTTCGTCTGCATAGTTCCCATCTTGAGAACAGGTATGGATATATCCGCCTCGGTGGTGTCCATGGTAATTCCGGTGGTTATTATTTCGCCGCCTTCGGAGTCGTAAAGCAGAATTTCACCCGAGGATACGGCGCGCTCAGAAAGCGGGGCGGTTCCTTCGTATTTCACCACTGCCGAAGCTATCCGTTCTATCTCAGAGGCAGAACCCTGCACTGTAATCTCGGCCGGTGTTGCCGATGGTGTTCCTGCAATATAACCATCCTCTATTACTATATCCCTAATATCAACGGTAACCGGAATGGAGATAGTCTCAATCCTGTCTACCCTTATATCAACGGTGAGTGGTGTTATCGAAAGGATGGAAAAATCGGCGTAGTTGTCTGCCTTGGTTGCGACGATAGGCACGGAATAGGTTCCCGGACCTGTCACCGAGTCATACCGCACCACCACGTTAAAATCCGATGCTCGAAGTGCACCCACAAGGGCACGGTCTCCCGTCACCGCAATGTCAATAACCGCCTCAGGTGTTCCCAATATGCTCAGACCTTGGGAGCTGATGGTAGCCATTCCGGAGGAAAAGTTCACAGGAACATCCTCAATTATTCCGTCGTAGTTCGTCTCCACAGTTGTCACAACAAATGCCCAGCAAATCACGGCAACAATAAGAGAAAATACAACGTTAAACTTTCTTGAGTCAAACAGACGTGAAAGGTCGGGGAGTTTAGACTTTCTCATTGTTATCCTCCCTGTCTGCTTTAACCTTTGTCTTTTTAATCCTAAACATTTTTTCTATTACACCCTTAACCTTGTGGTTATCGTCCGTTTTTCTCGGCACAAGTTCCTCTTCTAACATGCTGTACAAGCTCGAACGGTTAAGCCTTCTGATTAAAACGCCATTCTTTGCCATGGAAACCGTTCCGCTCTCCTCGGATACCACAACAGAAAGCGCATCGGTCATCTCGGCGATTCCGAGAGCCGCACGATGGCGTGTTCCAAGGTCCTTGCTCAGCTCAATGTTGCCGGAAAGTGGTAGAACACAGCCGGCACTCAGCAACTTTGCATCGGAAATTATTATGGCACCGTCGTGTAACGGTGATCCGTTAAAGAAGATGTTGCAGAGTAGCTCTGAGGACACATCGGCATTGATGGTGGTGGCATTACGACTGTAGTCAAAAAGGTGGGAGCTACGCTCGATTACTATTAATGCTCCGGTATGTTTATCCGAAAGTTGTTGAACTGCATCGGATATTGCCGTAATGGTTTTTATCCATTCGTCCCGCATACCCTCATCATCTTTACGTCTGCTAAAAAGGTTGGAACCTAAAAATCTTGCACGACCCATCTGATCGAGCCCGCGTCTTATCTCCGGTGCAAAAAGCACAAAGATGGCAATGATACCAAAATCAAGTACAGCCTGCAACAGATATCCGAAGGTTCGAATCTCCACAACATCGGCAAAGATACTTGCGGCAAACAAAAACAGTATACCTCTAACAACCTGACTTGTGTTGGTGTCTCTAACGACAACGATGATTCCATATACAGCTATGGCAACAATGATGATATCCAATATATCACGTAGTTCCATGGTGCTGATAATGGAAAATACATCCAACGTTATGCCGGCTACCCACTCGCTCATGACCCTTTACCCTTTCGTATCTATTATACTGATATACACACAACCGATGTTGCCGCAATCCCTTCTTTATTACCCGTAAACCCGAGTCCCTCCTCGGTGGTTGCCTTTACCGAGACCTGATCCTCAGATACCCCGACAGCCTCGGCGATATTCTTTATCATGTTCGGTATATGCGGTGACAGTTTTGGCTGCTGTGCTATCACCGTACTGTCGATATTATTTATGATGTACCCTTTTGCTTTTATGAGCTTTGCAACCTCACAAAGCAACTCAATGCTATTTGCGCCGAGGTATTTAGCGTCGGTGTCCGGAAAATGCTTGCCTATATCTCCAAGTGCGGCGGCCCCGAGCAGTGCGTCGGAAATCGCGTGGCAGAGCACGTCGGCATCGGAGTGCCCCAACAGGCCCATATCATGTGGAATATTTACTCCGCCGAGTATAAGTTCTCTACCCTCTACAAGCCTATGAACATCATACCCCTGCCCGACCCTCATCGTTTTGCTTCCCCTGTCTTTTACGTCCGTCTCGTTTGTGATTTTTATGTTGCAAACATCACCCTTCGTCATAACTGCGGTATACCCCGCAAGCTCCATTACCGAGCAATCGTCGGTGACATCGGATAGATTTTCCAGTTCGGCCGCCTTAAGGTAATCCTCACGATAAAAGGTTTGCGGTGTCTGTACAGCCACAAGATTATTCCTGTTTGGAGTGTACCGAACAAGTTCACCTTCTACCTGCTTTATTGTCTCAACAACCGGCATACAGGGGGCGGAAATTCTAGCCCTGTCCATAGCCTTTAAGGTATCCTCTATAACACGACCGGTTACAAACGGCCTTGCACCGTCGTGAACCGATACAATCTCACCTTTAGCAAGGTTAACACCGTTTAACACCGAGTGAAAACGAGTTTCCCCGCCCGTTGTTACAGCGATGGGAAGACCGAAAAGTTCCTTCTCTATCTCGGGGCGATTTTCACCCGACACAACGATAACTTCATCAAAAAAACCACAGGCTATAATAGCGTCGGTCGACCGCCTGACAACGGATATCCCGTCGATTTTTATCAACATTTTGTCGCTACCGAAGCGGCTGCTTTTGCCGGCTGCAACTATTACGGCAGAGTGCGTTTTACCGTTGTACATGGCCGCCTCCATTCGCTATCGCAACGGCGGGAAGTGATATTATCAAAGCCAAAACGGTTGCGGCGGGATTAAGTACATCTCGCAGTAAAACCGAGGTTATGACGCAGGATAGGATAACCAAAATTCTTATGGCGTAATAAAGTTGCCAGCGGTTGCTGTTCCTTGATGCTATAAAAAGCAGTATATCCGCAACCACAGCGGCTACAAATCCCAGTAGCAGTGCAAATATAACCTGTGTAGACATGGCACCGGCTATTGAATAGATAATGCCTATCAAAACTACACCTATTGCGGTGAATATGGTTGCCTTTATCAGCTGTTTCGGTAACATGTAAAACCTATTGCGTATACGACCTCATGTTATAATTTACACTAAAAAAAGCAAAATGTCAAGGGCTGTAAGGCAATGTATACAGGATATCAGTTTTTCATCGAGATGACCGGATGAATATCCTGAGGCCATCAAAAAAAACATAATAATTAGTTTACACGGTTGAAAATATATGGTATAATAAATGTATATACATTATAGGGTGGTAGATGTCTGATTCAATCGTACAAACGTTATTTCCAGAGGACCAAAAGCATTTTTGGCACACAAATGCCATGTTTATCTGTAGGCAGGACCCTGATTATACCTTTGTAAAGGTTAATTCGGTATGCCTTAAGTTGCTTGGGTATACCCGCAAGGAGCTATTGCTCCGCTATGCCAACCAAGCAATGAAACTAATACATCCCGAGGATAGGGAAAAAAGTCGATTTTCCGTTGCAAAGGCAGCGGAAAATGCGGGCGAACGTGTTTTTAAGGTAAATTTAAGAATTAACTCCAAAAAGAACAGCTATTATATGGTGGAGTTTATAGGCAGGCTATACGAGGAGAATGGTGAAAAGTTGATTGCCGTTGCCGTAGGTAGCGGAATACGTCAAATGCATGTTGTATCCGAGATGCAAAGCTTTGAGGATTTTATTCACAAGGTGCAAAACCTTACCGAGGACAATTTTTTTGAATACGATATCATCAATGACATAATGGTGTGCTCCGGAATGTTTACCGAGCGCTTTGAACTACCGCAGGTTATAAACAACTTTTCTAGCCTCATAAGAACCGGGGCATTGGTCGACGATGTCAGCCGTTTAGATGTAAGCAGCAAACAGCTTTTTTTAACAAACGGCGAAACGGTTTCAAAAAAAATAAAGCTTAACGATAATAAAAACAACAGCTACTGGTACATGGTTCACTACCGAGTCTATTCTGACGACTCGGGTCGTCCGATAAAGGCCATAGGCAAGATGAACGATATAACACCACAGCAAAACGAGATAGAAGCACTCACAAAGCTCTCGGAGACCGATCACCTCACCGGGCTTTATAATCGTGTGTCGGCAGAACATCTTATAAAGGAGTCGCTACAAAACCGTAGGGGCGGCGATGGCACAGGGCACACCCTTATGATTATAGACATTGACAATTTCAAGGAGGTTAACGACTCCATAGGCCATATGTACGGAGACACTGTGCTTACCCTTCTCTCGGACAGTTTAAAGGAAATTTTCCGCTCTAACGACATAATAGGCAGGCTTGGTGGGGATGAATTTTTTGTATTTATTAAAAATTGCGACGACAACGAGGTGATAGCAGAAAAGGCTGAGGAGGTATGCACGGCATTTCGCAACACCTACTCCGAAATGGGAGCACCGGTGAAAATTTCTGCAAGTGTCGGCATAGCGAAAATGCCGGAACATGGGGTAGATTTTGAGACGCTTTACGGATGTGCCGATATCGCCCTTTATAATATAAAGGCAAAAGGAAAGGATGGTTTTGCCATATTTGACCAGAACATGGGTAAAACCACATATGTTTCTAATCGAACCGAGCTTGACAGCGAAAAGTCTACAATGCTTTCGTTAAATCACAGCTTATTAGACGTTATATTCATGATGCTTAGAGAGTGTAAGGACATATCCGTTATGCTCCCCGCAGTGCTTAAGCTTTTGGTGGATAAGTTTAATTTCAGCAAAGGGCAAATCTATGAGTTAGACGCCTCAAAATCTATGCTAACCAAGACCTTCAGTTGGGATAATACCGCTATATTCGGAGAGAACAACATTCCCGATACTCGCTCCTATGAAGAGATGAAAAATTTAGTTAAAATACTTCTTAAAGATAAAATTTTTATAATGAACCAAATCAACGATATCGCCAAAGGTACGGAACGAGAGATGGTAGTCGCCGCTGAGGTGAAGTCCATGTTGGCATACCCTATAATATCAAAAGGTGAGTTCTGCGGGTTTATTTCCTTTTTAGACACCGAGAGAGAGCGAAGTTTTGAGATGAATATGGTTGAGAACCTTGAATCAATCAGCGGAATAATATCTACTTTTATTATGAATTTACGGCTCGAGGAAATGATAAAAAACAACATATAGATGTCTCTGTTACTTAGGTGAAATAAATGAAGGTATATAAGCATAAGAGGACACATGTAAGGCTAATAGCATTTATATTTGCATCCATCATTCTGGTTGTGGCGGTAATACTGTTTTACAATATGTATATCGAAGAAAAGGTAGAAGAACTTTCCGACAGAAATACCAGGCAGATGGTGGAATATAATGCCGATTTTTTCAGAGAAAAGTTTGAGGCTGACACCCATTTACTTGAGACCGTGGCACCACTCCTTCCGGTATCGGATAACCTACGTTATGTTGATTTTGATTCGGAGGAGTACCAAGCTTTATCTCTGAGTTTTGACTATATTATGATTATTGACCCGGAAGGATATGCGATAGGAAGTGACTCGGCTGTAGTTGATGACCTTTCGGGACGAGAATATTTTCAAAAAGCTATGAACGGGGAAACTACTGTCAGTAAACCTATAGTTTCTGCATTTGATAACACCGCAACCGTAATTATAGCAACCCCCATGATTATTGATGGTGACACAGTCGGTGTCATTGCAGGCTTTATATATTTAACAACGCTCGACGAAATGTTTGGGGATTCCATCGAAGGGATGACCGCAAATCTTATACTCGATTCAGAGGGGAATATAATTGCAAACGGTGAAAAAACCGACGGCTTCAAGCCGATGACTAACTTTTATTACTCTCTTGATAAGAAAGGCGATATAAATTCACCCGAGGCAGAGCAGCTGCAAAATGATATTACCTTTGGTATTCCCGGAGAAACACTTATAGAGCTTGACGGTGAGATGTATCGATTAATATATACATCGGTCGGCGTCAAGGATTGGATGATACTGTCGGTAATTCCGCAATCGGTAATAAGCTCAACCACCGAAGATATTTATATAGTAACTGCGATTGTATCGATAATCAACGTGATTGTAGTAGGTTTTTTCGGTATGATTATTAATTCTTCTCAACGTAAAAATCTTGAAAAGATATCTGAAATCGCCTATATTTCCGACCTAACTCAAATAAATACAATTGCAAAATTCAAGCTGGATGCGGTGCCGTTTACAAGGGTTAACAGCGGCAAGAGTTTTCTGCTTATTCAGTTTGATATAGAAAACTTCAGGCTGGTAAACGAAACTCTCGGAACAGACGAGGGAGACAAGGTTCTGGTCAACATGGCAAAGGCCATGAACTACGGTGAACCGAGCAGCTGCCTTTATGCGCACCTGCACAATGACGAATTTGTTATCCTGGTTGCATATTCCAACGAGAACTTAATAAAATATTGGCGTGATGAGTATGTTGAAAGGTTGTATAAAAACCTGGGCGAGAGCTTTAGCTACAAGCTAAAAATAATTGCCGGCTACTACTACATAAACCACTTTGAAGGAGCCAAGCTTGACAGCTACCTCGAAAAGGTAAACATCGCACACCGCCGCGCCAAATCGACAAACTCTCTGCTCAGCGTTTATTCTGACGAACTTCTGTCCGATGCGGTGAAAAATAAAGAGATCGAAAACCGCATGGAGTCTGCGCTTGCAAACGATGAGTTCATAATGGTGTTACAGCCTGAACTCGGGCTTACCTCCGGAAAAATGGTTGCCGCCGAAGCTCTGGTTCGCTGGCAAAGTCCGGACGGCCCGATGAGACCGGATGAGTTTATACCTCTTTTCGAGCAGAACGGATTTATAATTAAGCTGGACATGTATATGTTTGAACAGGCATGTATTTATTTAGCAAACTGGATAGAGTCCGGTCGCGAACCGTTTACAATTTCGGTTAATTTTTCGAGAAACCATCTGTACTCCATCGACTTTGAAAAAAAATTGTTGAGAAAATGTGAGGAATACAATGTCAAACCTGAATATCTCGGAGTAGAAATTACCGAGAGCAGTATGCTAAACAGCGAGGATGAGCTGTCAGAGCTCATGAACCGATTACAAAGCAATGGCTTTAAAGTTCTGATGGATGATTTCGGTTCCGGATACAGTTCGCTCGGACTTTTAAAAAATACGCCGGTGGATATTTTAAAGCTAGATCGTAGCTTCTTTACCAACTCGGAAAATCGTGAACGTGGCTTTGCTGTAGTGAGAAACGTTATACGGCTCTCCAAGGATCTAAAAATAGTTACCATCGCCGAGGGCGTGGAAACACTTGAGGATCTTAATAGATTAAAGGATGTGGGATGTGATGTGATACAGGGTTACTACTACGCAAAGCCCATGTCTAAGGAGGCGTTCAAAAAATTCTATGACAGTGACGCAAGCAAAATATAATCATTCAAGTTGAACTACTATATAGTCAAAATCTTGGTCTCGCCGTAGCCTTACACCGAGGAGAAACGGCTGGAACGAGATCGAAAAAAATAATCATCAAAATGCTTGCATTGATTGGCATATTGTGATATAATGTATTGGCGACTGACATAGGGTCGGTCATAACGTAAACAGACGGTTCTTTTGTGCTGTTTTGTACAGTTGTCGTCTGTTGAGAGCAACCGTTTGGATTAACACCTAACGGTTAAACGAAAGGAAAGAAAAAATGCCAACAATTTCAATGAAACAGCTATTAGAGGCGGGCGTGCATTTCGGACATCAAACACGTCGCTGGAATCCGAAGATGAAAAGATATATCTTCGGTGCACGTAACGGAATCTACATTGTAGATCTGTCCAAAACGGTAAAACTGCTGGAAACTGCACTTAACTTTGTGCGTGACACAGCTACCGATGGCGGAAGCATCCTGTTTGTGGGAACAAAAAAGCAGGCCGGAGACAGCATTCGTGAGGAAGCAGAGCGTTGCGGAATGCATTTTGTAAATGCTCGCTGGCTCGGTGGTATGTTAACCAACTTCAGAACCATCCGTCACCGTATCGATCGTTTAGAGCAGCTTCGCAGAATGGAGACAGAAGGTACATTTGATCTTCTGCCGAAAAAAGAGGTTATTAAACTTCAGCTGGAGATAGAGAAGTTAGAAAAATTCCTTGGCGGTGTTAAAAAGATGGATCGCCTACCTGCTGCACTGTTTATTGTAGATAGCAAAAAGGAGCATATTGCGGTTGCCGAAGCACGTAAGCTCGGTATCCCGATTGTTGCTATCGTGGACACCAACTGTGATCCGGACGAGATAGACTATGTAATTCCCGGCAACGACGATGCCATTCGTGCCGTTAAGCTTATTGCCGGTGCAGTTGCCGATGCCGTTATAGAGGGTCGTGGCGGCGCCGTAGAAGAGGAAGAAACCGAGGCAGCAGCCGAGGATAACGAATAAGTTTGTAGGAAAGGAAGATATAAAATGGCTTTTACAGCACAGGATGTTAAGGAACTGCGTGAGCGTACCGGCTGTGGTATGATGGACTGCAAAAAGGCTCTTACCGAAGCAGGTGGAGATATGGAAAAGGCGATGGATAACCTTCGTGAGAAGGGCTTAGCCGCCGCCGCTAAAAAGGCAGACAGAATTGCCGCCGAGGGTATGGTTTATGCCTGTTCGGACATTGCCAATAAGATGGGTGTTATTATCGAGGTTAACAGCGAGACCGACTTTGTTGCAAAAAATGAAGCTTTCCGCACCTTTGTTGCCGACCTTGCAGGCGTTGTAGCCAAGGAAAACCCGGCAGATGTTGAGACCCTAATGACACTTAACATGGGTGACGGCACAGTTGAGGCCGCACTACAGGATAAAATTCTTGTTATCGGCGAGAACATGAAAATTCGTCGTTTTGAGCGCTACGAGGGCGTTTCGGTTGCTTACATTCACGGTGGCGGAACACATGCCGTTCTTGTTAACTTTAATGCCGACGACAGCGTAGCCGCAAAACCGGAATTCGAGAGTTTCGGTCGTGACGTTGCAATGCAGATTGCAGCAGCAAATCCGCAGTATCTAAAACCCGCCGATGTGCCGGCAGAGATTTTAGAGCACGAAAAAGAAATCCTCATGGCACAGGCTGTTAACGAGGGGAAACCTAAGGAAATTGCCGAGAAGATGGTTACCGGTCGTATCAAGAAGTATTACAAGGAATTCTGCCTGTTAGAGCAGGAGTTCGTAAAGGATCCCGACGTCACCGTTTCCGGTTATGTCGCTAACACCGCAAAGGCACTCGGTGGAAATATCGAGATTACAAGCTTTGTTCGTTTTGAAAAGGGCGAAGGCCTCGAAAAACGTCAGGACAACTTTGCCGAAGAGGTAATGGGACAGATAAAGTAAAATCTGTTAATATAATCCGATAAACACAACCCGAAGTTTTGCCACCGTGTAGAATTTTCGGGTTGTGTTTTTAACACTACAAAATTTTAAGGAGTAATCATGACTAAGAAACCATGCCCAAACTACCTTATCGCATATAAAGAACTATGGGAAAAGGACCCCAAGGCGGCAAATCTTGAATGGTGGAAAAATGCTAAATTCGGCATGTTCATCCACTATGGATTGTACTCCTTCACCGATACCGACGGCCATGCAAATGAATGGGCATTGTTTTATCAAAAAATTCCGCTTGATAGGTATGCCAGATTTAAGGATTCATTTACCGCCCACAACTTTGATGTCGAGGCGATTACCGACCTTGCGATTGAATGTGGAATGAGCTATATAAATCTTGTGTGTTGTCATCATGACAGCTTCTGCCTGTGGGATAGCAAAGCAGAGCCTTTCAACAGCATGAACTCAGCCGCAAAAAGAAATATAGTCAAGGAGCTTGCCGACGCATGTGACCGTAAGGGGCTCGGCTTTTTTACCTACTACACATTTGCGGTAAACTGGAAACACCCCTACTATCTTAACACCTCCGACTTTGCATTGGCAAGACCGCACTATGATGAAAAGCCGAAGGAATACCTCTACAGCAAGCCGGAGGATTTAAATCACTATGTGGATTATATTCTAAAGTGCATGGAGGAATTGTTGCTCGACTGCGGCACCACCGCCGGGATATGGCTGGATTTGATAATGGCATTTTATGCCCTTCGTGATCTTGGTCATTTCGATATAGAGGCTATATATGCAAGACTGCGTGAGATAAGGCCGGATGCACTTATCGCCTGGAAACAGGGTGCAACCGGCACCGAGGATTTTGCAACACCGGAACAGCATTTCCATTCGCTTGAAGGACGAGTGAGGGAGATGTACGGCGATGAAGCGGCACTGCACCACCGAGGTGTTTGGGAAAAAAACAAGGTGAAGCACAACGAGATATGTGCTACCGTACAAAATAAAAGCTGGGCTTTTTCCGCATATGACGGACAGAAAACCCCGGAGTACTGCTACGAACTGCTTGGACATGCCGCTAAAAACAACGCAAACCTACTGTTAAATGTAGGGCCTCTTTCGGATGGTTCGATATCTCCGATACAGACGGACATTTTAAGAGCGGTCGGCAAAATGATAAAGGAAAAGGGCTACCCCACCACCGGTGACATTAACACCGAAAGCACAGGGTTGCCTGAATAAAATCGCAGTGCGATTTTAAGCTAATTAATAACAACAGGTGATAAATGACCATAAAAATATCGGATAAATTCAGCTATTCAAAACTAATTCGATTTACAATCCCCTCCATCCTTATGATGATAATAACCTCAATTTACGGTGTTGTGGATGGAATTTTCGTCTCAAACCTTGTGGGGGAAAATGCCTTTGCCTCGTTAAACCTTATCTACCCATTTATAATGCTTCTCGGTGGTATCGGCTTTATGCTCGGCACCGGCGGAGTTGCCTTGGTAGGCAAACTGCTCGGCGAGGGGGAGGACAGGCAGGCAAACGAAGTGTTTTCCCTCATTATATATGTGTTGCTGATAACCTCTGCGATACTTGCCATGGTAGGCATTATTTTTTTGAGACCTATAGCACTTTTGCTCGGCGCAACACCTGAACTGGTAGAGGACTGCGTTACCTATGGCACAATTATGCTTTTGGCACTTCCGGGATTTATGTTGCAGGTGTCCTTCCAAACCTTTGTGGTGGTCGCAAATAAACCCTCGATGGGAATGAAGCTTGCCATAGTGTCCGGTATTGTAAACATTATACTCGACTTTTTACTGATGGCGGTACTGCAGTGGGGTATAGCCGGAGCCGCAATAGCAAGCGGTACAAGTCAGATTGTGGGTGGCGTGATACCGTTCATCTACTTCGCGACTAAGCTTAACACGTCCCATCTAAAACTTGTAAGGTTTAAATGGAATATTAAGGCACTTCTCAACAGCTGTGCCAACGGAGCCTCCGAGATGATGACCAGCGTTTCATCTTCGCTTGTTAATATACTTTACAACTTTCAGCTGATGCTTTATATCGGTGCAGACGGTGTGTCGGCATACGGTGTGATAATGTATATATCCTTTATTTTTGTCGGGGTGTTTTTTGGGTACACGATAGGCGTTTCGCCGATAATTAGCTTTAACTACGGTGCAAGCAACACAAATGAGCTAAGCTCGGTGTACAAAAAAAGTCTGGTGCTGATGATATCTGCCTCGGTGCTGTTTACATTGCTTGCCGAGATTTTTGCGGTACCTCTCGCCTCAGTATTCGTCGGGTATGACGCCGAGCTTTTAGAACTTTCGGTAAGGGCACTTCGTATCTTTTGCGTGTCCTACCTGTTCAGCAGTGTAAATATCTTTGCTTCGGCATTTTTTACGGCGCTCAACAACGGCAAGGTATCGGCATTTATCTCGTTTTTGCGAACATTGCTTTTGCAGGTTATTATGATATTGCTTTTACCCTATCTGATAGGCATAGATGGAATATGGCTTGCAGTTGTGTTTGCCGAGCTTATCTGCCTTGCGGTTACGATTACACTGCTAAGGGCAAACAGCCGACATTATTCCTATTAAAAGCTCATTTACTGTTTAAATAAAACCTTATAGAGCTGAATAATTACGGTTGGTGTTACCGCAAGCCCTACAATCTGTAGCAGTTGCATACCGGTGAGAGGTGATACCATAAACAAGCCGGAAAGGAAGGGCAAAAACAAAACGGCGGCAAGCAGTAAAACACCGCCTATAAAGGAGAGCAGTGAATAGGGGTTTGACATAAATCCGAGTTTGAATATCGATTCGCTGCCACGGCAGTTAAAACCGTGAAATAGGCGGGAGAGGGTAAGCGTTGCAAACGCCATGGTGGATGCGGTCATAGCGTCCAACTCATAGCCGATGTAGAAGGCTATCATGGATACAACAGCTATTAACAGACCCTGTATGGCAATTCCAACAAGCAGTGGCTTGTTAAGAATAGGTTCTTTAGGGTCACGCGGCTTTTGGTCTAAAAGTCCTCGCCTTGCCGGTTCCATGCCTATTGCGATTGCCGGCAACGAGTCGGTAAGCAGGTTGATGAACAGCAGGTGCACCGGTTGAAACGGAACCGGCAGTGCCATTATCGAGGCGTAAAGTACGCTGAATATTCCCGCAGTGTTGCCGGAAAGTAAAAACTTAATGGCATTTTTTATGTTGCTGTAAACGTTTCGTCCGTTTACAACAGCGCCGACTATGGTTGCAAAGTTGTCGTCCGCCAAAATCATCGAGGCGGCATCCTTGCTGACCTCTGTTCCGGTTATTCCCATCGCAACGCCTATGTCGGCGGCCTTGAGTGCAGGTGCGTCGTTAACTCCGTCACCGGTCATGGATACGATAAAGCCTTTGCGTTGCCATGCCTCCACAATCCTGATTTTATGCTCCGGCGAAACCCTTGCGTATACCGAAACGGAGGAGAGTACGCTGTCCAGCTCCTTATCCGTCATCTGCTCAAGTTCCGTGCCGGAGAGTGCGTTGTCACCCTCGCTAAAAATCCCTATCTCCTTTGCAATTGCAGAGGCGGTAACCTTATGGTCACCTGTTATCATAATGGTGCGAATTCCCGCTCTCTTCGCGTCGGTAACAGCCTGTATTGATTCGGCTCTCGGTGGATCTATCATCGCCACAAGGCCAACAAAGGTAAAATTCTTCTCATCCTCAAGGCATAACTCTTTCGACTCGTTAAGCTCACGTTTTGCAAAGGCGAGAACCCTAAGGCCGGAGGAGGAAAGTTCGTCGTTTACCGCCATTATCTCGCTACGTAGCGCATCAGTCATAGGCACCGAGCCATCTTCGGTCAACATGCCGACCGAACGGTCTAACAGCACATCTATCGCACCCTTGGTGAGAATGGTGGGGATTCCCTCTATGTCGTGAAGCGTACTCATAAGCTTGCGGTCAGAATCGAAGGCAAGCTCGCTTATACGTGGGTGCTGTTTACGATACTCTGTCTCCTCGATAAACAGTGAATCACCTATCTCCACCAGTGCGATTTCGGTCGGATCGCCTATTGCGGTGCCATTCTCCTCGTCGGTGGTGGCATCGCTGACGAGCAAACCTATCTTGAGTAATAACCGCTGTGTGTCGGAGGCAAGGTTTAGGTCGGTAGGCTCAACAAGTTTGCCGTCGGCATAGAGTTTTTTAACCTTCATCTTATTTTGGGTCAGCGTTCCGGTTTTGTCAGAACAGATAACTGATACCGCACCAAGGCTTTCTACAGCCTTTAAATCCTTCATTATAGCGTTCTGTTTTGCCATCTTCTGGGTGCCGACGGCAAGTACAATGGTAACAATAGAGGATAGTGCCTCGGGTATTGCCGCAACGGCAAGTGCAACGGCAAACATCATGGAGTCAAGCGGAGACATGCCGGTTCTGAACACCGACAGCAGAAAAACAAGAACGCTTATCGCCATAATTACAATGGCAAGCTTACCGCTGAAATCGTCCAGACTTTTTTGCAGTGGGGTTTTACGTTGTTGTGTGCGGTTCATTAGGGCGGCTATCTTGCCAAGCTCGGTCTCCATTCCGGTTCCGGTTGTGAGCATAACTGCGCGACCGTAGGTCACGAGCGAGCCGGAAAATACCATATTTTTTCGATCACCAAGAGCAACATTATCTCCCGGTATTATGTCAGCAGTTTTTTCTACCCCCTCCGATTCACCGGTAAGGGAACTCTCGTTAACCTTAAGCGAAAAATTCTCGATGATGCGTCCGTCGGCAACCACCATGTCGCCCGCCTCAAGATAAACAATGTCACCGGGAACAATCTCATGTGAGGAGACCTCCACCCTGACGCCGTCACGAAGAACCTTTGCAGAGGGCGCAGACATAGCCTTAAGGCTTGCAAGCGATTTTTCGGCATTGAGATATTGCACCGTACCAAGAACTGCGTTTAAAATCAGCACTGCCAAAATAACAATCGTGCTCTCTACATGCCCCGAGAGCATGGATATGACAGCAGCGGCAATTAATATGATCACAAGCAGATCCTTAAACTGCTCTAAAAACACCGTTAAAACACTTTTTTTCTCACCTTCTGCAAGGCGATTTTCACCGTATTTTTCCGTTCTCGCCCTAACCTCCTCGGAAGTTAAACCGGAGGTGCTAACCTCTTTTGAGGACAATGCCTCTTCTATACTTTTGTTGTAATAGCTATCCGACATTATAATTCCCATGCACTAAACGGAGTAAAAACCAACCCCGCCTAACGACTCCTTTCATATTTTATTGTGTCAAATCAAATGGACTATATAAGGATTATACTACAGTAAAACAAAAAAGGCAACTCATCGG
>CAYJKY010000023.1:0-54440 GCA_964370825.1 uncultured Oscillospiraceae bacterium
CACAAGGTGCAAAATGACGAACAGCGTGAGTCAAAAAGTATTTCCATTAGCTCCGGCTTCGCCGGAGATTATATAGACATTCTAATACATTTACAAGTATATTTCAATAGTCAAATCTAATATACAACAATAATTAACTTAAAAAACAACAGTAATTAAAACTTCTTTGCCGGTTCTACTCTCGGCGGTAATCTTTGCTCCGTGCTTATCACACACTGCCCTAGCAACGGAAAGTCCTATTCCGTACCCCTTAGCTTCGCTGTTTCTTGCCTTATCTTCTCGGTAAAACCGCTCGAACCAATCGTTGTGCCAACCTATCGAAATATCCTCTACCGAGTTTTCCATTGTAAATATTTTTTTATTGCCCGAGACCCTTAGCCCCACCCTAATATCGGTTTCGGGCAATGCATACTTTATTGCATTTTCGGTAAGAATTTGTATCAGCTTTCTTATAGTAGGCTCCTCACCTCGATAGTTTACACCATCCACTATATCGGCAAATATATTTAAAGATGCATTTTTTGCCGAGGACGAAAAATCGAATATTTCCTGTCGTACGACATCCGAAAGTGAAAATTCAATGCCAATCGACTGTGCACGTTGCTCCTCCATTTTGGTGAGTGTAATTAAGTTTTCTATAAGGGTGTTAAGTCTCGACACCTGTTTATTTATACTGTTTGTCCATTCCGATTCGCCGACGTCAAGCTCGATAACATCACTGTCCGCCTTAATAATTGCAAGCGGTGTTTTTAACTCATGGCTTACATCGGTTATAAATCGTTTTTGTTTTTCATAGCTGTTAGCTATAGGTGCAACAGCCTTTTTTGATAGAAGAATAGAAAAAACGAGGATAAGAATTACCGCGATAAAAACTATTATGGTGGAAAAGAACATATAGTCATAGTGTATCGCCAGCTCCTCCTCTATGTCTAAAAAAATGTAGGTGTAGCCGTAATCCGTCTCGGTTCTGGCATATCTGAAATTGCCGATAAATCCATCTGCATTGCCACTACTATATACGTCTTGGGCATAGGTCGCTGCCTGCTCGGCTGTAACCGAACTTATCATCTTGGTATCAATAAAACCGACATCGTTTTGTGAATCCACCCTAACTACAAAGTATCGAGTTGTAAAAGCAATTTCCTTGGCAAACCTCTCGAGTGCAGACATATTGTTGTCGATGGACATATCATTTTCTATCAAAAGTGTCAGCAGTTCATCCGAATCGTTTCTAAGCGAAACATAGTTTGCAATGTTAATGGTTGCGGCAATTAAAATCAGCACAACCACACTTATACCGGTTGTGAGAAGAATGAATTTTCGTTGCAGTTTTTTCAGCAATATTACTACTCTCCTTTCTCCAACGAATACCCCATGTTTCGTATTGCCTTAATCTTTATATCTGAGCCTATCGAGGTGAGCTTTTTTCTCAGATTTGACACATATACCCAGACAACATTTATTTCTGCTTCGCTGTCGTACCCCCAAATTTTTTCCATAAATCGCTCAGCCGAGATTACATGACCATCGTTGATCATTAGCATTTCCATCATCTGAAATTCCTTGCCGACAAGCTTAACAGAGCCGGACTCTCCCGAGAGCTCAAAAGTTTTTTGGTTTAACGATAAATTTCCGACACTCAGCACCGAAGAACCGCTATCGGTTGACATTCTTGTTATCGCCCTTATTCTTGCGAGCAATTCCTTGGTCTCAAACGGCTTTGTAAGGTAATCATTTGCGCCGAAGTCAAGCCCGGTAACCTTGTCGTCCACCGTGGATTTTGCCGTTAGCATTATTATAGGAATAAGATTTCCTTTCGCCCTTGTCCTTTTTAGCACCTCAATTCCGTCCAACTTCGGCATCATAATATCCAGAATCACAGCATCGTAGTTTTCGGCTTCAAGGTAGTCCAGTGCCTCCTCTCCGTCGTAAACCGCATCAACCGAATAGTTGAAGTGTTTTAGTATTTTTACCAATGCATTCGAGAGTTCTTTTTCATCCTCACATAAAAGCAGTCGCACCTTGCACCTCCGTTTATCTGTGCTTCAATTGTATTGTACGCATCAAAACTTAATCAAACCTTAAATTAACACTTTTTTATTAATTTGATGTAAAATTCAACCATCAGTTCCAGCTGTTGCAGTGTGATATATTCATCGTTGCCATGAATAGTATTTAGCTGTTCCTTGGACATTTCGATGACCGAAAATCTGTATACATTATCACTAATCGCGGCATAGTGCCTTGAGTCGCTTGCCGCATACATCAGATAGGGAGCCACAATCGCCTCCGGCCAACAGCTTCTTACCGTTTCGCTGAGTCGATTCCACGCTTCGTCGTTAATGTTTGAAATTTTACATGGGTCGCCGCCGCCGATAACCTCAACCTTTACACCTTGCTTGTCGACGCATTTTCTAAGATGTTCGGTTACCGTTTGTATTGTCTCTCCGTTTATAATACGAAGATTTGCGGTTACCGAAGCCTTGGGTGGAATTACATTGTTAGCATCGCTTCCTTTCATTACAGTAAATGCACAGCTGGTCCGTAACAATGCGTTTAAACTTCCGCCTGACAGACGTCCGAAAAGGTCAAGCAACGGTGAAAACAACCACAAGTTTGCAAAAATAATTCTGTAGCCAAAACTCGAGTGTCTACCGAGTGTGTCAAACATGGCACGAGTTGCATGGTTTAATTTAAATTTAAACGGGTTCTTATGAACCGAAACAACCGCCGCCGCAAGGTCTGTAACCGGTGTTCTGCGTGGAGGGGAGGAGGCGTGCCCGCCCGTAGACTTTACCGTAAAACTTACATTCAGTTGTCCCTTTTCCGATATCCCGATAAGAGCAGATTTCCCGGCAACACCCGGGAAAACTCCGGAAATGACGGCTCCGCCCTCGTCCAGCACAAGTGCAGGAGTAATACCTTGCTGTTTAAAATACTCCACGATTGTGGGTTGTCCTTTTCCGGCTATCTCCTCATCTCCAGAAAAGGCGAGATAGATATCGTTGTCCGGAACAAAACCCTCGCCAATCAGACGGTCAGCCGCCTCCATAATTGCACAAAGTGTTGCCTTAGTATCAAGAGTGCCTCGCCCCCAGATTATATCATCTACAAGCTCTGCACCGAAAGCATCCCTCGACCACAAATCCTGTTCTACGGGAACAACATCATAGTGAGACATCAACACAGTGGGGCTATCAGAATTTTTCCCCCTCCACCTATAAAATAGGGCGGTTTTGTCGAAACGTTTTCGTTCACAATTTTTTGCAACATTTGGGTAACGCTCGGTTAAAAGAGCCCTGAACTTTTCGAACTCGGAATAATTTTCCTCGTCAAATACGGTTTTGCATCTTATCATTTCACGCAGGTTGTCACACGCCCTTCCACCGTCAACTTCCACGGGCAAGGATTGTGCTGCACTTTGCTTTTTTGGTGTGAAAAGAACTGCTCTGATGATTAACGCCAAAACAAATATGGCAAATATTACCAGTACTGCTACCAACATATGTAAATTCCTCTATAGTATACCTTTTTTATACATTATTCTTGCAGCGGCAAGAGCAATCAGCGAGCCTACCGGCACAAAAACCGATACCGAACCGGCAAGTGATGGCACGGATATGAACAAAACCACCATGAAAATCATGGGTGCCATTGCTATTTTCCAACTTTTGGAAATAAATACAACGGCAAGTCCGCCAAATAAGGAGGGCAGGATGTTTTCGAATGCGGGCTGTAATAGAGGTGACTGAAGCAACGGTTCAAGCTGTGCAAGAAGAAGCACACCTGCCGCCAAAATTATGGTGGTGGTGATGGAGGAAACACCGATTGCAATGGTGGAGATAACGTCACCCTCCTGTGTGCCGGGCTTAACCTTGGCAGAATCCATTGCCCCAAGTGATGCGGGCAGTTTCAGATTTGTGAGATTTCCGGTAACAAATCCGAGGTAGGAACCACTTGCACCGAGCATCGGAACATAGGTTATAACCTCAATAACGGCAACCGTCCAGAATATCGGAGCAACCCCGAGCAGTCCGGATAAAACCGATGTTAACGGCGGCCATGCGTCGTACCTTACACAGATATATATCGGTACAGAAATTATCAATATAAATGCACAAAGCATCCATATTCTTCCATAAAAATGGGTGGCATCCTCGTATGATTTATTTTTCATCTCAAAACTCCTTTCAAACCGTGACCATGTTAACCAATGCCGTCACCGGTATGGCAAGTATCATGGAGCCTATCATGCTTATGGGCATTGCAAAATCTTTTAGCCACCTAACCTCGTATTTCTTTACAAACATACCACAAATAATCATAAGCAGTGAGCTGATTAACATAACAAAAACCGGTATCCATCCGGAAAGCCCCTCCCCTACACCGGCAAATATCATGCCGAGAAATGCCGATATCATACCGAGGAAAAGCGCGTCCATAAAAATGCCACCCCATCGGTCATCTTTATTTTTAAGCTTTATTAAGCCACTCTCGATTTTTTTACCGAATATAGGCACCAAAATCAGGCTGGGAATAATTCCGAGCGTCATAACCCAAGCGATAACAGCAAAAGCCGATGGGTCGGTAACCGTTTCGCTCATGCTTGTTCCGGTTGCGGCAGCCGCAGCGGAGGCGGCAGGGAGCTCGTAGGTAATCGCACCTATTACCGAAAGGCGAAGCCATGGAAGTGCAAACCCCAAAAACTTAGATAGAGAAAAAATTCCGAGTAGAATGGATAGCGCCGGTGCAATACTGAACACAGCACTTGAGGCTATGGTTCTTTTCATGGTTGCACTCGATATACCAAGGCTCTTCCCTCTACGCCACGCCCTCGCCGTGAAAAATAACGACTGTGCAATTACAAATACGATTACAATCGCCACCAGAACAAATAAATCGGGGTTGTTGGGTGAAAAGTTCATTAGGTCCCTCCTGTTATTACTGACGATGAAATTATACTATGTTTTTGTTGATTATGCAAATTATATTTTAAGTTCATCATTCTAACATTTAATAAAAAACAAATTTATATTTCTCATGCCGCACATTTTAGAGTATAATAACGTTAAACATTATGTGAAGGGGGTGAGGTGAGCTTGGATATTTCACAGCAGTATGACAGGATATATCGATTTTGCTATTTTAAGGTAGGCAATGTCGAGACTGCCGAGGACATAACGCAGGAGACCTTTTTGAAATATTTTGAGACCGACAGCTATCTTGAAAAGGGAAAAAAGCTTGCCTTTCTGTATACCATAGCAAGGAACAAGTGCATCGACCATCACAGAAGGAATGTACAGACCCTACCGATAGAGGATGCCGAGCGTACGACGGCAGATAATATCGAAAACACCGAGACGGTTTTATCGGTACGGCAGGCGGTGTCAACGCTGAGTCCGGAGGAACAGGAGCTGATTATGCTACGATATTCAAATGAGCTTGGTATAGGTGAAATTGCCCTTTATCTAAACATCTCACGCTTTGCGGTAACGCGAAGGCTTAAGGCAGTGAAGCAAAGGTTGAAGGACAGAATTCGGAGGGAGGATTTTTATGAACAGTAAACTCAGAGCAGAGATAAAAAGAAGCTTTGATGCACCTCTGCCAAGGGACAGAGAGAGGTTTATTGACTCCATTGCCTATCCAAAAGCAGGGTTAGTCGAGCTGTTTATAACCCAGCTTGGATATATCCGCAAAAGGGTGTGGATATTGTTTTTCGGCTGTGCCGCCTTTGCGGTGCTGTTCACCCTATATGTAGACACCGAAATGTCGATAATTATAGGTCTTTCCTCGGCACTGCCCATCTTTTCGGTATGCGTCGTCACAGAAATATACAAAAGCATCTCCTTTAATATGCAGGAAACCGAGCTTTGTTGCCGTTATAACCTTATGCGTATAACCCAGATACGGCTAATAATTCTCGGCACAGTAAGCTTCATATTGCTTATATTGTCGGTTATTCTTGCAGGGCAGTCCGGACATGGTTTTATAAACAACCTAATCCATCTCGGGGTTCCGTTTCTGCTGGTCTCCAACCTTAACCTTGCAATAATAGCAAGATTTAACTCATGGGAAGCACTATACGGCTGTATTGCGGTGGCGTTTTTGATAATTCTTGTGGTTATACTCTACGGCGCAAGGCTGTTTATTGACTACAACATAACAGCGTGGTTTACCGCATTTACACTGCTTTCGGCAGTGCTGATTTACAACGTATTAAACTTAATTAATTCATACGAGGAACTAAAATGGAACTTACAATAGACAGGGTAACAAAACAATATAAAAACAAGATAGCTGTCGACAGGCTTTCGATTAACCTTACACAGGGCGTTTACGGTCTGCTTGGCGCGAATGGCGCCGGCAAAACCACCCTTATGCGGATGATCTGTGGCATTCTACGCCCCACTAGCGGAGAAATTAGTTACAACGGACTTGAGGTCGGTAGCGAGCAGTACCGTGACATTCTCGGCTACCTTCCGCAGGATTTCGGCTACTATCCGGAATTTTCGGCACAGGATTTTATGTACTATATGGCGAGCCTTAAAGGGTTGACCAAACAGCAGGCGAAAAGAAAAACTGCAGACCTGCTTGAAACGGTTTCCCTTACAGAGGTTGCGAAAAAGAAGATAAAAACCTTTTCCGGTGGCATGAAACAACGCCTCGGTATTGCGCAGGCACTGTTAAACAACCCGAAAATATTAATATTAGACGAGCCGACAGCAGGGCTTGACCCCAAGGAGCGGGTGCGTTTTCGCAACCTTATTTCCGAACTTGGCAAGGACAGAATAGTTCTGCTCTCCACCCACATAGTAAGCGACATAGAAAATATTGCACACATTATTATCGTGATGAAGGACGGACAGATTTTACAAAACGGAAGCCTTGAGGAGATTATTACTGCAGTCGATGGCAAGGTTTTCGAGTGTACCGTGGATGCTAAAACCGCTGAAATGCTCATGAGCGTGTACTCTGTAATTAACATGAGGAGCGAGGGTTCCGATATCTTTTTACGCTTAGTTGCCGATAAAAAACCACACGAGCTGGCAGAACAGGTCTCGGCAACCCTTGAGGATTTGTATCTCTACTATTTTAGTGAGGCGGCGAGGAATGAATAATTTTTTTGAGCTAATCGGCTTTGAATATAGAAAAATATTTGCACGCAAAAGTGTGACCATCGCCATTATTCTTGTGATTGCAACAGCGGTGTACACCGGTCTTGCCACTGTTATCGGTACCGACGTTGAAACCGGCATAAGCTATTACGATGAGGCGATGATGGACAAACAGTTTGCCCTTGAACTTTCCGGCAGGGTACTTGATGCTGAGCTTATATCGCAAGCCTCGGCGGCATACGCCACCATACCGAGCGATGTGTATCCGTATACCGACAGCGTGGAATACAAGGAAAATGCACGCCCCTATCGCATGGTGTTTTCCACGGTAGATTCGGCATACACAAACTATAACGAGCCTCTCGGATTCAGGGAGTTTGGACAGCTTACGCCACAGCAGGCAGAGGGATATTATGAGCTTAGAACCGAGCAGTATCGGCTGAACCTCGAAAATAATCCGAGCTACTCGGCAGAAAATATCGAGCTGATAATGGCGATGGACGAGGAGGTTAAAAAGCCGTTTGTACTGCAGTATCACAGCGGATACAGCCGTTTTTTCAACTTTTCGATAACCAACTCGTTGATGATAATGTTGTTGATCGCCTTTGCTGTATCACCGATATTCTCGGAGGAGTATCAACGAAAAACCGACAACCTTATCCTCACCTCTAAGCACGGCAAGGGGTTACAGATTACGGCAAAAATATTTACCGCTGTCAGTTTTTCTCTTATTATTATGTCTGTAGTCTTCTTTAGCGTTCTCTTTACCTGCCTTGCCGTCTACGGTATTGAGGGGTACGCCGCCTCTATACAAAACTACCTCGCACTTATAACCTACAACTTCACCATGGCGGAGATGCTACTGCTACTGTTTGTCACCACCACCTTCGGAGTCTTAATGATGGTTTCGATAGTCCTCTTTCTTTCGGCTAACTTCTCAAAATCGATAGTGCCCCTCACCATAGCCGTGGCAATTATAATTATTAACCTTTACGGTGTCTCGATGCCGGGAATTGAAAAATCGGAGTTTTTTCTTCCGGTTGCACTCGGCGACATGCGTTCGGTTCTCACCCAGTACAGCTTTAGCCTATTCGAGCTTGATTTAATGCTCTATCAGGCGGTGTGTGTTGTTTCTGCCGTAGTTTCGACGGCACTGCTCGCCATGACCGTGATACGATTTAAAAGACATGAGGTGTCATAAAATGAAAAATCTAAACACACTAATCGGCTATGAGATAAAAAAGCTGATGTTAACCAAGAAATTTTTGATTGCGTTCGTGCTACTTGTTATATTCTGTCTGCTCGCCCCGGCAGGAATTTTTTTTGGCGATGTATATGTCGACAACGAGCCGGTACGCAGTAAATACGAGGATTACCTTATCTATAAAGAATATAACATGGCACTTTCCGGCAGGGCGATTGACGAGAGCCTACTTACCGAGTTGGTTGATGCCTACTCAAACTACCCAACAGACGGTAGCATTGAAGAGCAACGTGCCGCCTTTGATGAGCACATTCGTCCCTACTATGAGGTAGGGCGTATGGTGGCATCTGCCTTCGGGAAGTCGGCTTCCGACTACGGGTTCATAGCATCGCTCACCGAGGAGCAGATTGCAACCTTTGATGATACGTTATTTCAAAGCCGAATTAAAAATCTCGATGGCTTTACCCTAAATAACACCTCGGTGGAAATGCTGACCGAGCTGTATAATGACGTTGAGTCCCCCATGGTGTTTGCACATATTGTCGGATACAGTCAGGCTATGAATATGTACAGCACAAACGCAGTAATTGCAGCGCTGTTTGCCGCGGCGTTTCTTTCCGGCCTGTTTTCGGGAGAATATCAGACACGGGCGGTAGCGTTACAGCTTAGTTCAAAAAACGGCAAGCATCTGCTTTTTTTGGCAAAAATAATAACCGCAACCATCTTCTGTGCGGTTATAGTGTTGTCGTCGGCCCTCGCAACGATGGGAATTATGATGGCAACCTATGGCCCCGAAAATCCCGATGCTTCGATACAGAACACAATTAGCTATCTTCCGTATAACTTCAACTTGATACAGGCAGTGTTAATTGATTTTGTTGTTGTATTTTTTGTTTTCCTGTCCTTTGCTTCATTTGTTATATTAATCTCGGCATGGGTTTCATCGCCGATAATTCCGCTGTCCATAGCCGGAATGTTTTTGATAGTTCCGTTATTCATTAATATTCCGGTCATAAACACTCCATTATTCAACGCCATCAATCTACTGCCGACCAAGAACTTTGAGATGTTTAATATCCTTAGCGAAATACCCTACGAGCTACCGTGGGTATCGATACCCTCCTTTATATTTATGCCGATATTCCACCTTGTTACAGCCGTTTTGCTGACCTTCGTGGCATACAGGGTATATAGGAAGCATCAGGTCACCTGACGATATATCCTACCTCCTTAAATTTTTGATGTATCTGGGCGATGTGTTCGGCATTTCTCGTTTGTATGGTTATGTGTAGTGTACATCCGTTTATGTCGGTGTTTTCCTCGCCGTAGTTGTGGTTCACCTTAACCACATTTGCACCCAGCTCGGCAAGCATACCGGACACATCCCTAAGCTGTCCCGGCTTGTCAAGTAGCTCTATTGTCATGTCGCTCAACCTTCCCGAGGTGAGCAGTCCACGGTCGATAACCTTATATAATATGTTTACATCTATATTTCCGCCCGAGAGTACGGCACAAACCTTTTTGCCCTTGATCGGCAGTCGGTCAAACATCACCGCCGCAACCGATGCCGCACCGGCACCCTCGGTAACAAGCTTTTGTTGCTCCATCAGGGTTAAAATTGCCGCCGCAATCTGGTCGTCGGTCACCGTGACTATATCGTCAAGATATTTTTTGCACATGCTGTAGGTTAGCTCGGTGGGAGATTTTACCGCTATTCCGTCCGCAAAGGTTGAAACCTTATCGAGACGTGTTAGCTCGCTGTTCTCGAAGGAGCCGAACATCCCGGCCGCACCTGCCGCCTGAACGCCGTATACCTTACAGCTCGGTTTTATGGTTTTTATCACAAAACCTATTCCGGAGGCAAGACCTCCGCCACCAACCGGAACTACAACAGCGTCAAGGTCGTTTATCTGATCTAATATTTCTAAGGCTATCGTACCCTGTCCGGCGATAACCTCCTCGTCGTCAAACGGATGGATAAACAACTTGCCGGATTCCTGCATATGTTTTAATGCCGCCTTATAGGCATCGTCATAAACTCCATCCACCAGCACCACCTCGGCACCGTATTTTTTTGTTGCCTCCACCTTAGAAATAGGGGAAACACTCGGTAAAAATATCGTCGATGGTATCCCGCGCCTTGATGCAGCAAACGCAACTCCCTGTGCGTGATTTCCGGCACTGCAAGCAACTATACCCTTTTTTGACTGTGCATCATTAAG
Source organism: uncultured Oscillospiraceae bacterium (assembly GCA_964370825.1). GTDB lineage: Bacteria > Bacillota > Clostridia > Oscillospirales > Ruminococcaceae > CAYJBH01. The sequence goes on from CAYJKY010000023.1 coordinate 10,542, forward strand.
GGTGGACATCTTATAATAGGCCCCTCTAATCTTAAAGGAGCCTGTGAGCTGGAGATTTTCCGTTTTTAAGTATAGGTCGGAGGAGGTTTCTATCCTTGTTGCCGAGATAACATCGGTTTTATTTACTACCTCTTTTAACGCAAGCGATGCTTGATATACTTTTGATATGAGCTGTTCTGACAATATATACCTTCCAATTTTTCTATATGTTTAGGTTGTTAATAGTTCTTTTCTCTTTTTTTGCTTATTGTGATACATCTTTGAGTCCGCCTGTATCATTATTTCCTTTGATGATAATATACTTTTAGCAGGCACATCAATTGTTCCGTAGCTTATCGACATGGGGTACCCTACATCAAATGCTAAAAGACTTTTATTAATATTTTCTATTTTATCCTCGATAAGTTTTTTTGGGCAATCCGGAAATATAACCGAAAATTCATCGCCGCCTAACCTACATATTATGTCAGTTGAGCGTGTAACAGCAGTTATCTCCCTCGCTACGATAGATAGATACTCGTCTCCGGCAGAATGTCCAAAGGTATCGTTAGCATATTTGAGTTTATCCACATCAATCATGCAAAAGATGAACTGCTGGTTTTGACTTAGTAAATATTCTATCTTCTCCGTACAGTATCTACGATTGTACAGGCCGGTAAGTTCATCTTTATATGCCAGATTCTGAAATTGCACATGCTCCTCCTGCTCACTCGTAACGTCCTCAATGTGGTTAGCGTAGGCAAACATGTCGTTCCATCTTATCGGGAAGGTTGCAATACGAAAAAATCTTGTGCCATTTAAGCACCGATATCCCTTGGTTATAACATTTTGTTCGGAATGTTGATTGCTTTTAATGTCGGACAACAACAAATCCTCACACCCACACAAAGAGTCATCATCATTGTTGGCTAAAAGTCCCAATTTTGCCGACTCGTTTATGTATATAATCTCGCCGCCCTCCTGCGAAACAACCACCAACCAATCCTTTAGTCCGTCCATTACCAAGTGCATTAAAACATTGGTCTGTGTAAGGATATTCGACTGTTGCAAAAGTCTTTCTTCCCGCTCATGAAGTTGTACGATCATCCTGTTGAACGCAGTGGAAAACTCACCTAAAAAACTTACATTTTGACTGTAATCGCCATTCGCAACCTGATTTGCCTGCCAGGTTAAATGTTTTAGTCCGGCATGAAGCTCCTTAAGGTTACCGGAGAGAAAATTTTTCCTGCTCGGCACCGAAACATTTAGGTTGCCTACACTCAATTCACGCAAAAAACGATTTGCCTCGGAAAGGCATTCGGAAAGATATACAAGTGCTTCTTGAATCTCAACCTCACCTTCCTCTTCCTGCATTATTAATTCTGGAAGAGGTTTATTTAAAATTATGCATCTTATTTGTTCTACCAACAAATCGTTTTCTTGTTTATTCATGCTCAGATTCCGGGTGTTGAATTACTAATTAACTACCGCTTCAAACCTACACACGCGAGAGCCGGTTGCCCAACAATCGACTTCGGTTACTATGTAGTCACTTTTAGTGTAGGCAATAAGTATTCCTGCCAAAAAGCCTTCATCATAGTGACACACCGTTTCACCGGTAACAGGAAGTCCGGAGCAGTCGAGATCCTCGGCAACGGTTAAAACCGCTCTGCCGGTTTCAACATCAAACTCCTCAATTCTTAAAATGCCTATTTTGCTTTTCTCTAATATCTTTTGAAGTTGTGCGACAAACAGATCAAATTCAAGGGTAAGATCGAGCAGGTGGTTTGCAAACTCAAGTCCTGCAAGTTTTCCTGCATCACGAAACACCTCTTTAGTACCTTCGTCGCCTATCTTTTTAGCCAAAACATCCTTAATTGTGAACTGAAAAAGACGGTATACATATACCGGCATATCTTCACCTAAGTTACTGCGCCCATCAACAATATTTCCTACCGACTCCCAAGTGAACTTGTTCTCATCCTCGGTATCAAAAAGCTTAAACATATTTTAACCTCCTGTACTACAGAATGACTAAATAGATTCGGTACTATAAATATACACCATAACACCTTTAAAGTCAATGTTTTATACTAAATATCGAGAATTGCATTTACAATTTTATTTGTTTGTGTTAATATTTTCAATATATAATAACAAAGAGGTGAAAGATGAATTTAACAACAATTCCTTCCATGATAGACATAAGTGCTGTGAGGACTGATGTATGCGATTCTGAGCTGAAAGAGGTTGTTGATGCCGCTAAAAAATACAACCTATTGTGTGTGTTTGCCATGCCCTGCTACACAAAACAGTTGGTGGAAATGCTTATGGATGAACCCGAGATACTTGTAGGTGGTGTCGTTGGATTTCCATCCGGTGCAGACACAACCTCGGTAAAGGTTGCCGCCGCTAAGGAGCTTGTCTCCTTTGGGGTCGATGAGCTAGACATGGTTATAAATGTCGGTGCCTTGAAAAGCGGTAGGTACGACGAGGTTATAAATGATATTCATTCCGTAATTGAGGCAGGAAACGGACTGCCGGTAAAATCAATTTTAGAGGTCAGCTATCTCACCGACGACGAGATTAAACGGGGTTCACTGCTTGCCGCTGAGGCAGGTGTTACCTTTGTAAAAACCGGAACCGGTTGGGGGCCGAAACCTACAACGGTTGAACACATAAAGCTTATCGCCTCGGTGGTTGGAAAGGATGCAAAAATCAAGGCGGCTGGTGGAATAAGAACGCTTGACACAATATTAGAGATGACCGCGGCAGGTTGTAGCCGTTTTGGTATCGGGCTTTCCTCGGCGGTAAAGATTATGCAGGAGATATGCGAGCGCGAAGGAATCCCTTTCGAAGGGCTCGCTTCTAAAGGGATAAAAAGCTCGTTAAGTGACAGCTATTAAGAGGAACATACAATGAAAAACATTATAGCATACGACCTTGGAACAGGTGGCGTCAAATCAAGTCTATATAGTGAAACCGGCGAGCTCTTGTGCTCTACCTTTATCTCTTATGACACCTACTATCCTGGAAGCGGTTTGCATGAACAGCGCCCGAATGATTGGTGGAACAGTATCGTATCCTCTACCAAGGAACTTGTTGATAAGGCGAATATAGACGTTGAAAATGTAGTTTCGCTTGCAATATCCGGACACAGCCTCGGCGTCGTTCCGATAGGAAAAGATGGTAAGCTTTTAGACGAGTTTGTGCCAATTTGGAGCGATGCAAGGGCAGAAAACCAAGCCATCGAGTTTTTTAAAACCATACCGGAGGCGGACTGGTACAATGAAACGGGAAACGGCTTTCCCGCTCCGCTATATAGTATATTTAAGATAATGTGGTATAGGGATGAAAAACCCGATATTTACAATAACACCGCAAAATTTATAGGAACAAAGGATTATATAAACTATCTTCTCACCAATGTTCTGTGCACCGACCGCTCCTACGCCTCGGGCAGTGGGGTCTATTCTCTCAGCAAGGAATGCTATGTTGACAGCTTTATTAATGCATCCGGTATTGATGCAGATAAGTTGCCGAGGATTTTGCAGTCTGTCGATGTTGTCGGAACAATTTTACCGGAGGTTGCTAAAAAAATAGGGCTAAGCCCAAAAACCTTGGTGTGTGCGGGCGGTGTTGATAATGCCTGTATGGCTCTGGGTGCGGCATGCATAGAGGACGGTGATGCATACACCAGCCTTGGAAGTTCTTCTTGGATTGCTGTATGTGATTCAAAGCCGGTGCTGAATGAGAAAAGTCGTCCCTATGTTTTTGCACACTGCCTGCCCGGAAAGTATGTTTCGGCAACCTGTATTTTTTCCGCAGGTAACAGCCTGAGATGGGTTAGGGATACCATCTGTGCAGAGCTGAAGGACAGGGAAAAACAAACGGGTGTAGATGCATATATCGCAATGACAGACGAGGCGGTAAAAAGTCCTGTCGGTGCTAACGGGCTAATTTTCAATCCGAGTCTTGCAGGTGGAACCGCCCTTGATGACTCGGTAAATATCAGGGGATGCTTTGCCGGACTTGACCTTATGCACTGCCGAGGCGACATAATCCGAAGTACTCTAGAGGGAATAGCATTAAACCTTGGTTTGGCGCTAGAGGTTTTGGAGGAGCAAGTGAAGATTTCAAGCGACATGCTAATCGTAGGTGGGGGTGGCAAAAGCTCTTTCTGGCGTCAAATCTTTGCTGATGTATACCAAAAAAATATTATAGAAACCAATGTGGGACAGGAAGCAGGCAGTCTTGGTGCTGCAGTTGTTGCGGCGATAGGTGCCGGTATTTTCGAGGATTTTTCGTCAATTAAAGCACTGCATACATTGCAGGGCACACACTCTCCAAACAAGTGTGATTGCAATAAATACAACAAAATAAAGCCGATATTCAAAGAGGTGGCAAAACATCAGGCTATAATAGGCAACATGATAAGGAATGTCGAAAAGGGGTAATTATTGTACCTTTTCGAACGTATATAAATATATAGGTTATATTAAAACAGGAGAGAATTGTGGGCGGAAATATACGGGTTGATGATAATCTGTTACAACAGATAAAAAATTATGAATATAGCGGTGCGGTCTCTGATGGACGGCTTGTAAGTATTGTAATACTTACCTACAACCAACTCAACTACACTAAGCTTTGCATTGAGAGCATAAGAAAATTCACAAAGAGCGGAAGCTATGAGCTTATTATCGTGGACAACTACTCCACCGACGACACAAGACAATGGTTAAGCGAGCAGGAAGATTTAACCGTAATATACAACGATGAAAACAAAGGTTTCCCTGCAGGTTGTAATCAGGGCATAGCGATAGCAAAGGGGGATAGCGTGCTACTGTTGAACAACGATGTCATTGTCACTCCCAACTGGTTAAGCGATATGTGTAACGCACTGTGGAGTGACGATAATATAGCCGGAGTGGGCTGTGTAACAAATTACATCTCATATTATCAAAAGGTGGAGTCGGAATACAATTCATTTGAAGAAATGTTGGCATTCAGCAATAACTACAGGCAAGCACATAGTAGTGAGCTGCCATACAGAATTAAATTAGTTGGCTTTTGTCTTTTGCTAAAGAAGAAAATTTTAGACAAGGTTGGTGTTTTGGATGAAATTTTCACGCCCGGTAACTATGAGGATGATGATCTCAGCTTTAGACTTATATGTGCAGGATACGATCTGGTGTTGTGCAAAGGCGTATTTATACATCATTTCGGCAGTGTGTCCTTCAATACCGATATAGAAAAGTACATAACTTTAGGAAGGAAAATGGGTGAACTTTTTTATAAAAAATGGAAGTTTGATCCGGGATATAGTACCGGAATAAGGTTTGAGCTTGTCGATATTATGCAGGAGGCAGACTGTAGTAAACCCATAAAAATTCTTGAGATCGGTTGTGGTGCAGGCGCTACCCTTGCCGAAATTAAGTCGAGATATAAAAATGCCGAGCTTTACGGAATTGAAATCGACAAACACGCCGCCGTTGTTGCCCAAGGTGTAGGCAATGTATTGATCAACAACGTGGAGACAATGGTTCTGCCATATGAGGATAATTTTTTCGATTATATTATATTAGGTGATGTCATCGAGCACCTAATAGATCCTTGGTCAACATTAAACAAGTTGCATCCCTTTTTGGCATGCAACGGAAGGCTGATTGCAAGTATTCCGAATGTTATGCATATCAGTGTTATAAAAAATCTTTTATCCGGCAGTTTCAGTTATGTCTCTGCCGGAATATTAGACAAAACACATCTCAGATTTTTTACATTACATGAGATAGCAAAACTTTTTATGGGTAGCAATTTTGAAATTCTTTCGGCAGTTCCGACTGTTATCGAGACTTCAGAAGAAGAAAAAGCACTTGTAAACACACTCTCTGCCATCGAAAATGGAGGCGAGAGTCTAAAAACACAGTACTATGCTTATCAATATCGCATATTATCAAGAAAACAACTCGCAGAAAACAGTGAGCAATACATCGAGTTACGCTCTCTAATACTGCGCATAGATAGTAATCTTGATGTCGACAGCAATGCACGGGATGTCCTTGCATTACATTCTATCTATGGCGATTTCCTGATTAATGAGGTTATTCGCATAAATATTATCGAAGCCGTAAACTCTAACAAGGTGTTTAATACCTTAGGCGCGGTTGCCTTTGAAATAGGAAAGGTGGATCTTTCATTAAAATTGTTAATGTACGCTTATTCGTCAGATACCTTAGACGAGGATACCGTGTTTAATCTTTGTTTTGTACTGCACGAGACAGCATCCAAGGAAAAATCTTTAGAGATATTAACCGCTTATGAAAAAACAAACTCGCTTTCGGAGGAGTTACATCAGCTTAAAGCAATGCTTTACAACAATCTTTGAGATCGTAATTTACGACTGCAAGCGACAAAATAAAAAATGTTGTATTGATAGGTTCGTAGAATACACCGTTAGTCGTTCTCGGTTTCCTTCATTGCTGTCAATGTTTTGTCCAACAACTCCTCAACGGTAAATCCTAACATGTCGGCACCCTTCTGAATGATACCGCGGTCGCAACCTGCCGCAAAAGATTTATCCTTGAATTTCTTTTTTAGCGATTTAAGCTCCATATCGCTAACGCTTTTTGAAGGCCTCATCCTTGCTGCTGCACCGATCAGACCGGTAAGCTCATCGATGGCAAACAATATTTTTTCCATCTGCTTTACAGGCTCTATGTCGGAACATATCCCATACCCGTGGCTTGCCACCGAGCGGATAATTTCCTCATCAACATCTTCTTTGTGCAGTATTTCAAAACATTTCTTGCAATGCTCCTCCGGGTACATTCCGTAATCAACGTCATGCAATATTCCGACGCATGTCCAGTACTCTACGTCTTCATTATATTCAGCCGCAAAATATCCCATAACCTTTCCAACCGTTTCACTGTGTATATGGTGAAACGGTTCAGTGTTATACCGTGAAAAAATATCTCTTGCATTCTCTTTTGTAATTAACTTACTCATCGAATAACCTCCATTATTTTTAATGTTCCGGTTAATTATAGCACCATACGCATTATAAGACAATATGAAATATTAGCCTACTGTTTATTCGTTGGAATTATCCAAAAAAACACAAACTTGCAGAGATTAGCATGTTGATTTGCTTGACAAATAAGGCAATTTCTCGTATAATATCATTAAATTAATACCATTTTTTCGGAGATTGAGGTGCATAATAACGAATTTGTAAGTCAAGATGTTTCGGATGTTTTTTTCGAAAATGCCGATATCTTTATCGACAATAATTTTATAAAGGGAAATCTTTTACTTAAGAATAACAGATGCTATATTACTAATGAGCCACCGACCAACATTAAGAGAATTGACTGTTCCGGTCATCATATATTACCCGGTCTTGCAGACGTACATGTTCATCTGCGTGAACCGGGATTTGAGTATAAGGAAACTATTGCTACAGGCACCGCAGCCGCAGTAGCAGGTGGATACACATTACTGTGCAGTATGCCCAATTTAAACCCTGTGCCGGACAGTGTAAAAAACATTAAGATACAACTTGACAAAATAGCAAAGTCCGCCCTTTGTCGTGTGCTTGCATACGGTTCAATAACGATGGGACAACAGGGCGAACAGCTTGCCGATTTCGCTGAGCTCGCCCCACATTGCCCCGGTTTTTCCGACGACGGTAAAGGTGTTCAGGATGAGGAGATGATGCGCCGTGCGCTATTGCTTGGCAAGAAGCTCAACAGGCCTATTGTGGCCCATTGCGAAGTGGGTAACCCCGGTCAATTTGGAGTGATTCACCTAGGTGAATACGCTAAACAAAACAGTTTCTCGGGCATTTCCTCTGAGAGCGAATATAAAATGGTAGAACGTGACATACGGCTTGCCGAAGAGACAGGTGCCAAACTTCACATTTGCCACGTATCGACTGCCGAGAGTGTCGAGCTGATAAGGCAAGGCAAGGCAAGAGGCGTTAGAGTTACCGCCGAAACTGCACCACACTACCTACTTATGACCGACATGGACATAAAGGATGAGGGGCGCTTTAAAATGAACCCACCCATACGCTCCGCAGCTGACAGGGATGCTCTTATTGCAGGAATTTGCGACGGTACAATCGATGTAATAGCAACCGATCATGCGCCTCACAGCGAAGAGGAAAAATCTAAAGGATTACTCGGCAGTGCGTTTGGAATTGTAGGTCTCGAAACCGCCTTCCCTACCCTTTACACCGGATTGGTGCGGAGCGGTAAAATCACGTTGAGCAAATTGGTCAATGTGATGTCGATTCGACCGAGAGAGATTTTCGGCATAGAATCGGGAATAAAAGATGGTGGGGTTGCGGATTTTTGTGTCGTTGATACAAACATCAAATATCGTATTAACCCAAATGACTTCATATCAAAAGGAAGAGCATCACCATTTGAAGGGTACGAGGTGTATAGTAAGATTCTGCACACACATTGCGGATTTAACATCGAGGAACAGTGATGATTGATGCCAAATTTATCGTAGAAAAGAATAGTTTGATAGCCGAAAAGGTGTTTGAGCTTAAGCTTGTGGGAGAGCCGGGGAAAATAATACCCGGACAGTTTGTAAATATAAAAATTCCAAATTTTTTTCTACGACGCCCCATTTCTGTATCCGAAGTAGCAGCAGATGGGATTACAGTCATATACAAGGTCGTCGGCAACGGTACCGCCGCAATCTCCTCACTTACAGCCGGCGACAATCTCTCGGTGCTGTGTGGACTTGGCAACGGATTTACGGTTACCGAGCATAAAAAGCCATTGCTTATCGGTGGAGGGGTAGGCGCCCCACCGATGCTCTATCTCGCAAAAAAAATTTTTGAAAATGGTGTTGCCGCAGAGGTGGTTCTCGGTTTTCGTAGCGAGAAGGATGTTTTTTTAGTCGATAAGCTTGCCAAATACACAAGCAAGGTTCATGTCGCGACCGAAGATGGAAGTTACGGGAGTAAAGGTTATGTGACCGATGTGGTCAGAGGTCTTGATTATGATTATTTTTACGCCTGTGGTCCACTGCCTATGCTTAGGGCGCTCTCCACTCTCGACACAGACGGACAGTTGTCCTTTGAGGAGCGGATGGGGTGCGGGTTTGGTGGATGTATGGGTTGTAGTTGTAAAAAAACTGACGGTAGTTATTCGAGAATTTGCAAGGAAGGCCCGGTTTTTAAAAAGGGTGATATAGATATTTGAACAGAAGGAGCAATCAAGCTATGAATATTTCGGTTAACCTTTCTGGGGTTATACTTGATAATCCGATAATTGCCGCCTCCGGTGTAATCGGATACGGCTATGAATTTTCCGATGTTTTTGACATTAACATACTCGGTAGCCTGTCCTTTAAGGGTACGACAACCGAATCGCGTTTCGGAAATCCCACGCCGAGAATTGCGGAAACTGACTCCGGCATGTTAAACAGTGTCGGACTGCAAAACCCCGGTCTTGACGCGGTGCTTCAATATGAGCTTCCACGTCTTTTTACGGCATACCAAAAACCGGTAATCGCAAATATATCCGGCTTTTCGATAGAAGAGCTTGTGACGCTTGCCGCCGCCTTTGACAAGGTTGAGCAGGTCGGTATTATCGAGCTTAATATCAGCTGCCCAAATGTACATAAGGGCGGTCTTGCCTTTGGCTCGGATCCGGAGCAAGCCGGCAAAGTGACCAATGCGGTCAGAAAAGTTACAACCAAACCTCTTTATGTAAAGCTTTCTCCAAATGTGGCAAGCATAAAGGACATTGCCATGGCATGTGAGCAGGCGGGGGCCGACGGTGTGTCACTTATAAATACATTGCTTGGAATGCGTATCGACTATCGCACGGGAAAGCATATCCTTGCAAACAAAACCGGTGGACTTTCAGGACCTGCCGTATTTCCTGTTGCTGTAAGAATGATTTACGAGGTAGCCACGGCAATTAAGCTTCCGATTATCGGAATCGGTGGTGTAGACAGTCCTCAAAAGGTTTTAGAGATGATGTCGGCGGGTGCGAGTGCTGTTCAAATAGGTGCCGCATTTCTTACAAACCCGAACATCTATTCCGAGATTATTTCCGGGCTACCTGCGGCAGTTGCCGAAACCGGATTTGATGATATAAACAAGATAATAGGGAGGACGTTATGCAACGAGAGGTGATTATCGCCTGTGACTTTCCGAACGAGGAGAGATTATTCGAATTTCTGAAAAAAATGCCGAGCGAGCAACTATTTCTAAAGGTCGGCATGGAATTGTTTTACGGTGCAGGACCGGACATAGTCAGACGTTTAAAGGCGGATGGACACAGAATTTTTCTAGATCTAAAGCTGCATGACATTCCCAACACGGTAAAATCGGCAATGAAGGTGATTTCTGAGCTTGGCGCCGACATAGTAAATATTCATGCCTCGGGCACCGTCGACATGATGGTTGCCGCCATGGAAGGTGCGCGCTACGCAAAAAATCCTCCAAAGGTAATTGCGGTTACCCAGCTTACCAGCACTGACGAGCAGCGAATGAAGGATGATTTGCTGATAAATGCACCTATTATAGATGTGGTTAACCATTATGCCATGAACGCAAAAAAAGCAGGTCTTGATGGTGTTGTTTGTTCGCCGTTAGAGGCAAAGGCTGTTAAGGAACACTGCGGAAAAGAATTTATTACGGTTACACCCGGAATTAGGTTTGCAGACGGCGAGGCGGGTGATCAGGTTAGAATTGCTACCCCGGACAGGGCGGCAGGTATGGGATGCGACTACATCGTTGTCGGCAGAGCCGTTACAGCGGCGGATGACCCTCTCGAAGCATATCTTCGCTGTGTTAAGGAATTTACCAACTGACCGTATCGGTCAACAACAAGGAGTGGGAATGAAACATTTGATAGACCCAACCGACCTCTCGGTCGAAAAAATAGGTAATCTTATTAAGGTTGCCGACGACATTATGGATAATCCGTCGAAATACAGCGAAGCGTGTAAAGGCAAAAAACTTGCCACACTTTTTTTTGAGGCATCCACAAGAACAAGGCTCTCCTTCGAGGCGGCAATGATGGAACTTGGTGGTGGAGTATTAGGTTTTGCAGGCTCGGAAAATTCCTCGGCAAGCAAAGGCGAATCGGTCAGCGATACCATACGAACGGTTAACTGCTATGCCGACATTATTGCAATGAGGCACCCTAAGGAAGGTTCAGCGCTTGTAGCGGCACAAAACTCTGCCATTCCGATTATCAATGCAGGCGACGGTGGGCATCAACACCCAACCCAAACCTTGACCGATCTACTAACAATACATAAACTGTGCGGACGTCTTTCCGGTTTAAGGCTCGGACTCTGCGGAGATCTAAAGTTTGGACGTACCGTCCACTCACTTATCAGGGCAATGACAAGGTACAGCGACATAGATTTTGTGCTATGCTCGCCGGAAGAGTTGAAGCTTCCACGCTATGTAAAGGATGATATTGTTGACGGCGGCCACCGCTACCGGCAGTTCTCTTCGCTTGATGACTGCATTGGTCAACTCGATATTCTTTACATGACCAGAATACAACGCGAACGCTTTTTTAACGAGGAAGAATATCTACGGCTAAAGGACAGCTATATACTGGATGCCGATAAAATGTCGCTCGCCGATGAAAAATTGATTGTTCTTCACCCGTTACCGAGGGTAAACGAGATAGCAACTGAGGTGGATAGTGACCCCAGGGCCTGTTATTTTAAACAGGTTTTATACGGAAAGTATATAAGAATGGCGTTGATTTTAGATATGCTTGAAATAAATGTGTAAAACAAGGAGAACGTATGCAGATAGACAGTATACAGAACGGCATAGTTATCGATCACATTAAGGCCGGTAAAAGCATGGAGATATATCACTATCTACAGCTTAACAGGCTGAAAAACACGGTTGCAATAATTCAAAATGTTAAAAGTAAAAAGATGGGTTGCAAGGATATAATCAAGGTTGACGGTGAGATAGATAAAGGACTTGACCTTCTCGGATACTTTGATGAGAATATTACCATAAATATAATTAAGAACGGTAATCGCAGTGAAAAAAAACATCTTGGTTTACCTTCCGAGGTTAAGGGTGTAATATTTTGTAAAAACCCACGCTGCATAACCATGAGTGAACCGGAACTTGAGCAGGTTTTCCTGCTTACGAATCGTGAAAAGAGGGAGTATCGTTGCCGCTACTGTGAGCAGGCACACAAATAATGACCAGCAGGGTCAAAAGAATGGAGACGGATGGGATTTTTTTCCGCAGGAAAGAGTAGATATCATTATTCTGCCGCTACATTAAATCGACAAGGTAAAAGACCTTCTCAGCAGGATTCCTGCGGGTTGCTTTTGCCAAGTGACAATAAAACACTCGGAGGCAGCAGGCTTTTTGCCGCTGTTGCCGACGGAATGGGTGGATTACAAAACGGATTAGAGGCGGCAGAGATGGCGGTATCCTACGTAATAAACGGGTGCGAGAAGCTCAAATCTGGTGAAAAACCGGAAAATATACCGGCAAAACTTGTAGACATAGTTCTGTCTGTAAACGATTTTGTTTATAGTAGATTTTTTGGAGATTCCGGAACTACACTCGCCGCAATTGCGATAGTTGGGGATAAATTATTTTGGATTGCAGTTGGGGACAGCATGATACTACTGTGCAGAGAGGGAAGAATATTTAGGTTAAACCATGAGCACAGCTATCACATGCTACTGCGAAGAAATGCACTATTAGATGGTGAACCGGACAAAATTTCGCCAATCAGTGGCAGTGACGAACACATGCTTTCTGCATATATCGGTGCTAAGGAGCTGTTTGATATAGACAGAAACATATATCACTACACCCTTATAAATGGGGATAAAATTATTTTATGCACCGATGGCGTGAGCAGGTCAATTGATGATTCGACCATGTCGGTCATTTTAAAGAACCCACCGGACAGGGTTGTTGATATTATAGGGGGATTAATTGAGCATAAGGCAAATCCCAGACAGGATAACTACACTGCGGTAGTAGCAGAGGTTTTGATTGAAGATCAGGTATGACGAGTATAGCTATATAGGAGGGCGTCTTCACAATGAAGATAGCCTGTTTTGTGGCGAGAAATCCGGCAAAGGAGTTTTTGTGGTAGGCGATGGGAGCGGAAGTGACGGTAACGGAGCGATAGCCTCATCTGTTGTGACCAAGGCAATTGGGTACAGTCTCGAAAATGCAGTGCCGGGAAGTTGGTCTATGCGAAGAGCCTTTGTCAATGCTGATAAAGAGCTTAAAGGCGCACAACAAAAGCCCGGACTTGCAGACATGCGAACCACTGCCGCAGTGGTTCATATTGACCACGGTTCAGCATACCTTGCGCATTGCGGTGACAGCAGAATTTATCATTTATCCGGAGGCAAATCACCTCTCATTACAGCCGACCACTCCATAAGCTACCGAAAATATGTAGAAGGTGAAATAACATTCGACGACATCCATCATGACGAGGACAGAAATCACCTTACCGAAGCGCTTGGCAACCCAAAAACCTCGCCTACGCTTGCCAAGAAAAAAATACATCTTTCTCCGGGAGACGGGTTTTTAGTTTGTACCGACGGCTTTTGGGTAAACCTTCTTGAGGAGGAGATTTATATAGACTACATCAAGTCGGAAAACAGTGGACGGTGGTTAGAGTTTATGCTTTTAAGGATACTACCAAGGCTAAATCGACAATCCGACAACCTGTCGGCAATAACGATAACGGTTGAAGGATAGTAGTTTCTCATTGACAATGCCATTAATATATAACCTATGGAATATTTTTTATGCAGACTAACAGTTTTACTACGGAATAAATAACCGTTGATTGAAAAAAATGTCAATCAATGTTATAATATTAACAAATTAATTATTGAAAGGATTTAAAATGATAGGTAATGTAATAATCGGACAGTCCGGTGGCCCTTCTTCGGTCATCAACTCCAGCCTGGCGGGCGTTTATAAAACAGCGCGCGAAAACGGCTTAACCGTTTACGGAATGCTTCACGGAATTCAGGGTTTGTTGGAGGAGCGTTATGTAGATCTTTCCACCCAGATAAAAAATGAGCTTGATGTTGAGCTTTTAAAGCGCACCCCCTCGGCATTTCTCGGCTCATGCCGTTACAAGCTACCTGATGTAGAGGACAAGCCTGAGGTATACGAGAAGCTGTTTGCAATACTTGCAAAGCTAAACATCGGTTTCTTCTTTTATAACGGCGGAAATGACTCAATGGATACCACAAAAAAACTTGCCGCATACGGTGAGAAGATCGGTAGCCCTATTCGCTTCGTCGGTGTTCCTAAAACAATTGACAACGACCTGGCTGTTACCGACCACACTCCCGGTTTCGGTAGTGCTGCAAAGTACATCGGCGCAACAGTAAAGGAATTGGTGCGTGACGGTCTTGTATACGACCAAAAGATGGTTACTGTAGTTGAGGTTATGGGACGTAACGCCGGCTGGCTGACCGCCGCAACCGTGCTTGCTAAGGCAGAGGACAATCCCGGCCCAGACATGATATTCCTTCCGGAAAATGTTTTTGATGTTGACACATTCATAGATAAAATTGAGAATATTCAGAAATCCAAGAAGGCGATTCTTGTTGCCGTCTCGGAGGGTGTTAAGACCAAAAACGGAAAATATCTGTTCGAGCAGGAAGATGACCACATGACAACCACCGACGCTTTTGGTCACAAACAGCTCGGAGGAACGGCTGATTTCTTAAGCCAGCTGATTATTCGTGAAATTGGATGCAAAACCCGTACTGTTGAGCTTTCCTCGCTACAGCGTTGTGCTGCTCACTTTGCTTCTCTTACCGACGTTGATGAGGCATTCTCGGTAGGTGCCGCCGCCGTCCACGCTGCATTGCAGGGACATACCGGCTGTATGGTTATCCTAAAGCGTGTAAATGATGATCCTTACCACTGCGTAACCGATCTTTACGACGTTTCCAAGATCGCTAATGTTGAGAGAACAATTCCGCTCGACTGGATTGACCTTGACAATAACATGGTTACCGAGGACTTCGCAAAGTACGCAAACCCGCTCATCTTCGGTGAAATTGCTCCGGTAATGGTAAACGGTATGCCAAGACACCTACAGCTCGACCTAAATAAGAAATAAAAATCATATATCATATAAAAGATAGTGGTATCAACACAACGGCTTTACATACACAATGTAAAGCCATTGTGCTTTATATGCGATAAATATTTGTGCCATACCTTGTATAATAAAGATGAATTAGTTAAACGAGATAGTAAAATGTATTTTGAATATGGTGAAAAAGAAACTAATTATTTAAAGAATAAGGATAAACGCTTAGGTGAAGCGATAGAGAAAATCGGTATACTAAAAAGACCGATAGATACAGATGTTTTCACAGCAATTATCAGAGCAATATTAGGTCAGCAGGTATCAAGACAGGCAAGAGAAACCGTGTTTGGGCGTATGAGAGATGAGCTTACTATTATTTCAGCAGTAAAATTAAACAACTTAACAATCGAAGAAATACAAGCTTTCGGCACTACTTTCAAGAAAGCAGAGTATATGAAAGAGTTTGCCGAGAAGGTTTGTACCGGAGAGGTCAATCTTGATGAATTACACAAATTTACCGATGCCGAAATAATCGAAAAGCTATGTGCATTAAAAGGCATCGGTGTGTGGACGGCAGAAATGTTGCTTGCAAGTGCTTTACAGCGTGGTGATGTTTTTAGTTATGGAGATATTGCAATCCATAGAGGACTTCGTATGCTCTATCGGCATAAAGATGTCACCAAGGAAATGTTTGAGCGATACCGAAAGAGGTATTCGCCCTATGGCACAACAGCAAGCGTGTATCTGTGGGCGATTGCAGCAGGAGCAATTTTGGAACTTGATGACCCAAAAAGCAATAAAGCATTCAAGAAACAAGCTAATACAAACATTGAATATTTCTAATGTTTAAGTAAAAATTGTCGGTAATAATGAATGTAGGAAGTACGATTTGCAGCCACTCTGTTTGGCGCAGTAACTTGATGGTGTATTGTTTTCTGTGACGTGATAGCCTATAATGATTATTATGTGAAGATGGTTGTAGCGCTATAATCTAAAATACGGGAGAATCTTTTCGGTATAATACTGCGCTTGTGCGAACCACAACTCATAATACCTCCCACTCTCGTCCTTAATTAACTCATCGTGACTTCCTCTTTGCACAATTTCGCCCTCATCAAAAACGATAATATCATCGCAAAAACGACAGCTAGAAAGCCGATGGCTAATATATATGACAGTTTTATCGCCGACTATTTCGTTGAAATCTGAGTATATTTCTGTCTCTGCAATTGGATCAAGTGCGGCAGTCGGTTCATCTAATATTATAAAAGGTGAGCCTTTATATAACGCTCTTGCAAGTGCTATCTTTTGAGCCTCTCCACCTGAAACATCTACTCCGTTTTCGTCATAATCTTTATATATGCAGGTGTCTATTCCACTTTCAAAATCAGAAACTCTTTCCATAAGTCCAAGTTGATTTAAATAGCTTTCTGCTTTTTTCTTATCATATTCAATACTGCAAGAAAGATTTTGCCCGAGAGATAGCGAAAATAATTTATAATCTTGAAATACTACAGAGAAAATATTCATGTATTCCTCGTAATCGTATTTTTGAATATTCACGCCATTTAAAGTAATTTCGCCCTCAGTGGGGTCATAGAGCCGTGTTAAAAGTTTAATCATGGTCGTTTTGCCACTACCATTCATACCTACTACTGCCAGTTTTTTGCCAATGTTTAACTTGAAGTTCAAATTTTTAATTGAAAAACTTTCGCTTTCAGGGTATTTAAAACTTACATTTTTAAATTCAACTTCATAATCATTTTCGCCATTGTTACAATAATAAATTTTGTCTGTAGGCAATGTTCCTAGATATTTTTTATTTGGAATATCAAGAAAGGCAAATAATTCTTTTAAATGCACAGTATAAACTGCATTATCAGATAGACCGAAAATCAACTGTTGAAGCCCGTGTGAAAACCTTCCTAAAGCACCGATATATCCAATTACACTTCCTATTTCAAATGCTCCATAAAATGATTTTAGCACAACAAATAAATAACAGGCGACATTGCTTAATCCAACTGCAAAATTAGCAATAAACTCATTCATAGAGGTTTTAAAAAAGTACGGTTTATCATGGCCCTTTTCTGTGTTTTCTAAACTCTCAAGTACTTTGTCGGCGGCTAAATCTTGCCTGTAGATACGAACATCTTTTTTCCTTTCACTCTCTTGGCAAAGTGTAAATCCAAAAAAGCAAAAGAGCCTATTGAATATGGCAGTATTATCGCACCATTTATCAAACAATTCATTATTCTTTACAAATAATTTAGCATTAATTAATCCACCTGCAAAAACTAATGCAAATATTGCTATTATCCAAATGGTAGAATTAATAAGGGTGTTTTCTGATTTCGAAGTAAACAAGTTTATTACCATCATTGTGGAAACAATTATGCTGACAAAAGCTTGTATGGTGGAGTTAATAGTCCATACAAATTGCCCTAAACCATTTCCAAAGTTATATAAATTTTCATAAGCCTTTGTTTTTTGTTTTTGTATTTCGGTATTTTCAACATCTGCATAATCGAGTGTCAACAGTTTATCTGTAAATATTTTTCCAAAACACCCCCACATTTGAGATTCCCTCTCGCTTTGAAGTATGTCTATTCTACCTTTGATTATAGATATAATAAAATTAATTAAAACAACCGACACCGCATAGATTATCACTAAATTTAACTCACCACCTATGCTTAGCTGGTTAATGATTTGAGCCGAAAACCAAATGCTTGCAAAGGGTTGAAGTGCAGTTATTATAGCCTTGACAAATATAGCATTCATAAGCCCCGGACAATATTCTTTTATGATGTTCTTTGCCCTTAATGTTATCAAAATGCGGTCTTTAAAGCCAATTTTTTCATTCATTACCCTGCACCTCGTTTTCTCTGTAATATTTTGCTTGAGCCTCAAACATTTCGAAGTACAAACCTTTTTTTAATAACAGCTGTAAGTGTGTCCCTATTTCTTCGATTACTCCATTATTTATAAGGACTATTCGGTCGCAAAATCTGGTGCTTGCCAGTCTGTGAGAAATAAAAATAGAGGTTTTCCCCTTTGTTATTTCGTGGTAAGCAGTGTAGAGTTTATTTTCTGCTATTGGGTCAAGTGCGGCGGTAGGTTCGTCGAGTATAAGTACCGGAGCATTTTTATAGAGTGCCCTTGCAAGAAGTATTTTTTGAATTTCACCACCTGAAAAAGCTGTGGCATTATCATTTACAGATTTATCAAGTTTTGTTTTTGCATCGTTTGGTAGAGAGGATATTTTATCATATATACCGGCAATTTTTAAGCTTTTTATAAGTTTTTCATTATCTATATTGTCACCAAATGTTTCACTTATTGCTTCCTCTATAGTAAGTGCAAGCAAGCTATGCTCCTGAAACACCGCTGAAAATAGTTTGTAATACTCTAAACGATTATACTCTTTTACGTCTATATCATCATATAATACTTCACCCTCTGTTGGGTCGCAAAGTCCACTTATTAAATTTACAAGCGTGGTTTTGCCTGCTCCATTTAGGCCAATTATTCCAATGTGCTCACCGGGTGAAATAGTTAAATTAAAACCATTTAATATAAATTTATCAGTATCTGGGTATTTGTATTTTAAATTCTTGATTTCTATATTACATGGCTTTGTCAGTTTTTTCTCTGTGGTGACACCGCTTTCACGTTTAAACTCATCAGGAAAATCAATATAGTTTCTGTATTTACTCACAAGTACCGAACTCTTTTTAATCTCTACATACTGTGAGTTAATATTTTGCATCCAAACAGAAAATCCTGTTATTGCAGAAAAATATAGAACAAAATCTCCGACAGTTATCTCTCCTCTTGCAGTTCTATAGATTAAATACGCATACGCTATACCCTCACGCAGTAAAGAGATAGACGAATTTGCAATCGTTACTTTTAAAATAAGCTTTGAATAGCGTTTGTACCAATTTTCAATTTTTAATATATTTTCATTATAAACACCCTTTAAAAAAGATGCCATACTGTAAAGTCGTATGTCTTTAGCAGATTTTATATCGGCACAAACAGTGTCAATATACCCAAGTTTGTGTGAATATTTTGCCCTTTCTGCGTTGTTCTTTTCTCGCCAGTTTGTAATGGGCTTGTTTAGAAAATAACTTGCTGCGGAGCTTATAATCAAAAATAACACAATAAATATATTAAGCTCTGCTAAAATAGATGTATAAACGATAAATCCCAAAACACCGGAGAAAAAAGCTATCCAAACATAATATATATTTCTCAGAACTGATTCGTTATTACTGCATATATCATAGCTTTGTTGCTGTAGCGACAAAAATTCTTTATTTTGATGATTGATATAGTCTGTTGTAAGATTTTTTTGTGATATCTTATGAATATAATATGATCCCATGGTAACTTTATAATTATATACATATTTTTCGCAAAGTTTTGAAAAAGCTGTTGTCAACGCCAATGAAAGCGCCCCAACAAAAACAACTGTTAGTAAATTTTGAAAAGAACTCCCATTTGTCAATGCATCAATAACCACTTTAGGCAAATACATTTCGATAACTGGTAAAGCCAGTTTGGTGAGTATGGATAATACTACCCACAATATTAATACCGGGACATACTCTTTGGTAGATTTTAAGCAAAACAACATGTTGCTAATAACTGTGTGGGATTTATTATGCCTTTTCATTTACACCACCTCCTTTATTATACTACCATAAATTTTAGAGAATAGTATAAATGTGCGTGAACGGTATCAAATCGTGCACAAGATGTATATCGCAATTAACTTTTTTCTACAGGTAGCATTATCTCAGCAGAGAAAAAACCTTCCTCATGTCCAAGTTTCATATATCCCTCATACTTATTGACAACACTATTTATTCTCATTAGTCCAAAGCCATGTGTTTTTTTGTTTTTTGTAGACTTATATGTTTCTCCTTTTTTAGGTGGGGTATTTTCAGTAGAATTAATAACAGAAATATAAAACTGATTTTTCAGTATACCAATTGAAACACGTATAAACGGAGAGTTTATCCCTTCACATGACTCCATGGCATTATCAAGCAAATTTCCGATTATTACACATAAATCGATTTCCGAAATTTGTATATTATTTGGCACAATAGCCTTAGCGGTTACATTAATTTTTTTTGATTTTATTAAAGACAGCTTGCTGTTAAGTATAGCATCTATCATTATATTGCCGGTTTTAATTACTGTGTCAACCGTTGTTAAGTCTTTATCTATCTCATTTAGATAATTATCAAGCTCACTTAGTTGATTGAATTTTAAATGTGCTTTCATTTTTTGTATATGGTTATGGTAGTCATGCCTCCAACCACGCATCTGAGTATAAATATTGTTTACTTCATCACAATGCTTTGAGATAAGGTCACTTTGATATGCTGAAATTCTTTTATCTATCATCTTTCCGAAAAACAAATCAAAAAGAGCCATGTTCATTCTCCTTTATAAAAATTAATAAAAGCAGAGTTTACGTCACCGTATACTCGCCTTGAAAGTGGTATAAGCTTTTTATTATCAAGGATAACATCAGTTTTGGTTATTTTATGAATGTGTCGTAACCCCACAGTATACGAACGATGGCAAACAACAAAGCTATCATCAAGAGGTATCTGTGACAATTTTTTCTTAATCTTAAATTTTTCATTAACCGTGTTTATCTCGATATAGTGCCCTATACTTTCGACATATAAAATATCCGAAAGCTTTACTCTTGTGCTATTTATAACAATTGCATCTTCTGCTTTATTTAGCTTGGTTACAGCCTTGTTGAGTACATCGCATAATTTATCTGGTTTAACAGGTTTTATCAAATAATGAAGTGCCGAAACTTCGTATCCCTCGGCAATAAAATCAGGAAAGCCCGTAATAAATAATATTTGTACATGCTCGTTACTAAGGCGTATTCTCTTAGCAAGGTCTACTCCATTTAGCTCTCCCATTTCAATATCAAGTAAAATTATGTCAAATTTTTTATCATCCTCGTAGTGAAATAAAAAGCTTTCGGCACTTTCAAAATCACTGATTTTCACATTATAGTTGAGGTCATCTGCCCAATTTCGCACAAAATCTGTAAGAAGTTTAATCTGCATCTTCTCATCATCGCATATGGCTATATTTATTATCATTATTATCACCTGATTTTCAGTATTGCTCTTATTATACTCAATTAATTAACTGCAAGCGTTATAAAAATCGTTATTATTGCGTCTTTCATGCTTACATCTTTACAAAAAATTGAACAACTACTCCGAAATCCTCTCCCGATAATGCCCCGGCGTCATGCCGGTGTGGCGTTTAAAGACCTTTGTAAAGTAGCTTTGATCCTCAAACCCTACCGAGAGTGCAATATCGGCTATGCGCAAACTTTGTTTTCGTAGCATGATTTTGCTGTGCCCTACCCTAACGGTGTTAAGATAATCGTTAAAGCTGCTCCCGGTTTCCTTATGAAATATCCTTGAAATGTACGCCTGCGACAGAAAAACCACCCTTGAAAGGCTCTCAAGGGTTATTCGTTCTCGGTAATTTTTATCAATATACTCGGTGCATCGATGTATTAACGAGGCATGTGGTGCCTCCCTGTAGCGGAAAATTTTATCCATCAGCGAGTTTGCGGTTTTGGAAAGCCAGAGGCATAGCTGTTCACCGCTCTCAAAGGTGGAAATTACCCTCATGCCCTCGTCGCCTACCGATAGTGCATATTCCGGGTCGGCGCCTGCATCTGTCGCCGCACGACCTATTAAAACCATCAAGCCGTAGGTTCTTGCCTTAATCTGTTCATAGTCATAGCCGGTGGAAAACATTATATGCCCGAGGAGCTGGTTTAGCATGTCCTGAGCTACCTCCTTATCCCCTTTTTCCACCGCCTTCAGCAAAAGTTTTTCCTTTTCCATAGGGTAACTCTCCGGCTCTTCGCCTTTTAATTGATGGATATAGCTACCAATTTTTTCTTGGATTTGCCCGGACTGTAGCCTATCGTTCAATAGGTCTACCGAAAGGCGGTTATTCATATAGCCTGCCGACATAAACAGAAGCTTTGAAAGATACTCGATTCTAAAAGAAGGAACAACAGGTATTTTTCCTACTATTTCGGTTGCACGACTCAAAAACTCCTCCGAGAGTCCCTCAAGCTCGCACATAATAAAATCTTCACGCTCAACCATAAAAAGCGGTCCCGCCGTAATTCTCGCTACCGACTGTAGCTCGCCCTGAATAGGTGACACAAAGCAGGCAAGTCCCATGGGGCAGTAGTAGATATATCGCCCTCCAAAACGCTCTGCCTCGTTCATTCCGTATGCATGTGCTGCGTCGCACCTCACCCTGTTATTTCCAATAACATGACAAAGTTCACAGCTCTTAATTCCATAACCATACTCGTCAAGGTGCGCTCCGTCATCTCCGGTTACGGTACAGCCCAATCCGCTCGCTCGGTTAAAGGCATCGGCGCACTCCGATGCAATATTAATAATATCCATGCAATCCTCATTATGGTAAAAAATAATATTATGTCAAAATTTTACCAAATAGTTACGAAAAATGCAAGATGTTATGATAAATAAATTGTATTATATATTCACAAGATATACGGAGATTTTTTATCATGGAATTACTACAACAGATTTCGGAAATGCTACAAAAAGGTAAGGCAAAGGATGTTAAGGCACTTGTACAGCAGGCTATCGATGAGGGTGTGGACGCAAAGGTTATCCTTGACGAAGGTCTACTTTCCGGAATGAATATTATCGGCGAAAAATTCAAGAATAATGAAATTTTTGTTCCCGAAGTTTTGGTTGCAGCACGTGCAATGAACATGGGCGCGACACTGCTTAAGCCGTTACTTGCAGAGGCCGGTGTAAAGGCAAACGGCAAGGTCTGTATCGGAACTGTAAAGGGTGACCTACATGACATAGGTAAAAACCTTGTTAAGATGATGATGGAGGGTAAGGGCCTTGAGGTTATCGACCTCGGAACCGACGTTTCTCCCGAGACATTTGTGAACACCGCAAGAGATGAAAACTGCGATATCATCTGCTGTAGCGCACTGCTTACCACCACCATGGGCGTTATGTCGGATGTAGTAAAGGCATTAGAGGAATCCGGTCTACGCGATAAGGTTAGCATCATGATTGGTGGAGCACCAGTTACCGACGCATACTGCCAGCAGATTGGTGCAGACAAATACACCACCGATGCTGCAAGCGCCGCAGACGCCGCTGTTGAGATATGTGCTAAAGGCGCATAATTTGATAAAAGCTCATTTTTAATACTTCATCGAGGGGACAACCGTCCCTTCGATGATGACCCCGGCGATTCCTGTCTCCGAGGGACGGATTTTCGTACCCAAAAATCGGAAATAAATTGACAAAAAACACAATATATGGAGAAATAATATGACACCGAAAGAGCTTTTATTTGCAACATTAGATCACAAAACGACACCTCGTGCGCCCTGGGTACCCTTTGCAGGTGTACACGCCGGACTGCTTACCGGTGTCGATGCAGAAAAATTTTTAACCGATGAGGACAGCATGGTAGAGGCTCTGTTAGAGGTTAACAAGCTGTACAAACCGGACGGCCAGCCGGTTATGTTCGACCTACAGATCGAGGCAGAAATTCTCGGTTGTGAACTTCGCTGGGCAAAGGATTGTCCGCCAAGCGTATCCTCACATCCCCTTGCAGAAACCATGACGGTTCCCTGTGAGTGCACCCTCCCCACCGAGAAAAGCGGCCGTCTACCGATGGTTCTTTCCGGTATGCGCCGTCTTAAAAAAGAGGTTGGCGATACAACCGCATTATATGGAATCATCTGTGGACCCTTCACCCTTGCGAGCCATCTGCGCGGAAACGATATATTTATGGACATGTTTGACGACGATGAGTATGTCATTGAGCTGCTCGATTTCTGCAAAAAGGCTGCGCTTAAGGTTGCCGATCTCTACATCGATGCAGGCATGGATGTTATTGCAATGGTTGACCCACTGGTATCCCAGATATCCTCTGATCACTTTGAGGAGTTTTTGACAAAACCCTATTCCGAGATTTACGACTACCTTCGCAACGATAAAAAGGTATATTCGGCATTTTTCGTCTGCGGAAATGCAACAAGAAATATCGATGTAATGTGCCAAACCAAACCGGACTCCATCTGTGTTGATGAGAATGTAGACATTATGGCTGCAAAGGAAATATGCGATAAATATAATATTGTAATCGGTGGTAACATTCCACTCACCTCGATAATGCTTCACGGTTCTCAGCAGGATAATATGAAGTACGTCATAGACATGCTCGCAAATCTTACAGAGTATAAGAACTTTATAGTTGCACCCGGTTGCGATATGCCTTATGATGTTCCTGTTGAAAACACCATAGGTGCCGCACAGGCTGTGTTGGATACGAAGCAGATTGCAGAGATGGTCAAAAATTATGTATCATCCGACATCGACATCGAGGTAGAGCTACCGAACTACTCTGCACTCGAAAAGCCCCTTGTAGAGGTGTTTACCTTAGATAGTGCAACCTGCGCTGCCTGTACCTACATGATGGGTGCCGTCGATGTTGCAAAGGCTGATTACGGTGACAAGATTGATGTTGTAGAGCATAAGTTCATATACAAGGAAAATATTGCACGTTGCAAAAAGATGGGCGTTTCCAATCTACCTTCTATTTACATTAACGGTGAGCTGAAATTCTCCTCCATAATACCCTCTAAAGAGGAATTAGAATCGGCAATAAACAGCTGTCTGTAGGCGTTGTAAACATGATTGATTTTTATCTTGTAACCGGCTTTTTAGGGGCAGGCAAAACCACATTTTTAAAGAGAATGGTGCGGCAGTTTTCGAACAGTCGCATCTATCTCATAATAAACGAGTTCGGCTCACAGGGTGTCGACGGCGAGTTGGTACGTGAGCTTGGTCTTGCACTTGCCGAGATTAACAACGGTTCAATATTTTGTGCATGCCGCCTCGACAAGTTTGAGGCAGAGCTTCACAATGCGATAAAGGCAGAACCGGATATAATCATAACCGAGGCAAGCGGACTTTCCGACCCAACCAACGTGCGTAAAGTCCTGTCAGATTTCCCCATGATAAATTATAAAGGAAGTATTTGCCTTGCAGATGCCGTACGGCTTGTTAAGGTTTTTTCCACTGCCGAGGTCAGCCGCCGTCAGCTTGCGGTTTCCTCGCTTGTATTGGTGAATAAAATTGACCTTGCGTCAGAACAGCAAAAAGATAAAACCGAACAGCTGATTTTAGAGGCAAATCCGGCGGCAAAAATTAAGCACTGTAGCTTTGGTGAACTACAGCCGGAGTGGTTAGAGTTGCTAAGCCCAAACATAGATTTTGATGAGGCTCTCTCGGCACCGGACATTACCTTGCAAAAGGAAACGCTATTAATAGAACCGACCATTACTCCGGAACAGCTGTACAAATGCATCAACTTTTTAACCGAAAGCAGCTACCGAATAAAGGGCTTTATAATGACGAGTGAAGGTGCAAAACTTGTGGATTGTACCGGACCACAACTCTCTATAACTCCATGGAACGGTGAGGCAGGCGGACAGCTTGTTGTTCTTGCCGGAAAAGGGATGCCGCTTCGAAAGGCGATATCTACAACACTTGAATGGTATCCGTCTCTAATAACTAAAGAAGTGCGTACGCTTGAAAAATAATTTTTTCAAGCCAAAAATTTTGCATCTATCGAGCAGAAAACGCTCAAATTCCACCACATGACTATGGTAGAAACAGACAGAGTTTAGGAAAGGAATTGCATAAATTGAAGGTTAACATAAAGACCGCCGATGGCTTCATAGCCTGTGAAAGCGGGACACTGCTTGGCGAGGTTGTTGCACTGCACGACCATTTCGACCAACCTTGTGCAGGGAAACGCCGTTGTGGAAAATGTCTTGTCACGGTCAAAGGCGAACTCTCAAACCACACCGACGAAGAGCTAATTTTATTAAGCGAACAACAGCGTGCTGCCGGAATACGGCTTGCCTGCTGTTGTCGTGTTTTGGGAGACTGTGAGATTTTACCTCCGGTCGAAGGCGAAATATCGGTGAGCATTGGAGGGTTTATGCCGGAATTTACGCATAATCCCTCTTTTGAGCGTTACGGTATATCGGTGGATATAGGTACAACAACGCTTGCCCTACAGCTGTACAACAACAAATCACTGCTTGCCGAGGCTAGCGACAAAAACCCTCAGGCATCCTTTGGTGCGGATGTAATCTCTCGAATAGAGCACAGCCTTGCCGGTGAGGGTAATTTGCTTGCCGAATGTATCAAGCAGGGTATCTGTGAGCTGAGCGAACAGCTGATACAAAAAGCAAATATAGACCGAAATGACGTCGACATGATGGTGGTGACCGGAAACACAACCATGCTATATCTGTTGACAGAGCACGACACAGAGCCACTTTCACATGCACCCTTTGAGGCTGACAGGCTCTATGGCGAGAGGATGCCCAAGGGCTTTTTCGAATGTTGCCCCTCGGCAGAGGTATATCTTCCGCGTTGTATCTCGGCATTTATAGGTGCCGACATCTCGACAGCAATTCTTTCAAGCGGAATGTGTGAAGGTGATGAAACGGCACTGCTTATGGACATAGGCACAAACGGTGAGCTTGCACTGTGGCATGACAATAAACTGCTATGCTGTTCCACCGCTATGGGTCCTGCGTTTGAGGGGGCGACCCTTTCCTGCGGAATGATGGGAAAAACCGGTGCTGTGTACCGTGCCACGGTTGTAGATGGGGTTGTGGTACCGGAAGTGCTCGGTGGAGTAGAACCGCTCGGCATCTGCGGCAGCGGCGTGGTGGACCTGGTTGCCTGTATGCTCTATACCGAGCAGTTGGACGACACAGGATATTTAGAGGATGAGGAATTTCCATTTGGCAAAGGTATCAATTTCACCCAAAAGGATGTACGGATGGTGCAGCTCGCAAAGGCAAGCCTTGCCGCAGGTGTGATAGCTCTTTTAAACCGTGCAGGCATAGAGATGAAAGAGATTAAACAACTTTACATAGCAGGTGGCTTTGGCAGCAACATTAACATAAAAAACGCCGCAAAAATAGGTTTAATACCGGATGAGTTGACCGACAGGGTCGAGGTGCTCGGAAATGCCGCACTGTCCGGAGCCTCCATGCTACTGCTCGCAAAGCAACTGTGGGAAAAACTGGAAGTGCTGTCAAAAAATGCCACGACCTATGAAAACTCTACCGACCCGGTCTTTATGGACGCATATGTTGAGAATATGATGTTTTAGTAGTACAAAAATTTAGCGTTGTTGTTAACGTTAAATTTTGTTATATGAATGTTTTATATGTGAGGATTTATTATGAAAGCTATAATGTTGATGTTCGATTCCCTCAACCGTCGTATGCTATCGTCATATGGCTGTGATTGGACACACACCCCAAACTTTAAAAGGCTGTCGGAAAAGATGGTGACCTTTGACAACAGCTATGCAGGAAGTCTACCCTGCATGCCGGCACGTCGTGAGCTTCACACCGGCAGATACAATTTTTTACACCGTAGTTGGGGACCTATCGAGCCTTATGACGATTCCATGCCGGAAATACTGCGAGCCAAAGGCATTTACACCCACATGATAAGTGACCATCAACATTACTGGGAGGATGGCGGGGCTACCTATCATCACCGATATGACAGCTGGGAATGTGTGCGAGGGCAGGAGGGTGACCGATGGAAAGGTGTAGTGGGAGATGTCGAAATCCCTGAGCACTATGGCATGTATTGGCGTCAGGATGCGGTAAATCGTTCCTACATAACCAGCGAAGAGGAGCAACCGCAGGCAAAGGTATTTAACTTAGGGTTTGAGTTTTTAGACTGCAACCGTGACAAGGACAACTGGTTTTTACATTTAGAAACTTTTGACCCCCACGAGCCATTTTTCAGCATGGAAAAGTACAAAAAACTTTACCCACATGAATATTATGACAAGCATTTCGACTGGCCTCCATATAACAGGGTTACCGAGCCGAAGGAGGCGGTAGAGCACTGCCGTTACGAATATGCCGCACTGCTATCCATGTGCGACGAATATCTCGGAAAGGTACTTGACTATATGGACGAGCATGATATGTGGAAGGATACCATGCTTATAATCAACACCGACCATGGGTATCTGTTGGGCGAACATGATCTCTGGGCAAAAAGTGTGCATCCATTTTATAACGAGATTGCTCACACACCGTTCTTTGTGTGGGACCCCCGCCTAAAGGTTGCCGGAGAACGCCGTGAAGCATTGGTGCAAACTATAGACATTGCGCCCACCATTTTGGACTTTTTCGGTGCCGAGATACCTAAGGACATGCAGGGAGTAGCACTGAGCGATGTAATAACAGAAGATAAACCGATACGCAAGGCGGCACTATTCGGAATGCACGGCGGGCATGTAAACGTCACCGATGGTCGCTATGTATACATGAGAGGACCGGTGGAAGGCAACTCGCCGCTATATGATTACACCCAGATGCCGACCCATATGCGTTCCCTTTTCACCCTCGGAGAAATGCGCTCCATGACCATTGCCGAACCCTTTGAGTTTACAAAGGAAACCCCGCTAATGAAGATAACACCGGAGCCGTCACCCTTTGCGCACCTGATAAAGATGCCGACCAGGCTGTACGACCTTTCGAACGATCCAAATCAGGAAAATCCCATTGAGGATTCCGAAATCGAAAAAAGAATGTGTGATCTGATGGTGGAGTTGATGAAGGAAAACGACACCCCACCGGAACAGTTTGAAAGGCTTGGCATAAATAGATAATACTATATCGAGACTAATCTGCATCGCGGCATTGTGCCGGGATGCAGATTTATTTTAATGCAACATATTCTATTGACCTAAGGTTGCTAAATCAGCCGACCTTATATAGTATCCTCTCAACGGATATCCGTCAAAATCATATTCGTATATCGCTCTTTCGTTTGATGCAAATATTTCAAGCATTCTACCATCCTCCAATACTACATCGAAGGTGAATGTCCCGTTCATTTCGTATATATTCCCATTTCCTGTATGCTCTCGCAGTTTGAGGGTTAAAATGTTTTTACCGTTTAGTAACAGCGAACCGTTGAGCTGTGTAAGCAATTCTCCCTTTAACTCCTCGGAAAGTTTGTCGTAATTTGGGTGTGTTTCGTCCCAATTTCCGGTTATAAAGCCGTGTTCGTCGGTAGAGGTTACGGTATATGCCTCGTTTACCGGCATACCATCGGGAATCTCCTGTGCACAGTCTATCAGCTCAACTACTCCGGTGGTATAATTAATATAAATGAGGGGGCCCGGATCGGAAAAATCCTGATTTGTAATAATCCAAACACCACGATATTCCGAGAGAACTATACTTAACATATTCAGCTCTATTCCATAGCTTTCTTTTAGTATTCCGGCAGAAATATTAGCTGCTTCCTGTGCTGTGATTATGGGGATGATTGTATTTTCCTTGTCTATTAAATTAACCAATTCCTCCGGCTGCATGTCGAGATATGCCGGATGTATCGTTTTGTCGTTTAGCTGTTTTAAGGAGGCATCAACATCATCGCCAATCCAAAAGTAGGGTTGGTCAAGTTCGCTTTGAATCGCCTCGACCACCTCGTCGGCGGTGGTGCTAGGCTCTATACTGTCTACCGTTACAATCGGCTGTTCAGGTGCCACCATATTGTTACAGGAGGCAAGCAACATAGTTGATAAAATTGCTAAGATTAGTATTCGCATAGCTGTTTCCTTTATGATAAATTAACCTTTAATAGTACGATTTTTTGTTGAAAACATTTCACGCAGTGATATTGCGGTTTTAAACAGAAGATTTATGATGGGACGATATACGTAGTCAAATTCTCCTACCAGTTCATCCACATAGCCGTTAAATCCCCTTTTAAAACGGTATAATCCGAACATCGGACTATCTTCATTTTCAAGGTCGCCGGATATCCCGAGAAAGTCGTAGATGTTGCAGCCTTCCGACAATCCCCACCTTATCATCTCCCACTGCATTAGATAGTTCGGCATAACATTGCGGTGCTCATTGGATGAGGCGCCGTATACATAGCTACATTTGCCGGCATAGTTTGTGGCTATTGCTCCGCACACCGGAACCGAGTTGTAATAGCCTATGTATAACCGTGCCTTGGCGCCGAGCGCCTTTAAAAGTCTAACAAAATAATCTCTCGGCCTTGTATTAAAGCCGTCACGTTCGCCCGTGATTTCATACAACTTCATGAAATCATCTAACCCCTCCTCACCCTTGACCACGATCTGCACACCTTTTTTTGATGCATATCTTATGTTATATCTGGTCTTTTTAGAGAAGTTTGAAAAAAGCTCGTCCTCGGTTTTTCTTTTTAAGGGAAGCCGATAGTTAAAGCGCGGTTGCACCGTTTCAAAGCCGTATTTCCCATATATGTGGCGAAAGCTTCGGGATTTCATGTAGTCAATATAGTCGGTATCGCTCATCGGCACGTCCGGGTCGATTTTTATTGCATGGGCGTTGTGTTTTTTCGCCACTAAATCAATTCCTGCCATTAGGGCATCCATTACCCTCTCGTTGTGCACATCACAGATAAAACCCTTTGGGCTGTATAAAAAGGATGTTCCGGTTATCGGCAGCTTCTTTACGAATATTCCGCATCCACCGTCGATATTTCCCTCGCTGTCACGAGACACCACCGCCTCAAATTCCCAGCCCTTTTTAACCTCGCCCCAACATGCCGACTGGGTGAACTCACCTCTTACATGGTTTGATACAAACTGCTCGTATTCGCTATATCCACTTTTTTTAATGATCTCCATAATAACTCCCATGCTTTTGTTTTTTTATTATGGATTAATAATAACCTATTTTTCTAACGGTTTTGTCACCATGTTATTAACAACTTGTAAAATGTAACGAATAACAGAATCTATGTCGGATTTTCATCTTGATATTTGAAGGAATATGCCCTCAGAGGGTAACCGTCGAAGTCAAAGGAGGTGTACATCGCCGTGTTGAAGATACGATTTGCGGTCAGAACCCTATTATTGTTGAGGCTTATCTTAAACTCGATCGTATCGACCGTGTCATTATGTGCGGGCTCGATGTCGATAATCTCCGCCGATTGCAGTATTTGAGAGTCGGTTAAGAGGTTGGTAAGCTCACCCGTTAGCTTGTCTATCGTTTCGGGGTATTTGGGGTGCTCTAAATCCCAACTGCCGCTCAGACCGATATAATCCTGCATACCGATAGGCTCAAAGGCTTCGTCTACCGGTGATTCTAAAATTCTTTCGGCGTACTCGACATCAAATGTCGGGATATAGAAAACACTTTCCAAGGCAGCGGTGGTGTGATTAATTTCGACTGTATAGCTGTATGGTGGTTTGTAGTTGTCATCTATCCGCCATGTCTCACTGTCGAGATACAGATTCATGTTTGCAAGCTCCTCCTCCGATGCACCGAGCTCATGTTTTAGGACATCTCCGGCAATGTTTGCCGCCTCCTGTGCGGTGAGTATCGGGTCGATGGATTGTTGCTGTGTTATAGTTCGGCGAAGTATATCAAGGTCGCTTTCGGTAGCTTCTTCATAACCTATCAGCTCGCCTGCTTCTGCAAGCTTTATATTGCCTTCGCCATCCTCGGCAATCCAAAAATATGGATAATTCATCTCCGCCTGAACGGCTTCGACCACCTCGTCGGCGGTGGTGTTCGGCTCGATACTGTCCGCAGTGATAACCGGCTGGGTATTATCAATCGCCGCGGTGCAGGAGCTTAACATAATCAATGCAAGGTATAAACAAATTATCTTATTCATAATAATATCCATTCCTTTCCAATATTTTGTCTGCTTCGACCACAAGCTTGTGGTTAAATTCGAGCAAGTTCTGCTCGAAAGACGCAAAACTTGAGTTATGTCGGATTTTCGTCCTGATATCTGAAAACATATGCCCTGAGGGGGTAGCCTTCATGGTCAAATTCGGTGTGAGCGACCATGTCCGCCCACTCCCTTGTTGTCCTTATTATCTGCCCGTTATCGAGGATAACCTCATACTCTAAAATATAATCGTTATAATCGGTGGCAACATATTTAATTTCGGCAATGGAGGCGGAGTTAAGTATTGCAGACCCTTCCAGTTCGTTTCGGAGCTCCTCTGCAAGTTGATCGGTTAGCTCGGCAAAGGAGGGGTGTTCTCTATCCCAATATCCGCTGACCACCTTGTCGCCGTCCATCATATAGACAAATGCCTCGTGAACCGGTGACTCCTGAATTTCCTTTAGGTGCGCCGTCTCATTTCTAAAGTAATTTACAGCCTGTATTTCACCGGTGATGTGGTCTACAGCCGCCCAGAAATAAGCCTTACCCTCTACTGTACCGCTGACAATCCAACCAATATCATCGACGTACATCTGCAACACCTGAGAAATCTCGTCTTTATCGCCACCGAAATCCGTTACAAGCACATTGCCCGCAATGTTAGCCGCCTCCTGTGCCGTTACTTTGGTTTCTATCGCCTGTTGTGCCAAAATGTCGTTTCTTATTTGGGTCAGATCCGCCTCGGTATATTCAATGCCGTCAATTTCGGCGAAATTCATGGTGGCGACAAGATCCTCTCCGTACCAAAAGTAGCCGAAGTTTTCCTCACCCTGCAAAGCCTCTATAACCTCGTCTGCCGTGGTTTCCGGCTCGATGCTGTCTGCCGTAATTATCGGTTGCTCAGTCTCTACCGTTTCGGTACAACCGAAAAACAGTGTGACGACAATTAGGATAGGTAAAATTCTTTTCATAGGTAATCTCCCGTTGCTTTTTTTCCTTGTCACCATTATCACACCGCTATGTTTCAAAAAAATATTCAACTTATTATCAAGTTGTAAATTATATATACAAAATTGCCCTTACCGGACTTCCGTTTGCACCGGGTATGTATATCGGCAGAGCAGAGAGGGTGTACTCTCCCGGCTCTATGTTGGTAAGTCGTATACCTTCCAGCAAAATAATGTTATTACTCAGCAGGGTTTTGTGCACCTTAAAATCTTTTGAGCCAAATCCCTCCACCGAGAGGTAGTCGACCCCTACCATATTCACCTTTTTAAGAGAGAGGATTTCGGCGGCTTCGATGCCGACATGCACAAAATCCTTTTTAAACTCGCTACAGAGCAGGGCATCCTTGTTGTCGGTTTTAAATAATATGTTCATTCCGGGTGCTATGTCAAGATTTGCTACATGCTCTGCAGCTATAATGTCACACCCGGTTGCATCTACAACGAGAGCCGGTCCGATAAATCGTTCGATTGGCATATCCGAAACAGATTTACCATCTGCCAAAAAGTGCAAAGGGACATCTATGTGGGTAGCGGAGTGAGAGCCGAAACTATAAGTGGTAAGGTTGCATACATCGCCATTGTCGATTTGATAGTGTGGGCTGAAGGATATCGTAGGGTCACCCGGAAAGGTCGGCGAGTTCGGTGACAGCGGAACAGAAATGTCGTAATAATTCATAGTAAATCCTTTCATATTTTAGCTAGTCTGTTTAAAGGTGACGGTAACCTTCGTTCCGTTTCCCTGCTCAGATTGGTACTTTATCTCGGCGTCATGACTTCTTGCAATCTCAAAACACAGTGCGATACCGAGCCCTGCACCGCCCTGTTGTCGGCTTCTTGCCTTATCGGGACGATAGAACTGTTCTCCGAGATGTTGTAGCTGTTCCTCGCTCATTCCCCTGCCGTTGTCCTCGACTATAAGCATGACGGCACCGTCTGCCTCCTCGGTGTAAATTCTTATCAGTCCACCTTCGTCACATGCCTTTACCGCATTGTCAAGAAGATTTGTTATCAGGCTTTCAAGCAGGGCAGGTTCGCCATTAATAAGGCTGTCCTCACGTCGGTAGGTGGTTATTCTGACACTGTCGTTTTTTCGTTTTGCCGACATGGTGCGGTGAGCCTTGCGTATAAGCTCGGTGAGGTTTACCTCCTCACGTTCAGCTTTTTCTCCACGAAGTGACGCCATCTTTAAAAGTATACTACACATGCTTGAAAGCCGGCGGGACTCCTCTATTATGTAGTCCAGCGACTCATATCGTTCCTCCTCGCCTACCGCTGCATACTGCAGATACTGCGCATAACCCTCAACGGCGGTAAGGGGTGTTCTTATCTCATGGGCAAGGGTGTCGGCAAGGTTTTGTTTCTCCTCCGCCGTAGCCTGCAACTCGCCTATATAGCTTTCAACATTTTCTGCAAGGTAGTTAAAGGATTCGGACAGCCTACCAACCTCGTCTTTGCTTTTATAGTTATTGCGTACCGAAAAGTCGCCCTCTGCAAGTTTTGTTGCTGTTTTGGTAAGGCGTTCCATAGGTCGATAAAGACTACGCAAAACGATATAGAGCATTACGGCAAGCAAAAGAACCGCACCGACTGCCGTAACAGCCGCAAGCTGCCTAAGAGAACTAACGCCTTCAAAATACTCCGACATATCAAATGCACAGGTTAACACCATACTGTCCGGCTGAGGGAGCCTTGCGGTTATAAAGAGGTATGGCGTATCACCTACATATGATAGCATGTGCATACGCTCGCCAACCTGAGGAACGGTCAACTCCGGGATTCCATTTGGTAGCCTGTCTCCCCATGTCTCACCATCGTTTGTTATGGAGATTAGGATATCGTCTCGATAATAATCCTCCACATAGCTCTTTGCAAGTGCCGGAAGTGCCTCAGGCCGACGCTGTGATACCGAGGCGGCATCGTTGGAAAGAAGCTGTGCAATATAGTGTTGTTCGGCAAGATGTTGTTCGCTTTGAACATCATAGCTCTGTGCCTCACTCAAGGTAAGCAACGAAATAAAGCTTGCCGCCAAAAAAACGGTAAACAAAAAAAGAGTAATAAAATAATTTTTCTGCCAAAATTTCATTGTTACGGTTACACCTATCTAAAGAATATATATAACTTATGCGCAAGAAGAAGTAAATTATAAAAATAATGAAATTTTTATTTCATTGTTACGGTTACACCTATCTAAAGAACATATATAACTTATGCGCGAGAAGAAGTAAATTTTAAAAATAATGAAATTTTTATTTCATTGTTACGGTTACACCTATCTAAAGAACATATATAACTTATGCGCGAGAAGAAGAAAAATGACAATATTATATTTTGATGTGATTATTTCCTTTTTTTCACCCTAATTGCACAATTATATGTTATTATCACTAAATAGTAGTCAATCTATACCCCAGTTTGTATACGGTTTGTAACTGCTTATCCCAACCTAACTTTTTACGTAGCTTCTGTATGTGCACATCTACAGTCCTGGTATCGCCCTCGTAGTCGTATCCCCAGGCAAGTTCGAGCAGCTTATCACGGGAGAGGGCAAGGTTTCTGTTAAGAATAAGCACATGCAGTAGCTCGAATTCTTGTGGAGTTAAAAAAACCTCCTCCTCCCTCACATAAACCTTTCGCATCTTCAGTCTTACCGTACAACCATCCAGCTCGAAGATATCCTGTTCCTTGTGGGTGCGACGAAGCACAGCCTCCACCCGTGCCAGAAGCTCGAGTATTTCAAATGGTTTTTCGAGGTAGTCGTCCGCTCCGAGTCCAAGCCCTTTAAGTCTCGAATCAAGCCCTGTCTTGGCGGTGACAAAGATAACCGGAAGCTCGCTCGGTAGATGTTCCTTAACCTCAAAGCCGGATAATCCCGGCAACATAACGTCCAGCAGGACAAGATCAATCTCTCGGCTTTCGGTTGCCGAAACGGCGTCATATCCGTCATACACCTGTATCACGGTATGACCCACCAGCATTAGGTTTCGTTTTATCAGCTCGTTGATGGATTTTTCATCCTCGGCAACTAAGATTGTGGCCATAATGTCTGCCTCTCTTTTACACTTACCCTTATATTATGTTACAATATTGTTATCAAGCTGTAAAGATATATTTAATAATAAAATAAAATTGCATAATTATTAAATTTTTCTTACAAAGGCATTATTTCTTAAAATTTTTCTTAACAGTTACTTAAATGGCTTTTATTGACGAATTAACGGTGTTATAATGTGTCCAAAGCAGCGATAACCATGAGGAAAAACAATGAATTTGGCAGTTATAATACCGGCACTAAACCCCGAAAATAATTTATTAGCATATGTCGACGAACTTTTATCCTTTGCCAAGGTGGTCGTGGTCAACGACGGTAGTGGTGAAAAATTTGCCGGCACCTTTTTATCGTTGGAGAGTATGAAAGGGTGCACCGTGTTACACCACCCAAAAAACATGGGCAAAGGTGTTGCACTAAAAACCGCGGTTGAGTATATCAAAAACGATATGCCGAACATCGACGGGGTGGTAACCGCCGATGCAGACGGTCAACACCTGGTCAAGGATGTGATACGGGTAGGCGAAGCATTACGAAGTAACCCGAAAAACCTTGTGCTTGGTGTACGAGAGTTTGACGAAAACACTCCGAGACGAAGCTTTGTGGGAAATAAAATATCGGCAAAGACCATGCAGCTATTATACGGCATAAGGTTAAACGACACCCAGACAGGACTTCGAGCAATTTCGAGAGACCATTTCGAATGGTTGCTATCCTTAAAGGGGGAACGTTACGAATACGAGCTAAACATGCTTATACACAGCAAGAGTGTAGGCGTTAAAATACTCTCGGTGGACATAGAAACAGTCTACTACAACAATAACGAGGCAAGCCATTTCAGTACGGTTAAGGACGGAATACGTGTATACCTTCATATGCTGTACGGACTGTTTTTCTACCTACGAAACTCGCTACTTTGTGCTGTGGTGGATATTGGTATATTTACGAGTATGTTCTACCTTACCGACTCGGTTTTTACCGCAACAATTGCAACGACAGTTTCGGCACTGCTTGCAAGAACTATCTCCTCGGTTATGGACTTTAAGCTCAACCGAAAAACTTTTTCCGGCTACTTCGCTTCTGACAGACCGGTAAATGTTACAACATCGGGAGTGTCCTACTTTAAATACTACATCCTTTGGATTGCCCAACTTACCGTATCTACCGTGATAGTAAATCTCTTTAATATCTATTTCGGTGCATTGCAGACAATTGTAAAACCGATAATCGACCTCGGACTTGCCGTAATCAGCTATGAAATTCAACTGCACTGGGTGTTTAGGTCGGACAAAAAGTCTGATGAAGGTCCGGACTTTATCGACTGCATTTCAGACATTTTGATTACAAAAGAGTTTCAGGATATGCGCTCGGTAACGCAACACTCTCCGGAGTGCAACCGCTACGGACACAGCGCCTACGTTTCATATATAGCATACAATATCTGTAATAGACTTGGACTTGATGCGGAGTCGGCGGCGAGAGGAGGAATACTTCACGACTTTGAAATCCCCTCGCTAACACCGGAGGGCATCAGCGATTTTAAGATGCTTTTTGTACACAGCAGGATAGCGGTAGAACATGCTTCCTCTATGTTTAAGCTGAACGAAAAGGAAAAAAATATTATTGATTCACACATGTGGCCGCTATCGGTCAGGGGTGTTCCGCTTAGTCTCGAGGCCGTAATTGTAAACTTTGCGGACAACTACTGTGCAATCATTGAGGTTTTCGGTCTTTACAAATACACCAAAATTGCCGAAATTCCACTTTTATCCGGAGATATATCGGTGGGTCTATCTAAGATTTAAAGCGTAATCTTTCGTTAGCTTTACAACCCTATCGGTGAGCATAAAAAGTGCAATAATATTTGGCAACGCCATCATTCCGTTTAACAGTTCGGCAATATCCCAAACAAGTTCGATATTTAGCATCGTAGCCGGTATTATTGTCAATATAAATAACAATTTGTAATATTTTATATAGCGAGAGCCGAATAGTGCCTCAAAACATCTAATCCCATAGATGCTCCAG
Organism: uncultured Oscillospiraceae bacterium; assembly: GCA_964370825.1. Lineage (GTDB taxonomy): Bacteria > Bacillota > Clostridia > Oscillospirales > Ruminococcaceae > CAYJBH01. Next base: position 48,553 of record CAYJKY010000023.1, read on the forward strand.
CTTATTATGGAGGAAAAGGCAAAAAGACTTACGGCAACCGCAAGTATGACCGCCGCAAAATCGCCGTAAAATTCGGTGAAGGCATTTATGGTAAGTTCAATCCCCACATCCTTGCCGTACGGTATCTCTGTTTCGGTAACAAGTATTGCAAAGGCGGTTAATGAACACATTATTATGGTGTCGATAAACACCTCGGCAATGCCATAAAACCCTTGTTTTACAGGGCTGTCGATGTCGGCGGAGGCATAGGCTATCGGCGCAGACCCGAGACCGGCCTCGTTTGAAAAAACACCTCTGCCCACCCCGTGCCTTAGTGCGTAGGTCAGGGCAATTCCGGAGCCACCGCCGAGAACCGCATCCGGGTTAAATGCCGAGAAAACAATCATTTCGAGGACCGGTATAATTTTTTCGATATTTGCAATAAGTATAACTAATGTGCCGACAATGTAGAGCAGTGACATTGCCGGCACTATTTTTGCGGTAGTTTCTCCAACCCTCATAATTCCGCCTAAGATAACAAAAGCTATGGCAGACGCCATTACAATTCCGCAGAGTAACTTTAATACTGTTTCGTTAATCGACAATGTCGCTATGGACAAAATTGACCTTGCTACCGTGTTTGCCTGAGTCATATTCCCTATTCCGAGAGCTGCAAGGCAACCAAAAAGAGAGAAGGCTGTTGCAAGTGGGTATAGCCTATGGTTTAGTCCGTTTTTTATGTAGTACATAGGGCCGCCGACCCATTCACCTTTTATGTTCTTTTCCCGGTAATAGACTGCGAGTACAATCTCGGCATATTTTGTACCCATGCCGATAACGGCCGCTACCCACATCCAGAAAATTGCACCGGGACCACCGAGTGATATTGCACCGGCAACACCTGCAATATTACCTGTTCCGACGGTTCCGGCAAGTGCGGTAGACAATGCCTGCATAGGTGAGATTGCGCCTTTCTTTTTTGTACTTTCACCTTTTGCTGTTATACTGCGGATAATTTTTTTTGCCCAACGAAGCTGAATAAAGCCGATTTTTATAGCTATATAAATACCAACAACAACTAAAATAATGGTCATGGGAATGCCGGAAAACAAAAATGAAAAAAACTCGTAAAGGCGAAAAAACGCTTCCATTGTGCACCTCACTCTCTAAAACAAATGTATTCACAAAGCGGCTGTTGTATACCTTGACATTGACTGCAATGCACCGCTGTGTTAAAATTATAATCAACATTTAATATTGAGGTGGTATATGATACAGGTGAACATACAAAACGATAGATATGTATCGAGAGTTGAGGAGCTGAGGTTACGGTTTGTGGACTGTAGATTTGTCGTCGGTGAGGAGAATTATCAAGAGGGCGAGATTATTTTCGGAAACATTGATGCCGAGAAGCTTGTGGGACACAAAAAATTAAGATGGATGCAGACGGTGTCGGCAGGGGTAGACCGTTACCTCGACGGCAGCTTTCCTAAGGAAGCAACGCTCACTAATGCTACCGGTGCTTACAGCCTTGCAATATCGGAATACATGCTTTCGGTTCATCTTTCGCTTATAAAAAAATTGCCGCTGTACCGAGACAGCCAGACTCAACACGACTGGATATCCCATGGTAGGGTGCAATCGGTAAACGGCTCCACCGTGCTTGTGATTGGAATGGGCGACATAGGTGGCGAGTATGCAAAAAAAATAAAGGCACTGGGTGCCTATGTAATAGGGGTGCGAAGAAGTGATTTAAGGAAACCGGACTATGCCGACGAGATATACCTGTGTGAGGACATTCCGAGCTTGCTACCGAGGGCAGATGTGGTTGCGATTGCCCTACCGGGAACGGCAAAAACGAAAAAACTTATAGATGAAAAAAGCTTTGAGCTTATGAAGGATAATGCTATATTAATCAATGTCGGACGTGGTAACATAGTGGACACCGAGGCACTCTGCGATGCACTTATCGATCAAAAAATTTACGGTGCGGCACTGGATGTTACCGACCCTGAGCCTCTTCCGAAGGATAGCAGACTTTGGGACATTCCAAACGCCCTCATCACCCCACATGTGTCGGGTGGCTTCCACATGCAGGAGACGGAGGACGCAATTTTTGAAATATTTGCAGACAATTTAAAAAGATATCTCTCGGGTGAACAGCTGAAAAACGAGGTTGATTTTGAACAGGGATACAGGAAGCTGTTAATTTAATCGACGACATCAACATCAAAATCCACCCGTTCACCCTGCACGAGAAGCCGATGGGTGTTAACTCCGTAGGGGGTGCAGGTTATCAGCGTGCATAGATCCCTTCCGTCCTGAATTGCCAGCAGTTCGGTTTCGTCCGGTAGTACCGTTACTATGTTGTAAACTTCATAATACAGCGCCCTGCCCGATATATTCAGTATGAAAATATCGCCAACCGCCATACCATCTATCTCGCTAAACATCTTTGCACTGCTAAGCCCGCTGTGGCCGGTGAGTACACTGTGATTTGATGTGCCTCCTATGGGTAGAGAGGTGCTTTCGATGTGCCCGATGCCCACCTGTAACACAGCATCATCGCTTGTGTGATATATAGGAAGCGAAATCTCCAAATCGGGTATTGAAATGTAGCCCATCATTCCGTCACCACGGCTGTTTAATGCTCTGTTATAAAGCGCTAAATTCTGCTCGGTGGGGATGAACCCATAGCCTCCATAGGCACGGACGATGTTGTTATATTCCTCGGCATCGAGTGATGCAACTTCAAAACTATTTGAAACCGATTGTATCTCCACCTCATAACTCCTTATCAGCTGTTGATGCTCTATCCTTACCACCCTGTCAGACAGGGTGGGATAAAGGATAGCGGTAATGCCTAAGGTTAGCAGGAGTATTGAGAGTAAAGTCAACAAACTCCTCTTCACCATTTTTTATTACTCCTGTATAGTATAAAAAGAACAATCAGTGCAGCGATTAGCAGTGTAACACCAACTGTAACCAGTATAAGTGTCGAGTTACTACCGGTGTCGGGAAGCTCACGTCCCTGATAGTTAACTATGTCAAGGACAGGTGATATAGGGGTTGTAGAATCGTTTACCAGCATGGTGGGGTACCCCGGCAGTAGGTCGCCTGTAACATCGTTATATGCCGCTTGAAGGGTGAAACTTGTGGGTATTGTGGTGGATACATACCCTGACGGAGGTGTTATCTCATGCAGATAGTAGGTGGTGTTGCTGTTGAGCCCGAGGATTTCCACCGAGCCGGCGGTTATCGTGGTGGTTATACTTGCAACATAGTCACTTGGTGCTAAAGTGTAGGTGTTTGCGGGCTGTCGGATTAAGCTTATTGCATTGGTTATTTCACCATAGGCGTTGGTGGTGAGCTGGTCGGATAGGCTAAGTACAAACTCGGCACCTTCCAGCTGTGTGCCGGATATGTTCACCTTGGTAAGCTGTACTCTAAAGGTAGAACTTTTAGTTATACTTGTAGGTGTACTACCTATCGAAACAAGTTCTTGAGGGTTGTTACTGTAATCCAACTTTACCGAGTTATCATTTGTGCCGTCAGGGTCGACCACTGCACCCTCGTTAAGGTTTGCGGTAAAGTTTGCCACCAATGTGTCGCCGGCAGCAATAAGTCCTGCATCTATTGCCTCGATAATATCGATGGTCAGCGTAAAACCGTTGTTTGGCATGGATAACGGTGCAACGGTGTAGTAGACTGGCGGAAATGTTATCGTACCGGATGTGCTGTTTACCGTCATGGTCAGGTCGTTATTAAAGTCAAGTCCATCTACAAGGGTGTCGGTTATAATATAGTTGTAGTCGGCATAGCCTGTTGTTGCCGGAACGGTAGCATATATTTCATACTCTATGTCGTCGCCTATTGCATGGTCGGAATATGATGTGAAATCATCTATGTTATCGTGATAAACCTGCTTTTCAACCTGCGGTGCATCCAACTTTGGATTAACCACCGAGGTAGGATTTGCAACGGTAAGTGAAGCAAGGGCGGTTATGGGGCTATGATTTTCTGCACTTTCGCCACCGCCTGTTACTATAAAATAGCCCGGATTGGTGAGTGAGATAGTCGCCTGTTGACCTGAAGCCGTAGCGTTGCCGGAGGGTGTCGGTGCGGGGCTAACATCGATATAGCTATTGTAGGTACTCGTGGAAAAGTCGTGTAATTCTGCCGTAGTTCTTCCCGGATCTGAAAGCCAGTTCAACAAATCGGTTCCGGAAATTGCACCTCCACCGGAGGGAGTGTAGCTTACCGGCAGACAGGTAGCGGGGTTGTATACATAACTTCCGGGGTTATTTTCCACCGCCTCAAACAACATATAAGCATTGTAAACCGTATTGTTTATTGAAACAGAAGAATTGTTGTTTTGTATGGATATGCTGTAACCGTTTGCATATCCATACGGTGCAAGCATTGCTATGATGAGTATTATCATCATAAAGGATGTTATTCTTTTAATCGTCGTCATATTTGTCTCCTAAATTGTGTAGTAATATGGCTGAAAATATTATTAATATTATTCCTATTGCCAAGAGATAAAAACTGCTTTCGCCGGTTGCAGGTAGAATTGTCGGTTCGCTGTCCTTTAGGCTGTTTGTTATCAAAACGGTATCTGCCGATTGTTCAAGCGAGGTTACGGTAAAGTTATCGGTAACATCTACACCGTTGTAAAAAACGGATTGCTCTCGAACGGTATAGCTAAATCCGGACGGTAAGTCCTCAAAGGTATGACTAAACCCGTTTGACTCGTTAAGAGTTACCACCGAACCGAAAGGTGCGCTGTCCTGCAACAGCTGTATAGTTGCCGAATAGTTTGTAGCGGAAAGCGGACTTCCGTCGATGTTAATCCAATCCTTGTTGACGGTGAGCGTTAATGGGGTGCTTGATGATGGGAGTTCACCTATAAAATCATCTCGATGACTCTCGGCGTTAATGCTTATGTTGTTTGCTATAACAGTTCCGTTTAAATTCTGCATAACTCCGACCCATGCATCCGTTGCCAATATGCTTCCGTGAAGAAGCGCTGTATCGATGGTTGTTCCGCTATTTGGAAGAAGATTGTAAAAGTTCCATAATACCCGACCATTTGTAAATATATGCGTCTCAGAGCAGGGCATCTGAATATTATCAATGGTTATCAGGCTTATGGGTAATGATAGACTTGAGGTGTTTTGACAGTCTACATTTATGATAACTGAGGTTTTGTTGCTTCCCATAAAGCCTTTAATCCCAAGATATCTCAGTGTTGAAAGCTCGGCGGCGGTGGTGTTAAAAACTCCACCATTGTTTGGGTCGGTTAGTGTGATATAGCTCTCGTCTACACTTCCTCCCGATGGGTCAAGGTTTGTGGTAATATTGCTATTCTCATATCCCCTCAATGTTGTAGACAACGCCTCCGCCTGACTTTTAACTACCGATAAATCTATATAAAGCTCAGCGTCGTCCTGCCACACCGTTTTAGGTCGATCTAACTTTCGGCCATTTACCGCCACTGCATTGCCGTTGTCGACCAGTTCGGTGCTGTTAGAGCTTCCTAGCACCAAAATATGATCCAATGATGAGGCGCTTCCGCTATTAACCCATGTGTAATTTACAATGTAGCTCATCTCATCGGCAAGGTTGTTTGTTCCGAAGTTAGAGTTTGTATATAATGTGTTTGTCAATACATTGCCGTTTGTGTGAGCCTGCATCCACACCGAGTCAAATCCAACAAGATGAAAGCTACCGGCTATGCCGAGCGGACTTGTCGGGTTATAATACATTGTTGAGGTGAAAGCCGTTGGCGGTGGGCTCACCAATAAGGGAGAACTTTGAGTCTGCATTTCGGGTTCGGAGCTCACAGCAGGCTGTTCTGAGACCTCGGAGTTGGTAGCTATTGATGAAGAGTCTTCCTGCTGTGA
>CAYJKY010000024.1:0-51697 GCA_964370825.1 uncultured Oscillospiraceae bacterium
ACTTGCAGAAAACTCAACATTAAACATTAATCTTCAATCAGGAACTACAAACACGTTAACGGCGTCTACCGATAACTTCCCCGCGATAAATCTTTCGGAAAATTCGAGCATCACTATTAACGGTGACGGAACACTAAATGCAACCGGTGGTGGAAGCTATGCCGGGACTTATGAGTATAGTAAGGATAACGGAGCCGGTGCAATAAACGGCGACGGAGATGTTATTATTGAAGGAGGAAATTGCAACTTCTACGGTTCGGGCGATAAAGGTATAGCACTATCCGCAAACAATATTACCGTAACCGGGGGAAGTGTTACCGCTACCGCTACAACGGAATCCGCAATGTATGCCGAAAACATGGTGTTTACCGGTGGAGTTATTGTTGCCGAGACGTTTTTAGGCAATAACCGAGCTATTCAGTACACCGTAATAACCTCATCGAGCGGCTCGGTTTCAGTTGGCGGTAATGCTGATATTACGATAATTAACCATGGTGAAGCCTCAAGCATTTTTGACGATGTAATACATCTTAATACCAAGGAACTTATACTTAGCGGCAATCCTAAAATTAATTTCGTACTCAATGCAGATTCGGTAGATACTCCACTGACGAAATCACCACAGGTAACATTATCTGAGAATTTCACTCTTCAAGGTGGATCAAGGTTGGTACTAAACACCCCTACCACTCTAACAATGTCTAACGGTATAACCTTCGAAAACAACGGTACGGTAATCTGCAAAGGATTTTTCAACAACAACGGAACGTTGATAAACAACGGTGTTTTCGAGTTTATATCTGCCAGTGTGCTCGACCCTGACAATCCTCTCGGGCTGGATGGCATGGCAATATATATCAACACCGAGCTGACCAATGCGGGCACTATTACCAACAATGGCACCTTTACCAACGATGGTGTAATTAATAACAACTCAAGCATTGTGAACAACGGTACATTCTATGATAAGGGGGTAATCTACGGAGACGAAGTATCCGGTGATGCCACTATAAAACATTACCCGGTCTGGGTTGGCCCGAACAGAATTATCGGTGAGCCGAGGGCGGATGGTACAATTCTTGTTACCGGTTCCGGAATAAGTGGCAGTGCTGTATATACCCCAAGTGATGGTGAGAGTATCCCCAAACTCACCCTCACCAACGTTTCGGTAACACAGCCGTATATACCCTACAGCAATAAGTACGGAATATACACCCCTTACGACCTTGAAATTGAGTTAATCGGTACAAACTCTGTAGCCGGCACAGCTTTTAACGTGGATTCTTCGGAGAGGTCTACAAATATACATGTCGACAACCTCATCGTTTCGGGTACCGGGACGTTAAACGTAACCACCGGTGACCGAGTTCTCGGCACGGAAACACGTGGGATTTTTGCAATTGACTTAACGGTTAACGGGGGAACGATTAACGCCTATGGTGGAAATTCCATCGATGGTCGGACAGAGCCTATTGTTGAGCCTATAAGAGCGGCAAACATGACCGTGAACGGAGGAACAATAAATGCGGTTGCCGACGAGATAAGTCATCCACCCGGGATTAGGGTTGATAATGAAATTGTCATTAACGACGGAAATGTCACCGCTACATCTTCCATGGATGGGATGGGTGTCGCCGGACTTGAAGCTACAACCATAACAATAAATGGTGGAACATTGACCGCTACAGGAGGTGGCTCTCTTGACGGCATTTCTTATGCCGTGGACTCCTATGCCCTTTATGCCGAGACAATAAATATCAACGGTGGCATTGTTAATGCATTAGCCAATAAAAATGTCAGCGGTAGAAGTGAGGCGTTAAAGTACAGTATTATTAATTACAAGGGCGGAACCCTTATAATGCAGAGTCGTGACGGTGCCGAGAGTCCGCTTGAGATAGTAACACCTGCCGGCTTTGGAGTGCGTGCAATTTTTGGCGATGACAGGCAGAGTGCCGACACCGTTATAAATCCTCCAAAAATTGGTTGGACCAACGAATATATAGAGCTTGAGATAATTAAAACTTATCCCGTGAGTGTGGGTGGAAATGTGTTTTACTCCGAGCTTGATGAGCCGGACGTAGTAAAGGTGCTGAACAAGGGAGTAGCCGGCAATTTCAGCTATACCCCAGCCGCCTCAGGCAGAGATGCAGTTTTAACACTCAACAATGTAACAATCTCCGAGGCGGATACCGACTATGGAAAATTTAATACTGCCTACCGATACGGCATTAAGGCTGAGGAGGATTTAACCATCCGATTAATCGGTGATAACAGGATACTCGAAAACGGATTTATAAATGCAGATGACCCTACCGATTACGGCAGTGCAATCTATTCTCCCGAAAACACCATCACTTTTACCGGTGCAGGTGTTTTAGAGGCTACCCTACCGAATACCCTTGTCAATGAGTATTCAAGGACAATCGACCTACCGACGAACTCACTTTTTGTGACTGCTCCCCTCAAGTTCTACACCGGCGCCGACTCGGACAGTGCTGTAATAACTGATGCTAACGCAAGACTAAGCACAGCAGACGAAGTGTTTTATGCACGGATTGCTCCATCAAGCACACTCATTACCGGTAGCATTACATCTAGTTACAACGGCGAGACTGTAGAGGTGGTGTTGTACAAAGACAATATTCCTGTTGATACAAGATCACTCACTGCCAGCAGCAGTGCACAGAATTTCATCTTTGAAAATCTTGATGAAGGTATTTACAGTATAGAGATAAGCAAACCCTATCATCTGCTATATACCATCAGCAACATTTCGGTTGGTGGTGTCGACTCGGCACAGCTTAATTTTGGAGAGCCGATTCGGCTTATCACAGGTGATGCAAACGGTGATGATGCGGTTAACCTTCTTGACATACAGGAAATCTTAGAGGATGACAATTATAATAAGACTGTAGGTATAGCCAATGACCTTTGTGACCTCAACAGAGATGGTCATATAAACTTTGCCGATCTTGCGGTTGTGAGAAACTCTAACAATTTCGGATATGACATTGACGATTGTACGGTTGTATATACAGAATAATAACATCGACATAAAATATAGGTTGCATATGAAATGTCCCCATTGCGAAAGAGAAATAAGCATCAAAAACGAGAGTTGCCCCCACTGTAAGGGCGAGCTATACAAGATTGTCGTAACTCATACGTCTACAGAACGAACGGAATATTTCAGACCGAATTTAAATAAATATCGTCTCGACCCTGCCATTGCAATTCCCCTTTTAGCGGTGCTTGCGCCTTTTATCCTCAGGCTGTTGCAAAATTATAATATTATATTTATTGACTCGATTTCCTCGGTGGTGGTTAGCATCATACTGGTAGCGAGTGACTATGTTCTTATCCCATGGACGATTGCATCCCTACTGATACAATTGACAAAAGGTTTTGTTTTTTGCATAAAGAAACGCTACCGACCCGAAATTCAAGAACTTTTGTGCCCAATGGCAGTCGTCATTCTTTCGCTTATATATACAGTCTATAGCCAAAGCATTGCAATTATCCCCATTACAGCACTTTCTTGTGGAGTTAAACTGCTTTTTTCCAGACGATATTAAAAAAGGAGAGTTTGTATGTCATCTAAACCTAACATAATCGTTTTCATGACCGATCAACAGAACGCATTGACTGTCGGCAGAGATAAACGTGCAAAAACCCCAAACCTCGACAAATTTTTATCCGAAAGCGTAAACTTTACCGAATGTTATACCTGTGCACCCCACTGTTGCCCGAGCCGAGCCTCCTTTTTCAGCTCACTCTATCCGTCACAGCACGGTGTGTGGAATAATGTCGAGGTGGACAATGCACTCTCGCGTGGTCTTTATGATGACATAGAGTTATTTCCCGAACTATTAAAAAAGCAGGACTACCACAACGTTTTTTCCGGCAAATGGCATGTCAGCTCGACCGAAGGACCACTTGACAGGGGTTTTGACAAGGTACTTCGTGAGCAGACTTCCAACTATGGACGCACTAAGCCAACCAACATGCCAAGATACAACGATTGGAGGCATGTGTATGTGCCGGGAGCAGAGATGGACACCGAGAATGACTGCTCAAGCAAGGAGGATGGAAGGATAGTTAGACCCGGGTATCCCGGTTATTATCAATACGGAATTAACGAAAATCCTTTTAACGACACCGACACCACCGAGATGTCCTGCGAATACATCGAGAGTTATGACTACTCATCACCGCTGTTCATGTATGTTGGCACGATAGGACCTCACGACCCGTATTTTGTGCCGCAAAGATTTTTAGATATGTATGATATTGACGACATAGACTTGCCACAGTCCTTTTATGATGACATGGAAGATAAGCCCGCACTTTATCGTCGAACCAAGAGTATGTTCGCACTTTCAGAAAATGAACACCGTGAGAGTATCCGCAGATATCTTGCCTTTGTGAGCTATGAGGATTATCTTTTCGGCAGGGTGTTGCAGAGTATCGAGGCGAGCGGTCAAGGAGACAATACCGTTGTAATCTACACTTCAGACCATGGCGACTATCTCGCAAACCATGGCCTTTGGGCCAAGGGACTTCCATGCTTTAAAGAAGCATACAACATCCCTCTTGCAATCAGAGGGGAAGGTTTTTCGAAGGGCACTATCTGTGATAATCTAACCTCCATCACCGACATAGCTCCGACAATACTCTCGATTGCAGGCACCGCATTTAGTCGTGAAATCATCGGAAAGTCATTAGCTCCTGTTTTGCGTGACGAATCACCCGATGATGTACACACCGAAATATATACGCAGACTAACGGAAATGAAATATACGGTATACAGCGTGCAGTGTGGAATAAAAAATGGAAATATGTTTTCAACACCTTCGATTTTGATGAACTATATGACCTTGAAAACGACCCGAGCGAGCTTAGCAACCTTCTTCCAAATCCGGAACTGAATAAGGTTGTTAGGGAGATGTGCAAATACATTTGGACATTTGCCAAAAGAACAAATGACGGTTGCACCTGCCCCTACATAATGGTGTCCTTTGCCCCATACGGACCCGGAATCACCCTTTAATAGCTTCATCTTAAATGTTTTCGTTTCCCTTTCAAAATGTGTGACGGTGTCAATCCATATTTTTTCTTAAAAACCTTAATAAAATAGTTGTAGTTATTATAACCGCATTGTCTTGATGCATCGGTTACACTGTAACCGTATTCAGATATTAGCTTGTAGCTTTCCCTTAATCGCACATCATTAAGGTATTCTGTATAACTCATGTCGAGCTTCTTTTTAAATAGTTCACATATATAAGATTTGTTAAAATAAAACTTGGCGGATAACTCCGAAAGGTTTATTTCCTCTGCAAAGTTTGTTTTTATATGCATCAACAACATTTCAAAATTGTCTTTATCCGAAGCTTCGTCAAAGATATTATTATAGTTGTCGTTTTTAATACAAAGCAAGTCCTTTGCCTTTTCTATGGTCTGCTCTAAATCTATTTTATTAATCGGTTTTAGTATATAGTCCACAACATGCGCTTTTATCGCTTCCCTTGTATATTCGAAATTATCGTGGGAGGAGACAATTATATAGTAGGGCTGTGACTCTGAATGTTTTAATGCGTGAATAACATCAAATCCGGTAGACTTGTCTATCACAACATCAATCAACACCAAATCCGGCTTTAAGTGTTCTATCAAATTTACGGCATGTTTTGAGTTGGTGGCTGTCGCAACAATTTCAAATCCGTTTTCTCTCCAAGGATACGCTATTCTCAGTCCTTCCAGTACCGTACTTTCATCATCTACAAATATAACCTTTATTGTATTTCCAACCTTATCGGCACACATTTATTCTCCCACCTTTCACCATATACACTAAGAATAATATTAATCGTCCAACTTAGGAAGTTGTAAAATTATTTTCGTATATGAGTATATTTTGCTTCTGATAATCATTTTCCCTTTACCATTATAACATAAATTTATTCTACGAACAATGTTGTGAAGTCCGAGTTTGTTGTGGGTCGAGTCGTTTTTATCAAACTCATAGACTTTTTCAATTTGCGACTTTAAACTTAAGTTCAGAAAATCGAGCTCACTTTTTTCTATGCCCATACCGTTGTCGTACACGCATATAAAGATATTATTTTTCGTCTCCTTAATCTTAACCTTGATGAAAAGATCTGTTTTATCACAATTTGCAAAACCATGTTTTACCGAATTTTCAAGCAACGGTTGTAATATCATTTTTACTATCTTTGTATCAAACACATCTTCCTTTGTATCGATAACAAGCTCTATCTTGTCGTTCATTTTCAAGTTAATGATATCAATATAATTACAGCCACATCCTATTTCGTCCCTTACCATTACATATTTTTGGCTTTTAAGGCTATACCTTAGCATTTCGGATAGTCCAATTATGCTGTTTTCCAAATTATCATTTCTCGACTTATCCGCCATCACCCTTATCGATTCCAAAGTATTGAATAAAAAATGAGGATTTATCTGCATCTGATAAAAATCGAATTCATATTTACTCTTTTGAAATTCAGCCTCATATAGCTGCTGTTGTGTCTGTAAAATATTTCTTGTGACAGCGTCGTACGATTCAAGGATTTTGTTTATGCCGGTGGCTATTGTTCCCATTTCGTTTTTGTATTTTTCCTGAACCCTATATCCGACAATAATATTCTGTGCTATCTCCGCCTGTTTCGCAATATCCTCTATCGGTTTTGTGACCGCCAACAACAGTTGTCTTGAAACAAGTGATATTATGACTATTACCACCAATACAATGATGTACCCCATCATATAAACGCGGTTTATATCGGCTGTCATGGCAGTTTTATTACCAATTGAATGTAATGTCCACCCCCATGTATCCACCGGTGTGCTTTGCTGAAGGTGGCGAGAAGTATTGAAGTAACCCGGTTCACCGATTACTTGTGTGTCGAGCTTGATATCGGCAGGTATAAAAAAGCCACCCGTGTCATATTCTATAAAGTTGACAACGTTGTCCGAGCTGTGCTCGCCTATTATGTCTCTTATCCGTGAAAAATCAAACGCTACGGAGATGTATCCCAACAGTTGCTCCTCATTCACCTCAACCTGATTTAGTATCTCCTCGTAATCATTTATCGGCATGGTCAGAAAAAATATTTGCTTTTTTGCATCAAAGCTTGCATAAACCTCCGAGAAAAACACACGACTGCCGTTTTCAGGCAACAAATCCTTGATGCCAAATCCCCATTGCATCTCATAATAACTCTCATCACGATTTTGCACGATCCAATAATTTTCGTTACCACTGATTAAAATTGATTGTATTGATTTCTCGGTATTTAGATAAACGGAAAGTGCGGAAACAACATCATTTACCATCAAATTTCTGTCATAAGAGTTTTCACTTTTCAGATATTTTTGTACCGTGCTGTTATGGCAAAACAGCTCTGCATCAGAGATAATATCCTCTAAGTATGAGTTAATTGATGTTTCAAACCCTTGGCTGACCGCTGTGAACTCCGATTCGCCCATGTTTATGGCATTGTTTATTGCAAATGCATAAAAAAACATTGGCGATATAAGCATAACCAAGGTGAAAATCGAGATTAGCACAAGAAGAATTGTTTTGATTTTTCGTTCTCTTAGATTTTTTAACATACTTTTACACACCTGCTTAGTTAAAACACCGATAATCCCCATACTGTCATAAGACAAATGGGGATTATTCGGCAACGCTTTATTATCCTACTAAATTAGAATTTAAGTCATCCATTGCAGCATCTATCACGGCCGAGTTTTCCTCAACCCATGCATCAAATGCCGGTTTAATTTCGTCGTTATTTATTATCATATTTGTAAAAGCATCCACCTGTTTAATGGTTGTAATCTTGTCGTAGTTAGGGCCGGAAAAGAAGGTTAAGTCAAAATCAACATAGTTGATATTGCCATTTTCGACCCTATCATTAAACAGATCTTTAATTCTTTCAAGCAGCTCAGGGTTAGTCGAGGGATCTCTTACTGCGAAATCGTCCCATGCTATTGTAATCATGTTCCATAGGTTGTAAGATGGGTATATATCACTTATCGGAACAAAATTTCCGTTCTCGTCAGTGTCTCTAGTTATTACAATTTCCTCTCCGTCCATTTCGTAGTCTGTGCCCTCAAATCCTAAATGGATTTTGTTCTGGAATTCATCCGTCGCACTTTTATCGAGAATAGCAAGAATTCTGTCGAACTTTTCATCCTCCATATTCGGATTGTAGTATCCTATGCTTTGAATATTGGCCATTTCGGTGGAATGAATTTTTCCGTCTTCACCGAGTATATTTGCCATTCCTATAACCTCCATGGCATCTAATCCCGTAGACTTTGTAAACTCATCAAATATTCTTTTAACATTTCCGAATGCGCCACCGTTAATCATGGTTCCGGTCTGACCAGCATATAACATTGCTTCAACCTCACCACGCACTTTTATGGAGAAGAAGTCGCTGTAAATTAACCCTTCGTCATAGTAGTCGCGCAGAACCTGCAATCCGTCTGCAACCTCAGGTTGTGCGGGACCATATTCGTATACGCCATCCTCATTTTTTGCCGCAGGTTTATCTGCATGTGAGAGATACGGAACCGTGAATGTGTAGATCATATTGGCAGGCTCCACCGCAAACGGAATTGTATTTCCCTCGCCGTTACCGCCTGGATCTTGCTCGACAAAGAGTCTTGTCATCTCCATAACTTCATCGAGGGTGTACTGATCCTTCACCTCAAACCCAACAGCCTCAGCCCAGTCCATTCTATAATAAAGTGTGGTATGTGACACAAATATGTCGGCAAACTTAGTCTTGTATATCGGCTTTACCGTGGCGTAAAGTTTACCATTACCCGCTTCTTTTAGGGCGGTGTCATATCCGTTTGAGGAAACCATCGCCTCGGTTAGGTTGGGATATTTTGTTTCATAGTCATCGGGAAGCGCACGCACAAGATCCTGTTCTGCATATTTAACATAGTCGGAATATATCAGGTTTGACCATACAACATCCGGCATGTCTCCTGATGTAATCCATATTCTGTTTTTATCGCTAAAATCGGACAGGCTTACAGGGATGACCTCGACCGTCATATTATATTCGTCGAGTAAATCCTTACTGAGTGCATCCATATAATCGACACCGGTTTCAAGAAAATATGGACTTGTTGCTGTAAAGTTCATTGGCTCGCTGTAATCCGGAGTGGTATCGGCGGCTGAATCCCCGCCCGTTGTGCCTGTGTCTGTCGTCTGCTCGCCACCTCCCTGTGCACAGCCAAACAACATTGCAACACATAAAATTAAGGATAAGACGCTTGCAAACACTCGTGTTTTTTTTCTTAACATAGTTTTCCCTTTCTATTTAATTGCTCCTACCATAATACCTTTTACAAAATATTTTTGCACAAATGGATACAATATCATAACCGGTGTCATAGTTATAACTATTGCAGCCATTTTTATGCCTTCGCCAAAGAACACCTCTATCGAATCAAATGCTGCATCTTTTATCTCGTACAGTGACACAAACACTATGTTTCTAAGCATAACCTGTAGTGGAATTATGTCTGCAGATTTGATAAATAGCATTGAATAGAACCACTCGTTCCACCTATCCACCGTATAAAACAATAAAATTGTGGCTATTATCGGCTTAGATAGCGGTATGATAATTCTAAACAGCACCGTAATATCGTTAGCTCCGTCAATTTTTGCTGACTCCTCCATACTGTCCGGTATTGAGGAAAAATAATTCTTCATCAGTATAAAGTAGAAGGTGTTCATTGCTTGAAGCAGGATTATAGACCACAGTGAATTAGTCAAGCTTAAATCTCTTACAACTAGGTATGTCGGAATTAATCCACCCGAAAAAAACATTGTAAATACTATAAAAAAGAAGAAAATTCTTTTTGCGGGGAAATTTTTGCGAGAAAGAACAAATGCCGCAAAGGTTGTAAGCATTATGTTTATCGGGACTCCGAAAAGTAGGACGAATCCCGTTGCGGCAAAACCGTTTACCAGTCCGTTGTTAGACAAAACATAGGTATATGCATCAAAGGTTACCTCTTTCGGAAAAAGCATAAACGGTGTTCTGGAATACTCGGCAGGTGTTGCAAGTGATATGATGATGGAGTTATAAAACGGGTATAGAATTGTCAGTCCAAATAAAAGCAACAGGGTTATATTAACCACATCAAAAAGTACAGGTTTCTTTATTCTACGCCTTTTATTCATTAAAACAGCCCCCCTTCTCCGAATAGTTTCGCAATTCTATCTGTCAGTATTAAAAAGAAAAAGTTGATTACCGAGGTAAAAAGTCCCATTGCCGTACTAAATCCAAAATCCATCGGTCCTTGGAAGGTTATTCTGTAAATGTAGGTAGGCAGTATCTCGGATATATCCATAACTGCCGGATTTTGCAGATTGAACACCTGATCAAATCCCATCGTCATTATGTTGCCGACATTTAGTATAAACATAACCACAATTGTCGTTTTTAAAGATGGTAATGTTATATATCTAATGCGTTGCATTCTTGTTGCACCGTCCAAATCTGCTGCCTCATATTGCTCCTGCGGGATTGAGGATATCGATGCTAAATAAATTATCGAGGTCCACCCGGCACCCTTCCACACGTTTGTTATGTATAAAAGCGGTCGAAATAAATTCTGCTCTGCCAAAAAATTAACCTTTTCAAATCCCATGATCTCAAGTATCGAATTTATAGGTCCTGCCTGATTTAAAAAGTTAACAACAATACCGCCTACCACAACCCATGACAGGAAGTTTGGGAAGGTAAATATCGTCTGTAGCGGTCTGCTAAGCTTTGAACTTTTCACCTCGCTTAGCATAATGGCTAAAATAATGGGCATTGGAAACTGGAAAATAATTCTGCCGAAGCTGATAATAAAAGTGTTTTGCAAAGCTTTGTAAAATGCTGGGTCTCTAAAAACAAATTCGTAGTTTTGCAGTCCAACCCACTCACTTCCAAAGAAACCTAATTTTGCATTATACTCCTTGAACGCTAAAATAATTCCGCTCATGGGATAGTAATGAAAAATAATATAATATGCAATAACGGGTAACATTAGAAGGTAGAGATATCTCGCCTCATATAATCTTGATTTCAGTGATTTTTTCAAGTTGTCAATCCTCCTAATTTAAAATGTAACCTGACTTAAGTAGCTTTGACTTTAGCTTTTCCTTCAGCTGTTCCTTAACTTTTTGATTACTGTCGGCAATATTATTGTCTTCATTATAATCACTTTCGTGGTCATACAGTAGTTCCGTAACTGCATTGTCTTTTTTATGTATGCAGTATTTATATCTTCCGTCATATGCCATAAAGGAATAATTATTATCGTTTGTATGTTTTGTTCTTGTGTGACCCTCGTTCCAATCAAGTCTCTGTGAGATGGCTAAATTATCCTCTTCGGTACGATCTGCAAACAAGTCCACTCCGTCGAGCCCATCTAAGTCGATGTTACACATTGATAAGATTGTAGGCATTATATCCACAAGCTGAGCCGGTGTCGACACTCTTTGTTTTTTTATCTTTGACCCGGATATTATCAATGGTACTTTTGCAACGGAATTATAAAATGCCTGCGTGGATTTCCACACCATTCCGTGTCGCCCTACCATATCTCCATGATCCGCAACAAAAACAACGGTTGTGTTTTCGTAAAGTCCGTTTTGTTTGAGACTGTTTATAAGTTCGCCTACAATGTCATCCACAAATTGAACCATTCCATAATATATGCGCAAAAATTCTTTGACATATTCCTCGCCTGCACCATCCACAATTTGATAGGATATATCATTTCTGTAAATGCTCTCGCAGAATTGATTTTTCGGAACAGTGGGGTTTTTATACATATCATAATAGGGATTTGGCACAACATTCGGATCATGTGGCATATTAATCGAACATGTTAGAAAAAAAGGGTTATCCTCATTCTGACGTTCTATAAACCCAAGGCACTTTTCCATAACCTTGTAATCGAAGCAATCCTTAACATCAAGTTTTGACCTTCCGATTTTAGATATAAACTCACTCGTGTTTGGCCTAAAACTTGTCGGCAGATTTTTAGCGGATTGTGTAACCTGTGGTGAAATGTCGATGGGTATTTGCCAACCATACCAGTTCATTTTGTTTATATCTGCATCATTTGCGGTTTCATCAAATTTGTCCTTCATGTCGTGGACATATTCATAATGTTCTTCATACACTTCATCATAACAGCTAAGCCTTTCACCCGACAAATGCCATTTGCCGTAGTATGCCGTATTATATCCATTATCATGTAATACTTTTTGTAAAGTCACATCCTCATTTGTAATCCCCTCCTCTGTCAGAGGTCCGCCTACGGTCGGATAATCTACCCTCATAACATTTGAAACACAGCCATGATTATGTGGATATAGGCCGGTAAAAAGCGAAGCTCTGCTTGGAGTACACAAAGGTGCTTGACAATAGCAATTTTCATAAACCGTGCCCGCCTGTGCAAGTGCATCGATATTTTTCGTATTCACCTCTCCTGAATAGGTACTCAAAACGTCTGTCGTAAGCTGATCACACAGTATTATAAGAATATTTTCCATCTACAAGCCTCACCTGTTAAATATAGTACACAGCATAGCATAAAACTCATTGGACCTACTCTGCGCACATTAATGATCTGCACCTTTGCACAAGTTGAATGAATGTTCTCATTATAATATGTTTTCGATGAAAAAAATACCATTATTTGTGACTTTTTTTCATTTATTTTCATGAACTGTAATATATTTTTGTTAGTTTGTTCAGGTTATAACTGTACGCAAACAAAAATACAAGACCGACGATATGCTATCGACGATCAAGTATTTTTTGGTAATGTGACATTATGATGAAGTGTGACTGCTATGAACTTTTATGCCTCTATTTCTTTTATGCCAATACCGGTGCAAGCAAAACCTTACCTGTTCCACGATAGACATTTACAAGACCTTCACCCGATGCAGCAGAACCGATGAGCGATTTACCGCTGCGTTCAACAGTAAATTCAAGGCTTCCGCTCCATGCTATCGCCATGTTTCCATCCACCTTTAATACATCCTGTTCAAGGGATATTTCTACCAACTCCTCCATCGGACAGGCAGACTCAAGGCAGACGATGCCGCTACCCTGTATCCCGAGATTAAACAAACCTTCCTTGCCGAGTGCCGCAGAGCTTAAATTAGAGCGCATTACTGCCTTATGTTTTAGCGTGGACTCGCACGCCAAAAACAGTCCATCGTCCAGCACAACCGAACCGTTCCAGTTAGCAACGTTTAGCAGAACAATATGCTTATATGTGGGCTCTAACACTAATATACCCTGCCCGGTGTACTCCGGCTTTATTGCCGATTCACCTGTTACACCACCACGTATTGCCTTGCCGAGGAGATCTCCCACGCCCTTAACACCGGTAGTTGCCTTAACATCACCCACAGTCCACTGCATTGCGCCTGCCTGTACAGTAACATTTGTTTTAAACAGGTCACATACCACCTGCCTTCTGCGAACATTCATAGCACTGCTGTAGTATGCCGTTATTGCATCTGCCTGGGTTACACTCAAGTCGCGCTGATATTCCACAACCTGAAACGCGCCAAGTTGCGCGATAACGTTTACATCGTCGTTATCAAAGAAATTAGAAATCTTAAACATACTTAACACCTCATAAATTATAGCTATGTAATCATTATATCATTTAAACGCAGGTATTACAAGGAATAAATCACCCTAAGGGTAGAGGACTACATTTGTATGCAAAGGCGTCACATCACCAAAGGTAAAGGTCACATAAGTTCACCCGTGGCAAAAATTAAAGGCGTCGAGAAAACAATCGTAACACTTATGTTTTAATAAACTTAATATACTATTAGTTTGAAAACAAACTAATTATATAACCTTAATCTGCATCCATTTTTTGCTCTCATACCTGATTAAGAAAAGTAACCCTCTTATTATTAACTCTATAGTCATTGCCATCCACACGCCCGCAAGTCCATATGTAGGTGCGAGTACAAAGGCTGCCACCACTCTTATTCCCCACATTGTAAGCAATGAAATTATTGACGGTGCTTTGGTGTCTCCTGCACCTCTAAACGCCCCGCTTATCGATATCGCAAGCCCGAAAAACGGCTGTGCTATCGCAACTATTCTGAGCATCTCAGAGCCGAGTAGTATAACCTGCTCGTCGGCGGTAAAAAATCTTATCAACGGCTCGGCAAGGAAATATAAAAACAGACCTCCAAGCGACATAATAATAACCCCGAGGGCGTACACAACCCGACCGCATTTAAGGGCGAGATCCTTTCGACCTGCGCCCATTGCCTGACCTATCAATGCAGTGCCTGCGGTTGCCACTCCAAATGCCGGAAGATAGCTAATCGCTTCGGCAATTACAGCAAGGTGGTTAGCGGCTATGGCTACCGTTCCCATTGTTGCAATAAGTAACGTCATGGTAATCTGTGCAAGGCATATGGTGCTTCTTTCAATCGCCACCGGAACTCCAAGCTTAAGCGCCGTTGTTACAGCCTCCTTCTTAAGTCGAAAATCATCCTTGATGTCGACACGAAGTTTTTCGTATTTAAAGAACAACAGGTACAGATACAGCACACTCACGACAACAAGAGAAATTGCCGAACCAAGAGCCGCACCTGCCACACCGAGACCCGCTCCCGGTATTGTCACATTAATACCTAAGATGTTATAGGAAGATGTTTCATAGATAAGCAAAAAATTCATGCTTACATTGATAACATTAATAAGTAGATTTAATATCATCGGTGTTCTGGTGTCACCTACACACCGAATTATAGAGCTCAGCATCAGTATGCACAGATTAAAAGGTACCGACAGCGTCATTATAGCAAGATATGCAAACGCCGGCGCTTTTACCGCCTCCTCGGCTCCAAGCCAGGTAGGAAGAAAGAAGGATAGAACAAAACCGATAGTCCCCAACAAAGCACCAAAAATCACGATGCAACTCAGGCTCTGTCGAACTATTGATTTCATTTTATCAATATTGCCGGCACCGTAGTGTTGTGCTACCTGAACCGAAAACCCGATTGATGCCGCACCGGTCAATCCGTTTATAAGCCATAGTGTTGTAGAGGTAATACCGACTGCGGCGGTGGCAGTTGCACCCAAACTTCCGACCATAGCCGAGTCTACATACTGAACCAACGTTATCATCAGCTGTTCAAGAATTGTCGGCATTGCTAGGGTCAACACTGCAAGCGTAGTAACCCGAAGATTCGGTGACTCATTACTTTTAATTATATCGATGAAATTATATCGATTGTTCATCTTTTTATTTATCATTGTTGTTTGTTAGGACTTTTCATCGTCAACGCAATTCGTCCCTTAGCCTTGTCTACCTCCATGACCCAGACCGTTACAACATCGCCCACCGACAGCACCTCACTCGGGTGTTTTATGTATCGATTTGTAATTCTACTTATGTGAACGAGCCCGTCCTGATGCACTCCGATATCGACAAAAGCGCCAAAATCCACCACATTTCGCACAGTTCCCTGAAGCTCCATTCCGGCTATTAGATCCTCCATTCCTAGAATGTCGCTACGAAGTATTGGTGGCGGAAGGCTGTCGCGAATATCACGACCGGGACGAAGAAGTTCATCGAGTATATCCATCAAGGTAGGTTTTCCTATACCGAGCTGTCTCGCAAGTTCATCATGACCAACCTGTCCCGCCTTTTGGGCAAGCTGTGATATCTCCTGCGTACCAATGTCGGAAGTTTTGTATCCACATATAGACAATAGTTCCTCCGCCGCTTTGTAGCTCTCGGGATGTACAGCGGTTTTGTCAAGCGGGTTTTTACCGTCGTTCAACCTTAAAAAGCCTGCACATTGCATAAATGCTTTAGGACCGAGTTTCGGCACCTTCAAAAGCTCCTTTCTGCTTTTAAAGGCTCCTTCCTCTTCGCGTCGCTTTACAATATTTTTTGCCGTTACCGCACCGAGACCCGCCACCCTTTCGAGCAGTGGTGCCGATGCAGTGTTTAATTCAACACCTACCGTGTTAACACAATCCTCTACAACACCATTGAGTTCAAGTGCTAATCGTTGTGGCGGCATGTCGTGCTGATATTGTCCTACCCCGACCGCCTTTGGGTCAATTTTCACGAGTTCAGCGAGCGGATCCTGCAATCTCCTTGCTATAGATACGGCACTTCTCAGGTTAACATCAAACTGCGGAAACTCCTCTGCGGCAAGCTCGGAAGCCGAGTATACGCTCGCTCCCGCTTCATTTACCACCATATATTCCGGTCTTATATTTTCGCTTGCAAGCTGTTGCAGAAGATCCGCAACAAAAAGTTCGGTTTCACGTCCTGCCGTGCCGTTTCCTATTGCCATTACCTGCACGCCGTGTTTTTTCACAAGGGTTTTTACCGTTTTTTGGGCAGCCTCTACCCTTCCAAATTGCTCGATGGGATAGATAACCGCTGTATCAAGAACAAGACCTGTCTCGTCCACGACCGCAACCTTACAGCCCATACGATACCCCGGGTCAAGCCCCATGGCAACCCTTCCTCTTAGCGGTGGTTGAAGCAAAAGCTGTCGAAGGTTTTGGCCAAAAACCCTTATTGCACCCTCAGATGCATTGTCGGTAAGATTGCTGCGAACCTCTCGCTCGAGTGATGGATGAATAAGCCTTGTGTAGCTATCCTGTACGGCAATTTTAACCTGTTCGCAGCTAAGACATTGACCCTTTTTTACATATCTATCGCTTACCGCTAGGACTGCTTCCTGTCCGTCAACATCCACATCCACCTTTAAAAAGCCTTCCTTTTCACCGCGATTTAATGCTAAAATGCGATGTCCAACCATCCTGTTAACCGGCTCGGTGTAATCGTAATAGGTTCTGTAAACACTATCCTCATCCTTTGCAGCCTTTGCGACGATATTTGCGGTGCGCTGATATAAACTGCGTAGTGTATTGCGATTATTAGGGTCGTCGGAAAAAATTTCGGCCATTATGTCACGTGCACCTGCAAGTGCAGCTTCTACATCTGCAACCTCTTTCTCCACATCTACGTATTCCTCGGCAAGCATATATGGGTCGTCGCCGGTATTTTGGTCTAAAATTCTTATTGCAAGTGGTTCAAGACCTCTTTCCTTTGCAACGCTTGCCCTTGTTTTTCTTTTCTGCTTATAGGGGCGGTATATATCCTCAACGGCGGCAAGGGTGACGGCATTATCGAGCGACTTCATGATTTCGTCGGTCATCTTGCCCTGCTCTGTTATAGAGCTTTTCACCTCCTCTTTTCTTGCCTGTAAATTACGTAGGTAGTTGAGCCGTTCATCGAGGCGACGCAACACCTGGTCGTCCATCGAGCCGGTAACCTCCTTACGATACCTCGCAATAAAAGGTATGGTGTTTCCTTCATCTATTAATGAAACAGTATCCTGTACTATTTTTGGTGTGATTCCAAATTCCTTGGTAATTATCTGTAGTATATCCATTACTTCCCTTTCACAAAAAACGGTTTGTTTGCTCGTATTCTCAACTTACTAAGTATATATCATAAAAATAAAAATAGCAACCATGTATGCTCAATAAAATATTTTAGTAGAGGATTAAAAAATCACAGACACAAATTCATAATAACTATTGCAATAGACTGTTTTGCTGTGCTATAATTAGCCTTAAATGCACAAAGAGAGTTCCGGAGGATCAGGCTTGATTAGAAGGATTGTATTTGCAATTATGTCTGTGGGGCTTGTTCTTTGTGCTCTTTTTTTTCTTGTCCCAAAGGAGGAAGATCTTCCGCCTACACCTCAGCTACATCAACCGGAACCGAGATATTTTGACACAGCTGTCGTAGAGAAGGGTGACCTTGTAGAGGAGTTGAGAATAAGGTGTGATTACGACGCCATTAGAGAGGAGCGGCTATCATTCGACATATCGGGTATCGAGATTGAAACTGTATATGTTACTACGGGTGATACAGTTGAAAAGGGCGATGTACTTATAGAGCTTGAGATGAAAGAACTTGAGGCGGAACTTTCGCAATGCCACGAAGATTTAGAAATACTACAGCTACAGCTTAAGCAGACAAATGAATTGATGACACAGGAACTTGCCGCCCATGAAGCATATCTATCAACCTTAACAGCTCAACAGCTCAAAACAACCGTGACATCCTCCGAAAGGATAATGCCCTACACCGAGGCGGTAAAGCATATCAATGATAACATATATCTTTTACAACTAAAGATGAATGAGATTGAAAAAGATATATCCGAGCGACAAATCATTGCAGAGTTTGACGGAGTCGTGAGCTACATTAGAGATCTTGATAAAGGCGATGTATCGGAACGTGGGCAGTCATTGATAACCGTTTCGGATAACTCTACCCCCGCATTTATAAGCACAAATGAGGAAAAAGGCTTGTTTGAGGAGGGTGATGAGGCACAACTTTTTATAGAAGATATACCGTACACAGTACATGCAATATCGGCAGGTGAGGAGGACCCCGAAGATGATAAGCAGGAATATTATTTCATCATGGAGGACAGCGATGTCATCATACCGGATGGAACATACGGATATATAACGGTGATTACAAAGGAAGCTAAGGACATCCTCTACATACCTGAGGAAGCGGTGAAAAATTTAAATGGCAAAACTACGGTTTACTATCAAAACGAAAACGGCATAAGAGATTATAAGCATGTCACAACCGGTGAACTTATAGATGGGTTTTATGAGATAACCGATGGGGTCACGCAGGGAGAGCAGATTATTATAGGATAGTGTTGATGCTTCGAAGATTTTATTCAATAACGATTTACACATTATGTATGTTGCTACTTTTCGGTTGTAGCTCACCTGATGTGCCGGCTTTGCTTACCCCTGTAGGAATGGAATATGATACAGCACAGGTTACGAGGGACACCGTATCGGTGCGTCAAAATTTTTCCTCCGCAGTTGTTCCATATGTAGAAAATCTATATTTTGAGAGCGAAGGAGCAATAGCAATGAGCTACATCACCCTTGGTGACGAGGTCAAACAGGGTGATATTTTATTCGAGCTTGACATAGAGGATATATCTGAGCAGATTGAGGACCTTGAGAAAGAGATAGCCGTAAATAAGACCGTCAATGATTTTACCATTCGCAGAATGGAGCTGGACGTTACTATTGCACGCACGGAGTACGACAAGCTTTTAAGACTTAATGCCGAGGCAGTTGCCGCCGCATCTAATGCACAGGCATCATCCTCGTCCTCAGCCATAATCTCTTCATCATCTATTACAAGTTCAATTTCCTCTGCGCCTTCAGGTATAAGTTCTTTAACATCATCAAGTGCAGTTCAATCATCTTCAAGCTCATCAACTGCACCCGTTCTTCCTGTATCAGATTCCGAACTTGTGTTGGCGCAGGCCCGAATAAATTCTGCCTCAACAGCATTAGCACAGGAGATTGAGGAACAGGCACTAACCGCTGAACATCTCAGTGAAAGGCTTGTAAAACTCAGGGCATCGTTAGTTACCCCAACCATATCGGCGCCGTTCGACGGTGTTGTAGTATATGCAAAACATTTTATTGCGGGTGATGAGGTGGAGGCCTATACAACCATTGTATCGATAGCCGACACTAAAAGTCTCTCCCTTACCGGTGAGTTTATAAGTAGCGTATCCCTCTCTGCGGCGGTGAAGGTTACCGCTGCGATAGACGGTAAACAATATGAAATAGAAAATGTACCACTGCCGAGCGATGAAATTTTAGCACTTCAGCTCGCAGAAAGGGAAATTTTCACCTATTTCAACTTTACAGAACAACATCCTGAGCTTAAAGAAGGGCAGTTTGCCATTATAGAAGTGTACTCCGATATTGCCGAAAATGTATTGACTATTCCTCCCAATGCTGTAAACAGTAACTCTACCATCGGCGATTATGTCTTTATCGTGGAGGAAGACGGAAGATTAACCAGCAGACCTATAACCGTCGGTATCTCCAACGACATTAAGGTTGAGGTTACAAGTGGATTAGAGGAGGGTGAACTTGTACATGTTCAGAGGTAAATTCACCATCCTTATATTATTATTGCTATCGACTTTATTCGTTTCCTGCGACAGCGATGATGCTATTCTTGATGAGGAGCTGTTTGTTCCCACAGAATTCAGCTATGAAACTAAAAGTCTTGAGATCGGCAACTACATAGATGAATCTACATCTCAAACCGACATAGTATTTGCCCATGACCGCGAACTTTATTATGATGGACACGCTTACTTTTCAGAATTCTTTGTCCGTGCAGACCAGATGGTCAAGAAGGGTGACAGGTTGGCCAGCTTTTACACCGAGAACAGTGCTGTACCACTTGAGGAAAAACAGATTGAGTTAAGACGAGAGCAGGACAGTATAACCTCGTTGACCCAAAGTTATAACACCCAATACAGAATAAACTCGGAGATCCTCGGTACACTTACAGCAGGGACCGAGGATTATACGATACAGCTATTAAGCATGGAAAAAGAACGCTTTAGCTATGAGCAGAATATATTTGTAACACAGAACAATATAGATAGACTGACCGAAGAAATAGCAGAAATCAGAGAGGAGATGGACACCCAATATCTGCTTGCGCCGTTTGACGGAATGATAGTCATGACGGGATTTCTTGAGGCAGGTGATCTCGTAGATCCTACAAGAATAGTTGTGGGGATGGTGGATATCCAAAATTTATTATTAAAGATAAAAAATCCAAAGGGATTTCGATATGGCGACTCGGTAGATATTGAGGTGAGATACGGGCGCGAGGAGCTATTCCTTACAGGCAAGGTTATATCTTCACCTGTAATTCTACCTCAGGAGTATAGGGAGGAGAGCTACTATGTGAGGATTGATGGAATTGAAAACCTTACCGACACAATTATTGAGGCATATAATTCATTTGCGGTGTTTGTCGAGGTCACCTCAGTATCAGAATATATCCCCGATACTCTTTTGCTCGATAAAAGCCTTGCTACTAATGAGGCGGACAAAAAATATGTTAACATCTTAGAGGATGGCGTGGTTAAGAAAAGATACTTTACCTCGATTTTTGATAACAAGGATTACTATGCGGTTATTGACGGCCTGACCGAAGGTCAGGAAATATTGGTAGAATAAGGAAGATGCATTGTTTGAATTTGTTTTACAAAAGCTAAAGAGCAAAAGGTGGATGATAATTAGTTTATTGATAGGTAACATTCTATTGATAAGCATCATCGGAGCTGCCCGAATATACACCGATGCTGTGCTTCAAAGAACACTTAACGCAAATTTCAGCAACTATATATTACAAAACAATTCACACCCCGGAAACATCGTAATCGAAGCGGATGTGCATAAAGAAATAAAGGCATCGGATGAATTTTTAAGGTTTTTCGACCCTTCGTCAAATGAGCCGGAACAGCAGCTGGCACTGCCTGTCCTTAACGAAATTAATGAGGTCTTTCTTATAGCAACCTCGCTCGCTATAGACGATGAGGATGAGCTGGGTGAGATGCGTTCCTCCCAGGTTAGGCTTGGATATTTGAGCGGAATTGAAGATAATATCGACATTGTTCACGGTGAGATGTACACAGGCGAGATTGAACCGGACGGCTCGATAGGAGTCATAGTGAGTGAAACAACACTAATTCGAAAAAATCTTTTTGTCGGCGAACGTTATGATTTTGAACGGCTGGTAGATGGAGAGGAAAAAAACTATTCCATCACAATAAAAGGTGTTTTTAAAAACAGCGATGGGTCTGATGGCTACTGGATAACACCACCCGCAAATTATACAGAGCATGTTTTTATGGATGAGGCTTTATATAGCAGCCTATTTGTTAATCTCGATAACCCGCCCTATTCCTACTCGGTTAAAAAAATTCTTCAGCTCGATCACACTGCAGTCAAAACCAATGATGCCACACGACTTCTTTCTGTTATAGCGCGGTACACCAATCTTGCCGAAGATAATGATATGGAATTCACCGCCAGACTTAACGATATTTTATCAACACATGTTGATGAAACAGCCCGACTTAACGTGACGGTGTTGGTGCTCCAGCTTCCTATATGCATACTGCTTGCAGTATTTATTTTCATGGTCTCCCGACAGATGATAGAGAATGAGCTTACCGAAATAGCTGTCTTCAAAAGCAGGGGCGCGAGTAAAAGACAGATACTCAATATATATCTTTTGCAATCGATATTTGTAAGCCTTGCCGGTCTTACCATAGGCGTACCTTTAAGCTATTTAATTTGTCAGGTGTTAGGTGCGTCAAATGCCTTTTTAGAGTTTGTTAACAGAGCACCGCTTCCAATATCCTTTAATCTTCAATCGCTGATATTTTCCGCAGTTGCTGCACTGTTTTCTATAATTACAATGGTTATTCCCGCTGTTAAACACGCAAACGTCGGGATTGTGCTAGCAAAACAAAAAAAGCAACAACGATTTAGATTAAAATGGTGGGAGAAAACAGGGCTTGACATAACCCTTATTGCCGTATCATTATATGGATGGTATAATTTTAACGCTCAAAAGGAAATTCTTTCCGAGCGTATGAGAGAAGGAGCAAGCTTAGACCCGATAATGTTTTTAAGCTCTTCAATCTTTATTATCGGTGCCGGATTACTTGCACTGAGAATTTTTCCGTTATTAATGAAGCTGTTATTTTTTATCGGCAAAGGAAGATGGTCACCTGCAATATACCTCTCTTTTAAGCGAGTTATTAACACCGATGAAAATCGTGGGTTCATCATGATGTTTTTAATTATGACCATATCTCTCGGTCTTTTCAGTTCGGTCTGTGCTAGAACAATAAACAGCAACGAGGAAAACCGAATCGAATATGAAAACGGTGCCGATATCGTCATTAAGGAGGTATGGGACAGCAACGAGGATCTGTTGAGTTTTGGAAGCCAGCCGTATGATGAGGAAGATATATTTTACACCGAACCCGATTATGCAAAGTATAGTGACCTAGAAAGTGCAGAGACTCACACAAAAGTTATGGTTATGGAGGATATGTCGGTTTCGGGTAACAAGGGTGAGTTTGAAAACACCGTTTTAATGGGTATACATACAAAGGAATTCGGTGAGACTGCAATTTTCCAAGAGGAACTTTTAGACTATCACTGGTACGAATATCTTAATGCTATTTCACAAAACCCGCAGGCAATTTTGATGTCACAGAATGCCGCTGACGAGTTTGGCTTTGCCGTAGGAGATACAATCAATTACAGGGATTCGGCAGGAAATAATCAGGGAATGGGTACTATATATGCATTTGTTGATTACTGGCCGACATTTAACAGCACCGAAACTTCTATTGGTAGTGATGGCACATTGCATCAGAGCAATCAATATCTTATAGTAGGGCATCTATCCTACAATCAGTCGGTTTTTCCCAACACTCCCTACGAAGTTTGGATAAACATGCAGGATAGCTCGCTTGAAATATATGACTTTATTGAACAAAACAATGTTAGAATTGTCACATTTAGGGACACATTGGCAGACATCACAGCACAAAAAAACCAGCCGATTTTCCAGGGCACAAACGGACTACTCACCGTTGGATTTATCATGATATTGTTGCAATGTGCCGTCGGGTTTTTAATATTCTGGATTTTATCGATCATACGTCGTCAACTGCAGTTCGGCATATATCGGGCCATGGGTATGTCGATGCGAGAGATCGTAGCAATGCTGATATGCGAGCAGCTTTTTATATCCGGCTATTCAGTGGCGGTAGGAAGTGCCATCGGCTTTATAGTATCTATATTGTTTGTACCGCTAATAGAGATAAGTTACGCACCGGCAGAGCAACCAATACCGCTTGAGGTTGTTATCAGCACGGCGGATAATCTGAGAATATTTGTGGTTATAGGTGTGATGATTGCCCTCTGTCTACTGGTACTCTCGAGCATGATTTCAAGACTAAAGATAGCACAGGCTCTAAAGTTAGGGGAGGATTAGCGTGAAGGAGGAGAACATTATCACTACGCAGGGTCTCACAAGGGTGTTCACCCTGTCGGACAACAGTAGTTTTAAGGCACTTGACAATGTTACCATTGAAATACCCAGAGGGAGCTTGACCATATTGAAAGGACGTTCCGGTTCGGGTAAGACAACGCTTATGAATATACTCGGTGCGCTTGATGAGCAGAGTACGGGTGAGCTTTATTTTGATGGCGTGGATTTGTCAAAGCTAAACAGCAATTCTCGCAGTAGCTTTAGAAGAAAAAGTGTCGGTTTTGTTTTTCAATCGGTAGCCTTGATTCCGATAATGAATGCATACGAAAATGTAGAGTTTGCTCTTCGACTTGCAAACTATAAGGGCGACATGAAAAAAAGAGCCATCGAATGTTTGCACCTTGTGGGTCTCGAAGCAAGGATGAACCATATGCCTCAACAACTCTCGGGGGGAGAACAACAGCGTGTCGCAATCGCAAGAGCCGTTGCACATATGCCAAAGGTGGTATTTGCCGATGAACCAACGGCAGAGCTTGACACAGCAACAGGACTTCGTGTAATTAAAATGTTTAAAGATTTATCTGCAAATCAAGGTATAACCATCGTTATGACAACACATGATATGGGGCTCATGGATCTCGGTGACAGGGTATTCGAGTTAGAGGACGGAAGGATAACAGATGCTGGATAACGAAAAAAAAGAGCCGATAATACGCTGTGAAAACCTTGTAAAGATTTACAAAACCTCCGACATAGAGGTGGTTGCCTTACAGGGGCTTGAGCTAAGTATCGGCAGAGGTGAGCTGATGGCGATAATCGGAAACAGCGGTAGCGGAAAATCCACCTTTCTGAACATGATAGGCGGACTCGACCGACCCTCTGCGGGAAAACTTTTTGTGGACTCGATGGATCTGTTTAAGCTCGGTGAGGAGGAACTTGTGGAGTACAAGCGTTCCACCGTAGGCTTCGTTTGGCAGAATAATGCACGAAATCTACTCCCCTACCTCACTGCAATGCAAAATGTTCAACTCCCCATGCTTTTCGGTGGAGAATCTGAAAAGAAGAAAAGAGCAACCGAACTGTTGGAGTTAATCGGAATGTCGCATCGAAAGGAACACCGACTTAACCAGCTGTCGGGAGGTGAACAACAGCGTATTGCCATTGCTATTGCGCTTGCAAACAATCCAAAAATTTTACTTGCAGACGAACCGACAGGTTCGGTGGATGCAAAAACCACCGATATGATTTTAGATATATTTAAACGACTTAATGAGGAGCTTGGGTTGACGATTGTAATGGTTACCCATGATCAAAGCCTCTCAAAGCGTGTTAAAAGGGTCGTAGCGATAAGAGACGGCAAAACAAGTAGCGAGTTTAGGGTTCGCCAGAGCTATGAGGGCAGATTGGAGGACATATCGTCCTTCGAAGAGGACAACGTACACGAGGAGTTTGCAGTGCTTGACCGCGCCGGAAGGGTTCAGATTCCTTCAGACATGCTCTCCTCAATAGGAATTACCGGCAACAAAATTAAAATTGAGGTTGCGGACGGAAAGATAATCATTGAAAATCCGGAACCTACCCCACCAAATGACGATGAGTAGCTTGGTAAAAACTACGGTGTTTCTCCACCGTAGTTTTTGCTGTTTCGTGTAGCAGCAATGTCTGCAAAGTTAACAAATCCGTCCTTATTTGTGTCGGCGTTTGGATTTTGTGCATCATCGGTAGCTTTGTTATAGTTTAACGGATTTGCTATTAAAAGCAGGTCGTCGATATCAACATTGCCGTCGCCATTTGCATCATAGTTAGGTGGTAGTACATATATGGGGTATCCGCTGTTAATCGTGGCTAACATTCTCCACCGATTAAGTTCCTCTATCGTATTGAGCTCTACACTGTCGACAAAGGTATTGAGTGCGGTTAGCAGGTTATCCGATATAAGTGTGCCATCATAGGTTATATCTTCAATCTCATATTGCGCATTTATTGTGCCTGTTACGGCGGTCAATACACCACCGTTGTCTACAAATGTTGCATTCCCCTTGACCTCGCTCGGTAGTCTTCCTGTGTTGCTAGTCCCTATAATTCCAATTAGGGGTTGGTCATCAACATAAAGTGCATAGTTGTAGGATATTGAACTTTTTACTGCAAGATTTCCCACTATTCCGCCAAGAGAAGAATAGTAACCGGTGTCTGCTGAAGACAAGGTGCCGATGTTGTAGTTATTTTTAATGCCGACATTGAAGGTTCCGTAGGCAGCCGATGCACTGCCGATTATGCCGCCGAGGTGAACCGTGTTGTTGTTGTCGGAGCCCGAGGTCATACTTATGTCGCCGGAATTTATGTTGTTTACAAGCTGGCAGTCGGAACCCATAGCAAGCTGTCCGGTGATGCCGCCAACCTCTATACTGCTGTCCACCGTGCTGGTTATGTCTCCGTTGTTGACACAATTTTTAATCTCTTTAAGTGCAGTCACGGCACCTATTATGCCACCCATTCTGTATATTTTTTCGTTTCCGATAAGATTACCGTTATTGGTGCAATCGGCTATTAGTGTACCTGCTTCATCGAGTGCAACTATTCCTCCGAGTGTAGAGGAGGGCGAAGTCGATATCCCGGATATAATGTTTCCGTTATTGGTAGAATTTAACACCGACTCGGCATAAGTACTGTGCGAGGAAGACTCTATCTCGCCCGCAATACCGCCTGCTAAGTATGCGCCGGTCACATTACCGTTGTTTACTGCGTTGTCTATAATGTTATCGATATCCTTGTCCGACACATCCCAATGTCCGATAATACCACCTGCCCTGTTATCAGAGTAAACATTAGCATTGTTTGTGACATTTTTTATCTGTATAGATTTTTGCACATTGGTGTCCATTATGTTAAATAGATCGTCGGAACTGCCAACAATTCCTCCAACATTACTGTGGGATTCATAAAACACATTGGCGGAAACATCACCGGACACCACCTTTGAGTTTGTTATTATACCGCCGTATAGCATACCAACAATACCACCTGCCAAAGGTGTTTTACCCAAACTTATATTTGAAACTACGTTGACATCGGTGACGGTGATTCCGTCTATTTCGGAGGTTTGCTCATTGTTATATTCCTTGTTCACGGACAACGCCACCAGGGCCGCAGATGCACTGCTGTACCCTGAGATATCAAAGGAGTCTAAATTTAAATTTTTAATCACAGCGGCACGAGTATAGCCGAACAGTGCAGCAGGTGTATATATAGAGTGTACCGAAACACCTGTTATGGTTTTGTTGTTCCCGTCAAAAACTCCACTAAAAGGTTTGTGGTTGTCGTAATTGGCTAAATTCGTGCTGTTAATGTCGGCATATCCTATTGGTGTCCATTCATATCCGGACAGGTCTATGTCCTCGGTGAGTATTATCGTCTGATCAATATAGTCGTTTCCATCGTTAACCTGCTGAGATATATAGGCAAGGTCGGTGATACTGTCCACCAATATCTCACCGGTAGAGGAAAGTTGGGGGGCGGTAGTTTTTATCAGCTTTATCTCGGCATTTTCACTGCCGGTGTTGTTGTGTATAATGGTTTGGGTTAGCAGCCCCTCGAATTTAGTCTCGACAAGATATCTGCCGTGCATTAACCCGCTAAAGGTAACGGTGTCGTCGGTTGTGGATATTCTTTCGATAACCCTTCCATCTGGTGTTTTCAAGGAAATCTCTGCACCGTTTACCGAAGTATTTGTGTTATCCTTAATGCTGAAGGTAACACTGTTTTTTGAAACATGAGATACTGCCTCTACGCTGTCCCAAACCCACTGAACAGGCAAAAATGTCTCTGTAATGCTGTTGTCATCAACCCATCTGTTAAGTGCAGTGGTTACATCATTGGCAATGACATTGCCTGTGCTGTTTCCGGCAGTGGTGAGGGTTCCGTCCGACAACGAAAAGCTTCCGCTGTTATAAAGCTCGTCCGGATTTGATGAATTTTCAGTGTTACCCTGTGTTAAGGTATCTATCCAGTAACAGTTGTATACTCCGTCTTTTGAAATGGTATTGTACCTCAGATCGGGATTGGTGGTAACAAATCCACCAAAATTAACGGAGTTTCTTATTATAGTATCGTCACCGGTAGCGGTAATTCCGCCGACATAACTGCTATACTTCCCATCTACTCTACCGGAGTAGATAATATCACCCGAGTTGTAGCTATTGGTTACATTAGCATATGAAGATATTCCGCCTATATCTACACGTATATATGCGGTAGCAGCTGTTTCGTCCACCGTTATTGTCCCTAAATTTGCAGAGTTGTAAATCTCTCCGCCGGAGCCAACTAATCCGCCGACATATGCATATATGTTGGTGGTTGAGGTGGCGGAATTGAACACAACCTCTCCGGTGTTGGTACAACTTACAATTATGGCGGAATGGCTTAGGCCGACAAGTCCTCCGATCGTACCGTAACCACTCTCACTGCCGGCTACCCCATCGGTCACCGACGCAGCGTTTGATGAGTTGTAGAGATATGTGTAAGCACCGGTGGCGGCACCAATAATTCCGCCAACCCCATCCCACGATGTGCCATTCACCGTGCTTTCAACAGTGCCGTCTAATACATTTACATTATATATTGTGGTTACTCCGGTATGCTGTCCTGTTTTTCCTACAAGTGTTCCGACCGTCGAGGCATTTGTGTCTATTGCAACCTGCTCGAAGGAAAGATTTTTTATCATACTTTCGCCCGATGCCGAAAACAATCCTGCCGGCTTATCGGTGGAAAGATCACCTATCGTAAGTCCGGTTATGGTTTTTCCGTTACCGTCAAAGTCACCGACAAAAACACCATTATATTTGTCGTTGCCAATAGGTTCCCAGTAATGTGCACTTAGGTTAATGGTGTCGGTAAGAATATAGTGTGCCTCTCGGTAAACATTATCAACATCCTGCGTTATCTTAGAGAGATAGGCAAGCTGTGCCGCGGTGTTTATTTGGTACGGACTTTGCTCGCTGCCGTCACCGCCGTCAAAGCCCGACGAGGCATTGTCAAGCCAGCTACCGTTAGCGGTTGCACCATGTACAACAAGTGTATAATCAGGATCAAGACAGAACAACACAAAAAACATGACAATAATCAACAATCCCTTTTTCATATATTTTCATCCCTTCACTACAACATGATATTTTCCCTTTAATTTTAACACGATACAGATAATATTAATATGGATTATCTTCGGTTTGATATGGATTATCTTCGGAATATTGTAAAATATCATTCGGAAGGTTGACAGCTTTTATATCTGTGATATATTAATATTGTAGTATTCTAAAATCGGTGGTTGTATTTTGTATACAGTATATTTATTAGATGATGAAGCGTTAATGCTTGAAAGTCTTACTAATGCGATAGAATGGAAGGAAAACAATCTTCTTCTTGCAGGCAAAAGCACCGACCCCAAAAAAGCTTTGGGTGAGTTGGAAGAACTTTCGCCTGATATTGTGTTCTGCGACCTTAAGATGCCGGGGATGGACGGCATAGATTTTATTCGTCGATGTAAAGAAAAGGGAATAAAATCTGAGTTTATCATGCTTAGTGCATTTGCAGAATTCGAAGCGTCGAGAGAATTTTTTCTCCTTGGTGGACACGATTATCTATTAAAGCCCATTGATAATGACGCATTACATCTGACATTGGAGAGGGTAACCCAGCGCTTCACTGAGAGAGATGGAGAAAAAATGCAACAAACGCACAGCCGAGGATCCTCGGTGTTTGATGAATTAACATCATATATTGAGGAGAATTATCACCAAAAACACAGCCTACGGTCCCTCAGCGAAAAATTTCATCTGTCCGAAACATACATCTGTGACCTGTTTGCAAAGAACTTTTCCACCACCTTTACCCTCTTTGTTGCCGGAATAAGAATGAGAAAGGCTGCCGAGCTAATAACCAAATCTGACATCCCGATGAAACAGATTTGCCATCTTTGTGGTTATCCCGACTACCTTTATTTTTGTAGGGTTTTTAAAAATCATTACGGCATAACCCCGACAGCATATCGAGAGAACAGACATGAAAACTAAACTACAAAAAGATTTTATACGCATGTTTTCTTTACTGTTTGTTGCCCTGATTATTATTTGGATTTCTTTTTATGCTTTAATCCAACAAATATTAACCGAGGCAAATGAACAACTTATAAAGTACAGAGCCGAGGATTTGCTTACAGAGTTATGTGAAAACATCGAGCTGATGGAGCGGATAAACTACACCGTCTCGCAGATGGAGGAGATGCGAGAGCTTTTGTTACAGGACAACCTCGCAAAGCGTCATGCGGCTGCAGTGGATGTACATTCCGCACTCTCAAACGACCTTCTTTCCACAAACAACAGATTCAGCATTGTGGTCTTTGATAACGAAGGCTGGTTTTATCGATTTTCCGGAAGCATTACGGTTACAGAATGTGAAAGACTCTCGGTATTGTTAGGTGAAACCGCCTTTAATTCACACCTTTTGACAACCCTTGACGGCAACAATCACATAGGCTTTTCCGGAGAGATAACCGATGATGACAATGTGAAACTCGGCACTCTTTTTGTGCTTGAGAGTGAGCAAAATTTTTTGGATTATTACTATGATTCAGAGGATGACCTTGTAGTGTCTGCCGCTATTCTTAGCGGTGAAAATGTTATTAGCACAAATGCACCGTATATCGGAGAAGAAGCGAAACTTTTTAACAAAAGACAGGTGGGAATAACTCCGTTTCAGGTGGCAACATGGCTGTCATCCGATTACGATAATGCACTGAATGTCTATTACATTATGGGTGTTATTCTTTTAAGCTTGCTAATGATTGTCGTGCTGATGTTGTTTGTTCGTATGCAGAGCCGGAAATTCTTCGCTCCGCTCATACACGTCATGAACGAGGCAGACAGGCTGGGGGCCGACGGGACAGATCGTCTGCAAACAATAAACAATGTTGATTTCGACAACTTGATTTTGGGAATTAACAACCTCCTTTCAAGGATCGACCTACAAAATGAGACGGTAAAAAGATCATTGCTAAGGGCGGAACAGTCGAAAACCGAAACTCAACAGGCAATTAATGCCCTACTTAAAAAGCAGATAAACGCTCATTTTGTAATCAACACATTAAGCACAATTCAGATACTGCAACGACATGGTGACACAGAAAAATGTCAATATTCAATTGCAGCATTGTCCGATATGATAAGATACGCCTTTGAGGATGAGGAGTATATCTCCGTTTGGGATGAATTAACATACCTACAAAAATATATTGATATCATGAATGTAAGGTACGACAATAAAATCGCCTTCGAGCTTGAAGCGGACGACAGGTTAATGGATGTTATGATACCGAGGATGATACTACAACCGATAATCGAGAACAGCATTTTACACGGCTTTGTAGACATGCCCAAAGGTTGTTTATTGACGCTGACTGCCGACTATAGAAAAAATGGGGTTGTGATATGCATTACCGACAACGGGTGCGGAATGAGTGATAAGGCTTTGTCGGAAATGAACGGCGATCTGGGAGAGCATGGACACAATGCAGGAATGACAGGACTTGAAAAAATGGCTGTCTACAATGTTAAAAGGCGTATTTACAACGATTCTCCACTGTCTCGCCTTCATGTTTCGAGCAATATTTACAAAGGAATATCTACAACCATAACAATTCATAGGTGCGATAGATGACGAGGATTAAACTGTTCATTATTGTCTTTGTTGTGTTGTTATGTAGTTGTTCTGCTGAAGAGGTGACGCTGAGTATAACTATCCCCAAGATGGAGAATATACAAAATATTAACACGAACTACTACAAGCTGTGGTTGGAGGAACAAACAGGCTACACCCTTGTCTTCAATGAGGTAGCCGGTGCGTATGACCGTGATTATATAATTAAAACCCTGTCGGACAACAACACCAAAACCGATCTTATCTTTTTTGGAACGGACGAGAGTACTCTTATCGACAGCGCGGACGCAGTGCAAATGACGAAGTATTTTTTGCCGCTCGACAGCTATGTTAAGGATGGTACAAATTACCACAGGTTACTGAAGGAACACGAAGGTGATGGATGGAGCGAATTCTTAAAAAGCAAAGACGACAAGCTATACTTTGCGCCTACAGTCAACCCATCGAGAGGCGCCGAGAACGGACAGAGTCTTTGGATAAACACCGCATGGCTTACGACACTCGGCAGCTCAATTCCAACCACGACAGAGGAGCTCGAAAAGGTTCTTACGGAATTTAAGATAGGTGATGCAAACGGCAACGGTATTGCGGATGAAATTCCACTTGCCGGGAGTATGGAAAACTATGATACAATGAGCTACAATGCTATAATTAACTCCTATATTTATTACGATGCCGAAAGCTATGGTTTTTATACAGAGGGTGATAGACTCATGTTTTCACCGACCGACGATGAATTTAGGAAGGCACTTATATATCTAAACTCGATCTATGAAAAAGGGCTGTTACATTCCTTACAGTTTCGACTTGACGATCGTGGGCTTGCCGCACTCGCAACCGACCCTGTAGACATTTTAGGTGCATTTTCAGCCTCACATCTTTCGGATGTTTTTACCGAAGATGATTCTAACAGATTCAGCCACTTTACCCAAATTGCACCCCTTAAAGGTGAGGTTCAACATTCTGTACCACAGCTTACGGTTCCGGTGCCTGCCGCTGCAATATCAGCAAACACCGAGCACCCCGACGAGGCTTTTAAGCTACTCGACCTGATGTACAGTGAGGATGCCTTTTTAATTGCACTCTATGGCGAGGAGGGAGTAGACTGGGAGTATGCAAAGTCAACCGATGTGGACATATACGGCGAGGCTGCCGAAGTTGCCACAATAAACCATGTAAACGGCATTATGCAGAATAAAAATCTTGATGGGCTAGGTGTAATGTATCACTACCCGAAATACGCCGACGGTGTGCGATATACCGACTACAATATAGGTTACTTTAATGCACGGGCACTGCTTGCGAATGAACCATATTTCAAGAGTTCCGGCATTGGGCTTTCAATACTTAAGCTAATGCAAAACGACACAGTCTCCGTCATTGAGTTTAATGAGCTAAATGATTATACACAGCAGCATATAAGCGAATTTATCACCGGAGTAATCGATGTTAACGATGATAAAAAATGGGACAACTTTGTTGCCGGATACGAGCAATTCGACGAAGTGTTTAGGATAATAGAAAACGAGGTACTGAAATGAGGAAGTGCATTGCAGTTGTTATTAGTGTTTTTTTGCTGTTTTCCTCCTGTGCAACACACGGCTTTAACGAAGAAATAGAGGACTGGTTGTCGACCGCACAGCTTGAGTCAGAACAGGCAAAAGGAGAATTATACGAGGCCGCAAAGGATGAAGATGTTCTAACAATATACAGTGTATCAACACGAATGCTTGATGTTGCGCAGGCTTTTGAGGAGGAGTATCCGGGTCTACTGGTCGAGGTAATGGATATGCGAGGCGAACAGTTGATAGCCAACACAAAACAAACCATAGACAGCGGTGAGTATGACTGTGATATAGCATTTCTAACCGATGTAAACGGAGCACTCACAAAAGATTTAATACCAAACGGTTATCTGCATAAATATGCACCTTACGACATTAAGGAAAGTTTGATAACAACCGAACAACAACTTATGCCTCTTTTTACCGAGGCAATTTTTATTCACTACAACCCCACACTTTTTGACGAGTCGCCTGTAAGCAACTGGTGGGAGCTCACCGAAGAACATTGGAGGGGAAAGATTTATGCGCCGAACCCTATGCAGAGCGTGACCACGAATGCAATGTTCAATATGTTCATCAAAAATAATGAGCTTATGGAGCAGGCTTACAGGGATTGGAGCGGTATAGAGTTTGTCTCCGAAAACGGAGAGTCCGCCGCCGAGACCTTTATCCGCAAACTTGTAGAGAATGAGCTGCATATAGTTAACTCGAGTGACGAGGTGTCGGATGCAATTGGTCTTGACGGCGCCGAGGAGGCTCTTGGGTTAATGGTGTCGAGCAAGCTTCGCCTAAATAAAATCGGCTACAACCTCGAGTTTACAACAGAGGTTGTGCCGTTTGACGGTGTTGCCTCCTCGGTCAACATCATGATAGCCGGGGGTGCAAAAAGCATAAACAGTGCAAAACTATTTATTAGATTTATATTTGGCGAGACGGACGGAACCGGCGCAGGATACCTGCCGTATCTGCAGGAGGGTGCCTGGTCCATGCGCAGTGATGTGCAAAGTAGCGAGGAAAGATCACTGTCGGATTTAAACCTGATATATTCAGATGAGGGGTTCACCTATGAAAACCGTGACAACTTTGATGAATTTTGGTCGGAGTTGTTTAAATAAACGAAAAAACTTCGACCGAAAATTCGATCGAAGTTTTTTAATTAATACTTGCGTTTTCTTGCAGCCTCTGCCTTTCTTTTGCGCTTTACAGAAGGCTTCTCGTAATGCTCACGCTTACGAACCTCGGCCAATACACCGCTTCTGGCACAGGAGCGCTTAAAGCGACGAAGAGCACTGTCTAACGACTCGTTCTCCTTAACACGTACTTCTGACAAATCTAACCCCCCTATCGTAAACGGACAAAGCCGCGTATTTCTGTAAGTTTATTATACGTCATCAATCAGACTTTGTCAAGTTTTTTTTGTAAGGACATGCGTTTTGCCGCCTCGTTTAATTAGTTAAATAATCTTTATCAGGAGCGAAAAGGCATATATCAAGCGAATACTCATAATCTTATTATTATAAAAATCAGCAACAAACAAAAACATCTAACAGTTAAGTAATAACTTACAAATATCCGTCAAATTATTCACTACGAAATCTGCTTTCTCATACTCTGTTTTGGGTGTGGAATATTTTCCGAATCCTTGTTTTATCCAAATTGTTTTCATTCCGATTTCATTAGCAGGTGCTATATCGTTATCCAATCTATCACCTATCATAACACACATATTAGCATTGCACTGCGCTCTTTTTAAAGCAAGGTTAAATATTTGTAAATCAGGTTTAGATATACCTTCCTCAGCCGAAGCAATAACAATATCTATATATTCAAGAATACCAAAATTTTTTAATCTTTCCGCAGTACCTAAAGATTGATTTGCTATAATCCCAATTTTACACTTTTGACTAAGCCTTTTTAAACAATTTTTAGCATCGGGAAATAAAAATTCATCTTTTACGTTCCACTTCGGTTTTGCAAGATTATATTTCTTTATAGTCTCTAAATCACCTTTTTGATTGTTTTTGTAAAATTCTATCATTGTACTGTAAAATTGATTATATGTAATTTCCGTTCCACTGATAGCATTTTCTATTCGACGATTATAAGCTTTACTTTCATCAACCAAAGTAGAGCCTACATCAAAGAAAATCCATTTGATATTCTCCATTTTTACTTCTCCCCATTATATAATTTCGCTCCAGCGTGCAATATTTTACCCACCACACATTCGCAAAAGTTTTACGAAACAAAGTTTTACGAAACAAAGTTTTACGAAACAAAGTTTTACGAAACTTAGAAATTTTGATGTAAATATTATATCATAAAGAAAAAACAAGTTTCAACAATAATATTTTTAAATCTGTGAATAGCTATGTTTCTTTTTCTGTGATATAGTGTTTGACTTAGGAGAGAAAGTTTTAAAATGAGTAAGAAAATACTGAGCGAACCATACTACTGAAATATTAGTTCAGAAACAAAAATGGTTGTAAGTGGTAGTTATAGTCAAACCACTGCAAAATATTTCCAGTATTGTTACAAAGCAAAAGTATAAACCTAATAGTTTTAGAAAAAATGTTGACAAATATAAGCTAATAATATACTATGATTTCTACAGGACAATATAAATAAAGGATTGATATGAAAAATAAATTTAATGTGGCTGTTTTTGGTCTCGGTGGTCGTGGTGTGAGCATGTGTAAAACCATGATGGAGATATCGGATGTTTTAATTACCGCGGTTTGTGACCCGATGGGCACGAGAGCCGAAGACGGTGCCGTAATAATTGAACAGAAACAGGGTGTTAAGCCCTCGGTTTTCACCAACAGCGATGATATTTTCAACCTAAAAGATATCGATGCTGTCATGGTGTTTTCGGCATGGGAGAGCCACGTTGATTTAACTGTAGCCGCCATGGAAAAGGGTATTCCCGTTGCCTGTGAGGTTGGCGGTGCTTACTCGGTGGATGATTGCTTTAGGTTGGTAAAAACCTACGAGAGAACCGGAACCCCCTGCATGTTGTTGGAGAATTGCTGTTACGGACGTAACGAGCTCATGGCGTTTAACATGGCTCAAAAAGGAGTGTTTGGCGAACTTATCCACTGCAGGGGTGGCTATCATCATGATCTCCGCAAGGAGGTCACCGAGGGTGGCGAGACCGGCCACTATCGCCTCAGAAACTACATGTACCGCAACTGTGAAAATTATCCCACACATGAGCTTGGCCCCATAGCAAAGCTACTTGGGATAAACGATAAAAACCGTATGATATCACTAACATCTGTTGCATCTAAGGCGGCGGGACTAAACTGCTATGCCGAACAACACCGCGGCAGCGACGATGCTCTTTCAAGTTTTAACTTTGCACAGGGCGATGTGGTCACCACCACTATTACCTGTGCTGACGGTCAGACAATCGTAATAACATTGGACACAACCCTTCCGAGGGCGTATTCAAGAGGGTTCGAAGTACGTGGCACCAAAGCGGCCTTTTTTGAGGATACCGAATCAATCTTTATCGACGGTGTTCATAACGAGTACGACTTCAAGTGGAAGGAACAGTGGGGAAACATAGAGGGCTACCGCAAGGAATACGAGCATGATATATGGCAGAACTATGTGCCGGTAGGCGGACATGACGGTATGGACTGGCTGGTGTTGGATGCATTTTTTGAAAGTCTGAGAACCGAAACTGATACACCGA
The DNA here is from genome assembly GCA_964370825.1 of uncultured Oscillospiraceae bacterium. Taxonomy (GTDB): domain Bacteria; phylum Bacillota; class Clostridia; order Oscillospirales; family Ruminococcaceae; genus CAYJBH01. Next base: position 37,001 of record CAYJKY010000024.1, read on the forward strand.
TAGATGTCTACGACATGGCGGCATGGATGTCGATATCAACCCTGTCGGAGCAGTCCATAGCATTAGGCGGTGCGCCGGTGTTAATACCCGATTTTACCAACGGCAAATATCTGATAAGAAAGAAGGACAAGGGCGGCAAGTACGATCTACAGAAATAGTTTGATAGTAGTAAAGGAGTCGAGCATGTTTGTGGATTTGGTTAAAAAGAACAGAAGTTATCGAGGTTTTGACCCTAATGAGCACATTAGCATCGAACAGCTTAAAGCCTTAATATCACATGCACGGTTATGCTCTTGTGCGGTTAATCGTCAATCGATAAGGTATATCTTATCGGCAGATAAAGAAAGAAACGATATGATATTTAAGCATACAAACTGGGCTATGGCATTAGATATCAAAGTGCCTTTCGAAGGACAGGAACCCACCGGATACATTGTGATGTGTATCGACAGCGAGCTACAACAAAACAAAATTTCCGGCGATATAAATATAGGAATAGCTGCACAAACGATACTTCTTGCCGCAGTTGAAATGGGTTTTGGCGGGTGCATTATAGGTTCCTTTAATTCAAAAAATCTTGAAGGTGAGCTGGGTATTCCGCAAAGATACATGTCAAGGCTCATAATTGCACTGGGAAAACCGGTTGAGACGGTAGTGATTACCGACTGTACCGATGCAAACACCGGATATTACAGGGATGCTAACAACGTACACTACGTTCCGAAGCTTACAACAGAAAATCTTATCATCGACATTTAGTTGTGTTTAGAGGAATTAATTTTTTCAAAAAAGCTTGACAATATTTTTATTCTGTGTTATCATTCATTCAAAGTTTTAGGAGAAATCTTTTATGGTAAGCCGTCAAAACGCATTTCGTTGGTGGCGCTCTATTGAATTAAATAGGGCTGTTTTGACACGCAAATAACCGATAAACCTAAACATTAAGTTCGGTGCCTGTGTACTCTAAAGAGCCACACAGGCATTTTTTATTACGTTCTATTGGACGTTAAGAAAGGAGAAGGAAAATGAGCAACGTACCTTACAAGATTTATCTCAGCGAAGAGGAACTTCCGAAGATGTGGCATAATATCCGTGCCGTAATGAAGGAAAAACCGGAAGGTTTTGTCGCCCCGGACGGCACTGCGGTTCCACCCGAAGCATTAGCAGGACTCTTTTGTCAAGAGCTTATCGACCAAGAGTACAACACCATTGATGAGTTTATCCCCATTCCGGAGGACATAAGAAGCTTTTACCGCATGTATCGTCCATCGCCACTTGTGAGGGCATACTGCTTAGAAGAAAAGCTTGGAACTCCGGCACACATCTACTATAAGTTTGAGGGAAACAACACCTCCGGTAGCCACAAGCTCAACAGTGCCGCTGCACAGGTTTACTACGCAAAGGAGCAGGGGCTTACATCTCTTACCACCGAGACCGGTGCCGGTCAGTGGGGTAGCGCTCTTTCCATGGCTACAGCCTACTACGGCCTTGACCTCTCGGTTTATATGGTTAAGATATCAAGTGAACAGAAGCCATACCGCAAAATGTTAATGCAGACCTACGGTGCAAAGGTTGTCCCCTCACCTTCTGACACTACCGAAATCGGACGCAAAATTTTAGCAGAAAATCCCGGAACAGGCGGAAGCCTCGGCTGTGCTATTTCCGAGGCGATAGAGGCCTCCATGACAACTGAAAACTGTCGTTATGTTCTCGGAAGTGTTCTAAACCACGTTCTTCTACACCAGTCTGTTATCGGATTAGAGGCAAAGGCGGCATTTGATAAGTACAATATAAAGCCGGATGTTATCGTCGGCTGTGCCGGTGGCGGTTCCAACCTCGGCGGCCTCATTTCTCCTTTTATGGCTGATAAAATCCGTGGCAACCATGACGTTGAAATTATTGCGGTAGAGCCATCAAGCTGCCCCTCCATGACAAGAGGTAAATATGCATATGACTTCGGCGATACAGGAAAAACCACACCACTTATGAAGATGTATACACTTGGAAGCGGATTTATACCCTCACCGAGCCATGCCGGCGGACTGCGTTATCATGGAATGAGTCCGATAGTTTCAAAGCTATACCACGACGGGCTGATGAGCGCAAAATCCTATTCACAGGATGAGGTGTTTGACGCAGCTGTTACCTTTGCGCAGAGCGAAGGTATTCTGCCGGCACCGGAGAGCTCACACGCCCTAAAAGGTGCGATAGACGAGGCTATGAAGTGCAAACAGACCGGCAAGCACAAAAATATTTTGGTAGGACTTACCGGCACAGGCTACTTTGACCTTGCTGCATATGAAAGCTATCACAACAACACCCTTAATAAATATGTTCCAACAGACGAAGATTTACAAAAGGGATTTGATTCGTTACCCGAACTTAATAACAAGTAATAAATAAACAGCCTACTGAACATTTTATCATTCAGTAGGCTGTACTTTATATATCGAGCATCATCTGCTTGTAAGGAACAGCTTCAAAGCCTAATCGCTCATAAAGTTTTATGGCTGCTGCATTGCCTTCGGTAACCTCAAGCCTGTACCGTTTCACCTTATCGTCATGTTCATCGTGTATAAACTTAAAAAAAGCTCCGCCTATACCTTGGCCCTTAAAGCTGTCTCGTACATATATCTCTTCGATTAGAACAACAATTCCACCCACCTCGGTTGAATAGGTAAAGGAAAGATTACAAAACCCCACATGTTTTCCGTCTCTTTTGCAGATTATTATCTTAACATAAGGACTGTTATTCAATGCATGGGTAATTGTATTATGAATATTTTCATCAGGAATATTGTGTGATACTGCATTGGTAGAATAAAACTCCCTAACCATTTTTATATATTCATCCACATCAATTTTTTCTAAACAATTAAACATTACAACCTCATAAAACATATAAAGCAGTTCAAGCAAAATGACTGTATTTTTCAATATTGCAGGGACGTGTTATCCAATATTCACCTGTGAAACCTTTTATTCAGCTCTTGTTTAAGGTTTTTGAAGAAAAACAGAATTAGCCCTATCAATACAATCGCACAGCTGACAGCAGCGATGTACACTCCCCACATTACCGTAGAAAATCCGAGAAGAAAAACAATTATCGGCACTATACCAATTAGCATTACCACAAGAATGTACCCGAAATATTCTGAGAAAAGGTGTTTGCTACGGATAGAAAGGACTGTTAGGTATAAAATCGTGCCCAGTGTTAAAAAAGGAAAGACATAATTGGTTGACCAAAAGTAGCCACCGGCAGTAAAATCGATTACAACAACCAACGCTGATAACAACAGGTAATATATCAAAACTTTAGCACCAAAGCGCTTTGCGGTGGACCTTGCAGTGTAATATGTCGAATTTGCAAAGATAAGTGAGGCAACAACAATCACCGACCAAAGCATTCCACCTTCTGAATGGGTAAAAATATTAACATAAACACAGATTATAGCCGCAACGACCGATACAAACAGCGGCAATTTATGAAGGTGGGATTTTTGCGAAACAATCACCTTGTATTCTGGATACTTCACAGCTGTATCGGCTTTGTATGTTCCATCAAGGTCACGGTGACAAAGCGGGCAGTTTTTTTCGCTCTCAAAAACGTTAACATTACAAAAATTACATCTGTTCATTCTTTTCACCCCAACTGTTAGAATAAACGCTGATATCGATGTTTGCTACATCGTTTAGCGATTTAAAGAATCTTCTTATTACCGAAATGTCGGTAACGGCTGTGGTAAAGGTAACCGCAAGTTTATCCTCAAAAGAGCTCACTGCACAGTTTATCGGGCTTTTGGGTGTGGGGTATATCATCACCTCGGAGTGTTCTATAAAGGGCTTGATATCGGTCGGAAAATCAACTTTACCAAGATTTGATATCGTGATAGTTTTTTTTGTTTCACCCATGAGATTAAAGCCAACAGGCACTATCATGTTTTTTACAATTAATGGGGCATACTTTAAAACGACATTATGGGTTATTTTCACGTTTTTATTTGATTCGGATTGCAGATTACGCTCGTCGAGCGCTTCAGACATTTGTGTGGATATTGATTTAGTAAGCTCCTCAAATGTGGTTTGCTCGGTCATGGTGTAACCGACATTTACAACAACAAAAAAGTTTTTCAGAGTTTCGGACTTAAATATATTACGCAGATTTACTGGTACAGAAACAACTATAGGTTTTTTGTTTTTTGTTCCCTTTTGCTTTTTTTCGTATATCGCTATTATGAGCTTTGCAATTAGGAAAGCTGTTATAGTGCACCCGTGAGCCTTGCACCAATGCTTAATCGCAATAACCGACATAATTCCGGTTATTGCACCGTGTCCGCCTCTTGAAAATTTTATTCCCTTAATTCTAAACGAGTTTTCGTCCTTTTTTCCTGTAGCCTTCTTTAACTTAGGAAGATTTGAAAAGTTTTTTACAAAACTATCTTCATCCTCGGTGTTCTCAAATTCATTAAACAGCAGTATCTTTCCCTCATCATCGAAATTCCCGTGTTTAATAGTGAGGTAGTAATAGGTTAAGGACTTAATATACTCAACCACCCCTCCACCGTCTGTAATGGAGTGAAACGCCTCTACCGAAATTCTGTTTCCGTAGTATAAAACCTTTATTACAAAGCCTTTGTTTTCGTGTGCAATAATGGTAGAACATGGAGCGGCATGCTCCTTTTCCACCGTAAAATAGATATGGTTCTTATCAAAATAGTTCCAAAAAAAACCTTTTCTTAAGCGAATAAAAAAAAGGTCGTATCGCTGGTAAAGCATATTAACGGCGAGCTGTAAAACTTTGGGATCAATCTCTTCCTTTAAAACTATCGAAACTCTGAAAACAGATGAGTTGTTCTTACTCGTTACAGCTGGAAACAACCTTGCCGCTATATCTAATTTGTTGTAATTTTCCATATATTAATAATCCGGTTTTAAAACAAAGAACGACTTAGCAAAAAATACTAAGTCGCTGTTGGTTGCCGAACTAGGATTCGAACCCAGACAAACAGAGTCAGAGTCTGCCGTGCTACCGTTACACAATTCGGCAGTATCATTTGATACCTTGTTATTTTATCATAGCTTTTAATATTTGTCAATTCTTTTTTCCATAATCTAATTAATTGTTATGCATATGTCAATAATAGGTAAAGCTCTACTCCAAAAAAAATAAAGTTAGGGGTTAGATCGTTTCCCCTCAAAGAAAAAAGTCGCATACGAGGGAACTACTGAATTTATTTGCAAAGAGAGTAGCATATGCAAAAAGGAGAGCGAGACGTCCTCCTTTTGCCGGTTGTTGAATCTTTTTTGAGCTATCCAATCTTGCTTTAGTGCTTAAAAGCGTTTCAGACATACTTTAATCATTGGTTGTTAGGGATATTTATTATATCTTGAATATTTCTTAACCCCTCCAAGGTTTTTCCGTTAGCTTTCATTTCACTAATTTGAGCCTTAGCTTCATCAATTGTAATACCCTTAGCTTCAAAGTTAGCTTTTGCTTCTTCTAATGTTAGACCTTTCGCATCGAGTTCAGCTTTGATGTTTTGAAGCCCCTCTACTGTTTGACCACTTCTTTAAAAGCTGCAAGCTGCGCCTGTGTTTCCTCTAATGTGACACCTTTATCAGCCGATACTTTAGAGGTGCATTAATAGAGATATTGTGTTCCCTCTAATTAAACCTCATAAGATACATCGTCACATCAGCATCTGACATTTGTTTTATAATTTTCATACCACACTTTTCGTATTTATCCGCTTTGATTTTAGCATCGGTATCGAGCAAGCATGGGATATTCTCCCCCTTTGCCAATGCAAACGGGGCTGACAGCAGTGTTCGCATATGCCCTTGGCCTTGAAACGCCTTTGGCACAACAAGCATAAATATCGCTACATAATCATGTTCGTTTTTATAGGTCTCCTCATAACCTGTCCAACCCTTTATCGCTCGAACTAGGCCGATTAAAGAATGTATTTTCACCCTTGTGAGTAGCTTGAACAGCATGGAGAATTGGTATTTGAGCGGTGGTTTGTTGTTTTTTGTCCAATAAGCAACAAAACCTTCATGATTCTCAGAAATGCTATACAGACATCCACTGTTATAGCATATTTCTGTTAGTACAGAAAAATAGGCTATGCCATCTTCAAGCGTAAAGTCCTGAACCAAAACCCCGGGCTCTGCCATAAATGCCTCACCAATTGTTTTTCCGATTTCGGCAAGTTTTGTCTTGTCAACATTTTGTACTTTTATCATAAGCTTACTCTCTTTTTATCCATTATGATTTTCTTCTAAAAACAACAGCAACCTCGCATCACTGTCAATCTGTGCCTGTGTATTGTTTTCTATCGTGCCACCGTTTGCCATTGCTAACATATTAACAGCAGGCAAAAAAGCATGCCCTGTGTCAGGATAAATAATAAGTTTGGTCTGCTCCGGGGCCAAATCTTTTATCATCTGCCCCATAATATCTGCCGGCCAAACTTGGTCGTCCTCTCCGGCAAAGATGAGGATATTACCGTTAAAGTCTGACACATCTATAAGCGCTTCCTCGGCATTATCAGCTTCATGTATCATATTATGTTGAAAATCTCTGTATGCTATGGGGTAATTTATTATCATTGGCGCAAAAAGCTTGGCTACACCAAAAAAGTCAGGCATTAGATTGATGTAGGGTAACTCTTCGCCATCATAAGTCCACGAGGACGTGTGGGCGGTCATATCTCCACCTTGAAAAACGTAGGAAGCCGGTGCGAATAGCACCACATTATCTATTTCTTCATAATAGTTGGTAAGGATTAGCGCAAGCTCCGCTCCTTTTGAAAGTCCAATAAGTGTGAGCGTTGATGTGTCCATATTATTAGTTTCAGCATAGTTTAAAAACTCGCCAAAAAATTCAAGAGGCACATTGTTGTGGCTCTCCGGCTGGTTTTCCTGCCCACAATAAAACAGCGACACCACCTCATATCCCGCTTTTGCAAGACCTACACTGCGGTCAAAGTCTGAGCTACCGTCCGACCCTCCAAATGTTACCACCAAGCCTGATTTGCTTTTCTCGTCCGGCAGCATATGAAAACCATTGGTATACCCATCTTTTATAGCCGTTATTGTCATGTCCTCTTGCTCCAATGGGTAGGCATCCATACTGCCGCCATGCACATAGTTGCCCAATATTTCTACATCAGACGAAAAGCGCATACCATTGACTGTTCGTAACGCGAATATCGCTACAATAAGAACTGCTATTACTAATAAAGTTGTTTTTAGTTTTTTGTGTTTTTTCATTTACGTTGCCTCCTTAAAAACTCTACTATTAGCCTTAAATATAAATATAAGCAGAGCAGTAAACATCACAATACAGCCCGTGCTAAGATGCCCCGGAAATTCAAAGAAATTTATTATTACATAAACAATCATCATATTGAATATGCACGCCCATTTCGGAAGCGTTGTTTTGCCTGTGATAACTGCAATAAACAACACTATCCCAAGAAGTGTAAACCCCATACCGCAAATTGTCATAAGTAAACTGTTAGGTTCAAAAATGCCTGTCAATAGAATAAAAGACTCCTCGCTCATTCCACTTTGTATGTATACCCAAACAGCAATTACATAAATTGTGTGGTAAACTACTCCCATAATTGCACCCATTATCCCACCAAACAACGATAAAGCAGAGAGTATTTTGTTGCTTTTCAGTAAAAAATATATTGCAAAATAACCGAACATAACCAGCACCATGCCAAGGGATTGGATTATTGCAGATGAAGTAAATCGCCATAATGGAGCATTTTCTAACACAGATGGGAGTATCTGCATGTCCGCCAAAGCAGCTCCTGTTAAAATGCCACCAGGTAAAAACCCAATCATATAGTCTGATATAAGCCACATTGCACTGCCTAAAATGCCTAGGATCAAGGAATTTGTTATTTATAACAGCTCCTTTAAATATCAAGATTTTTTTCTTGCACAAAAATAAATCAGCGACCCGTTACAGTCAAAAAAATCGATCTCAAAGTCTTTCGATAATCTTCGCTTAATAGTTTCTTCGTTGTCAAAGGGAAGTGTGAAAAAATCTTTTTTAGCAAGTATTTTTTTAACTACAAAGTCGGCAAGACTACCTTTACCCTCTACATAAAAACTTGAAAGCAGTATGCCATCTTTTTTGAGCACCCTTGTCACTTCCGAAAAAGCCTTATTCTTATCTGGAAACACATGAAAACCATTCATACTTAAAATTACATCAAAATTCTCGTCGGGGAACTGTAAATCTCTCACATCGCCCTGCACAAGTTTTATGTTTTCACCGCTAATTCGCTCTTTTGCTACACTTAGCATATCTTCACTGTAGTCAAGACAAGTTATGTCAGCCTTTTTCATTTTGCCGTATTTTTCACAGGTGAAAACTCCTGTACCTACTGGCACATCAAGAAGCTTCCCATCAAATTCGTTTGATATTATATTGAGGAGTTTTTCTGCGATTATGTTATTATCCCCACCTTTCCAAACTACTTTGGAATAGAGTTTACTCCACCATGTTTTGTGGGTAATTATCACATCATAAATATTCTTTGTGGATTTGTATGAATTTTGTATCTTATCTGCCATATTTTCTCCTTAAACTAAATTTTGATATTCTAACGCAACTAATTGTTTAGTTCTGATTCCAGCAGAGCATAAATATTTCTCTTGTATTGTGTTAGAACTTGTTCTATTATACCATCTGTCAATCTTTGTAGATTCATAAAGGCTGCATGATCTTCTATTTCCATAAGAATCAAACTGTTATCTACAAGTCTTAAAAAGTCAATTCGCTGAAACCTGTGTTTTAGATTAGAATATTGGGCAAATTTATCGGATATGGCTTTTTCTGCATCAGACAGTTCAACTAGCTTTGGCTCGGGATAATTCGGAAATTTAGAAGGTGTGTATTCAAATGCATACATCAATTTGTCTGTAACATAATAGCACTGTACTTCGGATATAAACTTCATAAACGGCTGGATTATATCCCCTTCAACATAACTGTCTTGAAGCTCCTCACGTTTAACAAACTTCTGATGGAGTCCGTTTCCGAAAGATTTGATGTTTTTCACTACATATTTTTCAGCCTTAGGTATTAGTTCTAATTTATTTATTGTGTTTATAGTGGGAATGACTTTTTCATCTTTGTCAAACAACTCACAAAGATATCCTTTACCCATTCCGTCAAGGCCTATCATATTTACTGTTTTTATGTTTTTGCACTTTAGTCGATTTATGAGGTTATTGTTTTTTTCGTATAGCCTTTGAGTTTCTTCTTCTGTGCTAACCCAAGTGTTTCTTCTTATGATAACATCATATTCATTATCAAGTGATTCATCATATCCTACTTCCCTTAAATCAACTTTATGACCATCCCTTTCAAACGAGTTTTTAACAAGCGTATCATCAATTAATGCTCCACCTTTTAAGTTTGATAATATTAAAATGTTATATTTTTTCATAAATTCCCCTCTTAAATCTTATTCATGTAGGCTCTAAAACCCTTTTGCTACCATATTGAATAACCTTACAACAACGAACACACCGGTGAGTTAGAATATAATCTCAAAAGTATATAGCTGCGATGCTGTAACTATTGATTCGGTAAGCATCATAGCGTGATGAATATTTTTTATATCACTTATAACTGTTGGAAAAAAGCGGATTATCACACAGATAGGTATAATAATCTTTTCGCTTATTTTGCATTTTCTCAACGCTGATATCATTTCGGAGGTTCTTGTGGTTGTGCAAAGATATATTCCGGCATAAATGCTCGGTAGCATTAAATTCATGCTCATGCCAAGATAAAGAACAAAATGTATTATAGGATTGTCTCCATTGTAAAAGCCTATCAAAGTGGTAAATGTGTATAATGCAAACAACTTTAATGCAGTTTTCGGTTTTTTCATGAAGATAAACAGTATAACTATAAGCAACACAAATAAATGTTTGCTATAAACGCTTAAATGAAAAAGCAACAAAAAGCTTGATAGTAAAACCAAATATGCTTTTGTCCTCGGGTCAGTTATAAGCATTAAACAACCCCGGCTTTTACAAAATGTTTTTTCAATATTTTTTGTGCAAAAACTGCTCCTAAAATCCCGGCTATGACAATGGATACCACAAATAACACAAAGCTAGCCACACTGATTTGTGCAAAAAGTTCTGATATGTAAGCGTTATCTTTCCCTCGCTCAATAAGATTTTGCACATATATTTCTTTTGCAAAGTAAAGTGGAAGAATGGGGCCTGCATTCCCAAAACCGAACACAACATAACTTATTGTCAACAACACTTTACTTCTATAAGCGCCTTTAAAAGCTATAAAATCAGCTACCACCGCAAATATTATACTTGGTAAAAATAAGAGCGAAAAATGTCCTGAAAAGAAATAAAAAACGCCCATCACACAACCCATGATAGTTAAGGCACCAAATTTCCTCACTTTTAATGCAAGCACCATATATATTGCACCGCTTATTAAGGATGCCATCGCCGGAATCATTATCATAGAAAACACAGGTATAAAAATGCCGCTGGCAAATGTTGCCATTGTTACAAATATAAAGTAAACAGCCGAGTATACACCTGTTGCTATAAGGTCGGAAATATTTAGAGCATTATTTTTCATTACTTTTCTCCATTCTTTTTTTAACTGCCTTTTTATACCAGCCGTTTGTCCAGCTTGTTGCAGCCGCTTTTTGTATTGTAGTTTTAAGAACTACATCACAAAAGCCCTCTGCCATTATGGTAATTGTAAGTTCGTCACCCTTTTTGAATGTGTTAAATCTTTCAAACCTTTCGCCGCCCAATGATGACGTAGCGCCCAGTTCAAGATGCCCGTCGGGTGGATGCATAATAAAATCTAACCATGTTAGTCCAAGAGATATATCATTGTGCTCTAAAGTAGTATTGGATTTTCTTTACTATACATTAAATATTCTCCCTTACAATGAACTATAATATTTTTCTATTTTTTCTCTGTTTTCTTCTGTAATCGACATATCTCCAATTATTTTACCGCCTGACATCATTAACAGATGCTTGCATGAAGATAAAATGTATTCCACATCATGCGTTACAACAAATACCGACTTACCCTCATAAGATAACTTATTCAATAACTCTGCGGTTATAATCATATGGCGATAGTCAAGACCGCTTGTTGGTTCATCGAAAAAGATTATCTGCCTATCTATTAAAAAAGCAAGTGCAATAGCTAGCCGTTGCTTTTCACCTCCTGAGAGTGCCATAGGATGCAAATCTCGTTTATAGTATAGGTTCAGTTCTTTCAAAACTTTATCGATATCTTCTTCGGCAACTCCGTTAATGGAACGAAGCTCCTCTATTACGCTGTCGGAAAAAAACTGATGATTTACATCTTGTGCAACCATGAAACAGGCTTTTTGTAGCTGTTTTCGATTATTATTTTTGTCATTTATTTTAATAACCGAATCCTTTGCCTTTAATAGCCCACACAAAATATTAACTAAAGCGCTTTTACCGGCGCCATTATGTCCCACGATTGCACAAACTCCGCTAAAATTGACCGTGTAATTGGATATACTTAAAACGGTATTTTTTCGGTATGCAAAATTTATATTTTTAAGTTCTATAATATTATTCGGCAAATTTTTAGCATCGCTAAGCTGCGTTTTAAACGGCACTAATGATCGTAGTCCTTTATCCTTGCGCTCCTTATCAGATAATTCTTTAAATTTATCGATGGTTAAAATATCGGTGATTTTTGCCTTGTCTATCACAATTACTTTGTCTGCAAGATCTTTTAAAAAATATAGTCGATGTTCGCTGATCACAACAGTTTTGCCTTGTTTTTTCCACATTCTAAGTAATCTTTTAAGTTCTTCAATACTTTTGTAATCAAGATTACTGCTCGGTTCATCAAGTACAATAAGGTCTTGCCCTGTTGACGTTGCAGCCGCACAAGCTACACGTTGTTTCTCCCCGCCCGACATTTCGTTTAGGTTACGATATCTAAAATCTTGCAGATGAAAATTGGTCAGTTGCTTTTCAACCCTTATGTTTATCTCTGAAGGTTCTACCCCTAAATTTTCAGAAGTAAAAGCTATTTCACTCTCTACATCCGTGTTGAAAAACTGTGTTTTAGGGTTTTGAAATACGCTTCCGATAAATTTCGCTCTATCAACCATGTCAAGATCTGCCGTCGCTACATTGTTTATACTAACTTCACCACATAAATTGCCTTTATAATAATTCGGTATTAATCCATTAATTATTCTGCACAAGGTGGACTTACCGCAACCGCTTACACCACAAAGCAAAACAATTTCACCATTTAAAACGGTAAAGGAACTGTTTAAAACCGCTGTTATGCTGTCGTCGGTTTCGCTTGTATATAAAAATGTTACATCATTAAAATCTATCACAATGTCTCCGTTTTGATAAAGATATTCGAGCTGGCAACATTTCGATAGTTAGTTATCGCTAACTCAATTATATCTTATAATACAAAAAAGTCAAGGCGACAACAGCAAAACACTGTTATCGCCAAAAGAATCAATTTTTGTGCTCGATGTGAAAATCGCAGATATCATCTCCGTTTCCGATAGTTTTTGTACGGGTAAGCGTGTTTCCCATAAACTCCTGAGAAGTGTAGTCAAGCACACATGCATATTTCATTAGATTAAAACAGCCTTCACGTTCTGCCATTTTACATATTGCACATTCAGTGTAAATGATTTCACATTTAGGAACGGATAAATCATAGGAAAATGTGTACTTCCAATTTTCCGAGTAACTGTTATATTCCTTATCGACTGCTAAACGCTCACGAGTTGTCATGTTTTTTTTGGTGAAAAAATTCTTTCCTTTATACAGTTTTTCTGTAGATGGGGAGTAAGCCACTGCCCTAACAAGACCTTCATACACCTCCTCGGTAACAATATGTGGCGCTACTTTATAAAAGGCAAATGTATATGCCGCAAGATATAACCCCATAATTAGATTGTTTTTACGACCACCAACCTCCGGTTGTCTTGCAATGATAGCTTTGTATTCTTTTTTGACTGATTTTACGTTTATCTCAGAAGTGATTGTGCTAATATATTCAAACAATGGCTTTTGTACCAAAGTAGGCATTATTGCTCCCATAATACCATATTTCATATAATACTCCTTATCATTTCAATGGATCGCTGGCATCAAGTGCATGGCATGGCCATGAGGGGACTATATCTGCACCCGGTTTTATCTTGAAATCACAGTAAGCATCGCCGTCGGCGCAGATTTTTTCACGGTGAAACGGAACAAAGAATGCCTCGAACATCACATAATCGAGATTACAAAGATAAGGCATGTATTTTGTGTACCCGTATTTTACCGCAAAGTTTGCAAGCGGACATACAATTGTATGATATATCACCGGATATTCTTCTGTAGGTTCCTGTGTTTTCGTCCTGAAACTCTCGGGATTTTTAAGAGCATTTTTTTCGTTTTGCACATCCTTTTTCTTAACCATTTTTGTTGCTTTTATAGGGTTGTTATACATTTTCCCTATCATTTTCCGCATGAAAACTGGAATGTTTTCAAAATATCGTTTGTAGCATAGAGTGGTAATATACCCCCACTGCTCAAGGGTCATACCATGTTTTAAACATACTTCACCAAGGGCAACAAAACAGTATGCGCCGGTTAAATTTTTTGTTCCACTCACCTTATCTCCACCTATGTAGGGGAATCGCTCAAGCATCTCGTTTTTATACACAAACCACGTTTCCTCAAGCAGCTCAGCATAACTTTTTCTGGTTTCCTTTTCAAGGTCGGATTTAATAAAGTTAAGAAGTTTATTCATCTGCTTTTTGAATTTGCCCTGATTATTTAAATAATAAATATGCATTAAATATCCCCTTTTGCAAGTTTAATAATTCCGTTTTTATAGACAATAGCGACATCACGCAACATATTAAACATCTCCTGCCTGTCGTCGACTTCAACAACAATACGAGATAGGATGTCATAGTAGCCACGCATTAAATATCCAACAAGAATCGGGTCAACCTCTAAATTCTCTGTTGTCACATTTTTTGCCGCAGCAAAGATACGAGAGCCTGTTTGCATACGAAAATCATCTGTAAAGTTTTCATATTTTGTGCCGTCGGAACAGCTAAGCAATAAAATCATACCATTTTTGTTTTCACAGATATAATCCACAAGCTCATGCAAGCGAGCAATGTAGCAGTCGAGCATGGAAAAAAACCTTTGCTTTGCAGGGAGCTTGTTCATATCCTCACTTATAGAAAAAATAATATCGGTAAATCCTTTTGCAACACTATCGGTTAAAGCATAAAACAAATCCTCTTTTGTTTTGTAGTATCCATAAAATGCACCCAATGTAAAGCCGGCGTCTTTTACAATATTTCTAAGAGGAGCATTTTTAAAACCATGCTTTAAAAAATATTCCTCCCCACTTTTTAGTATCTTACTTTGTGTAGGCGATAAACCTTTTCTCTCCATAATTAATCATCCTTATAACAAATATAGCTAAGATATATAGCTTAGCTGTATTATATTCTGAATTAATAAGATTGTCAAGGTGATTTTATTATTTTATATTACTTTACATCAAAAAATGTGGTAAGCATAAAATTGTAGGTTTGTCAAACATATTGGACAGAGAGAGGAGAAAGATTAAGAAGCCAA